>CAIMWI010000029.1 GCA_903845215.1 uncultured Rhodobacterales bacterium | reverse complement strand
TGGCTAACGGCGATTTGATGCGCGAAAACCCGCGCAAAGTGACGCATGTATGGGCTGCAACCGCCGATGGTGCTAAGCTTGGCACAGGGCCGTAAGGTCGGCCCGTTTAGACGAGGCAGCAGAATGATGAAAAACAATCTCACACTTTCCTTTGCATTGGTCGCGGGCCTTGGGCTTGCAGGGTGCCAAAGCACGACGTCCAGCATTCAAGATCCGAATTACCGCACCAAAAACGGCGCTGCGACCGGCGCGATTGCCGGCGCGGTTCTGGGCGGGCTTTTCGCCAAAGACGACCACGCCGAAGGCGCTTTGCGCGGGGCGTTGATTGGCGGCTTGGTGGGTGGTGGCATCGGTGCCAACCTTGACGCGCAGGCCGCTGATATGCGCAATAGCTTGGGCAACCCCAACGTGACCGTCACCAACATGGGCAGCTATTTGCTGGTCAACCTGCCCGATGACGTTCTGTTCGCCAGCGGCAGCGCCACCTTGCAGCCCACTTTGCAGGGCGAAATCCGCTCTATCGCGGCGAACCTGATCACCTATCCCAAAAGCAAGATCGAGGTGGTCGGCCACACCGACAACGTCGGCGGCGCTATGATGAACATGGACCTGTCGCAGCGCCGCGCCTATTCGGTGGCGGATATTCTGGTGGGCGCGGGCGTTCCTGCCAGCCGCATCACCGCCTATGGCCGTGGCATGGACCAACCGGTTGACACCAACGACACCGCCCTTGGCCGTGCGCACAACCGCCGTGTGGAAATTTTGGTTCGCCCGACGAACTAAGAACAGCTTAACGCAAAGCAAAAGGGCCCGGAGTTTCCTCTGGGCCCTTTTGTCATAGATTGCTTGGCTTAGTGCAGCTTGGCTGCGACCTGCTCGATCGACGCATCAATCGCAGCGTTGGCCTGTGAGGCGGTCATCTGGCGCTTAAGCACATCAGCCGCAACCGCGACCGATACCGAAATCGCCTGATCGCGCACAGCGCGTTCTGCTGCCTTGACCGAGGATTCGATCTGATCCGCCGCAGCCGTCATACGGCGTGCAATGGATGCTTTCAGATCAACCTTCGCTTGTGCCGCAGCCTCTTCAGCCTCTGCTTTGGCAGTGGCAACGATGCGGGCAGATTGCTCTGCCACTTCGCGTTGCTTGGCTTCATAGGTTTCCAGCAAAGCGCGCGCTTCATCCCGCAACTGGCGCGCTTCGTCGAGATCGGTCTTGATGCCAGCGGCGCGGGCATCCAGCATGCCGCCAACCTTTTTGGGAATGCCCATATAGATCAGCAGACCAATGAAGGCGACAAAGGCAACGCCCACAACAAACTCGGCATTGCGCAGCGAGAAGAACGGGCCTTCTTCAGCCGCAAAGGCCGGGGCAGCGATAAGCATCAAGCTGGCAGAGGTCAGAAGTTTTTTCATGATCTTACCCTTTCAGCCGGGCAGCAACCGCTGCCTCAATCGCTGCGTCATCGGCGGTGCCGCCAAGGGCCACAACCAAAGCCCCCGCCGTTTCACGCGCCACTTCTGACACGGCTTGCACCGCACCAGCGCGAATTTCGGCGATACGCTTTTCGCTTTCAGCCGCTTTGGCCGAAATTTGCGCATCGGCGTCGGCCATGGCAGCGTTCAGATCCTTTTGGATCTCTGCCTTGGTGGCGAGGATGATTTTGCCAGCTTCAACCCGCGCCTGTTCCAGCGCAAGATTATAGGCTTTTTCCGCGGCCTTGGCCTTGGATTTCAGCTCTTCGGCTGCGGCCAGATCACCGCTGATGCGGCCCTCACGCTCGGCCAAAACCGAAGCGATGCGGGGCATCGCGATTTTGGTCAGCACGATGTAAATGATGACCAAAGCCACCAAAAGCCAAAAGACCTGATTGGGCCAAGTGGCGAAATTCAGTTGCGGCATCCCTTTTTGGGAAGCCTCACCCGCAGCACCGGCCACGGTTTCCGTTGTCGACATGGCGGACCCCTAGAGTCTATCGGGCGTGGATGGAACCCGGCCGGACAGGGTAAGCCCCGTCCGGCCGAAGGTCAGATCCGATTAAGGATCAGACTGCGAACATCAGCAGCAAAGCGATGAGGAACGAGAAGATCCCCAAAGCTTCGGCGAAAGCGATGCCGACGAACAGGTTCGCCATTTGGCCCGGAGCGGCCGAGGGGTTGCGCAGCGCGCCGGACAGGAAGTTGCCCGCAATCGTGCCCACGCCGATGCCAGCGCCGCCAAGGCCCATGGTTGCCAGACCGGCACCGATGTATTTGCCCATCAGTGCGAATTGGATGAGATCGCCAGTCATTGGAAAGCTCCTTCAGAGTTCAGGTTATAGGGTGATTAGTGATGTGCTTCGCCAACGGCGTCGCGCAGATAGACGCAGGTCAAGATCGTGAAAACATAAGCTTGCACGACCGCAACCAGCAGTTCGAGACCGTAAATCGCCGCAATCGCCGCGATCGGAACGATAGACGCCAGCCCCATGACGCCAGCAAAGCCAGCGAACACTTTCATCACGGCGTGACCGGCCATGATATTGCCGCCCAGACGAATGGAATGGGACAGCGGGCGAACAAAGTAAGAAATCAGCTCGATCAAGGCCAAGATCGGGCGCAGAACCAAGGGTGCGGAAGACACCCAGAACATGCCCAAAAAGCCGATGCCTTTTTTGTAGAACCCAACCAAAGTCACGGTCAGGAACACCATCAGCGCCAGAACCGCCGTCACCGCGATGTGCGATGTGGGCGCAAACGACCCCGGGATCAGACCCAGCAGGTTCGAGGTGACGATAAAGGTGAACAACACCATCAGATAGGGGAAGAATTTCGCCCCTTCGTGGCCCGTCACCTCTTCAACCATATCATGGATGAAGGTGTACAGAAGTTCGGTGATAGATTGCGTACGGCCCGGAATAACCTTGCGCGGGGCAGAACCGATCAGCATCAAAATGCTGATCACCACAACCGTGATGCCCAGCCACAAAGTCTGGTTTGTCGGTGTGTACCACGTCAGCGGGCCTTCCCCGAACAGGGGATGGATCTGAAACTGGTGCATCGGGTCGATGACAAGGCCGCCTGCTTCGTCTGCCACGTTCAATCCCTTTCGTCGCTCGCGGATGTCTCCGCGTCTTTTGCCATTTGCCTTGCGGTCCCCAGCATCACCCGGATGCCAGCGCCAAAGCCCAGCAAGGAGAAGATCACCAAGAAAACGGGGCGCGTTCCAAACAGAACATCCAACCCAAAGCCGATCGCTAATCCCAGGAACATGCCCGTTACCAGCTCGACCACCATTCTCCAGGCCACCTCGCCTTGCGAGAAAACCACGCCAGTGCTAGGGCGCTTGACCGGACCTTTGCCCTTCAGCTTTTCAATGCGGTCTTCCAACGCGCGCAGCCGATCGGGGTTGGGATCCTGCTCCATAACGCCCTCTTCACTCTCGCGGCATACCTACGCAGAGGCGCGCTGTGAGTCAAGCAGGGATGAATCTAGGTTATCGTGTTGATATAATAAGTTTTTATATTCCAATAGGCGCGGCTTTTCCCTGGCGCCACCCCCCAAATCTACCCCTTTTCATATTCAACCATCCGGTTGACCTTACCCAGATAGCCCCCAATACTGCCGCCATGATAAACAGCCTCGACCAAGTTTTCGCCGCCCTCGCCGACCCGACCCGTCGGGCGATCTTGGCGATGTTGCTAGAAGATGATATGGCGGTGACTGACGTGGCCGAACCCTTCGCCATGTCGCTGGCGGGCATTTCCAAGCATTTGCAAATCTTGGCCGATGCGGGGCTGATCGCGCAAGAAAAACGTGGTCGTGTCAAATGGTGCAAGCTAGAGCCTGATGCGCTGCGCGCCGCTTCGGTCTGGATGCAGGGCTTTGGGGTGTTCGATCCCATCGACCTTGACGCCTTCGAACGCTTTTTGGCAGACGAGTTGTCTGATCCTTCCCCCTGACCCTTTCATCTTGGTTCAAATACTCCGGGGTGCGGGGCTGGCCCCGCCGTTAGGCTTTCGGCTGAAACCACGCCGCATAGCTGGCACGCAGTGCGGCCTTTTGCACCTTGCCCATTGTGTTGCGCGGCAATTCCGGCACGACGACGGCGGCTTTGGGTTGCTTGAACCGCGCCAGACGGTCTGACAGGCTGGCCAGAACGGCGTCTGCGTTCAATGTGCAGCCCTTTTGTGCGACCAAAACCGCAAAGACAGCCTCGCCGAAATCGGGGTGCGGCAGGCCGACCACGGCACTTTCCAACACATCAGGGTGTTCGTCCAACGCCAGTTCCACCTCGATCGGGTAAATGTTGAACCCACCTGAAATCACCAGATCCTTCGCCCGCCCCACGATCTGCACATAGCCGTCGGCGTCGATCTGGCCCAGATCACCGGTGATAAACCAGCCATCGGGGCGCAACTCTTCGCGGGTTTTTTCGGGCATCTGCCAATAGCCTGCAAAGACATTCGGCCCGCGCACTTCAATTCCGCCTACACCGCCTTGCGGCACTTGCGCCCCATCGGCCATGATCCGCAGCTCTACCCCCGGCAAGGGAAAGCCCACTGTGCCCGCGCGGCGCTCGCCCGTGTAGGGGTTGGAGGTGTTCATATTGGTTTCCGTCATGCCATAGCGTTCCAAGATGCGGTGGCCGGTGCGGGCGTAAAACTGGCGGTGGGTATCCGCCAAAAGCGGGGCAGATCCCGAAACAAACAGCCGCATATGCGCCGTCAGGGCATGGTTGAAACGCGCATCTTCCAACAGGCGGGTGTAAAAAGTGGGCACGCCCATCAGGGCCGTCGCCTGCGGCAACAAGCGCAACACAGTGCTTGCATCAAACCCCGACAGAAAGATCATCTGGCCACCCGTCAGCAAACTGACATTCGAGGCGACGAATAACCCATGGGTGTGAAATATCGGCAAAGCGTGCAGCAGCACGTCATTGTCGGTAAAGCGCCAAAGTGCAGCCAAAGTCTGCGCATTTGACAAAAGGTTATCATGCGTCAGCATCGCACCTTTCGACCGACCCGTGGTGCCCGATGTATACAAGATTGCCGCCAGATCCGCTCCAAGACGCCCCTCTGGCACAAAGGCTGGATCAGCAGCGCCAAGGTCAGCGCCAAAGCTGCCGCCGCCCTTGGCGTCTAGGGTTTTAAGCGTGGTCTGGCTGGCCACTCCGGCCAATGCCGCGGCCTTGGCCGGATCGCAGATGAACAGGCGCGGGGTTGCATCGTCAAGAAAATACCCCACCTCGGGCGGGGTATAGGCAGGGTTAAGAGGCAGAAAGACTGCGCCGATGGAAACTGTCGCGGCATAGATCGCTAAGGCCTCGGCAGATTTGGCGATCTGCACCGCCACGCGGTCGCCCGGGCGCACCCCTAGGTCGCACAAGGCCTTGGCAGCGCGCGCAATCATCGCGTGGAACGCCGTCCCCGAGATGCTTTCCCCACTCTCCAAGATCAAAAGCGGCCCATCGCGGTGGGTCAACGGGGCGAAAAGGGCGTCATAAAGTGGGTTTGACATGGGGCACCTTGGCGGCTTAGGGGCGGTTCAGGCGGTGGGGGGCCCGCCGTCTACCCCGGGCAAACGCAGTTCGCGCAACAGGTCGCGCACCTCTTGGCGGGCTGCGATGTTAGACAGGTTCAGCGTATCAACCCCGGTATCCTTCAAATCCATCACCGTCAGGCCCCGGGGGAAAAGCTCGCGAAAGATCACCCGTTCTGAAAAGCCTGGCGCCACGCGAAAGCCGATGCGGCGCGAAAGATCCTCTAGCGCAGAGCCAACCTTTTTCTTGTTGATCATCTGCTGCGCCCCCAAGCGGTTGCGCACCACGATCCAATCAATCGGCTTTAACCCCGCCTTCGCGCGCAGTTGGCGGGCATTCCAGACCATTTCCGAATAGATCGACGGGCCCTTAACCTTGCCGGTTTCCGCATCCACATGCGCCAGCAGGTCAAAATCGACAAAACTGTCATTCAGCGGTGTGATCAGCGTGTCAGCCAACGAATGGGCCACCTGCGACAGGCGGGTGTGGCTGCCGGGGCAATCGATGATGATAAAATCAGAAACATCTTCCAGCGCCACAACGGCTTCAGAGAGGCGACGATCAAAGGCATTCTCGGTCGGGCCAAGCAGGGAAGGGTCAATCTCGGCCAAGGGGCGGTAGTTGGGTGACGGCAGATTTAACCCGGTGCGAGCCAGATAGGCCAAGCGGTTTTCGACATAGCGGCCAAAGCTGCGTTGGCGCAGGTCAAGGTCCAACCCACCTACGCGAAAGCCGGCACGGCACAGGGCCGTGGCGACATGCATCGACGTGGTCGATTTGCCCGACCCGCCCTTTTCGTTGCCAACGACGATGATATGCGCCATGCCACGCACCCCCCTGCTTTGGCTGTGCTATACGAGTGCGAGGGGCCACTGGAAAGGGCCGACGATGCATCGCCCCCGTTTTGCTGCCCTAGATCAACGCATCAGCGCCATCTGCCTTGGGGTTCAGCCGGATCGAGGCGATGTTCAACGCCGCGGCAATCGTGACCCAAGCCAGATAAGGCACAAACAACACCCCTGCCACAAAATCGACGCCAAAAAAGCACCACGTTGTCGCAGCCACGCTGGCCCACAAAAACGCCATCACAATCAGCGCCGTCCGCATTTTGTGCAGGCCAAAAAAGATCGGCGACCACAAAGTGTTCAGCGCGATTTGCAAGGCCCAAAAGCCCATGCCCTGCGCGGCCCCCGGCAGCGGGGCCACCCGCATCGCAGCCAGTGACATCAGAATGTACAGCGTTGTCCAAGCAACGGGAAAAACCCAGCGCGGCGGGAACCAATCGGGTTTGGTCAGCCCTTCATACCAAGGGCCTGGCTTAAACATCGCCCCAGTTGCAGCTGCCGCCATGCACGAGGCGAGAAAGGTGAAAAACAAGCTCCAATCCATAGCGGCCCCCTTGGCATGTGGGTACTACTTATGTCAGGCGCCCGCCCGATCCAAGGAGCGTTTGGCGCGATCTTTGCTTTCCAATTGGGCAAGGGCAGCAAAAAGTGCGTCAGACCGGCTGAACCGCGTGCTTTTGCGCGCGGCCGCGTCGACAAGAAAGGCAACCTCTGGCTCTGGCGCGGCGTGCAAAACGGCCGAAACCGGCCAAACTGCCGTCGCCACCGTTTGCAGCACCGACAAGCCCAGCCAACCCAGTTTTTGGCGGCTTGTGGTGCGGGCGCGGGCTGAGAAACTGTCGTAATTCAGCCGCGCCACGGCCCCGCCTATTCCCGCATAGACATGGCGTGCCGCAAAGATGCCCGGACGGCACGGCAAGGGCAACACAGGCACGCCCGTGGTGGAGCGTTGATAGAACACATCGGCTTGATCCAGCAGACGTTTGGTCAAGGCTGGTAACGCGGGGTGGGCGGTGGGGGCGGCCAGAAAGGCTTTGGGGTCAATTCCGGCTTCGGCCAACCAATCCAGCGGCAGGTACAACCGCCCCTCGCGGGCATCTTCGCCCACATCGCGGGCGATGTTGGTCAACTGCATGGCAAGGCCCAGATCACAGGCCCGCGCCAGCGCGTCAGCATCGCGCACCCGCATCAAGACGCACATCATCGCCCCCACGGCGCTGGCCACGCGGGCGCAATAGGCCAAAAGGTCGGGCATGGTTTGATATTGGCGGCCAAAAGCGTCCCATGCGAGGCCCTCTAGCAGGGCTTCGGGCAGGGCGCGGGGCATATCGAAATCTTGCACCACAGCGGCAAAGGCACGGTCGGCGGGCACGTTGCGCGGGCGGCGTGCATAGACCAGATCAAGCCTGTCGCGCAGGGCCAAAACGGCGGGGGCCTTATCGGCACTGTCATCCACGGCATCATCGGCCAAACGGCAAAAGGCATACAGCGCCAGTGCCGGATCGCGCACCTTGGTGGGCAGCAGTTTAGACGCAGCGTGAAACGACAGCGACCCTGTGCGGATCGCCTCGCGGCAGTGGTGCAAATCTTGTGGGGCGATCATTCGGCAGCCATCCGTCGGGCCGTGCGGCGGGGCGCATCGGGCACCAGTTTTCCCAAAACCTCGGCACTGGAAATCACCCCCGGCAGGCCTGCGCCCGGATGGGTGCCCGCGCCCACCAGATACAGCCCCTTCGCCTCTTCCGAAACGTTATGCGGACGAAACCATGCCGATTGCAAAATACGCGGTTCAATCGAAAAACCGCTGCCATAGGGCGATAGGTAGCGGGTTTCAAAACTGTTGGGGGTAAAGACCAACTGTTCGGTCAAATGATCGCCCAAACCCGGCAACAAACGCTCTTCCAGCATCTTTTGCATCTTTTGGCGGTACGGCTCGGCCTCGGCCGCCCAGTCGGTTTGGCCTATGCCAAGGTGCGGTACGGGGGAAAGAGCATAAAAGGTATCATCGCCCGCTGGGGCCGCCGATGGGTCGGTGACGGTGGGACGATGCACATACAGGCTCATATCCTCGGCCAGTTTGCCACGGATGAAGATGTCGCGGATATGCTGTTTATAGCGCGGGCCGACGACGATGGTGTGGTGGCCGACATCTGGCCATTTCAGCTTTGTGCCCTTGGTGCCGAAATACCAGACAAACAACCCCATCGACCACCGCTTGCGGGCCAGCTTCGCCTGTGTCCAGCTTTTGCGCGGATGGTTGCGCAGCAACCGGTCGTAGGTGTGCCCCGAATCAGCGTTCGAGACGACCACATCCGCCGCCAGCACCTGCCCATCAGTCAACCGCACACCCGTGGCGCGGCCATCTGACAGCAAAATCTCGTCCGCCTCGGCGTTCAGGCGCAAGGTGCCGCCTTGATCGGCAATCACCCCCGCCATCGCCAAAGCAATCGCCGCCACCCCGCCCATGGCGTAATGAACGCCAAATTCCTTTTCCAGATGCGAGACGAGGATATACATCGACGTCACATGAAACGGGTCACCGCCGATGAACAGCGGGTGAAACGACAAGGCAAAGCGCAGGCGTTCGTCTTTGACGCGCGATGCCGCATGGGCGTAGACCGACTTATCCGCCCGTAACGCGGCAAAGGTCGGCAGAACCTTGATCAAATCCCACAATTTGTGCATCGGGCGGCGGCCAAGGTCTTCAAAGCCAAAGGCATAGCGGCGCTCGGAATCTTTCAAAAAGCGGTCATAGCCGGGCAAATCATCGGGCGACAGGCGTGCCACCTCGGCGCGCATCGCATCGGTGGATTGGCGGGCGGTGAAGTTTGACCCGTCTTGCCAGCGGATTTCATAAAACGGGTCCATCGCGCGCAGATCGACATCGCGGTCAAAATCGCGGCCACAGGCGGCCCAAAGCTCGCGCAGCACTTGCGGCACTGTCACGATGGTTGGCCCCAGATCGAAGCGGTAGCCACCCTGACTGATCGAAGAGCCCCGCCCGCCCGGCATATCCAAGCGGTCAATCACGGTCACACGGTAGCCCTTGGCCCCCAGCCGCATCGCCGCCGCAAGCCCGCCAAGGCCGGCGCCGATGACAATCGCCTCGGCCCCCGCATTCGGGGCGGTTTCTAAGGGGTGGGGTTTGGATTCTGTCAGCATGAGGCTACGATATACTGTCTAGTTTAATTTACAATACTTGCCTTTCTATTGCAAAATTTCTCTCAATCCTCTTTGCTATGCTTGCAGATACTGTCAAACTCGTCTGACAAACGCACCAAGAGGCGCATCATCAACGTCGTCACGCTCTCGCTGTTTCGCTTCCCCACACTCGCAACCCGTTTATGGGTTCTGGGGCAGATGGGGGCTGCGCGGGTGTCTTTTATGCGCATGCCTCAGGTGGGGTTTTGGAAACTGTGCGGGTCGGGCACGGGGCAGGGCTTTACGCCCAAGCCCAATTTCGGCGTCTGGGCGATCTTGGCCACTTGGCCAGATGCGCAAACAGCGCGTGCCAGCGTTGACACCGCCCCCGTCTATCGCCGCTGGCGCAAACGCGCCGCCGAAAGCTGGACGATTTTGTTAGAGCCGACCTCGGCCCGTGGCTTGTGGTCAGGCAAAGCGCCCTTTGTGCCGCCACCAGATGCCACGCCGCCCAACGGCCCCATCGTCGCACTCACCCGTGCGTCGATGAAGGCATCCACCTTCCTGCGCTTTTGGCGGCGGGTGCCTGATATCTCTGCCGTCATTGGCCAAGACCCCAATGTGATCTTCAAGATCGGCATCGGCGAGGTGCCCTTGCTGCATCAAGTCACCTTCTCGATCTGGCCGGATGCCGCCGCTATGGCCAACTTCGCCCGCGGCAACGGCCCGCATGGCCGCGCCATCCAAGCGGTGCGCGCCGAGAACTGGTTTTCCGAAGAACTTTACGCCCGCTTTCGCATTCTGGACGATTGGGGCACTTGGGGCGGGCAAAGCCCCCTGATGAAAAAGGACGCAGCATGAGCCAACCTTTCCCCTTCTCGGCCATCGTGGGCCAAGGCGCGATGAAGCAAGCCATGGTGCTGACCGCGATTGATCCGGGCATTGGCGGGGTGTTGGTGTTTGGCGACAGGGGCACGGGCAAATCCACCGCCGTGCGCGCCTTGGCAGCGCTGTTGCCAGAAATCGAAGCGGTCGAAGGGTGTCCCGTCAACTCTGCCCGCATCGAAGATGTGCCCGATTGGGCGGGGCCGAAATCGGGCAAGATGGTCAAACGCCCCACGCCTGTCATCGACCTGCCGTTGGGGGCCACTGAAGACCGCGTGGTCGGCGCATTAGACATCGAACGCGCCCTGACACGCGGCGAAAAGGCCTTTGAACCCGGCCTTCTGGCCCGGGCCAATCGGGGCTATCTGTACATTGACGAGGTCAATCTGCTGGAAGACCATATCGTCGACCTGCTGTTAGACGTGGCCCAATCTGGCCAAAACGTGGTCGAGCGTGAGGGCCTGTCGATCCGCCACGCAGCGCGCTTTGTGCTGGTAGGGTCAGGCAACCCCGAAGAGGGGGAACTGCGCCCCCAGTTGCTGGACCGTTTCGGCCTGTCGGTCGAGGTGATCTCGCCGCGTGATATAGAAACCCGTGTCGAGGTGATGCGCCGCCGCGATGCCTATGAGAATGACAATGCCGCGTTCATGAAGAAATGGCGCACCAAGGACATGGCGCTGCGCAAGCAAATTCTAGCCGCGCGTGCGGCTTTGCCTGCGCTGAAGACCCCTGGTGCTGTGCTGCACGATTGCGCGGCTTTGTGCATTGCGCTTGGGTCAGACGGGCTGCGCGGAGAGTTGACCTTGCTGCGCGCTGCGCGCGCGATTGCGGCCTATGAGGGGGCCGAAACGGTGACACGCGGGCACCTGAAACAGGTCGCCACCAGCGCCTTGGGTCACCGCCTGCGCCGCGATCCGCTGGATGAGGCGGGGTCCGCCTCGCGCGTGGCGCGGGTGGTGGAAGAAACCCTGCCATGAGCGATCCCTTGACGCCATGGCAGCGCGCCGAACTGGCGTTGGCTGTGCTGGCGGTTGATCCTTCGGGTGTTAAGGGCTTGTGGCTGCGCGCCCGCAGTTCGGCGGTGCGTGATCGTGTCACGCAGGCGTTGCCCCAAGCGCGGCGGATCCATCCAGGCGTGGATGACACGGCACTGTTTGGCGGCGTTGATCTGGCGGCAACCTTGGCGGCAGGTAGTTTGGTTGCAACGGCTGGTCTTTTGGCATCAACCGACCCCGTGATCCTGACCATGGCCGAACGCTGCCCCCTTGGCCTATCCGCCCGCCTGTCGCGCTGGCTGGACGAGGCGGGGCCGTGCCTGATCACCCTGGATGAGGGGGCAGAGCCGGAAGAAAGCCTGCCCACTGGCCTGTCAGACCGCTTGGCCCTGTTTTTGGATCTGACAGAGGTGGGTTATTCCGACACACAACAAATCACTCTGTCGCCCGCTGCCATAGCCGCCGCCCGTGCGCGGCGTGCGACCACCACCTTGCCCAAAACGGCGCTGGAAAGCTTGACAACCGTGGCTGCGGCGATGGGCATCCCCTCGCTGCGAGCGCCGATGCTGGCTTTGGCCGTGGCGCGGGCTTTGGCTGCTTGGCGCGGCGAGGATCAGGCGTCAGACACCACGCTGCGCCACGCGGCAGAGCTGACGCTGGCCCATCGCGGCGATCTGCCGCCGCAGGCGGAGGACAGCGATGCCCCACCGCCACCCCCAGAGCCACCTGATTCCCCCGACCAAGGCGATCAAGACCAAGAGCAATCCCAACAAGACCGCCTGCCTGATGACATCTTGCTGGAAGCGATCCGCGCCGCCCTGCCCGCCGATCTTTTGGCGCGCCTTGCGGCAGGCAAAGCGGCCCGCAGTGCCAAGGGGTCGGGCAGTGGGGCGGTGCGCAAGGGCAACCATCGCGGGCGGCCCCTGCCCTCTCGGCCCGGCACGCCGGGGTCTGGCAAGCGGATTGATCTGGTGGCCACGCTGCGCGCTGCGGCCCCTTGGCAACCGCTGCGTCGCCGCACGCCCGATGCGACACGTTTAGAGATTCGCCAAAGCGACCTGCGGTTGAAGCGGTATCAGGAAACCTCTGACAGGGTGCTGATCTTTGCGGTCGATGCCTCTGGCTCGTCCGCTTTGGCCCGGTTGGGTGAGGCGAAGGGCGCGGTAGAGTTGCTTTTGGCACAGGCCTATGCGCGGCGCGACCATGTGGCGCTGATCGCCTTTCGGGGCACGACAGCGGACCTGATGCTGCCGCCGACGCGGTCTTTGGTGCAAACCAAACGGCGGCTGGCATCGTTGCCCGGTGGCGGTGGCACACCCCTAGCCGCAGGGTTGCAGATGGCGTTTGAACTGGCGGGCCAGACCAAAGCGCGGGGCATGACGCCCACGGTGGCCTTGCTGACCGACGGGCGCGGCAACATCGCGCTGGACGGCACCGCCAACCGCGAGACGGCCGAGGCTGACAGCCTGAAACTGGCCCGCGCCCTGCGTGCCACGGGCATTCCCGCACTGGTGATTGACATTGCAAACCGCCCGCAAGCCGCCCTGCGCCGCTTGGCCGAGGTGCTGGATGCCCCCTATCTGCCCTTGCCCCGCGCCGATGCCCAGCGCCTGTCTGCCGCCTTGCAAGTGGCACTAGGCAGCTAGATGCGCGCACCGATCATCCCCGCCGATTGGCCCTATCGTGAGGTGTCGCGCCATATCGCCTGCAAGCCGCATCTTTGGCATGCGCAGGAGTTTGGCACTGGCCCCTTGGTGCTGCTGCTGCACGGCGCAGGCGGGGCAACGCACAGCTTTCGCCATCTGATCCCGCTGTTAAGCCCGCACTACCGGATCGTGGCGCTGGATTTGCCCGGGCAGGGCTTTACCGTGCTGGGCGTTCGGGGGCGCTGCGGTCTGGACCCTGTGG
Organism: uncultured Rhodobacterales bacterium; assembly: GCA_903845215.1. Taxonomy (GTDB): domain Bacteria; phylum Pseudomonadota; class Alphaproteobacteria; order Rhodobacterales; family Rhodobacteraceae; genus Stagnihabitans. Next base: position 89,431 of record CAIMWI010000029.1, on the reverse strand, counting down.
CCGAAGATATCGCCGCCCTAATCTGCCAACAGGGCTGGCAGCCCTTTGCCATCATCGGCCATTCCGCAGGGGCGGCAATCGCGCAACGGTTGGCAGAGATTTTGCCCCTTAAGGCGGTGGTGGGCATCAACTCTGCCCTTGGCCCGTTTGAAGGGGTAGAGGGCTGGCTTTTCCCTGTCATGGCAAAGGCACTGGCGCTGACCCCCTTTGTGCCCAACCTGTTTAGCAAACTGGCCGGAACCCCAGCACAGGTGCGCCAGTTGATTGCCACCACGGGCAGCACGCTGGATGACGCAGGGCTGGCCTTGTACCTGCACCTGATGCAAAAGCCTGCGCATGTTGGTGCGACCTTGGCGATGATGGCGCAATGGTCCCTGACGTCGTTTTTGCGGCGGCTGAAGGATCAAAAGGTGCCAAGCTTGCTGCTGACCGCCACCAACGACCGCGCCGTGCCGCCTGCTGTGTCAGCACGCGCAGCGCAGGTTATGCCAAACGCCACATGGCACGACATCACGGGCTACGGGCATTTGGTGCATGAAGAGGCGGCACAACTGGTCGCGGCACCGATCTTGGCGTTTCTTGCAGACCTGCGCGCGGCAGGTGCCGCATGACAGGTTCAGTCAAAAAACCCCGGCCCGGCCTCGGCCAACAACTGATCGGCCAAGGCCGCGCCTATGGCCGCAGCATCGGCCACGGGGCCGCGCGATTCACCGCTGATGACCCTAGCCCCGTCTGGACGCAGAATTTCACCGCGCAGCCACAGGGTGGAACCTTCCAGCACGGCAAGGCCCGCAATTGGGGTTTCGCACGACCCATCCAGCCGCGCCAGAAAGCCGCGCTCGGCGGCGAGTTGTTGGCCGGTGGGGGTGTGGTGAATGGCGGCCAGCATCGATTCTGCACGCGGGTCATCCAAACGGCGTTCAACGCCAATCGCCCCTTGCGCCACGGCGGGCAGCATATCTGTCACGGCGATGGGCTTGGCGTGATGCGCCATGCCCAGACGGTTCAAACCCGCCATGGCCAAGAACGTGGCGCTCGCCACGCCGTCTTCCAGCTTTTTCATCCGCGTTTGCACATTGCCGCGAAACTCGACCAGTTTCAGATCGGGCCTGCGGTGCGCCAACTGCGCACGGCGGCGCAGGCTGGAAGACCCAACGGTGGCCCCCTGCGGCAAGTCCATCAATGCCGCGACACTGGGCGAAACGAAGCCATCGCGCACATCTTCGCGCGGCAGATAGCAGTCCAAAAGCAGACCCGCAGGCTGCACCGTGGGCATATCTTTCATGGAATGCACGGCGATATCGATGCCGCCATCCAGCAGCGCCTCTTCAATCTCGCGGGTGAACAGACCCTTGCCGCCGATCTCTTTCAGCGCCTTGTCCAAAATCTGATCGCCGGTGACCTTGATCACCACGATCTCGAACGCCGCTTCGGGCAGGGAATAGGCGGCCATAAGACAGCGCCGCACCTCGTGCGCCTGCCAAAGCGCGAGGGGAGAGCCGCGCGTGCCGATTTTGAAAGGGTGGGCGGGGGTGGGAAGTGCGTGTGTCATGCCCTAGGCATAACGCTGTCATTCTGCCCTGACAACTGCCACAACGCGATGTTAAACAGAACTATCCTTTGACCTGACGGAGCCTGACATGCCCAACAAGACCATCCTGCGCGCCTTGGCCGGCGAAGTCCTTCCCACACCGCCCATCTGGATGATGCGGCAGGCGGGGCGTTATCTGCCGGAATACCGCGCGACGCGCGCACAGGCGGGGGATTTTCTAGCGCTGTGCTACAATTCGGACCTTGCGGCAGAGGTGACATTGCAACCAATCCGCCGCTACGGGTTTGATGCGGCGATCTTGTTTGCCGATATCTTGCTGTTGCCACAAGCCATGGGGGCAGATCTGTGGTTTGAAACGGGCGAAGGGCCGCGCTTGTCGACCATCACCACGATGGCAGGGGTTAAGGGCCTAAAGCCCAAGGAAGATATCCACGACACGCTGGCCCCCATTTACGAAACCGTGCGCATTCTGGCGCGCGAACTGCCGCGCGACACCACGCTGATCGGCTTTGCGGGCGCACCGTGGACGGTGGCCACCTATATGATCGCCGGTCGCGGCAGCAAAGATCAAGGCGCTGCCCATGCGTTGAAGGCGGCAGACCGTGCCACGTTTCAAGCTTTGATCGACGCGATTACGGCGGCGACAATTGAATATCTGTCGATGCAAGTGCTGGCAGGGGCCGAGGTGGTGAAGCTGTTTGACAGCTGGGCCGGTAGCCTGAAGGGCCAAGATTTCATCGACTTCGCGCTGACCCCCGCCAAACAGATCATCCATGCCCTCAAAGCGCGCCACCCCGGCCTGCCCGTGATCGCCTTCCCGCGGGAAGCAGGGCAGGGCTATGTCGGCTTTGCCAAAGCAACGGGGGCGGATTGCGTGGCCTTGGACAATTCCGTCAGCCCCGAATGGGCGGCGGAGCATGTGCAAATTTCTGGCTGCGTGCAGGGCAATCTTGCGCCCGAACATATGGTGACAGGGGGCGCAGCCCTTGTGCGCGAAACCCGCCGTGTGGTGGATGCCTTCAAAGGCGGGGCGCATATTTTCAACCTTGGGCATGGCATCACACCGGATGCCGACCCTGACAACGTGTCGCGCATGATCGAAGCGGTGCGCGGTTAATTCGCCCGCCGACCGATGGCTTCCAGATCAATCGGTTTGGGGCCATCAGGGGCGGGTTTTGGCGCTGCGACGATCACCGGCAACATCTCGGCCGCTGTGGCGCTGACGCCTGTGGTTTCGACCGGAGCGCGCCAGCTAAGGGTATCAAAACCCTGACAATTATCGCAGATCGGGGCCCATTCCGAATGCACCGCTTGGCATTTGTCGCAGCACCATTGCGGGCCGCGCGGGGCTGTCAGCGCTTTAGACAGCCAAGCGCGCACGGTGGCCTCATCCCCGCCTTCGCCGCGCTCGACGGCGGCCATGATGGCCAAAATGCGGCGGGTGGGTTGGCTGGTGGGCAGATCGCCCAAGGCGCGGCGGGCGGCGGGAAAATCTTCGGCGGCGATGGAAAGTTCGGCCAGCAGTTGCTTGGTTTCCAAATTGTCAGGGTGAAGTGCTGTCAGCGCACGAAAGCGTTTCAGGCGGGCGTCGGGGGTTTCTTCCGGTTCGATCTCGGCAAAGGCGGCGGCAAGGTCGGGGTGGGGCATCGCGTCCCACGCCTTTTTCAGCACGCGGGTGGCGTTTTTTTTGTCGCCACGGTTCAGATAACTGCGCGCGGCCATGGCGGCAGCGGGGATCAGGTCGGGCGATTGCTTGTTGGCGGCAATGGCGGCTTCTTGGGCATCAATGCTGGCCCCTTCGTCAAAGACGCCTTTCGCCTCTTGCAGGGCCAAGACGGCATCGCGGCGGCGGAACAGGTCTTTGGGCAGCGCACCCGATTTGGCCTGCGCTGTCAGCGTGGCGCGCGCGCCTTTCCAATCGGCGGCCCCCGATTGCAATTTCAGCAGAGTGTCTTGTGATTCGGCATGGCGGGGCTTCAGCTCGAACGCCTTTTCAGCCAACTTCAGGGCGGTGTCGGTATCGCCTTCGGCCAGTTTTTGTTTCAGCAGGCCGCGAATGCCCACAAAGCGGGTGCGCGGGTCGGCGAGCAGGGCCTTGAACGCCTCGGACGCGCGGGGGGTGTCGCCTGACAGGTCGGCGGCTTGGGCGATCAGCAGGTTGGTCAGTTCGGGACGGTCAAGATAAGATTGCGCCCGCTGCGCCTTGATCAGGGCCAAGCGGCCTTCGCCTGCGGCAAGCGCCATCATGCCATCGGCCAGTGCTTGAAAGCCGCGCTGTTCGCGGTTGCGGTCAAGATAGCGGGAGATGGCCGTCTCGTCCCCATTTAAAAAGCGCAAGACGGCCAAAAGCAGGCCCAAAAGCTTTAAGATGCCCCAGACCAGACCCAAAGCCACAAGACCCGCGATGGCGATTTGCAGCGGGTGCAGCGTCAGTTCCCATCCGGCAAAAGACAAGCGCAGCACCGCATCGGCCTGCGCCAAAAGGGTAAAGCCAAAGGCCAGCGCCAAAAGGGCGGCCAAAAAGACAACGATGCGCAAAAGCGACCAGATCATCTTAGCCTGCCTTTGCCAAAAGGGCCTGAAGGGCGGCTTGCGCATCCAGTCGCAGTTGCGCGCGCGCGCGCCATGCGGAGAGTGCGTCTTGTGCGGGGATCGGCAGGGTGGCAATTTCGACCAAGGCCTGCCCTACATCCCCCGCCACCAAGGCAGCTTCCGCCCGCGACAAGATGGCGTCAGGATCAGCGCCATCGCGCGGCATCAGCGAGCGCACGCCAACTTGGGTGCGCAGAAAATTCGCGACCCGCTCTGACCAGCTTTCGCCCATATTGGCCCGCAAGGCAGAGTCGAGGGCTGCGCGGGCGCTGTCGGGGAAGCTGGCTTGCAAGGCTTGCAGACTGGGCAGGCCAGCGGCGGCATTATCGGCCAAGACAGGCGCAAGGTTTGCATCTGACAGCACCGCCACGGCCGACGAATAGGGCGCGCCGCTGTCCATCGCAGCGGCGATCTGGCGCAGGGCGGCGCGGGTCAGTGTGGCGGCGGCTTGGGATTGGGCGGCTTGTTCGATGGCGGCCAGTTTCGCCTCGGTCGCTTTGACCTTGGCATCAAGATCGGCTTGCACTTGGGCAGAGACAACCGCAGCCCCATCGGTTTTGATCGCACCAACCTCGGCCCGCAATTGGGCGAGGGCGGCGCTGTCGGTGCCGATGGGGGCGGGTTTGGATTCAAGCGCGGCAATGCGGGCTTCCAGCACGGCAGTTTTTTGGGCGTCTGGCTGCGGGGCGGGGGCGGTTTCAAGGGTTGCAAGACGCGCGCCCGCCTGTTGCAGGTCTTGCTGAAGGGATTGCACCTGATCGGACAACGCCGCCACTTTGTCTTGCAACGTCACGACGGACGCGATCGGCCAGCCATTGGGCACATATTGTGCCACCCCGTAGCCTGCCGCCGCCGCCAGACCACCGCCCAGAAGGGGCCAGATCAGCCAAGCAATGCCCCTGCGCTTTGGGCGGGGGGCAGTTGGGGCCTGTGTCGTCCCAGCATCATCAGGGGTGGCCATGGCGGATCCTTCGTTTATCAATTGGTATCAAAGTAATGCCGCGCCCTAGGCTTGTTCAAGGACCCCGCAGCGCGGCAAGCACCGCAGCGCGCATCGAAGGCGCGTCAGGATGGGCGGCGATCACCGGTGGGGCGGCGCAAAAAGCGGCGGCTTGGGCCACGGCGGGGCTTATGGCAACCACGATCAGCGGGGCGGTTGCACCAAGGCGGTGCCACTCTGCCCCAAGGATTTCAGCACTTCTGGGGGAAAAGAGGGGCACGAGAACGAGGGCTTGGCCTGTCAGCAGGGCCGCAGCCTCATCCGTCAGCGCGACGGGGTCTTGGGCGTAAACCACGCGCTCTTGGGTGGGAATGCCGGCGGCTGAAAGCCGCTGAGCCAGATCACCCCGCGCCTCGCGCCCGCGCAAGTGGAGCAGGTTTTTGGTGTTTTGCTGCAGAATCAGCGCCAAAAGCGCCTCGGCATCGCCTTGGGCAGACAGAACGCGAAACCCCGCATCGCGCGCCACCTGTGCAGTACGCGCACCCACACAATAGGCCAGATCGGGCAGTTGGGCGCGCAGATGGCGTGCCGCCTCCGCGCCGGTTTGCGAGGTGAGGATTATGCCTTGCAGGGGGCCTTGGGGCAGGGTCACGGCCACAAACACCGGTGCCATTAATGGCGAGATCACCACCCGCAGACCCGACATCTGCGCCCGCAGGCTTTGCGCAAAGCTGTCAGACTGCGCGGCAGGGCGGGTCAGCAGGACGGTTGGGGCCGTGGATTGTGCGGGGTTGGGCAAGGTGCTACCTCGGGCGGATGAGGGGCCTATCTGGCCTGAACTTTGTCAGGGGCGCAATGGGGCGGACGTTAACCTTTCTGGGCATCGAAAGCAGCTGCGACGACACCGCCGCCGCCGTGGTGCGCCGCCATGCCGATGGGCGGGCAGAGGTGCTCAGTTCGCAGGTCGAAGGCCAAGCCGCCCTGCACGCCGATTTCGGCGGCGTGGTGCCAGAAATCGCAGCACGGGCCCATGCCGAGCGGCTGGATCATTGCGTGGAACGCGCCTTGGCCGAGGCGGGCGTTGGATTGGTCGATCTGGACGCCGTGGCCGTGACGGCAGGGCCGGGGTTGATCGGCGGGGTTTTGTCAGGCGTGATGCTGGCCAAGGGGATTGCGGCGGCGACAGGGTTGCCGTTGCTGGGGGTGAATCATCTGGCGGGCCATGCGCTGACACCGCGCCTGACCGATGGGGTGGGCTTTCCCTATCTGATGCTGTTGGTGTCTGGCGGACATTGCCAATTTTTGATCGTGCGCGCAGCCGACCAGTTCGAACGCCTTGGTGGTACGATCGACGATGCCCCGGGCGAGGCGTTTGACAAGGTGGCCAAGCTGTTGGCCCTGCCCCAACCCGGTGGCCCGTGGGTGGAGGCCGAGGCGGCAAAGGGCGATGCCAAACGCTTTGCCCTGCCACGGCCTTTGCTGGACCGTGCGGGCTGCGATATGTCGTTTTCGGGCTTGAAAACTGCTGTGCTGCGGGCACGCGATGGGGTTATCGCGGCCAAGGGTGGCATCACGGTGCAAGACCGCGCCGATCTGTGCGCGGGGTTTCAGGCGGCGGTGGCGGCGGTGCTGGCCGAAAAGACCCGCCGCGCGTTAGAGATTTACCTATCGCTGTCACCCGATGCCCCCACCTTGGCCGTGGCAGGGGGGGTTGCGGCGAACGCTGCCATTCGCACCGCGCTGCAAAGTGTGTGTGCGGCATTGGGCGTGGCCTTTACCGCGCCACCTTTGCGGCTTTGCACCGATAACGCCGCGATGATCGCTTGGGCGGGGATCGAGCGGCATTTGACAGGGGGCACCTCGCAAGACGACCTGACCGCCCGCCCGCGCTGGCCGCTGGACAGTCTGGCCGCGCCGCTGATCGGGTCGGGCAAGAAAGGGGCCAAGGGGTGATCGGCGTTGTGGGCGCTGGGGCTTTTGGCACGGCGCTGGCTGTGGCTTTGGCGACAGCGGGGCGCTCGGTGACCCTATGGGCGCGGGATTCGGTTCATGTGGGGGCGATGGCGCAGGGCCGCACCAACGCGGCGCGGTTGGCGGGGGTGCGCTTTCCGCTTAGCCTGACAGTGACGGGTGACCTGCGGGATCTGAGCGGGGCGCAGGCTGTCTTGCTGGCCCTGCCGATGCAGGCTTTGGCGGGGTTTTTGGCCGCGCATGGCGCGGGTTTGAATGGGTTGCCGTTGGTGGCAGCGTGCAAAGGCATCGACCTTGCCAGCCTGCGCGGGCCAACGGCCATAGTGCGCGGCTTTTGCCCACAAAGTGCTGTGTCGATCCTCACAGGGCCAAGCTTTGCGGCAGATATTGCGCGGGGCTTGCCAACTGCCCTAACGCTGGCGGGCGAGGGTGCCAGAGATTTGCAATCGCTGCTGTCTACCCCCAGCTTGCGGCTGTATCGCAGCGCGGATGTTTTGGGGGCAGAACTGGGCGGGGCGTTGAAAAATGTCATCGCCATTGCCGCAGGCGTGGTGATGGGCGCGGGTTTGGGCGAATCCGCCCGTGCGGCGCTGGTTACGCGCGGCTTTGCCGAAATGCAGCGCTTTGCTTTGGCGCAGGGGGCGGCGGGGGATACGCTGTTGGGGCTGTCGGGGTTGGGTGATTTGATTCTGACCTGCACCTCGACCCAATCGCGGAATCTGCGCTTTGGGATGGCGCTGGGGTCTGGTGCTGCGTTTGACACTAAGGCGACAGTAGAGGGGGTGGCCACGGCGCTGGCAATCGGCCAGATTGCGCAGAAGATGGCGGTAGACATGCCCGTCTCGACCATGGTGGCCCAGCTTATCGGGCAAGAAATCACGCTGGATCAGGCCATCCACAGCCTGATGTCCCGCCCGCTGCGAAAGGAATGACATGCGCGTTGCTGTGATCTGTATCGACAAGCCGAACTCGTTAGATGTGCGGATGGCCAACCGGCCTGCCCATGTAGACCATTTGAACGCCTCGGGCGTGGTGGAGCTGGCGGGGCCGTTCTTGGATGCCCAAGGGCAGATGTGCGGGTCGATGATTGTGCTGTCGGTGGACAGTATCGAACAAGCACAAGCGTGGGTGGCACAAGATGCCTATACGCAGGCAGGGCTTTTCGCCTCGGTCGATATTCGGGAATGGAAAAAGGTGATCGGATGAGCTTTTGGCTGTTCAAATCCGAACCCAATGTCATCAGCTTTCAAAGCCTGTGGGACAAGCTGCCCGCGGATGAAGAATGGCACGGCATCCGCAACTACGGCGCGCGCAACAATATGCGGCTGATGAAGCTGGGCGAGCGGGGGTTTTTCTACCACTCCAACGTCGGCAAAGAGGTGGTGGGCATTGTCGAGGTCACGCGGCTGTCACAGCAAGACAGCAAGACCGATGATCCGCGCTGGGATTGCGTGTGCTTTCGACCCGTGGCCAAGCTGCAGCGGCCTGTGACGCTAGAAATGTGCAAGGTGCAGCCCGGTTTGGAAAAGATGGTGCTGATCAACAACTCGCGCCTTTCGGTGCAGCCGGTGTCGGCGGACGAATGGCGCATCATTTGCGATCTGGGCGGGGTGGCTGCGTAATTTGCGTTTCCTTGCGGGGCTGGTGCCGCTAGCCTTGCCCGGCCCCGCAACAGGAGAAATGGGATGCAGTTTCTGGTCGTGATTTTGGCAGCCTTTGTGGCCTATGCCTTTGGTGCCGTTTGGTACACGTTTATGTCAAAGCCGTGGATGGTGGCGGCTGGCATCCCGATGGATGCCAGCGGCAAGCCCAAGGGCAACGGCGGGGCGATGCCCTTTGTGATCGGCTTTGTCGCCACGCTGCTGGTGGCAGGCATGATGCGGCACGTCTTTGTGCAAAGCCATCTGGGAACGGTTGGGCTTGGCGCTATGGGCGGGTTCGGGATCGGGGCATTTTTGATCACGCCTTGGGTGGCGATGAATTACAGCTATTCAGGGCGTCCGTTTAAGCTGACGCTGATCGACGGAGTGAATTCTGTGGTGGCTTGTACATTGATGGGTATCGTTTTCGGGGCTTTCGGGATTTGAAAAAAATGAGGGGCCCCTACCCCTAGGAACCCCTCACCACCCCACGCGCACCCAGCACCGCACGTGTTCTATGAAAGGTTCAGGACATGATGCCCTTGGAGTGACCATAGGCGAAAAGCACGACCAAGGCAAAAGCAAAGCCCCTAAACCTTGAATCAAAGCAAAAGCAAAAGCAAAAGCCCGCCATTTGGCGGGCTTTTGGGTTTGCATGATCTGGGTTGCAGATCAGTAGCGGTAATGTTCGCTTTTGAACGGGCCATCGACCTTGACGCCGATGTAGTTGGCCTGTTCGGGGCGCAGTTGGGTCAGCTTCACGCCGATTTTCTTCAGGTGCAGACGGGCGACCTTTTCGTCCAGCTCTTTGGGAAGAATGTAAACGCCCGGGGCATAGGATTTGCCCTTGGTCCATAGTTCCAGCTGGGCCAGAACTTGGTTGGTGAAAGACGCGCTCATCACGAAAGACGGGTGGCCGGTGGCGTTGCCAAGATTCAGCAGGCGGCCTTCGGACAGCAGGATGATGCGGTGCCCGTTGGGCATTTCGATCATGTCTACTTGTTCTTTGATATTGGTCCATTTGTGGTTGCGCAGGGCGGCCACTTGGATTTCGTTGTCAAAGTGGCCGATGTTGCCGACGATGGCCATGTCTTTCATCGCGCGGATATGCTCGATCCGGATGACGTCTTTGTTACCGGTGGTGGTGATGAAGATATCGGCCGACCCAACCTCGTCCTCAAGCAGGGTGACTTCGAACCCGTCCATCGCGGCTTGCAGAGCGCAGATCGGGTCAACCTCCGTTACCTTGACCCGTGCACCCGCCCCGCGCAGCGACGCGGCAGAGCCTTTGCCCACATCACCGTAGCCGCAAACCACGGCGACTTTGCCAGCCATCATGGTATCCGTAGCACGGCGGATGCCGTCGACCAGCGATTCCTTGCAGCCGTATTTATTGTCGAACTTCGACTTGGTGACAGAGTCGTTCACGTTGATCGCGGGGAAGGGCAGCTGGCCTGCCTTGTGCAGTTCGTACAAACGATGCACGCCGGTGGTCGTTTCTTCCGACACGCCCTGAATGTCGGCACGCTGCTTTGAAAACCAACCCGGTGACGCAGCAAGGCGCTTTTTGATCTGGTTGAAAAGGCACACTTCCTCGTCCGAGGTCGGAACGGCGATCAGATCGGTTTCGCCCGCTTCCACCCGCGCGCCCATCAGAATGTACAGCGTGGCGTCGCCGCCATCGTCAAGGATCATGTTGCAAGTGCCACCCTCGCCGCCGAATTGGAAGATGCGGTCCGTGTAATCCCAATAGTCTTCCAGCGTTTCGCCCTTGATGGCGAAGACCGGCGTGCCAGAGGCCGCAATGGCGGCAGCGGCGTGATCTTGGGTTGAGAAGATGTTGCAAGACGCCCAGCGCACATCAGCACCCAACGCTTTGAGCGTTTCGATCAGCACGCCCGTCTGAATCGTCATGTGCAACGAGCCCGCGATCCGCGCACCTTTCAAGGGCTGGCTTTCACCAAACTCTTCGCGGCACGCCATCAGGCCGGGCATTTCAGTTTCAGCAATGGTCAGTTCCTTGCGACCAAAGTCTGCAAGGGCAATGTCTTTCACGATGTAATCGGCGGCCATGCGGCAAACTCCTTGAACCTGATGTTGCGGGGCAGATAGCATCAGATCAGCAACTCGACAACCTTCGGTGTAAAGATGAAGCAAGCACGCGCATGGCAAAGAATGTTGTCGGGCCGCAGGCTAGACCTGCTGGACCCGACACCGGTGGATGTCGAGATCGAGGATATCGCCCATGGATTGGCTTTTGTCGCCCGATGGAACGGGCAGACGCGTGGGGATTGGCCATATTCGGTGGCCGAACATTCCTTGCTGGTCGAAGATGCCTATCGCCGCCAAGGCGGCACGGATCCACGATGGCAGTTGGCAGCGCTGCTGCACGATGCCCCGGAATATGTCATTGGTGACATGATCAGCCCGGTCAAAGCCGCTGTTGGGCCAGGCTATGCCGATATGGACGCGCGGTTAACCGCAGCCATCCACCTGCGCTTTGGCCTGCCCGCGACGTTGCCTGCCGGCATCAAGAAGGCGATCAAACAAGCTGACAAACTGTCGGCATGGCTAGAGGCGGTGCAGATCGCTGGGTTTTCCAACGCCGAAGCTGACAAGCTTTTCGGCCACCCCGATGCCGCCTTGCTGCAGGGCTTGGACATTAAGCTGCGCCCACCCACCGTGGTGCGGGCCGCGTTTATCGCACGCCACAAGGTTCTGTTGGGGTTAATCGGTTAAGCATATGGAAAAAAGGCCGCCCCCGCAGGACGGCCTTCAAGATTTCACAAACCTGCCACCTTAAATGGACAGGTCTTCCGGTGTCAGGCCCGATGCCAGCGCCTTAACAAACCAGCGCGGCTTACGCCCACGTCCCGACCAAGTATCATTTGCATCTGCGGGGTTAGCATATTTTGCCACCGCAGGCGAACGACGACGCACCACAGAAATTCCCGTCAGCTCTTCAAGGGTAAATCCCTTTGAACGTGCCATTTCCTGCAGTTCTACCAATGCGATTTTTTTCTTACGATCTTCGCAAGTGGCAATAGCCTTTACCACTTGCGACTGGAGTTCTTTAAGTTCTTTAAGAGAAAGGTTGTTGATATTGTCCATTGCATGGATCCTCATATGACCACGACAATTAGCTAGTATTTTCTAAACAGTCACGCAAGGGGTTTTATATAAACATCCAAAAACTTATACCACATCAGCCCTAGGTTGTTTTCGTCGCACGAAAAACCACGCATTGTTTCAAAAATTGCACCAATTCGCGCAAAGTGGCGCCAGACCGATTTTCTTTTGTTTCTGATCTGGCCGTATCAAATATCAGAATTGAACGCGATACATGTATGACGCTTACGACGGATGAAACGTGTGATCAGGCCTTTTCAGAACCTTCGCTTCACGGAAGAGGTTGGGCTTCTTATTGCACAGTCAAGAAACACGCAGTCTTGTCCGCCAAATCTTGCGATGTCGCATCTCTTTGAAATATATCAGCAAATCCAAGTTTTGGCACCATAAGATAGGTCATGGTTGTGTGGTCAACCATATAGCCTGGATCGCGTTTCTGGGGGATTTGATAATAGACCTTATAGGCTTTGGCCGCCGCCGCGGTTTGCGCCTCGGTTCCTGTAAGGGCGACAAGGCCGTCAAAGTTGCTGGCGTAATCTGCCAAAACCGCCGCCGTATCGCGCGCTGGATCGACTGTGATAAACACGGGCGTCACATCTAGGCCCATCTTGGCCAACAGCGCCGCAGCTTCGGTGTTGCGGGCGTTATCAAGTGGGCAGACATCGGGGCAGGAAGCATAGCCGAAATAGATCAGCGCAGGTTTGGCCAGCAGGGTGGCATCTGTGACGGGCGCGCCTGTGGTGTCGACCAGATCGAAAGGGCCACCAATCGCACCGCCGGCAATAGTGCCGCTGCGGCAAGCGGCGAAAGCATCGACGCTTTGATTGTGTAAAGCATGGTAGCCTTGCCATCCAAGCAAGGCCGCTAAGGCAATAGCAGCAACGCTGGCGTAGAACTTGGGCATCCATCTCTCCATTATGATTCACGTCGGCGCTGTCGTGAACGTCGTGCTTTCAACATAGGGTCCCTTGGCGAAAAGGGCGAGGGGCAGGTTTACACTTTATGCAAAATCATGGGTTTTTCGGCCATTATTCCAGTGTTGGGTGTTCTTGGCCCGCGACGCGCGGCTAAATTGTCGGTTTTGGGGCAAATTGCGGCGAAATTAAGGCAATCTTAAAACCAAGATCAGAGCCATCTGAATAATCAGGCTTTGACTACATAAGCGTTAATATTTTGTTAACCAATTAAACCCTAAAGTCTGGGCTGACCGCTGAGGTGATTTGTGATGCAAACCGATTGGACAACTGAGTTTTTTCTTGTGTTTATCGCATTAATTGCCGCTGCGCTGGCTATTGCAACCATCGCCTTTCTAGAACGGCGCGGCAAACGACGGCCCCTGACAGCCTTTGCCGAAGATACGGCTGCAACCATATTCTTGTTTGACGGCGAAACACTGGTCGACAGCACCCCATCGGCGCGCGCGCTTTTGGCGACCAGTGTGGTGACGGGCACCGCTTGGGCCAAGCTTTCGGCGGCTTTGGCACCCCATTTTTCCGATTTAGACGAAAAACTGTCTCGGCTGCCGACAGAGGGGGGCTTTACGGTGTATTCGACGCTTAGCGCAAACAGTCCGCTGCTGTTGCAAGCCGAGTTGCGCGGAGGCTTGACGCGTCTGCTGCTGGCCGATCCCAGCCAGCACGGAGAGTCATCAGGGCAAGACCTGATGGCCCAACGCGCCATGCAAGAAGAGATCGACATGCTGCGCGACACCGTGGCGCGCGCGCCCTTTTTGATGTGGCGCGAAAGACCCAATGGCGACATCGTCTGGGCCAACGCCACTTATATGCTGCAGGCGACCGAAGTCTTGGGCAAGGGCCAAGACCTGACTTGGCCCTTGCCCCGCCTGTTTGAACGGCTGGCCAGCGCGCAGGGTGCCGCTGGCCAGCGCCAAAAGCTGGTATCAAAGCAAGGAAAACCTGCTTGGTACGATCTGTCTAGTTTTGCCGATGGGGAAGAACGGCTGACTTTTGCCAGCTTGGCCGATCAGGCGGTGCATACCGAAACCGCGCTGCGGGATTTTATGATGACCCTGACCAAGACCTTTGCCCATTTGCACGTTGGCTTGGCGATCTTTGACAAGGATCGTCAGCTGATCTTGTTCAACCCCGCCCTCTTGGATCTTACGGGGCTTCCAGCCGAGTTCTTGGCCATGCGCCCTTCTTTGTTATCGGTGCTGGACGGGATGCGTGATCGCAACATGATACCAGAGCCGAAAGATTACCGATCCTGGCGCCGCCAGATGATGGAGATGGAGCGGGCCGCCGCCTCAGGTCTTTATGAAGAAACTTGGAGCTTGCCGGGTGGCCAAACCTACCGTGTCATCGGCCGGCCGCATCCCAATGGGGCGGTGGCTTTGATGATCGAGGATATCTCGGGCGAAATGCTGCGCACGCGCCGCTATCAAGCCGATCTAGAGCTAAGCCAAGCGGCGATGGACGAGGTGGAAGAGGCCTTTGCCGTCTTCTCCTCTGCCGGAAACTTGGTGATTTCAAACGCCGCCTGCGCGCGGCTGTGGCAGAACCATCAAGACACAGCCCTGTCAGACGAAACCCTGCGGTCAGTTTCGGCCCGTTGGAAGGCCCAATGTGCGCCCAGCGCAATCTGGGCCGATCTAGAGGATTTTGCCTCAAACACCGATGACCGCGCCACTTGGCTGGCCGAGGTTCGGCTTTTGGATGGCCGCTTGGTAGATTGCCGCTTTGCGCCACTTTCCGGCGGGGCCACGATGACAGCGTTTCGCCTGCGTGATGCCAAAGGTGGGCCAAAGGCGGTGAAAGATCAGGATGCTTTGCGCAAACGCGCCTAACTGCCGGATTCCCTTAGCGCCAAAGGTGATCTAATGTCATTCCATGACGCCAATATCTTTAGACCTGGCCTGCGAGGCTGACACGACCCACCTGGGCCAAGCTTTGGCCCAGATGCTGGGCGCGGGGGATTGTGTTTTGTTAGAGGGGGATATCGGGGCCGGCAAATCGCATCTTGCCCGCGCGCTGATCCGCGCCCTGCGCCGCCCGGATGAAGAGGTGCCCTCCCCCACCTTTACCTTGGTGCAAACCTATCCCGGCGCACCAGACATCTGGCACGCCGACCTATACCGCCTGACCCATCCTGACGAGGTGCATGAATTGGGGCTTGAGGCTGCGTTTAACGATGCCATTTGCCTCATCGAATGGCCCGACCGCATGGGGGCCTATACCCCCGAAAACCCAATACGCCTGCGGCTAGATACCAAGGGCTGCGGCAGGGTGGCGCAAATTTGGGTTGGTGCGCGGAACGAAGATTTTGGCAAAGTCCTGAAGGCCAACCTGCGGCACCTGAAGGCAGATGCCTTTCTGGCACAGGCAGGCTGGGGCAGGGCAAGGCGGGAGGCTTTGGCGCAAGACGCATCGGCAAGGTCTTACGCGCGGCTTTGGGGTGACGGCACAGCGATATTCATGGATGCCCCGCCAGATCAGCCTGATGGTGCGGCGGATTTTGTAAAGGTGGGCAGTCATCTTCTGGCGCTTGGCCTGTCGGCGCCGACTATCCTTGCACAGGATGTGGACCAAGGCTTCCTTTTGCTGGAAGATCTGGGCGATGGCCTCTTTCCCGCCGTCATCGCAGCCCATTCCGCCCTAGAAATCAGCCTGTACGAATCGGCCACCGACGTGCTGCTGCATCTGCAAGCGCATCCCGCAGCACCCAACCTGCCCCACCTGTCAGCCCAAGATTGGGCCGAAGGGGTGGGCCTTGTTGCAGAATGGTATGTGCGTGCCATCACGGGCAAAGCCCATGGCCGAGCGGAGATTGTCGCAGCCCTTGCCCAAGCGCTGACCCTGCTGGCCGATGGGCCGCGTGTGATGATCTTGCGCGATTACCACGCCGAAAACCTGCTGTATCTGCCCAAGCGAACGGGCTTGGCGCGGGTAGGGGTGCTAGACTTTCAGTTGGCCCAAATGGGGCAACCGGCCTATGATTTGGTGTCCTTGCTGCAAGACGCGCGGCGCGATGTGCCGCGTCAAATTGAAACCGCTATGATCGCGCGATTTGCCATGGCGCGTGGGATTGATCTAGCGGCGTTTCAGGCAAGCTATGCAGCGCTTGGCGCCCTGCGCGCGTTGCGAATCTTGGGGATCTTTGCGCGTCTAAGTACAGAGAGGGGCAAGACGAAATACCTTGCGCTGATCCCCCGCGTTTGGGCGCATCTTCAAGCCAACCTGTCGCACCCAGATCTTGCCCGCCTGCGCGAAGTCTGCGGCCTGTTTCTGCCAGAACCCAGCGCACAAGCCCTGCAAGGGATGAGGTTGCAATGCAGTCCTTCCCCCTGATGTTATTCGCGGCAGGCTTTGGCACCCGCATGGGCGCACTGACCAGCAACAGGCCCAAGCCCATGATCAAGGTGGCAGGGCGCGCTTTGCTGGACCACGCGTTGGATATTGCCGCCGTGCCCTGTGTGGCGCGCCGTGTCGTCAACCTGCATTACTTGGGCTCTCAGATCGCGCAGCACTTGCAAGACCAAAACATCGCCCTGTCGTGGGAGGATCCGATCCTTGACACAGGCGGCGGCCTGCGCGCGGCCTTACCCCTGCTGGGCGCGGGGCCTGTTATGATGCTGAACACCGATGCGGTTTGGACGGGTGCGAACCCCTTGCAGCAACTGGCCGCTGCTTGGGATGGCGACAAGATGGATGGGCTTATGCTGCTGTCCGCACCCGACCAAGCGTTGGGGCATAAGGGGGCTGGTGACTTTGTGGTAGATGGCCAAGGGCGACTGTCGCGCGCCAAAGGGGTTGTGGCGCCTGTCTATCTGGGCGCGCAGATTTTGCGGACAGATGGCTTGGCTGCGATTGACCAACAGGTGTTTTCGTTAAACGTCCTTTGGGATCAGATGATCGAAAAAAGCCGCCTTTATGGCGTGTTTCACCAAGGCGGTTGGTGTGATGTGGGCCATCCCGAAGCCATCCCTTTGGCCGAAAGCCTGCTGCATGGCTAACATTTTCGCGCTTCCCCCCGGTGTCGACTTTGCCACCGAACTGGTGCGCGGCTTGGTCGATCGCTTTGCGACGCGGCCGCCTGAAGAAATGGCGCAAGTCACGCTCTATCTTAACAGCCAAAGAATGCGCCGCCGCGTGACAGAGGCTTTCGCGCTGGGCAAAGCCACCTTCCTACCGCGCCTGATGGTTCTTTCAGACCTTGCCCAGCACCCGATCCTGTCAGACTTGCCCGCTGTACCCAGCGCCTTGGGGCGGCAGTTGGAACTTGCCCGCCTGATCGAGCGTTTGCTGACCGCCCAGCCCGAACTTGCCCCCCGCGCGGCCCTGTTCGATCTGGCACAAAGTCTTGGCCTGTTGGTGGACGAGATGCACGACGAAGGGGTTTTGGCCGAAGCCCTATCTGCCCTTGATGTCACGGGCCATTCCGAACACTGGGCCCGAACACAGCAATTTCTGCAGATCATAGCGCCTTTCATGCTGGCCCAAGACGGCCCTGCCCGCCCGCGCATGGCGGTAGAACGTTTGGCAACACTTTGGGCCGCGCAACCGCCGCAAGGACCGGTGATCATCGCGGGGTCCACCGGATCACGGGGGCCGGTGGCCACGCTGATGCGCGCCGTGGCGGGATTGGCCCAAGGCATGGTCGTTCTGCCCGGGTTTGACTTTGACCTGCCTGATCCGGTCTGGGCGCGAATGGAAGAGGCGTTAACCTTTGAAGATCATCCGCAGTTCCGCTTTCGCCGCCTGATGGACGCCCTGCAGATCTTGCCTGCACAGATCAAACCGTGGTGCAGCACAGCGCCAGTGGACGGCGCACGCAACCGCCTGATCTCTCTTTCGTTGCGGCCTGCACCTGTCACCGACCAATGGCTGGTCGAGGGGCGTTTGCTGCCCGACCTTGTCGATAGCACATCCGGACTAACCCTTCTGAAAGCCGCCAATCCCCGGCAAGAGGCTTTGGCGTTGGCCCTGATCTTGCGCCGCGCCATCTCGCGCAATCAACGCGCAGCCCTGATCACACCCGACCGCACCCTTGCCCGGCGTGTCGAGGCGCAGTTGGATCGTTGGGGCATTTTGCCCGACGATTCTGCTGGCAGCCCCTTGGCTTTGTCAGCGCCCGGTCGCCTTTTACGCCACATCGCCCGCGCCTTTGAGGCACCGGTGACAGCGGATGGGTGGATTGCCTTGCTTAAGCATCCTTTGACGGGCAGTGGTGGTGATCGGGGCAAACATCTTTTGCTGACGCGCGATTTGGAATTGGCACTGCGCCGCCATGGCCCAGCCTTCCCCACCGCGCAATCCGTGCAAGACTGGGCCAATGCCCATAAAGAACCCACAGCCGCGGCTTGGGGGGCGGGCCTTGGCACGGTGCTGTCTTTGCTTTTGGCCCCACCGGCACAAAGCCTGTCAGACCATGTCACCCGCCACCTGGACGTAGCCTGCGCCCTAGCGCGCGGCACCGCCACACAAGGGGCAGGTACCCTATGGGACAAAGACCCAGGCATCGGCGCGCACAAGGTGATGGATCAGTTGCAGGCCGAATCTGGGCATGAAGGCGCGCTTTCCCCTTCCGACTACCGGATATTGTTTGACAGCGTGATCGCCCGCGAAGAGGTGCGCAGCCCCGTTACGGGCCACCCGCTTGTGTCTTTTCACGGCCCCCGAGAGGCGCGCGAAATCTTCGCTGACCTTGTTATTCTGGCCGGCCTTAACGAGGGCACTTGGCCGGCAGCAACCACGCCAGATCCATGGCTAAACCGCAAGATGCGCAAAGATGCGGGTTTGCTGTTGCCCGAACGGCAAATTGGCCTGTCAGCACATGACTATCAACAGGCGGTCGCAGCACCCGAAGTGATCTTGTCGCGTGCGATGCGCGACGCCGAGGCTGAAACCGTCCCATCACGCTGGCTGAACCGCCTGTGCAACTTGATGGCAGGCTTGGGCCCGCAAAACGGCCCCCTCGCCCTGCAACAGATGGAGGCACGCGGGAACCTGTGGTTGGCGCGCAGTGCCGCGGTTGACCAAGCCCAAGCCATGCCCGATGCCGGCCTGCAACCCGCCCTGCGCCCGCGCCCTTGCCCACCGGTATCGGCGCGGCCCAAGAGTTTGGCGCTGACCAAGATCCGCACCCTGATCCGCGACCCCTATGCGACTTATGCCCAGTATATCCTGCGGCTAAAGCCCCTGAACCCGCTGCGCGCCCAGCCAGATGCCCGCGATCGGGGCACCGCCATTCATAGCATCTTGCAGCGATTCGTCACCGAACGCCCAGCAGCAGAGGTTGCCGCCGACGCCCGACACCGCCTGCTGACGATCGCCGCCGAAGTTTTCGCGCAAGAAACACCGTTCCCCTCGGCCCGCGCGCTGTGGCTGGCGCGGTTGGAACGCGCCGCCGACCACTTCTTGCGACAAGATGAAAAGTGGGGCGGTCAAACGCTTTTAACAGAAATGGCGGGGGCCGTCGCGGTAGAGCAAACAGGGTTTACCCTGACGGGCACGCCTGACCGGATTGATCAACGCCCTGATGGCACCGTGGTGCTGATCGATTACAAAACTGGCACGCCGCCAAGTGCCGCGCAGCAAACCACGCTGGACCTGCAGTTGCATCTGGCCGCTGCCATGGCTGAACGTGGCGGCTTTGATACCCAAGTGATGCGTGTTTCGGCCATCAGCTATATCGGGCTTGGCTCTGGCGAAAAGGCGGTGGATACCGACCTGACGACCGAAGAGATTGACATGATCTGGGCACGATTTGTGACCCTGATAAAGGCATATCAAGACCCGCAAACAGGCTATACCGCACGCCGTGCCGTGTTTGATACGCGCACGCCGGGGGATTATGACCACCTCGCGCGCTTTGGCGAATGGGACATGACCGACCGCGCCACGCCCATAAAGGTAGGCCAAGATGACCCCGCTTGACGCCACCGAAGATCAGGTTGCCGCCGCCAATCCTGCCGTGTCAACATGGCTGTCGGCCAATGCGGGATCGGGCAAAACCCGCGTCTTAACCGACCGTGTCGCGCGGCTTTTGCTGCAACAGGTCGAACCGCAGCACATTTTGTGCCTTACCTACACCAAAGCCGCCGCGACAGAGATGCAGAACCGTTTGTTCCAACGTCTTGGGGCTTGGGCCATGATGCCGGACGACGAATTGACGCAGGCCTTGGCAGAACTGGGAGAGGTTAACACCCCCGACCCGACCCAGATGGCCCGCGCCCGCAGCTTGTTCGCCCGTGCGATCGAAACACCCGGCGGCTTGCGGATTCAAACCATCCACAGTTTTTGCGCCAGCTTATTGCGCCGCTTTCCGCTAGAGGCGGGGGTTTCGCCCAACTTTGTAGAGCTGGACGACCGCGCAGCGCGTTTGCTGCGGCAAGACATCCTAGAGGAAATGGCCGATACGCTGGCCGCTGAGGCCGTGTATGACGCGGCCCTCGTGTATCGGGGCGAGGATTTCACCGCTCTGATGGAAGAGGTGGCCTATCACCCGCAGGGTTTTGAAACATCCGTTCATAAACTTCTGCAAATGCGCAGCGATGACACCGACGCGCTGCTTTTGGCAGATGTGTTTTTGGGCGACGAGGCCGAGATAATCGCAACTTTGTTGCCCGCGCTGCAGGCTGGCAGCGCCAATGATGTCAAAGCTTATGGCAAACTGGCACCGTTGCATTTTGCGCCGGCCGATCTGTCAACCCTCGTCGCGCTAGAGGGTATTTTTCTAACGGGCGAAAGTGCGAATATGCCCTTTTCGGCCAAGCTAAACAGCTTCCCCACCGCCGCCACCCGCAAAACCATCACCGAGGTGATACCGCGCCTGAATGCCTTTATGGCGCGCGTTGAACAGGCTCGCCCGCGCCGCCTAAATCTGCAAGCCGCTGCCAAGACCCAAGCCATTTACGGCTTTGCAAAAGCGTTCCTTCCACTTTACGCCAAACGCAAAGAAGCCCAAGGATTGCTGGATTTTGACGACCTGATCGCCCGCGCAGAAGGCCTGTTGTCAAACCCGTCTGTCGCGGCTTGGGTGCTGTTTCGGCTGGATGGCGGCATTGACCATGTGCTGGTAGACGAGGCGCAAGACACCTCTCCCAATCAATGGCAAGTGATCGAGCATTTGACGGCAGAGTTCACCGCAGGCGAAGGCACGCGGCCCGGTGGGCGCACTTTGTTTGTGGTGGGCGACAAGAAACAGTCGATCTATTCGTTTCAGGGGGCCGATGTTGCGGCATTTGATGCAAAGCAAGCGCTGTTTGCAGGCAAATTCACCGCCGCTTTGCAGGTTTTTCAAAACCGCTCGCTGCGCTATTCTTTCCGCTCGTCCCCGGCCATTTTGAACGTGGTGGATGCGGCATTGGCCAACCTGTCACCCGCCGCGCTGGGGAACGACGTAAGCCACCGTGCCTGTTTTCCCGATCTGCCCGGACGTGTCGATCTGTGGCCACTGATCGAGGCAGAAGACGTGAAAGACGACGCACCCTTCGAAGATCCTGTCGATCTGATCCGCCCTAGCCATCCCGTGGCCCAATTGGCTGATAAAATCGCGACACAGATTAGCGATATTCTGTCCAGTGGCACCCAAATCATCACCCGCCAAGGCCCGCGCCCCGTTCATGCCGGCGATGTGCTTATTCTGGTGCAAACCCGCAACGCGCTGTTCAACGAAATCATCCGCGCCTGCAAAACCCAAGGCCTGCCCATCGCGGGGGCTGACAGGCTGAAACTGGGCGAAGAGATGGCGGTCAAAGACCTTGTGGCGCTGCTATCGTTTCTGGCCACGCCAGAGGATGACCTGTCCTTAGCCGCTGTGCTACGCTCTCCGCTGATCGGGATGTCAGAGCAGGATCTTTACATGCTGGCCCACGGCCGCCCTGGGTATCTTTGGGAAAAGCTGCGCAGGGTGGATCTGCCTGCCGTTTTTTTGCTGAAAGACCTGCGCGATCAGGTTGATTACCTGCGTCCCTATGATCTGTTGGAACGCGTGCTTGTGCGCCATCACGGCCGGCACCGCCTGATCACCCGCCTTGGAGCCGAGGCTGAAGACGCGATTGACGAATTGCTTAACCAAGCGCTGTCCTATGAACGCGGCGCTGTGCCCAGCCTGACAGGGTTTCTCGCGTGGCTAGAGGCGGATACGGTTCAGGTCAAACGCCAAGCCGAGGGGTCAGGCCAGCGCATCCGCGTGATGACAGTACATGGTGCCAAGGGACTGGAATCTGAAATCGTGATCCTGCCTGATACGGCAGACCGCTCTCCAACCGACCGCGATGTGCTTTATGCCGACGCATCAGGCCAAATGCTGTGGAAAACCCCCAGCGCCGAAAGTCCCCCGGTCATCGCCACATTGCGCGCGTTAAAGCAGCAGCGCGAGGCGGAGGAGAACCTGCGCCTGTTGTATGTGGCCCTGACACGGGCGCGGTGCTGGCTGATTGTGGCGGGGCATGGCAAGGCCACGAAAGAGGGCGCTTGGCATAAGATTGTGGCAGAGGGCATGGCCCAGCTGGACACCACGCCCGCGCCCCTTGGCCTGCGTCATCAATCGGGCCATTGGCCTGACACCCTCCCAATGGCCGCAAAGCAAATTGCGGCGGACCCTGCACCGGAAGACTGGATGTTTTTGCAAGCCGAACGCCCGGCTTTGGTGAACCCCGTCCTGTCGCCTTCCGACCTTGGCGGTTCCAAAGCGCTGCCGGGTGCCTTGGGAGAAGACAGCGATGCCGCCAAGGCGCGCGGCACAGCGCTGCATGTGTTGCTGCAGCACCTGCCCGACCATCCGCCCGCCCAGTGGCCACAGGTGGCGGCGGGATTACTGGGGGATGGCTTTGCTGACCTTTACGACCAAGCCCATGCGCTTTTGACCGACCCCGCCTTGCAGCCCATCTTTGCAACAGGCCTGTCAGAAGTGGCGCTGACAAGCCCTTGGGGCGACCAGCGCCTACTTGGCACAATTGACCGCCTGATCGTGCAACCCAGTCATGTGTTGGCCATCGACTTCAAAAGCAACCGCACGGTGCCCGCCACGGCATCGGCCGTGCCCGAAGGCATTCTGCGCCAAATGGGGGCTTATCAGCACATGTTGGAACATCTTTACACCCGCCCCATCCACGTTGCGATCTTGTGGACTGAAACAGCCAGCCTCATGCCACTTGACCCCGATATGCTGCGCGCCGCCCTAGGGCGCGCCACGACCAATGGGGTTGCCAACCCTTGACGCAGGGCGTTACCACCCATAGGTTCTTTTTCTGCAATCCCTTAGGAGACATATCATGGGCGCCGCAACCGTTGCCGTGACCGATTCCACCTTCGACAAAGAAGTGCGCCAATCCCCCATTCCGGTCGTCGTCGACTTCTGGGCTGAATGGTGCGGCCCCTGCCGCCAAATTGGCCCGGCTTTGGAAGAACTGGCACTGGAATACGGCGGTAAGATTAAGATCGTTAAAGTGAACGTGGATGAGAACCCCGAAAGCCCCGCCGCTTTGGGCGTGCGCGGCATTCCTGCACTGTTTTTGTTCAAGGATGGTCAGGTCGTTTCCAATAAGATCGGCGCGGCCCCCAAGGCGGCGTTGGCCAGCTGGATCAACGCGTCGATCTAATGAATGCAGGCAGATTTCGACAAAAGGGCGCCCCGCGGCGCCCTTTTTCTTTTGCACAACCGCTTTTCATCTCTCACAGGCCTGTGTCGCGCTGCCCGATCGTAACCCCTACAACGAGGTATAAAGACCCCAAGGGCCGGGGGTTCGCCCCATTCGGCGCCGCCGCGCGCCTTACCCTCGGCGCAGGTAAACGTAGTAAGCCCCGCCACCGCCGTGCTTGAGGTGGGATTGTGTTACCTGCAACACGGCAGGGCCCAGCGGGGCCATGCGCAGCCAATGGGGCACTTGATGGCGCAGCACGCCGGTGCGGGTGGGGATGGGTCCGTGATCGGCGGCGGGTTTGCCCTTACCGGTGATCACCAAAACCAGCCGCAATCCCGCGGTTTGGGCGTTCAGTACAAACCGGATCAATTCAGGATGCGCTTCGGCGACCGTCATGCCATGCAGGTCAATACGCGCCTCAGGCTCTAGCTTGCCGCGCGTCATCTTGGCGTGTTTGCGCGCGTCCATTTGCAGCGGCGCTTGGGCCAGCGCCTCGGCAGGGGATGGGGCGATATGAGCGGCAGAGCGCATGGGACGCGCCTTTTCGCCCAAGCGAAAGGCGGTGAAATGGGGCTTGGGCGCAGGAATTGGGTCGACGTGCCCCATGATCGGCTTGGCTTCCACAACCGGCAGTGGCTTAGCTTTGCGCAGGCGGGCCAAGGCAGCTTCCGACAAGGGGCGGATCGTACGCGCCACATCTTGCCAAAGTTGTTCTTCGTCCGGTTTTAGGGTGCGTCGGCGCGACATGGGATCTGGCTGCTTAGTCGCCGGTGGCTGTCAGTTGCCAGTTCGGATCACCAGCACCCATGACCCGCGAAAAGGTCCAGGTTTCGCGCTGTCGCTGAATGGCTGTGGCGTTGCCCTCGACGACGGCGCCCGTGGCGTCGCGGACAGCACGGATCACTTCGCCCATAAAACGTACCGAGATTTCAGCGCGCTTTGTCGTCTGATCAAACTCTGCCACGGCCAGCGTCATCTCGCGCAGACCCACAAAGCTAGAGGTGACGGTTAAACCTCGTTCGGCGCGATCTGCCACGGCGGCGTCAAAGCTTTGCTCGACCTCGTCGCCCACAAAGGGGCGGATGCGGTCGATCTCGCCCTTGTCAAAAGCCATAAGGATCATCTCATAAGCGCCACGCGCGCCTTTAAGAAATTCGGTCACAGAAAAATCAGGCTCTACCCCCTTCATCGCCGCCAAGGCCGAGCGCGAGGCATCGTCGCCCACATTGTCGATGATATCGTCATCAAGCGACCCTTCAATCACCTCTAGCTTGGCGCCAGATTTGGCGGTGGGCGCTGTGGCTGCGGGTTCATAACCTTCGCGGGTTCCCAAAACGGAACGTAGCTTCAGGATCAAGAAAATTGCGATCCCGGCGAGGACGATAAGCTGGATCGGTACAGAGCTCATGGGAAACCTATCTAAAGGGTGGTTGCGGGGCGGCTTCCAGCTTATGTAAGGGCTGGTAGGGCCCAAGTCCACCTATGGGGCCGCAAGAATTAAAGGTCTGCGAGAATGCGCGCGATTTGGCTGTTTTTGGCTTGGACACTGGTAGAAATCGGGCTTTTTGCCACCATCGGCGGGCAAATCGGCGTTCTAGCGACCTGGGGCGTGGTTATCGGCAGTGCGCTGGGCGGCATTTGGCTGATCCAGCGGCAAAAGCGCGGTCTTGTGGGCGGTGTACTAAGTGATCTGCAATCGCTGCGGGCGGGCGTGAACACAGCGGCGCGTTCTGCCTTGGTGGCGCTGGCTGGCATTTTGTTGATTTTGCCTGGCTTTTTCACAGATTTTGCCGGCTTGGTTCTGCTGATCCCTTGGGTGCAAACTTGGATCATCGCAGATCTGTCGCGTCGCGCCAGCATGGCCGCCATGAATGCGGGCATGGGTGCCATGCGGCGCTCGCGGCCCGCCACTCCCGAAGATTTGATCGAGGGTGAGGTCATTGATGTGACGCCATCGCCGGACGATTCCGGCAAGCCTTCGGGATGGACCAAGCCATAAAGCCCTGCTAGGAACGCTTTGACAAAAAATCAGGGGCTGATCATGGCGGACGAAAACGAGACGGGAACGCAAAACGGGGCGACGCCGCCTGCGGTAAAAATGCAAGCGCTGGCACAATATGTCCGCGACCTGTCGTTTGAAAATGTGGTGGCCCAAAAGGGCATTAGCGGCGCTGAGGTGCAGCCCGACATTCAGGTGGGCGTCAGCCTTGATGCGCGCCAGCGTCCGCAGCCCAACACCTATGATGTGATCGCAAAGTTCAAGGTCACCTCGACCAACAAAGCCAACAATGAAACCTTGTTCCTGCTTGAACTGGAATATGGCGGCGTCTTTCTTGTCGAAGGCGTACCAGCAGAGCAGCTTCACCCCTTCTTGCTGATCGAGTGCCCGCGCCTATTGTTCCCCTATGTGCGCAGGATCATCTCGGATGTGACCCAAGATGGCGGATTTCCGGCGTTGAACATCGACAACGTCGATTTTTTGGCGCTGTACCGCAGTGAAATGGCCCGCCGTGCCCAATTGGCCGCAGCGACGCCGACAGCATCGGCTTAAGAGCGTTTCAACCACACCGCAGAGTCGCCCATTTTGGCCAAAAACGCCTGATGGGCGGCCTGCTCTTCCTCGGTAAGGCGCGACGGAAGGGGTGATGGCCGCACTTTGGCGCGACCTGCTTGGGTGGCGCGTTGATGGGCTGCGGTTTGCGCGGCGGCCGTGGCCAAGACAAAGTCGGGCTGACGCCCGCCGATCAGTTCCAGATAAACTTCTGCCAGCAACTCACAATCCAGCAGTGCGCCGTGTTTTTCGCGGGCGGAATTATCGATGCCAAAGCGGCGGCACAACGCGTCAAGTGAGGCGGGTGCGCCCGGAAACTTGCGCCGCGCCATCGCCACCGTATCCAGAGATTGCGACATGGGCAGGCCCGGATGGCCAAGACTTTTCAATTCAGCGTTCAAAAACTTCATATCAAAAGCTGCGTTGTGGATGACCAAAGTCGACTCACCCACGAATTCGATAAAGTCACGGGCAATGGTTTTGAACACGGGCTTGTCACGCAGAAAATCATCGCCAAGGCCATGAACCTCAAACGCCTCTTTGGGCATGGGGCGTTCTGGGTTGATATACTGATGATAGGTGCGGCCCGTAGGCATTTTGTTCAGCAGTTCCACCGCGCCGATTTCTACGATGCGGTGCCCTTCGCTGGGTTCAAAGCCTGTCGTTTCGGTATCGAGAACGATTTCACGCATCTTTGGACCGGATATAAGTGATCAAAGCCATGACATAGCCGCGGGTCGAGGCAACGTCGAGCGTTTCCACAATATGGGTGGCGCGCGCGCGCTTTTGTGCATCTGGCATTTGACGCTGCAAGATGAGGTCGAACTGCGCCTGAGTCATGCCGGGGCGCGACAGCACGCGCGCGCGCTGCACGTCAGGTGGTGCCGTGACCAGAAGGGTGGCGTTCATCTCGGCCTCGGTGCCTTTTTCGAACAGCAAAGGAATGTCGAAAAGGGCGATATCGGCGTTGATTTCGGCCAGAAACTGGGCGCGGTCAGCAGCAACGAGCGGGTGAACCACAGCTTCTATCTGGCCCAAGGCTTGGGTGTCGCGGGCAAGCCACGCCTTCAGGGCTGTGCGATCAATAGACCCTTGCTGGAAAGCAGATGGGCATATGGCGGCGATGGGGCCAACCGCTGCACCGCCTTTGGAATAAAGCCGATGCACTGCAGCGTCTGCATCCCAAACCGGGATGCCCTCGGCGGCAAACATGGCGGCTGTGGTGGATTTTCCCATGCCGATCGAGCCTGTCAGGCCAAGGCGAAAAGGGCCGCTCATATCCCAAGCACGGCGGCGCGGGTGTTATCATCCACTTGGGGCCGCTGGCCAAACCACCGTTCAAAGCCGGGGGCTGCTTGGTGCAGCAGCATTCCCAGACCGTCCACGATATGCGCGCCACGGCTTTGCGCATCGGTTAAAAAAGGGGTGATCAGCGGCGTATAGACCAGATCGGTGGCGATGGTTCCGGCTTTCAGCAGATCCAGAGGCAGGCGTAAGTCGGGCTTCCCCGACATGCCAAGCGAAGTGGCGTTGATGACAAGCGCTGCGCCTTCCAACATATCACCGGCGTGCAACCAATCATAAACCACCAAACGCCCGCCGAAATCTGCTTGCAGCCCTTCGGCCCGCTGGCGCGTGCGGTTGGCGATGCGAATTTCCGGCGTGCCAGACTCGATCAGGGCGGCAATAACGGCACGGGCAGCCCCACCCGCCCCAAACACCGCAGCAGGGCCTTGCGCGGCCTGCCAGTGTGGGGCCAGTTGGCGCAGGTTGGCCATAAAGCCAACACCGTCGGTGTTATCCGCGTGGATCTTGCCATCTTTGCGAAAGGTCAACGTGTTGGCGGCCCCGATCAAGGCGGCACGGTCGGTCACGACCTCTGCCAGTTTCAGCACAGACGTTTTATGCGGGATCGTCACGTTCACGCCCACAAACCCCAGCTTGGGCAGCATGGCCAGCGCCGCTGGCAGATCGTCTGCGGCCACATCCATCGGGATGTAATGCCCCTTGATGCCGTAACGCGACAGCCAATGCCCATGCAACTGCGGCGATCGGCTGTGGGCGATCGGATGGCCGATCACACCGGCAAGGGGAATGCGGGGAAGGTCTGTCATGCGGGAATGAAGCCTCGTAGCGAAAGATAGGACAATAGGGGCAAAAGCGGCAGACCCAAGATCGTAAAGTAATCGCCTTCTATGGCAGAGAAAAGCCTGATCCCTTCCGCCTCGAGTTGATAGCCGCCGACACAGTGTTGAATGGCCGGCCATGTACGGTCAAGATAGGCTTCCAAATATGCGTCAGATGCGTGTCGCATCGTCAACCGCGCCACGCCAACGTGCCGCCAGACAGGTTCGCCTTGATGATATAGAACGGCGGCCGAAAGCAATTGATGGGTTTGACCTGACAGGTCGGCGATTTGTTGACGGGCTTGCGCACGCGTTGCAGGCTTGGAAAACAAGCGCGGACCAAGGGCCAGGATCTGGTCGCAACCCAGAACCAAAGCCTGCGGATGACGCTGTGCCAGTTTCAGGGCCTTCGCCTCGGCCAAGGCATCCGCGATGTCGCGGGGGGTGGCTTTTTCGGCTTGCAGCGCGGCGCGCAGAGCTTCTTCATCCACGCGGGCCGGAAGGGCTTGCACGTTAACACCTGCGTTTTGCAACAGCGTAAGGCGGATGGAAGACTGAGACGCTAAGAGAAGCAGGGTCATGCGAAGCACCTTGGGGATTGGTCTGTGGACAATGCGGCTTTGTTCTCTGGGTGAAAAGGGGGTGTTGGTCGGGGGTCGCAAATCTCGCGAAATCTGGGTGCGGAACAAAAGCAGACTTTCCACAGGTGGACAGCACTTTTTTAGGACTGTGTATGACGGTGCGATTGCGGTTTTCGCAGGGGATGGTTTTTGGGCGAGATATCTTGACAAGATATTGTTTTTGAATGTTTTTTATTGAATTTTTCGAGAATTATCCACAAGACAATCCGTGGTTCTACCCAGCTTTGGTTCTGTGGATAAGCTTCTGGAAGAAAGACACAATCCAGATACCCACGGGGCCTATTACATCATCAACTCTTTCTCTATCTTTATATATATTAAGTAGGGGGCGCACATGACTGACCTGTTGTCATATTGGTATCCATGGATCAAAACGCTGCACGTGGTTTCAGTGATCGCGTGGATGGCAGGGCTTTTTTATCTGCCTAGGCTGTATGTCTATCATGTTGAGCAGGTCGAAAAAGGATCAGCGACGGATCGCATGTTTCAAACGATGGAACGGCGATTGCTGAAGGCGATCATGGGGCCAGCCATGATCGCCACATGGGTGTTCGGCCTGTGTTTGGTGATGACACCGGGGATTTTGGATTGGACGGCAGTTTGGCCTTGGGCGAAGGCTGCGTCCGTGATGGGGATGACGTGGTTTCAGTATTGGCTGGGCAAGCGGCGGCAAGATTTTGTTGCGGGCACTAACACGCGGAGCGGGCGGCAGTACCGCATGATGAACGAAGTACCGACCTTGCTGATGTTGGTGATTGTCGCCTCGGTTATCGTGAAATTCTGAAAGGTTGACTTTTGGTGGGCTTAATTCTAGGTGAAAGGCGCGTGGCCGTCCGGCCGTTGACGCATTTCTGACACATCGCTGCACTGCACCAAGGCGCGCCTTTGGGGCTAACGAGGGTTTTCTATGACGATTGAACATCTGAATCTTGCTGATCTGAAAGCAAAGACGCCGGCAGAATTGCTGGCTATGGCCGAAGAATGGGAGATTGAGAACGCACCTTCCATGCGTAAAGGCGAGATGATGTTCTCGATCCTGAAAGAGCACGCAGAAGAAGGCTGGGAGATCGGCGGCGACGGCGTTTTGGAAGTGTTGCAGGACGGCTTTGGCTTTTTGCGTTCAACTTCTGCCAATTACTTGCCCGGACCGGATGACATCTATGTATCGGCAGATATTCTACGCCAGTTTAGCCTGCGTACCGGCGACACGATCGAAGGCCTTATGCAGGCGCCGCGCGATGGAGAGCGCTACTTTAGCATCACCAAGGTCACGCGGATCAACTTTGACGATCCTGAAAAGGCGCGGCACAAGGTTTTGTTTGACAACCTGACGCCGCTTTACCCCGATGAGCGTTTGAAGATGGAGGTCGAAGACCCCACCATCAAGGACAAGTCAGCGCGGATTATCGATTTGGTTTGCCCGATTGGCAAAGGCCAACGCGCCTTGATCGTGGCGCCACCGCGCACCGGCAAGACAGTGTTGTTGCAAAACATCGCCAATTCCATCGCGGTGAATCACCCCGAATGTTACCTGATCGTGCTGTTGATCGACGAAAGGCCCGAAGAAGTCACCGATATGCAGCGCAGCGTAAAGGGCGAGGTTGTGTCGTCGACCTTTGACGAACCGGCCTCGCGCCATGTGGCGGTTGCGGAAATGGTGATCGAAAAGGCCAAGCGTTTGGTGGAACACAAGCGTGACGTGGTTATCCTGTTGGATTCGATCACCCGTTTGGGGCGGGCGTTTAACACGGTGGTGCCGTCGTCAGGAAAAGTGCTGACAGGTGGCGTGGATGCCAATGCGTTGCAGCGACCGAAACGGTTTTTCGGTGCGGCGCGTAACATCGAAGAAGGTGGCAGCCTGACGATCATCGCCACGGCGCTGATTGATACGGGCAGCCGCATGGATGAGGTGATCTTTGAAGAATTCAAAGGCACCGGCAATTCTGAAATTGTGTTGGACCGCAAGGTTGCCGACAAGCGCGTATTCCCGGCGATCGACATTTTGAAATCGGGCACGCGTAAAGAGGAACTGCTGGTTGAAAAGATTGACCTGCAAAAGACCTATGTGTTGCGGCGTATCTTGAACCCGATGGGCACGACGGATGCGATCGAGTTCTTGTTGGGAAAACTGAAGCAGACCAAATCCAACGGCGAATTCTTCGAATCGATGAACTCTTAAGGGGCGATGATGGGCGACACGATCTTTGCCCTAGCCTCGGCGCGGGGCAAGGCGGGTGTGGCGGTGATGCGTCTGTCTGGCCCTCAGGCGCATTGGGCCTTGGCGCATCTATGCGCCCCCCCTCCGGCGCGGCAGGCAGCGTTACGGCGACTGGTGTGGCAAGGGCAGGTTTTGGACGAAGCCTTGGTGCTGCTGTTTGATCAAGGTGCCAGTTTCACCGGCGAGGCCAGCGTTGAATTGCACCTGCATGGCAGTTTGGGCGTGATCAAGGCCACGTCGCAAGCGCTGGCCCAGATGGGATTGCGACCGGCCGAAGCGGGGGAATTCACGCGCCGCGCATTGGAAAATGGCCGACTGGATCTGGCGCAGGTAGAAGGCTTGGCGGATCTGATCGACGCAGAAACCGAAGTACAACGGCGGCAGGCCCTGCGGGTTTTATCTGGTGCTGTGGGCAAGCGGGCAGAAGGCTGGCGGAAAGATCTGATCCGCGCCGGGGCTTTGGTGGAAGCCACGATTGATTTCGCCGATGAAGACGTGCCCGTTGATGTCACGCCAGAAGTTTTGGAACTGATCGACGGCCTGCTGGTCGACCTGCGGCGAGAAATTGCCGGAACCGGTGTGGCAGAGCGGGTCAGAGATGGCTTCGAGGTCGCAATCCTAGGAGCGCCAAATGCTGGAAAATCTACGCTTTTGAATGCGTTAGCAGGTCGAGAGGCGGCGATTACATCAGAAATTGCCGGGACAACCCGCGATGTGATTGAGGTGCGGATGGACTTGGATGGACTGGCTGTGACCTTGCTGGATACGGCCGGTTTGCGCGAAACGCTTGACCCTGTGGAGCAAATTGGCATTGCACGGGCGGTATCGCGGGCGGGCGCAGCCGATTTGCGCGTGTTTTTGCTGGACCATCCTGACGAGGCCTTGTTGATCGCACCACAGCAGGACGATATCGTTGTGCAGGGTAAAGCCGATATGCGCCCCGGTGCGGACGCCGTTTCAGGGCGAACCGGGCAGGGATTGGACCGATTGGTTGCGAGGGTCACGGCTGTTTTGGCGAACAAGGCAGCCTCGGCCGGTGTGATGACGCGCGAAAGGCATAGGTTTGCGATGATACGCGCGGTTGAGGCTATGGAATCGGCGCGGTATCAGGTAGAAGACATAGGTGGTGCGGCCGAACTGGTGGCGCTTGATTTGCGCCGGGCGGCGCGGGCGTTGGATATGCTGGTCGGGCGTGTGGACACAGAGGATTTGCTGGACGAGATTTTCGCCAGCTTTTGCATAGGTAAGTGAGGATGTTTCACGTGAAACATTTCGATGTGGTGGTAATTGGGGGCGGGCATGCCGGCGCAGAAGCCGCGGCGGCCGCTGTGCGCATGGGTGCCCGCACGGCCTTGATTTCAATGCGCAAGGATCGCATCGGGGTCATGTCGTGCAATCCCGCAATTGGCGGCCTAGGCAAGGGGCATCTGGTCCGCGAAGTGGATGCGTTGGATGGGATCATGGGTCTTGCGGCAGATGCGGCGGGTATTCAGTTTCGCCTGCTGAACCGCCGCAAAGGCCCCGCAGTGCAAGGCCCGCGCACCCAAGCCGACCGAAAGCTTTATCGGCAAGCCATACAGAACTTGCTGGCACGAACTGCTGGGCTTGAGATTATCGAAGGCGAGGTTGTTGATCTGATTGATGGCCAAAATGGCCGCGTTTCTGGCGTGGCGCTGTTGGATGGCACGCAGCTGACGGCAGCCGCCGTTGTGCTGACGGCCGGCACGTTTTTGAACGGCATCATCCACGTGGGCGATCAGCATCGGTCAGGTGGGCGCGAAGGTGATGTTGCTTCGGAACGCTTGGCGCATAAGTTGGCAGGCCTAGGGCTTAAACGCGGGCGATTGAAAACCGGTACGCCGCCGCGGTTGGATGGCAAAACCATTGCGTGGGAAGGGCTGGATGTACAGCCCGGTGATGACGAACCGGTGATGCTGTCGTTTCTGAACAATGCGCCGCAAGTGCGGCAGGTTTCTTGTGGCATTACGCACACAAACGAACGCACCCATGATATCGTGCGCGCAAATCTTGGGCGTTCGGCCATGTACGGCGGCCATATCGAAGGCGTAGGGCCGCGCTATTGCCCCTCGATCGAGGATAAGGTGGTTCGGTTTGCGGATAAGACGGGGCACCAGATTTTTCTGGAACCCGAAGGTCTTGACGACGACACAGTTTATCCCAATGGCATCTCAACCTCGTTGCCGGCGGATGTGCAGAATGACTATGTCCGCAGCATCCAAGGCTTAGAGAATGTGACGATCCTGCAGCCCGGTTACGCGATTGAATATGACTTTTTTGATCCGTCGGCCCTGAAACCGACACTGGAAAGCACCGTGACGGGCTTGTACTTTGCTGGCCAGATCAACGGCACAACCGGCTATGAGGAAGCAGCGGCGCAAGGATTGGTTGCGGGGGCCAATGCGGCGGCAGCGGCTTTGGGACTTGCACCTGTGTTGTTTTCGCGAACAGACAGTTACATCGGGGTGATGCTAGATGACCTGATTTCGCGGGGTGTAACAGAACCCTACCGGATGTTCACATCGCGGGCGGAATATCGGTTGCATTTGCGGGCCGACAATGCCGATCAACGTATGACGGCATTGGGGCTAGAGGCAGGTTTGGTGGGTGCGGCGCGTGCCAAGATATACACCGACAAGATGGCGAAGATTGGGGCCGCGAATGCTGTCCTAAACGCACGGACCTGTTCGCCACAAGAGTTGCGGTCAGTGGGAATAGGTGTCAGCCGAGATGGGGCCGTGCGCAGTTTGTTGCAGGTTTTGGCTTTTGCAGACACGCATTGGGCACAGATTGACCAGCTCGAACCGCAGATGCTGCGTTTTGACGAAGGCATAAAAGCGCAAGTGTGGCGCGATGCGCTTTACGCGCAATATTTGCACCGCGAGAAGGCGGATGCCGACACGTTGCGCAGCAATGAACTTATGCGGATACCGGTTGAGTTGGATTTTGCGAAACTGCCCGGCCTGTCGAATGAATTGGCAGCAAAACTTCAACGCCGCCGTCCTTCAAACTTGGCCGAGGCCGAGCGGATCGAGGGTATGACGCCGGCCGCCTTGCTGCTGGTGCTTGCACATTGCCGTAAAGCCAAATCTGTGCGCGCGGTTGGCCAATGATTAACATCGCGCGGGGTGTTGCGCCGGATTGGTTGGATGTTTCACGTGAAACATTGGTCAAATTAGATAACCTGCTGGCCCTTGTTGAAAAGTGGAACCCCGCGATCAATATGGTGGCACCGGGTAGTTTGGCTGACGCATGGCAGCGCCATGTGCTTGATTCTGCTCAGGTGTTTCAATTTATTCCGCCTCTTACCCGAAAAGTGGCCGATTTTGGCAGTGGTGCGGGCTTTCCTGGTCTGGTTCTGGCGATCATGGCGCAAGCGGCACTGCCTAACTTGCGGATGACGCTGGTTGAATCAGATAAACGCAAGGCCGTCTTTTTAAACCAAGCAGCCCAGCAATTGGGCTTGTCTGCCACAGTGCTGACGGATCGCGCAGAAGTTTTGGCGCCGTTGGGTGCCGATGTGGTAACAGCCCGTGCCCTTGCCCCTTTGGCCACCTTATGCGGCATTGCAGTGCGGCATCTTGGTGCAGGCGGCGTTGCGGTGTTTCCAAAAGGGGGTCAGGCCGCCAAAGAACTGGAAGAGGCCGCCGCACATTGGAATTTTCAGGTGGATGAGGCGCAAAGCAAAACGGATCCCGCTGGTCGGATTTTAACGTTAAAGAGCATTCAAAATGTCTGATTTTAGTCGCGAAAACCAAGCCCACATTATCGCTGTTGCCAACCAAAAGGGCGGTGTTGGCAAGACAACGACGGCAATCAACGTCGCCGCAGGACTGGTAGAGTTGGGTGCCACGGTTTTGTTGATCGACCTAGATCCGCAGGGCAATGCCTCGACCGGGTTGGGAATTGCGACGGATGCGCGCCGTGCGACCACCTATGACATCCTCATCGAAGACCGCCCGATGACAGAAGTGATCCAAAAGACTGAGATTGCTAACCTGTGGATATGCCCAGCAAATTCTGATCTCGCCTCGGCCGATATTGATCTTGTTGCGAATGAAAAACGAATTTTTCTGCTACATGACGCCCTGCGCGAGCCAGCACTTGAGGCGTTGGAATTTGACTTTGTCCTGATCGATTGCCCCCCCTCGCTTAGCCTGTTGACTGTTAATGCATTTGTATCGGCGCATGCTGTCCTTGTTCCCTTACAGGCCGAATTTTATGCGCTAGAAGGCCTTTCACAACTTATGCTGACGGTCCGCAAAATTCGCACCACGGCCAACCCCGGTTTGCGTATTGAAGGCGTGGTGATGACCATGGCTGATCAACGTAACCGGCTTAGTCAGCAGGTGGAAAGCGACGCACGCGCCACTTTGGGCGATCTGGTTTTCAAAACTGTCATTCCGCGCAACGTTCGGCTGTCTGAGGCGCCCTCTTTCGCCCTGCCCGTGATGCAGTATGATCCGAATTCAAAAGGGACAGAGGCCTATCGCGCCCTGTCTGCCGAAATCTTGGCGCGCCATCCGCGCCAGCGCAGGTAAGGGACTACCCATATGGAGAAGAAAAGCGAACGTCGTGGTTTGGGCCGTGGTCTTTCCGCGCTTTTGGCCGATGTGGCCCCAACCCCGTCGGGCACAACCGGTGCTGATCTTGCGCGCGCGACACAGGTTTTGGCTGTCGAACGTGTGCAGCCCAACCCGAACCAACCGCGCCGCGCCTTTGCGCCAGATGCTTTAGACCAGTTGGCCCAGTCTATTCGCCAAAAAGGCATCGTGCAGCCGTTGATCGTTCGGTCTATCGGGGCAGACGGGCAGTACGAAATTGTTGCAGGCGAACGTCGCTGGCGCGCCGCGCAGATCGCTGGATTGCATGAAGTTCCCGTTGTGGTCCGGGAATTTGACGATGTTGAAGTGCTGGAAATTGCGATTATCGAGAATATCCAGCGCGAAGACCTGAACCCGATCGAAGAGGCTTTGGCCTATCGTCAATTGATCGACCGTTTTGGTCATACCCAAGAAAAGTTGGCAGAGGCCCTTTCCCGCAGCCGCAGCCATGTTACCAACCTATTGCGGTTGCTGACACTTCCGGTGTCGGTGCAAGATTTGGTCACCACTGGTGCTTTGTCGGCAGGCCATGCCCGTGCCTTGGTTTCCGCCCCGAATCCGGCAGATTTGGCGGCAGCAGTGGTGAAGCGCGGCTTGTCAGTGCGGGAGACGGAGCGTCTGGCGAAGATTGTAAGCACAAAGCCAGCGCGAAGCCAGCGAAAGCCGGAAAAAGATGCAGACACCCGCGCGATCGAGGCTGATTTGTCGGCTAATCTGCACATGATGGTTAGGATTGATCACGGCGGCATGGACGAGGGCGGGGTTTTGACGATCAAGTATCGTACACTGGACGATCTTGATCTGCTGTGTGACGTGCTGTCAAAGATCCCACGCGATGTGATGGACGTGCATTAACAGCGTCTAGATCAACAAATCCCGCAATATTGCATTCAACAGCAACCGACCTTCGCGGGTGGTTTTCAATTGGCCGGCCTCGCGCAGTACCAATCCGGCTGTTTCCAAATCGCGCAGCTTGTTTTCAGGCAGGTCATAGCCGGAAATGGTCTTAAACCGTGCCATATCGCTGCCTTCTGCCAAGCGCAGCGACATCAGCAGGTATTCTAGCGTGTGATCCTCGCGCGTGCTGGCGACGCGCGGTGACTCGCCCGCAGCTCCAGCCTCTACCATCTGCAGCCATGCGCCAGGTTGCTTGGGTGCTTCGGTGGCCCAACGATGTCGGTTTATAGTCAAGCGCCCGTGTGCGCCCGGGCCGATGCCGGCATAGTCGCCCATGCG
The DNA here is from genome assembly GCA_903845215.1 of uncultured Rhodobacterales bacterium. GTDB lineage: Bacteria > Pseudomonadota > Alphaproteobacteria > Rhodobacterales > Rhodobacteraceae > Stagnihabitans. Next base: position 52,608 of record CAIMWI010000029.1, on the reverse strand, counting down.
CCAATAGATTAGGTTGTGGCGCGATTCTTGTCCTGGTCTGGCATGGTTTGAAATCTCGTAAGCCGGCAAACCGGCAGCTTCACATATCTCTTGTGTCATCAGATACATATCCGAGGCCACATCCTCATCCGGCAGGCCTTTTAATTGGCCAAGACTATGGCGGGCACCGAAGACTGTGCCGTCTTCAATCGTCAGTTGGTAGAGCGACAGATGGCTTGGGCCCATTTCAAGCGCCTGTGTCAATTCGGTGCGCCATTCGGCGCTGGTTTGGTCTTGGCGAGCATAGATCAGGTCAAAACTGACCCGGTCAAACGTCTTGCGGGCAATGTCATAGGCGGCTTTTCCTTCGGTTGCCGAATGCATCCGCCCCAATCGGCGCAAATCGGTGTCGTTTAGGGCCTGCATTCCAATCGAAATTCGGTTGACCCCTGCATCGCGGTAACCTGCAAAACGGCCGGCCTCTACGGAACCAGGGTTTGCCTCCATTGTGATTTCAACATCATTGGACAGGGTCCAGGTGTCACCCACTTTTTGCAAAATTGCGGCAACCAGTTCAGGATCCATCAAAGACGGCGTACCACCGCCAAAAAAGACTGAGTTCAGGATACGCCCTTGGGTTTCCGTGCCAACGCGGCTGATTTCGTTCAAATAGGCCGTTTTCCATCGGGATTGGTCAATTTGTGCCGAAACATGGCTGTTGAAATCGCAATAGGGGCATTTCGATTGGCAAAAGGGCCAGTGCAGATACAGGCCAAACCCACCATTTTGCCAATCTTCGGTCATTCTTTAAAGGCCGTCACTTCGATTTCAACCTTCATTTCGGGGCGGATCAGGCCTGCGATCACCATCGTCGCGGCGGGCCTGATATCGCCCAGTTCCGCCCCCAAAACCGGAACCAATGCGTCGACCAACGCTGCATCGGTTACGGTGTATTGCACGCGCACGATATCGGCCATCTCGAACCCGGCTTGCTTTAATACAGCGGCAATGGTGGCAAAACAGGTGCGGCCTTGGTCGGCGATGTTGTCTGGCATGGTCATTGTGGCATAGTCGTACCCCGTAACGCCCGATACAAAGCACCAACCACCCTTCACAACGGCGCGACTGTAGCCCATGGTTGCCTCAAACGGGGAACCGGTTGAAATAAGTTTCACGTGAAACATTCCTTGATCAGTTTGGCGAAGGCGTCAGCGCGATGGCTGATTTTGTTTTTTACAACGTCATCCATCTCGCCAAAGGTTTCCAAATGGCCATTCGGCATGAAAATCGGATCATAGCCATGCCCCTGTGCGCCGCGCATCGGCCATACGATCTGCCCCTCTACGCGCCCCGCAAAAACCTGTTCCGCACCCTCTGGCCGAACCAACGCTAAGGTGCAGCAGAATGTCGCTTTGTGTGGGGGCGCTGCTTTGATGGCCTGCAACAGCCCCCAGGTTTTTTCCATCGCACGACCGAAATTTCGCCCCTTGGCCCCCTCGGCCCAATCGGCGGTGTAGATCCCCGGCGCACCGCCCAAGGCCTGCACCTCTAACCCAGAATCATCGGCCAAGGTAACCAAACCAGACGCTGCAGCGCCTGCGCGCGCTTTCAGTAAAGCATTGCCAGAAAAGGAAAACTCTGTCTCTTCTGGCTCTGCCAATCCAAGTTCGCTTAATGATACCACTAAAACGCCAAAGGGTTGCAGCAACGCCGAAATTTCGGCCAACTTGCCGCGGTTACCTGTGGCCACCAAAAGTGTTTCGCCCGCCACAATCTGCATTACGCCACAGCGGCCTTCTGCGCCGCGACCAAGGATGCCACGCCCGCCTCTGCCAGATCCAGCAATTTGCCCATTTCGTCGCGTGAAAACGTTGCGCCTTCGGCCGACATTTGCACTTCAATCATGCGCCCGCGCCCTGTGATCACAAAGTTTCCATCCGTGCCCGCAACAGAATCTTCAGCATAATCAAGGTCTAACACCTCTTGCCCTGCATAAACGCCGCAGGAAATTGCGGCCACATGGTCAATCATCGGGTCGCTGACAATTACGCCGGCCTTCATCAACTTGTTCACCGCCAACCGCAGCGCCACCCAACCGCCCGTGATCGACGCACAGCGTGTGCCGCCATCGGCTTGGATGACATCGCAATCCACCACAATCTGCCGCTCTCCCAAGGCAGACCGATCTACGCCTGCGCGCAAGGCCCGCCCGATCAGACGTTGAATTTCCTGTGTGCGGCCAGACTGCTTGCCCATGGCCGCCTCGCGCTTGGTGCGTCCACCCGTGGCGCGGGGCAGCATGCCGTACTCGGCCGTCACCCAACCCAATCCTGTGCCCTTCAAAAAGCTTGGCGGCTTATCCTCGATCGAGGCTGAACACAGCACATGTGTGTCGCCCATCTTGATCAGGCACGACCCTTCGGCATGTTTCATCACCCCGGCCTCAATCGAAACCGCCCGCATTTCATCCAATTTCCGGCCCGAGGGACGCATGTTAGCACCTTGTGTTGGGTTTTCTTTATCTGTGTCAGATATGCCGCCCTAGCCCAAAGGCGCAACCCCGATTGACGGGCCTTGCCCTTGGTCCTACCAAGAGATCATGTCTGACGCATCCTCGATCCTGACAGAGATGAATGACCGCTCGCGCGAGGTGTTTCGCCGTGTGGTCGAGTCATATCTCAATTCCGGCGATCCGGTCGGCTCGCGCACGCTGACGCGATCGATGACGGAAAAGCTGTCTGCCGCGACGATTCGCAACACCATGCAGGATCTAGAGTATCTTGGCCTGCTTGACAGTCCTCATGTGTCCGCGGGCCGCATCCCTACCCAACTTGGCCTGCGCATGTTCGTCGATGGGCTGATGGAGGTCGGCACGATCGATGATCAAGATCGCGCCAAGATCGAATCCTCGATGGACCGGGATGATGGCAATGTCACGTCTCTGCTTGATCAGGTGGGTGCGGCGCTTTCGGGCATCACGCGGTCGGCCAGCCTTGTTTTGGCGCCAAAGCAAGAGACGGCGATCAAGCATATCGAATTTGTCAGCCTGTCGCCCGACCGCGCCCTTGTGGTGCTGGTTTTCGCCGATGGCCATGTGGAAAATCGCCTTTTCGCCCCACCCCCCGGCCAAACCCCGTCGTCCATGCGCGAGGCGGCGAATTTCCTCAACGCCATCGCCGAAGGCCGCCGCCTGTCAGAACTGCGACCGCTGATTGCCGCTGAAATTGCCCGTCACCGCCAAGAAATTGATTCGCTGGCCCGTGATCTGGTTGAAAGTGGCATGGCCCTGTGGGAAAACGCTGGAGAGCGTGGCGAGCGCCTTATGGTGCGCGGTCAGGCCAATTTGATCGAGGCAGGCGGCGAATCCCTCAACCTAGACCGCATCCGCACCCTCTTTGACGATCTTGAACGCAAGCGTGACATCGCCGATTTTCTGGAAATGGCGGACAATGGCGAAGGTGTGCGCATTTTTATTGGCTCTGAGAACAAGCTTTTTTCACTTTCGGGTTCCACTCTCGTCGTTTCTCCCTATATGAACGCCGACCGTAAGATCATTGGCGCCGTGGGCGTCATCGGCCCGACCCGGCTTAACTATGGCCGGATTGTTCCGATCGTAGACTATACCGCCCAGTTGGTGGGCCGGATGGTTTCTGATCGGGGCAAGGGCTAAGTTGGAAGGACAAAAGATGGCTGACGAAAAGACTGGAAGCGAAGATCTTGACCTGCAGGATTTTGACACCGAGGTCGAGAATGATGAGTTGACCGCCGCACTGGCAGAGCGTGACGAGATGCGCGATCGCTATATGCGCGCCTTGGCCGATGCCGAAAACGCCCGCAAACGCGGCGACCGTGATCGGCGTGAGGCCGAGCAGTACGGATCAACCCGTCTGGCGCGTGATCTTTTGCCCGTCTACGACAACCTCAAGCGCGCCTTGACAGCCGTGCCCGACGAATTGAAAGCCCAAGCCGCCGCGCTGACCGAAGGTGTGGAACTGACGCTGCGCGAGTTGACCTCGGTTATGACCAAACATGGCGTCAAGCCCATCACACCGCAAATCGGTGATACCTTCGATGCCCAGACGATGGAGGCGATGTTTGAAGCCCCCCTTCCCGGCACCAAAGTCGGCGCGATCATCCAAGTGATGACCGAAGGCTTCATGCTGCACGACCGTCTGTTGCGCCCCGCGCAAGTGGGTGTGTCGTCCAACACCCAAGGCTGAAGGGGTCGGGGTGCGCCCCGACCGTTTATTTCAGCAAGCTTTTCAATTCATACAAAGCCGCCAGCGCCTCGCGCGGGGTCAGCTCATCGGGGCTGATCTCTCGCAAGCGCGCCTCGGCGACCGAAGGGGCCGCAATGGCCACCGCCTGCACAGGCGCTGCGCGAAACAGCGGCAGATCGTCGATCAAGGCCCTTTGCCCCGGACGCTCGCGGTCGCCCTTTTCCAGCGCCTCTAGAACCACCTTGGCGCGGTCCACCACCACCTGCGGCAAGCCCGCCAAACGTGCCACCTGCACGCCGTAGCTGCGATCTGCCGCCCCCTGCTGCACTTCGTGCAGAAAGATCACATCGCCTTCCCATTCCTTGACCCGCACCGTGGCATTCGTAACACCCTTTAGCTTGCCCGCCAGTGCTGTCATCTCATGGTAATGCGTGGCAAACAGCGCGCGACTGCGGTTCACGTCGTGCAAATGCTCCAAGGTTGCCCAGGCGATTGATAGCCCGTCATAGGTGGCCGTACCGCGCCCGATCTCATCCAAGATCACCAAGGCGCGGTCGTCGGCTTGGTTCAAGATCGCCGCTGTTTCCACCATCTCGACCATAAAGGTCGAACGCCCCCGCGCCAGATCATCCGCCGCCCCCACACGGCTGAAAATCTGGCTCACCAGCCCCACCTTGGCGGCTTTGGCGGGTACATATGACCCCATCTGCGCCAACAGCGCTATCACCGCGTTTTGGCGCAAAAACGTCGATTTCCCCGCCATATTCGGCCCCGTCACCAGCCAAATCGCGGGTGAGTCGGCCTGTGTCAGGGCGCAATCATTGGGCACAAAGGCCACCCCCTGCCGTTTCAGCGCGCGTTCCACCACCGGATGCCGCCCGCCTTGCACCACAAAGGCGCGGCTGTCATCAACCACAGGGGCGCACCAATCCTCGGCCACAGCCAAGTCAGCCAAAGCCGCCGCCAGATCAAGTTCCGCCAACCCCCGCGCCGCCCCTGCAATCGCCGCCGCTTGCGCCAGCACCTCGGCGCGCAACGCATCGAAATCGGTCTTTTCCTGCTCTAGCGCCAGATTGCCCGCGTTCAAAATGCGGGTTTCCATCTCGGCCAGTTCCACCGTGGCAAAGCGCATCACATTGGCATTGGTTTGGCGGTGAATAAACCGCCCGCCGCCCAGCAGCTTGTCAGCATGGGTCGAGGTGACTTCGATGAAATACCCCAAAACATTGTTATGCTTGATCTTTAGCGACGATATCCCCGTGGCTTCAATATACTCTGCCTGCATATCGCCCATCACGCCGCGCCCCTCATCGCGCAGCCGCCGTGTGGCATCCAACTCGGGGTCATGCCCCGTCGCAATATACCCCCCATCCCGCAGCAACAGCGGCGGTTCGGCCACCAAAGCGCGGTCCAGCAAATTCACCAGCGCCTCATGCCCCTGTAGGGCCGCCAATGCCTCTCCCAACCCCTCTGGCGCGCCGCCCAGCTTAATCTGCGCCGCCTGCGCCAGCCCCGCCCGAATGGCCGCCAAATCGCGTGGCCCGCCCCTGTCCAGCGCCAACCGCGACAAGGCGCGGTCCATATCGGGCACCATGCGCAAGGCGGCGCGCAGGTCGTGGCGCGCACTTCCTTCGACCAACCAGCGCACCCCGTCCAACCGCCGTGCAATCACCCCCAAATCGCGCGAGGGGCTGGAAAGCCGCGCCTCTAACAACCGCGCCCCCGCTGCCGTCATCGTGCGGTCAATTGCCGCCAGCAGCGACCCGTCCCGCCCGCCTGACAGCGCCTGCGTCAGTTCCAAATTGCGCCGTGTGGCGGCATCAATCTGCACCGTGCCGCCGCTCGCCTCGCGCACAGGCGGGCGCAGCAAGGGCAGGTTGCCGCGCTGGGTCAGATCAAGATAGTCCACCACCGCGCCCATGGCCGACACTTCCGCCCGCCCAAACCCGCCAAACGCCGCCAGCCCTGCCACCCCGAACAGGGCTGAAAGCCGTGCATCGGCCCCCGCCGAATCAAAACTGCCCCGCGACAGCACCGTTATGGCCGCCCCCGCCTCGCGCACCACCTCGGCCCACACACCCTCGCGCGCCTCTGACACCAGCACTTCGCGCGGCGCTAGACGCGCCAGTTCCGCAGAAAGCCGCGCCGCAGGGCACACCATCACACGAAACTCTCCGGTCGATATATCGGCCCAAGCCAAGGCCCCCTCGTCGCGCAACTCGGCAAAGGCGCAAAGATAGTTCGACCGACGCGCCTCTAGCAGGCTGTCTTCTGTCAGGGTGCCGGGGGTGACCAGCCGCACCACATCACGCTTGACCACCGACTTATAGCCGCGCTTCTTGGCTTCGGCGGGGTCTTCCATCTGTTCGGCAATCGCCACGCGAAAGCCTTTGCGGATCAAGCCCAGCAGATAGCCTTCCGAAGAATGCACAGGCACCCCGCACATCTGGATCGGCTGGCCCTGATGCGTGCCACGTTTGGTCAGGGCGATGTCCAACGCCTCAGACGCCTCAACCGCGTCTTGAAAGAACATCTCGTAAAAGTCGCCCATCCGGTAAAACAGCAGCGCGCCCGGATAGCGGCCTTTGATTTCCAGATATTGCGCCATCATCGGCGTCACGTCGTCTTGCACAGGCACCCCCAAGGTTGGCCCTGACCCTATCCAAGCCTTTCCTTCCCCGAAAGCCCCCCTTAACCTAAACCCCAAAAGGAGGCCCCATGACCGACAACGTTTCCACCCACCAAGCCGAAGATGACGCCCGCAACGAGGCCATCTTGATCTATGTGAACGGCCAGATCGTCCCCAAGGCGCAGGCGATGGTCTCGGTCTATGACAGCGGCTTCATGCTGGGGGATGGCGTGTGGGAGGGTATTCGCCTGTATAACGGCACATGGTCCTTTCTGGACGAACACCTTGATCGGTTGTTCGAGGCCGCAAAGGCCATCGACATCGACATCGGCCTGACCCGTGCGCAACTGGTGCAGGCGATGCTTGATACCCAAGCCGCCAATGCCATGACCACCGATGCCCACGCCCGCCTGATGGTGACGCGCGGTGTGAAAACCCGTCCCTTCCAGCATCCTAAACTGTCGCAGCGCGGCCCCACCGTTGTGATCATCATGGAACACAGCCGCCCCAAGCTGCCCCGCCCGATCCGTCTGGCCACCGTGCCCCACCTGCGCGGCCTGCCCATGACCCAAGACCCCAAGCTCAACAGCCATTCCAAGCTGAACTGCATCCTGGCCTGTATCGCCGCAGAAAAAGCCGGCGCGGACGAGGCGTTGATGTTAGACATCCACGGCTTCGTCAACACCACCAACGCCTGCAACTTCTTCATCGTGCGCAAGGGGCAGGTGTGGACGAGCACAGCCGATTATTGCATGAACGGCATCACACGGCAAAAGGTGATCGACCTGTGCCGCGCCAACGCCATTCCCGTGTTTGAACGCAACTTCACCCTTGTAGATACCTACAGCGCAGAAGAGGCCTTCCTGACCGGCACGTTCGGCGCCCAAACCCCGGTCAACACAATTGACGGCCGCACCATCGGCACCGGCGAAATGGGCCCCATAACCCAACGCATCCGCAGCCTTTACAAAGATTTGGTCGGCGCATGACCCCCCGCACCCCCCTTTCATATGTGCCCAAATATCCCACGGGGGCGCGGGGGTGTGAAACCCCCGCTTTGGCCACACAGGGGGCGCTATGACCCCCGACCCCAAACGCATCGCCATGTGGTCAGGCCCGCGCAACCTGTCGACGGCTCTGATGTATGCCTTTGACGCGCGGGGCGATTGTGCTGTCTGGGACGAACCGTTTTACGCGGCCTATCTGGCAGCCACCGGCATAGATCACCCCATGTCGGCCGAGGTGATCGCCGCAGGCCAGCCTGATCCGGCCAAGGTCGCCCAAGCCTGCCTTGGCCCCATCCCCGCCGAACAGCCGCTGTTTTACCAAAAGCACATGACCTTGCACATGATCGCCGCGTTTGAGCGCGGCTTCATGCGCGGGTTGACCAACGTGTTCCTGATCCGCCATCCCGCCCGCGTTGTGGCCAGCTATTCCAAAAAACGCGAAAGCCCCACCTTGGCGGACTTGGGCTTTGTGCAACAGGCAGAGCTGTTTGACCAAGTGGCCCAATGGCAAGGCATGGCCCCCTTGGTGGTGGATAGTTTCAACATCCGCGCCCAACCACGCCAGACCTTGACCAAGCTTTGCGCTGCGCTGGATATTCCCTTTACGCCCGCCATGCTGTCTTGGCCCGCAGGCCCCAAGCCCTTTGACGGGGTATGGGCGCCGCACTGGTACAACGCTGTGCACCAATCGTCTGGCCTTGACGACCCCGAGGGCCCCTTGCCCGACCTGCCCTTGGCCTTCCAAAAGCTGGCCGATGCTGCCATGCCCCATTACGAAAAACTCGCAGCCCTCGCCATTAAATGACAAAGGCCGGGGAACTCCCCGGCCTTTTACACAACGGCCAAAAATAGCTTACTTCACCCGCCCATTGCGCGCCGCGATCAGTTTCAACCGCAGCCCGTTCAGCGTGATAAAGCCCTGCGCGTCTTTTTGGTCATAAGCTCCGGCGTCTTCTTCAAACGTGACGTGCTTTTCAGAATACAGCGATTCTGCCGACCACCGCGCCACCGTGCGCGCCGAACCTTTGTACAGCTTCACCCGCACCGTGCCCGAGACATGCTCTTGGCTTTTGTCGATCAAGGCTTGCAGCATCTCGCGCTCGGGCGAGAACCAAAAGCCGTTGTAAATCAACTCGGCATAGCGCGGCATGATCGAATCTTTCAGATGCCCCGCGCCGGAATCCAGCGTGATCTGCTCTATCCCGCGGTGCGCTTCCAGCAAGATCGTTCCACCGGGGGTTTCATAAACCCCGCGCGATTTCATACCGACAAAGCGGTTTTCGACCAGATCCAGCCGTCCCACACCATGCTTGCCGCCCAATTCGTTCAGCTTGGTCAAGATCGTGGCGGGTGACATGGCCACACCGTCAATCGCCACCGCATCGCCGGCCTTAAAGGTGATTTCCACCATTTCCGCCTGATCGGGGGCATCTTCGGGGCTGACAGTGCGCTGATAGACAAATTCCGGCGCTTCTTGCGACGGATTTTCCAGAACCTTCCCCTCGGATGAGGTATGCAGCAAATTCGCATCCACCGAGAAGGGCGCTTCGCCGCGCTTGTCCTTGGCGATTGGAATCTGGTTTGCTTCGGCAAATTCTAGCAACTTGGTGCGCGAGGTCAGATCCCACAGCCGCCAAGGCGCGATCACCTTGATCGCAGGGTCCAAAGCCGCTGCCGACAATTCAAACCGCACCTGATCATTGCCCTTGCCCGTGGCCCCATGCGCCACCGCATCGGCCCCCGTTTCATGCGCAATGCGCACCAGATGCTGCGAAATCAGCGGGCGCGCGATAGATGTGCCCAGCAAATACAGCCCTTCGTACAACGCATTGGCGCGGAACATCGGAAAGACGAAATCGCGCACGAATTCTTCGCGCACATCGACGATGTGGATGTTTTCCGGCTTGATCCCCATCAGGATTGCCTTTTGCCGCGCAGGCTCCAGCTCTTCGCCCTGGCCTAGGTCGGCGGTAAAGGTCACCACCTCGCAGCCATATTCCGTTTGCAGCCATTTCAGGATGATCGAGGTGTCAAGGCCGCCGGAATAGGCCAGGACGACTTTCTTGGGCTTGAAGGTGGACATAGGGGCGCTCCCACAGCAAAAACTGTGCGGGGTCTAGTGAGTTTTTGCCAAGGGAACAAGAACCATCGACAAAGCGACAGTGGGCAAGGGCGGAAAGTTTCAACGCCGTGCCGACCAGACATGGCCCTTGGGGTGATTCGCGTGGGTCTGGTGCTAAAGTCCGGCCCTAGCCAAGGCGCGCGCCAACATCGCGCGGTCGCCGATGTTATCCAACAGCGCCACCGCAGCCCGCGCAGGGGCCCAAATGGCGGTGTGCCCCGCTTCGGACGGGGGGCCTTGGCACAGGGTGGGGCGGGCCACATAGATGGTGCAGACCTTTTCGGCCCACATGTCGTATTCGGGCATATAGGTGAACCGCCGATAGGTGCCCAACCAGCGCGGCGGGCCGATATGCCAGCCGGTTTCCTCGTAAACCTCGCGGTGCAGGGCGGCAATTGGCGCCTCTCCCTTATCTATCCCGCCGCCCGGCAGTTGGTATTCGGGGGTCGGTTCGGCCTGATGGGTCAGCAATACCTCGCCCCCGCGCAGCAAAACGCCGTAGACCCCGGGCCTGCGCCGATAGGATTGCGCCGTCTTAACAGCCTCGCCATAGCGTCTGATCATGGCTTTCCCCCTTGGTGGTGCGGTTGCTCTGCCGATATAGGCGCGGTATGCCAAGCTTGCCACCTTAAGGAAACCCCATGGCCTCTGGACCCACCATCACTTGGGACGACACCGTCCTGCCCTTTCAGCTGGATGTCAGCGACATTCGCGGCCGCGTTGTCCGCTTGGATGGCGCGTTGGACGAAATTTTAAGCCAGCATGTATACCCGCCCCAGATCGAGGCGCTGGTGGCTGAAACGGCTTTGCTGACAGCTTTGATCGGGCAATCCATCAAACTGCGCTGGAAATTGTCGTTGCAGGTGCGCGGCAAAGGGCCAGCGCGGCTGATCGCGACCGATTACTACGGCCCCAGCGACGATGGCGAACCCGCCCGCATCCGCGCCTATGCCAGCTATGATGCCGACAGGTTAGACCCTGATGCATCAGCCTATTCCCAAGTTGGCGAAGGCTATTTTGCCGTGATGCTGGATCAAGGCGCGGGCATGACGCCCTATCAAGGGTTTACCCCTATCGCTGGCAATTCCCTTTCAGACTGTGCGCAAACCTATTTCGCCCAGTCCGAACAACTTCCCACCCGCTTTGCGCTGACCTTTGGCAAAAGCCAGATGCCTGGCCAGCCTGCCCAGTGGCGCGGCGGTGGGGTGATGTTGCAACATATGCCGCAAGTCGGCCAAAGCGTCGCCTCTCCCGAAGGGACGGGCGAGGGCGGATTGCTGACCCACACCGACATTCTGGCAGGTGAGCCGGCCGAAAACTGGACGCGCGTCAACGCTTTGCTGGATACGGTCGAAGAGCTGGAACTGATCGGCCCCACCGTTGCCCCCACCGAATTGTTGATCCGACTGTTTCACGAAGAGGGACCGCGTGTGTTTGATGCAACCTCCGTGCATTTCGGTTGTTCGTGCTCGGCAGAAAAAGTGCATCAGACGATGTCGATCTATTCGCAAAAAGACATCGCCCATATGACTACCCCGGAAGGGATCGTAACCGCCGATTGCCAATTCTGCGGCGCACATTACGAGTTTGATCCCAAGACCTTGGGGTTTGAGGCGAAAAAGGCCGAGGGCGATGCCGTCTGACCTGAACCGCCTGATCGCTGCATTGGCACGGTCGGGCGGTGCCTCGTCTGATTTTGATCTGAACCCGGGCTTGATTCCGAAAGATACGCCGCTGCGGGCGGCGGCGGTGCTGGTGGGGATTGTGCCAGACGCGTCGGGATCGCGGGTGATCCTGACCAAACGCGCCTCGCACCTTAAACACCATCCCGGCCAGATTGCTTTTCCCGGTGGCAAACAAGAGGCGGGCGATGCTTCGCTAGAGGCGACGGCCCTGCGCGAGGCGCAAGAGGAAATCGGCCTGCCCGCCGCCCGCGTGCGTATGTTGGGGCGCTTGGCCCCGCACCAAACGGTGACCGGGTTCCAGATGACCCCCATCTTGGCCGAGGTCGCCCCCTTTACCCCCGCCCCCGATGCGGGCGAGGTGGAAGAGGTTTTTAGCGTGCCGCTTTCACACCTTTTGAACCCTGCAAGCTATCGGATCGAACGGCGTCAGTGGCGCGGCGTGTGGCGATCGTATTATGTCGTGCCATGGGGGCCTTATTACATTTGGGGGGCCACGGCGCGCATTCTGCGCGGCTTGGCGGAAAGGTCCACGCTATGAAGATCACAGGCGCATGGCTGACCAATGCCGCCACACAAGCCCTGTGCGCAGCAGTGCAGGCGGGTAGATTTCGCATTTTCTTTGTCGGCGGCTGTGTGCGCAACGCTTTGCTGGGCGAGGCGGTCGGGGATTTGGATCTGGCCACCGATGCCTTGCCCGATCAGGTGATGCAACTGGCTGAAGCAGCGGGATTTAAGGCCATTCCAACCGGAATCGATCATGGCACTGTCACCGTACTGGCCAAGGGTGTCAGCCATGAAATCACCACCTTTCGCCGCGATGTGCAAACCGATGGCCGCCATGCCGCTGTCGCCTATTCCACCGATATCGCCCAAGACGCCGCGCGGCGCGATTTCACCATGAACGCGCTTTACGCCGACCCTTCGGGCAACGTGGTTGATCCTTTGGGTGGCCTGCCCGACCTTTTGGCCCGCCGCCTGCGCTTTGTGGGCGACCCTGCGCTGCGCATTCGCGAAGATTACCTGCGGATCCTGCGATTTTTTCGCTTTTCTGCCACCTACGGCGACCCCGCGCTGGGAGTGGAGGCTGACGCTTTGGCCGCCTGTGCACAACTTGCCGACGGTATCGACACCCTAAGCCGAGAGCGCATCGGGGCCGAGATGCGCAAGCTTTTATCCGCCCGTGATCCAGCCCCCGCCTTGGCCAGCATGGCGGCTGCGGGTATCTTGCGGCATATTCTGACGGGGGCTGACCCGCGCTGTCTGGCCGCCTTGGTGCATCTGGAAGGCGATTTACCTTCCCGCTGGCAGCGCCGCCTTGTGGTTCTGGGTGGGCAGGATTGGGGCGACGCGCTGCGCCTGTCACGCGCAGAACAGGCGCTGATGATGCGCTTGCGTGACCAGATCGGCACCAGCCTGTCACCCGCTGCTTTGGGCTGGAAACTGGGAATAGATGCGGGGGCTGATGCCGTGCTTGCCCGCGCTGCGCTGCTTGAAAGCCCCTTGCCTAGGCTGTGGCAAAAGGATGTCGCAAGGGGGGCTGAAAGCCGATTTCCCGTAACCGCCGCTGATCTGATGCCGCTATGGAATGGCCCCGCCTTGGGCGCAAAGCTCGCGCAATTGGAAAGCCTGTGGCTGGCCAGCGATCTGCGCCTAAGTCGCCACGAACTTCTGGCCTAAGCGCGGTTTCCCTTTGCCGCATTTTGGGTTATATGCTGCAAGCAATCAAAAGGCCCGCCATGTTTAAATTCTTTGAGGGTCTTGTCGACCCCTATGCCCCCTATACCCAAACTGACACGCCGCCGCGCCAATTGTGGCCGTTTTTGGCCGATTATGTGCGCCCGTTCCGCAAGGTCTTTGCCGTCACGGCGCTGTTTTCGACGATGAACGCTGCGTCAGAGGTGGGGTTGCTGTGGTATCTGGGCCATCTGGTTGACCTATTAGGTCAAGGCACCCCCGCGTCAGTTTGGGCGGCGCATGGCACCGAGATTATCTTGGTGGCCTTGGCCATTGTATTGATACGCCCCATCATCGGCGGCACGAATGTGGCGCTGCTGCATAACACGATCCTGACCAACTTTGGCACCATGATGCGCTGGCGGGCGCATGCCCATGTGCTGCGCCAGCCGGTTGGGTGGTTTGAAAGCGATTTTGCGGGCCGCATTGCCAATCGAATCATGCAAGCCCCACCTGCGGCGGGTGATGCCGTGTTTCAGGTGTTTGACGCAGTGGCCTTCGCCTCAACCACGCTGATCGCGGCCGCGGTGATGCTGGCCAATGCTGATTTGCGTCTGCTTATCCCTTTGGTGGCGTGGTTTGTGGGCTATATCTCTTTGATGCGCTGGACGATCAAGCGCGCAGGCCCCGCCTCGACGGCCAGTTCCGAGGCGCGCTCGGCCGTGACGGGCCGTGTGGTTGACAGCTATACAAACATTCATTCGGTTAAGCTATTCGCCCATGACGACCGCGAGTTGGCCTATGCCAAAGACGCCATCGAAGGCGCGCGGACCACTTTTCAAAAAGAGATGCGCATCGTCACCGTTATGGACACGACCCTGACGTTTCTGAACGGGTTGATGGTCACGGGTGTTTCAGGCTGGGCGATTTATCTGTGGTTTCACGGGTCAGCCTCTGTCGGGTTGGTGGCGGCGGCGGTGGCTTTGGTGCTGCGCCTGCATTCGATGACCTATTGGATCATGTGGGCCACGACGAATTTGGTGCAGAATTTGGGCACGGTGCAAGAGGGGATGCAAACCATCACCCAACCTGTGACGCTGGTTGATTCCCAAGACGCCAAGCCGCTGAACTTTGAACAGGGTCTGATCCAAATCAACGCCGTCAGCCACCACTACGGGCGCGGATCGGGCGGGTTGCAGAACCTGTCTCTGACCGTGCATCCGGGCGAAAAGATCGGGCTGATCGGGCGGTCAGGCGCGGGCAAATCCACGCTGGTCAAGCTGATCTTGCGCTTTTACGACACCGAGGAAGGCCAGATCCTGATTGACGGGCAAGACATCGCCCAAGTCACCCAATCCAGCCTGCGCCGCCAGATTGGCATGGTGCAGCAAGACAGCAGCCTGATGCACCGCTCGGTGCGTGATAACATCCTTTATGCTCGCCCCGATGCGGGCGATGCCGCCATGATCGCTGCAGCCAAGCAGGCCGAGGCGCATGAGTTTATTCTGACGCTGGAAGACCCGCAGGGCCGCACAGGCTATGACGCCCATGTCGGCGAGCGTGGCGTGAAACTGTCGGGCGGGCAGCGCCAACGGGTGGCCTTGGCACGGGTGATTCTGAAAGACGCGCCGATTTTGATTTTGGATGAAGCCACCAGTGCGCTGGATTCCGAAGCTGAAGCCGCCATTCAAAAAGCCCTGTTCGGCGTGATGCAGGGCAAGACCGTGATCGCCATCGCGCATCGCCTTTCGACCATCGCTGCGATGGACCGCATCGTGGTTTTGGACGGCGGGCATATCGTCGAGCAGGGCCCCCACGCAGCCCTTCTGGCCCAAAACGGCCTTTACGCGCAGTTCTGGGCGCGCCAATCCGGCGGCTTTCTGCGCGATGATTTGGAACATACCGCCCCATGATGCTTGGCCCCGCCATCGCGCCCTTTCAGCCGACCAATCTGCCGCCCCCCGCGCGCCCCTTGCCCTTTTTCGGCTGGGCGCTGCGCGGCGCTTGGGCGGGTGTGCTTTGGGCGAGTTTCTGGTCGTGTATCGCGGGCTCGTTAGAGGCGGTCAGCGCGGTTATTCTCGGCCATGTGATCGATGCCGCCACCGGCACGCCATCGCGGGTGTTTGAACAGCATTGGCAGTTGTTTGCGATCTTTGCAGCGTTTTATCTGGTCGTGCGGCCACTGGTGTTTGGCATCAACACCTCGGCCTTGTCGCTGATCATTGAACCCAACCTGTTCCCGCTGATCCTGTCGCGGTTGCACCGCTGGACCTTGGGCCATTCTGTCACCTTCTTTGACAACGACTTTGCCGGACGCATCGCGCAAAAGCAGATGCAAACGGCGCGGGCAGCGACGGATGTGGTGTCAGGCACGATTGAAACGGGGGCATTTGCGCTGGCTTCTGTTGTGGGGTCGGTGGCGTTGATGGTGGCGATTGATGGGGCCGTGTCAGGGCTGCTGTTGGCGTGGGTTGTGGCTTATGGCCTGTTCATTCGGTATTATCTACGGCGCGTGCGCGGGGCCTCGGCGATGCGGGCCTCTTCAAGGGCCAATGTTACGGGGCAGATCGTCGATACCGTGACGAATATGAAAACCGTCAAGCTGTTCGCCCATACCGACCACGAAGACCGCGTGGCGCTGGATGCGATGCAAAGTTTTCGCGATTCGGCGATGGTGTATGGGGCGATATCGTCTTGGTTTCGCTTTAACCTGATGGGCTTGGCAGGGATTTTGCCGGTCTTGATGGTGGGGGCCACGGTGTGGCTTTGGTCAACCGGTTCGGCCAGTGCCGGCGATATCGCGGCGGCGGGCGCTGTCAGCTTTCGTTTGGCGCAGATGACGGGCTGGGTGTCGTTTTCGCTGATGGGCATCTTTGGCAATCTGGGCGAGGTCGAAGACGGCCTGCGCACCTTAACGCCGCCCTATTCGCTGACTGATGCGCCAGATGCGAGCGACATGCCGCGGGTGAAGGGGCAGATCACGATGGATCACGTGTCCTTTGCCTACGGGCGCAAGGCGGGTGGGTTGCGTGATGTGTCGCTGAACGTGGCGTCGGGGGAAAAGATCGGCATCGTGGGTGCTTCGGGTGCGGGCAAGTCGACCTTGGTGGCTTTGCTGCTGCGGCTTTATGATACGGAAAGCGGGAATATCCGGTTGGACGGGGTCGATGTGCGATCGGTCACCCAAGAATCGCTGCGCCGCCAGATTGGCATGGTCACGCAGGAAACCGCGATGTTCAACCGTTCGGCCCGCGAGAATATCCTGTACGGCCGCCCCGATGCGACCGAGGCCGAGATGTTCGCCGCCGCCCGCGCCGCCGAAGCACATGAGTTTATTTTGACCCTGAAGGACCACCAAGGCCGCAGTGGCTATGACGCCTTCTTGGGCGAACGCGGCGTCAAATTGTCGGGCGGGCAGCGCCAACGCATCGCCCTTGCCCGCGCCTTTCTGAAAGACGCGCCGATCTTGGTGCTGGATGAGGCAACATCTGCCCTTGATTCCGAGATTGAGGCCAGCGTTCAAGATGCCTTGGGCCAGATCATGCAGGGCAAGACCGTGCTGGCCATCGCCCACCGCCTGTCGACCATCGCCGAGATGGACAGGATCATCGTGCTGGATCACGGCCACATCGTCGAACAAGGCACCCATCTGCAGCTTTTGGCCCTTGGGGGGCTTTACGCGCGCTACTGGAACCGTCAAAGCGGCGGCTTCATCGGCGTTGACGACAAGGAAGCGGCAGAGTGACATTTACCATAGCGCGCATCGGCCATTTGGGCGACGGGATCATTCAAGGCCCCGATGGGTCGATCTTTGCGCCCCAAACCCTACCGGGCGAGGAAGTCGAGGGCACGGTTAAAGGCGACACCTTGGCCGATGTGCGGATTTTGACGCCGTCCATCCACCGCGTAAAACCACCCTGCAGCCATGCGCGCACCTGCGGCGGGTGCATGTTGCAGCACGCCTCTGATGCGTTTGTGGCAGATTGGAAAACCTCTATTGTGCGCACAGCCCTTGCCGCCCAAGGGTTAGAGGCGGATTTGCGCCCTATCATCACTTCCCCCCCTCGATCGCGCCGCCGCGCCACTTTGGCAGCGCGCCGTACCAAGGGCGGGGTTCTGATGGGGTTTCATTCCCGCGCCTCGGATGTTCTGGTCGCGGTGCCGCAGTGCCAGTTGCTGCACCCCGATCTGGTCAGCGCCTTTCCCGCACTTGAGGCGATTGTGAAACTGGGCGGATCGCGCAGTCAGGAAATGGATCTGGCGATTACACGCACCACCTCGGGGCCGGATGTGGCGGTCACGGGCGGCAAGCCTGCCGATTCCACCCAGCGGATGGATTTGGCCCGATTGGTGGAAGCTTTTGGCCTGTCCCGCCTGTCGTGGAACGGCGAGGTCATCGCCCAACGCGCCCAACCCATGATGCGCTTTGGCCGTGCCAATGTGCCCTTGCCGGTCGGGGCTTTTTTGCAAGCCACCGCCGAAGGCGAAGCAGCCCTTCTGGCCAGCGTGAAAGCGGCCGTAGGCCCCGCCCGCCGAATCATCGACCTGTTTGCAGGCATCGGCACCTTTGGCCTGCCCTTGGCCGAGAACGCCGAAATCCACGCGGTTGAAGCCGATGTCGCCATGCTGACCGCGCTGGACAAAGGCTTTCGCATGGCCGAGGGCATCAAACGCGTGACCAATGGCATCCGTGACCTGTACCGACGCCCGCTGGAACCTGATGAGTTCAAAGGTTATGACGCTGTCGTCATCGACCCGCCCCGCGCCGGTGCCGAGGCGCAAAGCCACACCTTGGCCAAGTCGAAAGTGCCTGTGATTGCCGCCGTATCGTGCAACCCGGCCACCTTCGCGCGCGACGCCAAGATCTTGACGCAGGCGGGATATAAGCTGGACTGGGTGCAAGTCGTCGACCAATTCCGCTGGTCGCCCCATGTGGAATTGGCGGCAAAGTTCACGTTGTAATGTGCTGCCCCACAAGCCACTGGCAAGGTAGCCACCTTTCCGTTAAATCGTAAAAAAACGGCAAGGCGTGCAGAATATGGCGAATTTCCTTCGGGTCATCTTTATGACCTTCGCATTGCTGGGGCTTGCGGCCTGCTTTCATATGCCCAAAGGCGCAAGCCATCCCAACTACCACGGCGAAAGCGTCACCGCGATCGAGGTGCATAAAGCTGATCGCAAGATGTTCTTGCTGCATGGTTCAAAGGTGCTGAAAGAGTATAACATCCAGCTTGGCAGCACACCTGATGGGCAAAAGCAGTTTGAAGGCGATGGCAAGACGCCCGAAGGCAGTTACCGCATCACGCAGCACAACCCAACATCATCCTACCACTTGTCGCTGCGCATATCTTATCCAAACGATGCCCAACGCGCCTATGCCAAGGCGGCGGGCAAACAGCCGGGTGGGGATGTGTTCATCCACGGCCAACCCGGTTGGACGCGGGTGAGTGGTGATTGGACGGCGGGTTGCATCGCCGTCACCGACCAAGAGATCGAAGAGATCTATCAAATGGTCAAAGATGGCACACAGATCAACATTTTCCCCTAAGGCCCGGTTGGTGTGATGCCTTAAGCTGCGCTTGTGCCAAGCAGCATTGTCCACCACAACTTACCGGATGGTTCTTGGAACCATGAAAAGCCCATATCAGTGGCCCGGATGTCCAAAACCATATCGCGAGTGTCGGCTTGGTTCATCCAATCTGACAGGGTGACCAACTCTGTCTGATAGGTTTCCGAAATCAACTCGCCAAGCAGTTTGCCAGTGTAGCCAACCCGCACGACCCGCATCAAAGGCGACGATCCGTCTGAGCCAAAGTGCCAAGGTCGATTTTGCACTGCCATATCACGCGAATGGGTGGCGCTTGCAGCGATCAGCGCTGCGTTGAACTGCAATTGCGGGGCGCCCTTGGTTTGGCGCAGCACGTTTATGGCATCCAGCATCCGGTAAGATATGACTGATTCGTCGCCGGGCTTGATCTGATAAACCTGTGGCAAGGGTTTGCCGTCTGACCCGATTGGGGTGGGGGCAGGTTTGGCACAAGCTGCCAATGCTGCTGCGGCACCAAGAAGCAAAGCCCTGCGTCGATCCATTTTGCGTCACCTGTCTTGGGCCCTGATCGAGCCTCTGAAATCTATGAGGCGTCTTTAGCACCTATTTTGCCCAAGAAAAACCCATGGCAGGCAGAGCCTGGTTGACTTGGCTGTGAATTGCTGCCGATGCCGTTTCGGTGTAACAACCATCCCAAATCGAGCCAAGGCCAAAACAAAAAGGAGATCAGCGCATGACTGACGACATCAAAACCCTAGGACGCCGCCTGTTCCTGACGGGCGCTGCGGCAGGCCTAACGGTGGCGGCCCTGCCGGTACAAGCGCAGAGCTTTGCAAACTCTACTGAGTTTGAAACCCCAACCACAGAAGGCAACGAACGGGCAAACATATCCAGCTTTCGGCTGCTGTCTTGGCAAGACTACTTCGAAAACACCGATCACGGTGCAATTTTGGTCGACATCACCTCGCGCGCACTGCATTTCTGGTCGCAGGATCAATCCATCTATAAGCTGTATCCCACCTCGGTGCCCTTGACCGAAGAGTTGACCAAACGTGGCAGAACCAGCGTCATTCAAAAAGTCGTGAACCCCCGCTGGGTGGCCACCCAAGGCGAATTGGAACGCAACCCCGATTGGCCTAAGTCGGTAGAAGGCGGATCACCTGAAAATCCTCTGGGGATTAGGGCTTTGTATCTGGGCTGGGCCACCTACCGCATCCACGGCACGCACGACACCCGCAAGATTGGCCGCCGCTCGTCGAATGGTTGCATCGGGCTTTACAACGAACACATCGTAGAGTTGTTCGAGTATGCCTCGGCTGGAACGCAGGTTTTGTTGATTTAGCCAAGGTTTCCAAAAGCAACGGCTTTGATGTGTCAGAATTGTGACGCGCACTTGGAAAGCCCAGAAGTGTTGCTTTTTTGACAATTCTTCATGGAAGAGCGGCGAAAACGCTCTGAAGCCGTTGCAATGTTGCGTGTGACCTGCTTGAAACGCAATAAGAGGAACTGTCTTGGATGCGCCTGCCGCCTCTTTGAACGTCTGGTACGGTGCTTTTAATGGAGGATACTATGAAAAAGATCGCTCTCGCCGCCGTTTTGTCTTTGGCTGCTTCGTCCGCTTTCGCTGGCGGTGCTGCAACTGCAACTGTGGCGCCTGAAGTCGCTGCGACCACGTCTTCGTCTGCCGGCGGCATGGTCGTTCCGCTGCTGCTGCTGCTGGTTGTGGCGGCTGTCGCATCGTCGAACTGATCTTAGCGCGGACCGGTTTTCTGGTTTCGACAGTAAGGCGGCAGTCTATCTGCCGTCTTTTTCTTTGTTTGCTGTGTCAAAGCATCCATTAGTTGTTCAAATTTGTGCTTGGGCGGTTGCAAAAGCGCTGCTAGAATGGTTATATGCTGCCACGAGCAACATTTCTGTCGCGGGTCAAGCGGCTGGATAAAACAAAAACGGAGATCAAAATGAAAAAATTCGCTCTCGCTGCCGCCCTGACGCTGGCTGCTTCGACCGCTTTCGCTGGCGGCATGGCTGCACCTGTTGTTGAAGCTGCACCGGTTGTCGCAGAAACCACCTCGTCGTCCGCTGGCGGCATGGTTGTTCCGCTGCTGCTGCTGCTGGTTGTGGCCGCTGTCGCATCGTCGAACTGAGCATTACGATCTGAAGCTCTTTCCAGAGCGACAGGCGCAGAATTTAAAGGACGGCGGGCCACGCCGTCCTTTTTCTTTTGGCTTTATGCCAGCCAGCCGCCCAGATTTTCGCGGATGATCCCCGATAGGGCCGCAACGTGGGCAGGGTGGTCGTTCAGGCAGGGAATATAGGTGAAGCTTTCGCCACCCGCGTGCAGGAAGGCTTCGCAAATCTCGCCCTGAATTTCTTCAAGTGTTTCGATGCAATCTGCCGAAAAAGCAGGCGCCATGACGGCGATGTGTTTTTTTCCTGCTTTGGCCAGTTCGGCCACATGTTCGACAGTATAGGGTTTCAGCCATACCTCGCGGCCAAAGACCGACTGGAAGCTGACATCAATCGCCCCCTTTTCCCAACCCAAGGCCTCACGCAACAGGCGGGTCGTTTTCATACATTGGCAATGGTAGGGGTCGCCCTCCATCAAATAGCGCAACGGCATGCCGTGATAACTGGTCACCAAAACGTCAGGCTTGCGGTCAAGCTTGGCATAGGCGTCGGTGACGGAATGCGCGAGCGCGTTGATATACAGCGGATGTTCAAAATACTCTGCCACTGTCCGCACAGCGGGTTGACGCTTTTCTGTTGCCAGTGCCCGAAAGAAAGCATCGTTGGCCGTGGCCGAGGTGGCGCCCGCATAATGGGGGTAAAGCGGGAAGAATACGATCTTCTCACATCCCGCCGCAATCATCGCCTTAACCTTTGACGCGGTCGACGGGTTTCCATACCGCATACAGAAGTCAACCATGATCTGGTCGCCATAAACCGCCGTCAGACTGTCTTTGATCGCGGCCGTCTGCTGCTTTGTGATGGTCAGCAGCGGGCTTTCGTTCAGTTCGTGGTTCCAGATAGACTTATAGTTCGCCCCAGATTTTGACGGCCGCACCGTCAGGATGATGCCCTGCAGGATCGGTTGCCATTTCCAGTCAGGCAGGTCCACCACCCGCTTGTCGGACAAAAACTCGTTCAGATAGCGGCGCATCGGCCAGTAGTCGTAACCATCTGGCGTTCCAAGATTGGCCAAAAGCACGCCCACCCGCGCGGTTTTTACAACAGGGTGGCTGGCCGGTGCATGGGCCAAGCGTCCGGTTCCGGGGGTGACATCCGTCATCTGCTGCTCCTTGATTCGTCAGGCACAGATAGTGGCAATCTGCGTCAAATCAAATCCCTGCATCGCGAGGCAGCTTCACTTCTGGCACCGAAAGCACATCTGAAAGCCGGTTAGACGCTGATCCGGGCCTAAGGGGTTTGGGTTGGCTGTTATCAGGGGCCCAGCCCGTCAGCACGACGATTTCAAAAGTGGCGGGGATCTTGCCATCTGCGCCGCCATAGCTTTGCTGGTACAAGTCTGCTGCGCGGGCAAAGACAGCGCGTTGGGTGGGTTTGCGCAGGCGCGCGGCCATGGCATTGCCCTCGCCCATAGCGCGCAGGTCTTGCATCAGGTGAAAAGCGTCGCGGTAGCGGACTTGGGTGCTAAAGCTGTCGGCCACGGGCAAGGCAAAGCCTGCCCTTTGCAACAAACCGCCCAGATCGCGGATCTCGGCCATCGGCAGCACGCGCGGCGATAGGCCGCCTGTCACTTCGGCCTCGGCCTGGGCTAGGCACGCGCGCAATTCGTGCAGGGTTTGACCGGCAAAAAGCAGCGCCATAAACCAACCATCTGGCCTAAGCGCGCGGCGGCATTGCACCAATTGGCCGACGGGGTCATTGGCCCAGTGCAAGCCTAAAGCATGCACCACCAGATCCTGCGCACCGATGCCAAGCTTTAGCACCTCGTCATCGGCAATTGTGGGCATTTCTGGCCAAAGTTGTGGAAAACCTGTCACCACCAACGGATCGGTAAAGGTTCTGTTAACCTCGATCAGTCTTTCATGCACTTCAGACACGACCATCTCTTGCAAAAACAAAGCCGAGGCCCTTTGGCGGTTGCGCAAAAGGCGGGTTCGGTCGGTCAAAAGGGGTACGGTCTGCATAAGCCGGACCATAGGAGCGCGTGATGGGATTGCAAGCCTTGCTGCACATAGCCTACCCGCCACAATGCATGACTTGTGGCCTGCGCGTGACCAGCGACTTTGGTCTTTGTGGTGACTGTTGGCGCAACACGCCCTTTATCAGCGGCTTGGTCTGCCATCATTGTGGCCTGCCCCTGCCCGGCGAAGAGGATGCGGCTGACGTTCTGTGCGACGATTGCCTGACCATCGCCCGCCCGTGGCGTGCTGGCCGTGCGGCGCTGCTATACGATGAAAACGGCCGCAATCTAGTGCTGGCCCTAAAACACGCCGACCGTCTGGACCTTGCCCAACCCGCAGCAGAGTGGATGTTCAAAGCGGCGCAGCCTTTGCTGGTGCCCGATATGCTTGTGGCCCCCGTGCCCCTCCACTGGTGGCGCTTGGTGCAGCGGCGATACAATCAAGCGGCGGTCTTGTCGGCCCGAATCGCACGAATGGGCGGCCTGTCCCACTGCCCCGACCTGCTGCAACGCCCCCGCAACACCGGCTCGCAAGAGGGGCGCAGCCGCGAGGGGCGGTTCGACAATATGGCTGGCGCATTGATACTGCATCCGCGTCGGGCTGCGAGGGTGACGGGGCGGCATATTCTGTTGGTGGATGATGTGATGACCTCGGGCGCCACTTTGGCTGCGGGGGCTGAGGCTTGCTTGGCTGCAGGGGCCAGCGCTGTTACCGTTTTGGTCATGGCGCGCGTTGCGAAACAGGCTTAAATCATTATGCTAAGCCCTAGCGCCGCAGCCGCCCCAAGGATGAACCCGATGAAATCTGTCGAAATCTACACCACCCAAACCTGCCCTTATTGCCATGCGGCCAAGCGACTTTTGACAAAGAAAGGCGTGGCTTTTACCGAGATTGACGTGGGCCGTGACCCATCCTTGCGCGACGCGATGACCCGCCGCGCCAATGGCGGGCGCACTGTGCCGCAGATATTCATCGGCAACCAGCATGTCGGCGGCTGTGATGATCTGCACGCGCTGGATCACGACGGCAAGCTTGATCCCATGCTGGCCTAATCGCCATGCGGGTAGCCCTTGTTCAACTGACCGTCACCGACGACCCCGTGGTCAACTTGGCCGCAACCTTGGGCTTTGTGCGCCAAGCCCAAACTCAAGGCGCGCAGTTTATCCTGACGCCGGAATGCACCAATGGCCTGTGGTCGAACCGCGCCGCGCAAAAAGCCCAATTGCGCCGCGAGGAAGAAGACCCCACCTTGGCCGCCCTGCGCGAGGAGGCGGCAAAGCTTGGCGTTTGGCTGCTGATCGGTTCGCTTGCGCTGCTGACAGGCGACGCTGACGGGCGCTTTGCCAACCGGTCCTTTCTGATCAGCCCAGACGGCAGTGTTGCGGCACGCTATGACAAGATTCATATGTTTGACGTGAATGTCACCGAGACTGAAGTGTACCGCGAATCGGCGGCGTTTCGCCCTGGAACCGCTGCCGTCATCGCCCAAACACCCTTTGCGCGTGTTGGGATGACTGTGTGTTACGATGTCCGCTTTGCCCATCTTTACCGCAGACTGGCCCAAGGTGGCGCGCAAATTCTGACGGTGCCTGCCGCCTTCAATCACATCACCGGTGCAGCTCATTGGGAAACCCTGCTGCGCGCAAGGGCGATTGAGAACGGTGCTTTCGTGCTTGCCCCCGCCCAGACGGGGTTTCACGCCGAAGCCGATGGCAAAGGCCGCCGCACCTATGGCCACAGCTTGGCGATTGGCCCTTGGGGAGAGGTGCTGGCCGATGGCGGCACAGAACCGGGTGTTACGGTGGTTGATCTTGACCTGTCCCAAGGCATCGAGGCCCGCCGCCGCGTGCCTTCTTTGGTGCATGACCGCGGCTTTGACGGGCCATGAACGAGCGGCTTGAAGATCTTGCCGTTTCTTTGTTTGGCGAGTTGTTGACGGCCGATCAACTGGCCCGTAACCGCATTTCCAAAGCCTTGCCCAAGGGAATGGAGTTGTCGCATTTTTCCGTGCTTAACCACCTCGCAGGCGTGCAAGACGAACGCACCCCTGCACAGCTGGCCAAGGCCTTTCACGTCACGCGCGGGGCTATGACCAACACGTTATCCAAGCTGGAATGGGCCGGCCATGTCCACATCCGCCCCGATTGGGACGATGCGCGCCGCAAGTTCGTGGCGATCAGCCCCGCCGGCCGCGCCGCGCGGGATGCGGCGGTGCAGGCCGTGGTGCCGGTGATCGGCGATCTTGTCAAAGCCTTGGGTGCCAACCGTGTGCGCGCGGTTCTGCCTGTGTTGCGCGAATTGCGCACAAGGTTGGAGGATGGCGAATAACCGCTATTGCACGCTGTCGAAGACGTAGCTTGTTCCCCTGAACATGCTTGTCCAAAGCCGCACAGCGTTAGAGGTGTTGACCAGCGGGCTTTGCGTCACCAAAACCAAGTCGCGGTTTTGGATAAGGAATGACCCTGCGCTGAACAATCCGTCGGCATTGGTCAAATCAAAGGCGAACACCATCTGCCGCTTGGGCGGGCCTTTTTGCGCCGTGGAACTGACGGCAGCGGCAGGATAGGTCCGCATGACCAAGATCGCTTTTGGATTGGCCGCCTCTTGATTGATGCCGCCGATCAGCGACATGGCTTCCAGCGTGGTGACAGTCTCGCGCGGAAAGTCAATCACAGCCTCGCGTCCAGCGGCACCCAGTGACAGGAAATAGCGGCTGTCAGGCCTGACAAACAGTTTGTCATCGCCCAGAACCCTTGTATCCAGCGCGGGGTTTGACAGCAGCTTTTCGGCGGCGATTGTGTAAATCTGACCGCTGCGCTGAAGACTGATCTGCGGGTTCACCATATTGGCGGGGATGCCGCCCGATTGGGCCAAGACAGACGTGATCGTCATGCTTGTATCACCCAAAGCCACGCTTCCCGGGTTAGGCACGCCTAAGACGACATGAACCGAATTTTGCGCCCCAGCCAAGGCAGTCAGCTGAACCTGTGCCGAAGGAATGATCGTTTGCAGTTTCTTTTCCACAAAACTACGCGCCTCGGCCGAGGTTTTGCCCGCGACCTGCACTTCGCCCACATAGGGCAGAAAGATGCTTCCGGCGCTTGAAATGCGCAAATCTGGCAGTTGAATAACTCTTTGTCCGGCCTGACCCATCAAGGATGATTCGTCGCTGTTCCAAATGGCAAGGCTGATACCGTCGCCAGCTTTCAGCCCCGCGTCTTGCGACGTGGCTTGGTAGGGTATCCAGCTGGTTTTCTGGCCAAGGTCATTGTTGGGCCATTCTTGCACGACGGGCAGTGTGGCCTGCGTCACCATCTGAACATCAAAGCTCGCATCAGCGTCTTTGGCGCCCGAAACCACAGTCTCGATGTTGGCGATATCCTGCGGCGCGGCGCAGGCAGTTAAGGCAATAAAAACAGCAGTGCCGTAAAGCAGTTGGCCCTTGGGCCTGAAAAAACCAAACATAATAACTTCCTACATCCTGCCAAAATCGAACAGGTATCTGATGTCAGCATAGCAATACCCGCGTCTGGGTCAATACAAAGCCACGCCGCCCGTCAAGGTAACGGCCGCGATCGTCTACCCCCAAGCCTACAGACATCGGGGCAGTGGGTATGAATCAGGTTGTATAAATCAAAGTCATATCTAAAGTGTCGGTGTAGTTGAAAGATGACACCTATTGCTTGGCCGCTTCCTTTTTGCCCTGATCTGCTTGTTTTCAACGCAGGCATCGCGGCCGCAGTTCGCGCCAAGTTTGAACCTGTCCGGACAAACGGGCCTGATCAACATGCCTTCGGCCGAGCAGCAGGGAAATGGTTTTTTGTCCTTTGATCTATCGCGCTTCGGAGCGATCGCCCGAAACACTTTGCGATTTCAAATCAGCCCACACCTGTCGGGTGTGATTCGATATGTGGACCTGCATGATTATGATCAATATGTCCGCCAGCCAGACTGCAGCAATGCAGACACCTACTACGACCGAAATTTCGACATCATTTATCAGATCCTTAAGGAGGGCAGGTTTTGGCCGGCCATCACCGTCGGGGTGCAAGACTTTATCGGGACAGGTCTTTTTTCTGCCGAGTATATTGTCGGCACTAAGGCCTTAGGGCCCCGACTTAAGATGACGGGTGGCGTGGGGCCGTGGGGGCGGCAGCACAACGACGACAACCACCGCCACGGGCGAATAATGCACAGTTGACGCCCTTTTATTTAGCACGCGCGCATCACGCGCGCCTGCTATAGAAAGGGAAAAGCCATCTGTAAGGGAATCGGCTGTGCGTCATTTGTGGCTTCAGCCAGATATGCTTGCGTTTCTGGTTCGCCTTTATCGGCGAACAGAACAGGCTGAACTTGACCTGATTTCAGCCGGTGTCGCATTTTTCGGCTTTTTGGCCCTATTTCCGGCCGCAGCAGCCCTGATTGCCATCTGGGGAACGCTATTTGATCCTTTGGTCATCCAAACACAACTTGATGTGTTGAAAGGGTTTGTCCCACCACAGGCGCTGGACCTTTTGCAAGATCAGGTTCACTCACTCTTACAAATGCGCGGGTCGCAACTGGGGTGGACGACGGCGCTGTCGACCTTGTTTGCCCTTTGGTCGGCAAGGGCAGGTGTTGCCGCTTTGATTCGGGGTTTGAACGCCATTCACCACATTCCAAACCGGCACACAGGGCACCATCAACTGCAAGCCATCCTGCTTACGCTTGCCCTGATCGGTCTTGCCCTTGCCGCTATGCTGGTCACCGTCGTCGCACCCCTGGTCATCGGGATGTTGCCCCTGCCGGGCGATGATGCCGTGCTGCTGCACCGCGCCAACTTGGCTTTGGGGGTTTTGTTGGTCTTGGCCTCTTTGGCCTTGGCCTACCGCTTTGGCCCGAATCACGGGCCGACACGTCCGCCGCTGTTAAGTTGGGGTTTGCTGGTGGCTGTGGTTTTGTGGGCCTTGGCGGCGCGGGGCTTCATGCTGTACCTCGCCAACTTTCCGTCTTACAATCGCGTTTACGGCTCTATCGGCGCGGTGGTGGTCTTGCTGATTTGGCTTTATGTCAGCGCCTATACGGTGCTTTTGGGTGCCGCCTTTGATGCCGAGCTGCACCGTAAGCGTAGACCCGCCGCCTAGTAGTCGCGCGTCAAAAACAGGCCCAAGCCTGTCGTTCCTTCGGAATCTGCGTGGGTCTTAGCGGTGATATTGCTGCCTAGATCATAGTTCAAGCTGATCGAAGATGTGCCCCCTTGGCCGATCGTCACCTCACTATAAGCTTTGTTGCCCAGATACTTTCCCGCGGTCACGGTGGCGTTGCCCGTGCCGTCAGCCTGTACATCTAAGTTATCAAGCAGCGCCTTGCGGCGCAGTGTGCCGATCACCCCATCGCCCCCGCGCCCCGCCAGTGCAGCCACCGCAGACGCCAGTTGCGCCGCCTGAAAGGCACTAATCTTATCAAGGCCGCGATCAAATAACAGATGGGCCAGAACTTGTTCTTGCGGCAAATCTGGCGACGAACTGAAGGTCACGGCAGGGTTGGTGGCTTCCCCTTCGATCCGGACAGACGACGTGATTGCGCCACTGTTGATGCCCGCCAAAATGTGAATGTAAGGCACCAAGGCGCCCTGCAACTGCACCTGCGCCTCACTTAGCACCAGCCGACGGCCCAGAATATCCAAGCGGCCGCGCAGAAGGTTGAACGCGCCGGAAGGGGCGATGTTGGCGGTCGTTCCGCGTAAAATCAACGTGCCGCCCAGTTCGGCATCTAGCCCGCGGCCCCGTACAAACACCTGATGGGCTGCAGCAAGTGTAACGTCCAACCCATATCCTGCCTTGGCCCGCGCGGCGGCGGAACGAGGCCCTAGTCCAGCGCGCTGACGGGTGGTGACAGAGGCGTTGGGTTCGTTGATGTGGTGCAAACCGTACAATTCGCCCACCACCGAGGCATTGGTGGACGGGATCTGCAACTCTGTCTTGCCAAGGTTGATCGCGCCTGAAATCAGGCCGCCGCCCAAGGCCGGACCGCGCAGGGTTAGCGTGCCTTGCGCTGTTGTTGCGTAAAGCTGCGGGTCGCGTAAGACCACATTATCCACTGCAAAGGTAAGATTGGCGGGGAAGGGGGCCGCCAAGCCGATGCTGCCCGTAACCCCTAACTTTCCGCCCGTTGTAACCCCCGCCCGCCCGGTAACCTTCGCGCTGCCAGCGCCAAGGCTTGCGTCCAAAAACACATCTTTCAGCGCAAAGGGCAGCGAAGGCTCAGCCAAACGCCCATTTGCTAACGAGATCTGACCGCCAAGCGAAGACAGCGCAAGGGGCCCCTTTAAAGTCACATCAAAGCGCAAAGCCCCTTCAAGCGATCGTGGCGCAATCAAAAGATTGGCAAGCGCGGCGGAACTGGTGCCGATGATCTTCAGATCGGCCGTCTTGTAATCGGCCGACAGCGTGCCGCCAACTTTGGCCTGCATCTGCGCTGGCCCTTGCAAGGTGGCATTTATGCCTGTCGTGCCGCCCATGCTCTGCGCTGTGCCCGCCAAAGTTACGGGGCCCGGAAACTGCGGTACGATGACGCCCAGATTGGCCATTTGCGCTGAAACCGTCAGATCGCCCGCTTTGCCATTGACAGATTTTGCAACGCTGGCCTTTATCTGGCCATTGGCCAAATCCGCCTCTATCAAGCGCAAGCCTTGCGGCCCCAAGCCCAGCTTTGCCTTTAGCTGTGACGCCCCGCGCAGCAGCATGTCAACTTGCGCCTGCCCAATCGTCAGATCGGTTCCTGTCGCTTGCAGTGATAGGACGCCTTGGCCACTTGGCCCTTGCAAAGATGCCGTCCCCTGCAGCGCGCCGCCATAGCCTGCGCCCAAGGCCGCCATATCCACAAGGTCAAGCACCGCTGTCAGATTGGTGCCACGATCGGTCAAACTGCCCGACAGGCTGGTTGTCACACCTGCGGCGTGCAGGGTGGCATCGCGCAGGATGGTGCCCGAAACATCGCGTTTGGCCGATAGGGTCAAGCGGCTTTCGCCATCCATCAAGCCGTCGATCTGCGCCACGCCAAAGCCCAAGGCTTGCCCCAGCATCGTCCCCGTTACATCAAATGCCCCGCTTAGAGGATCCAGTTGGCCCGCCAAATCAAACCGTGCCGCCCCTGACAAGCTTTGACCGACAATTCCTGACAGGCGCGAAAGATCGTCATAGGATCCTACCACATGGCCTTGCAGGGCCGCCATTTGCCCAAGGCTGCCGTCGGCGGTGATCTGATAGCCCGGGGCCGACAGCGACAGGTGGCTGATCTGCAAGGCCGATGATGCCGCGTTCCAGTTAAAGGCCGCAGTGGCGCTGACATCGCGCCCCACCACCCTAGCCCACCCTGCGTCGGGCAGCGCCAAGCCTGTGGCCGACAGATCTGCTGTGCCGTCAAACACCCCATCCAGCAATCGCCCCTGCGCCGATAGGTTTGCGGCAGCGGCCATGAAAGCGCCGCGCTTAAGCGCCCTTATCGACGCATCAAAGCGCCAAAGATCACTTTGCGCCGCATCATACGCTAGCCTCAGATCTGCGTCGCTCAGCGTGACGGGTGTGGGCGAGGCGACAGGCAGTGTCACCACCCCAACATCTTGTGCGATGCGGCCCGACAGGTTTAGCTTGCGCGGCTGTCCCTTAGCGTCCAGCGTCATCGATCCATCAAGTTGCAGCGCTTGGGATTTAACCGAGAGCGACTGAACAACCAACGCCCCATCCGCGCCGCGCTGTCCCCTTAAATCCAGCGTGGCCTTGGGGCCGAAAAAGGCGGCGTATTTCGGCAAAAACAGCGGTGTCAGATCGCCTGCCAACTTGGCCGTAAAGGCGCGGTTGCCCTGCGTGTCATCGGCCAAGGTCAAAAGCCCCGCCAACCGTGATTGCCCATTCGTTGCCAAAGCCACCGAAGCATCAAACTGCGCCAAAGGCCCGTGGCCTTCTATCTTCAGTTCCGCTGCGGGCGATTGGGGAATGTTAAGTAAGCTGACGGCAACGCCCCCCGCCCCTTCAGCAGCTTCTAAGGACAGGTCCAAAACCTGCGTCGCGTTCGCATATTCTGCCGTCAGCAGAACACGGCCCTGCGGCCCCGCATCCAACCGCTGCAAATCTAGATGCGCCGTGCCTTCACCGCCCGATAATGTAAGATCAGCCGACAGTCTGGCAACCACCGCCTGCCCCAAAACAGACGGCCCCAACTCCAGCCTTTGGGCGACGATGGATTTGATCTGGATTGAGACGGGCAGTTCCGGCAGCGACCATGGTGCAGTCGCGACTGCCGAAACAGAAGCGTTCGGCTGCCCCTGCGGCAATCGGTCAAGGTCAATCTCGCCCGCTGATAAGCTGGTGATGTTGATCTCGCCTGACAATAGGGCGCTGCGGCTCCAATCTAGTGTCACGTCTTTCAGGGTCAGCCAAACGCCTTGGGTATCAGCGATGGTCAGTTGCGTCAGGCTGGCTTGGGTGGATAAGGCGCCTGCAAAGCCCTCAATCGTCACCACACGGCCCGCGCCAGACAGGCTGTCTTGCAGCCATGTCGTCAGAAAATCTTTATCCGCAGCACTGTCAGCCAAAGCCGTGAAAGGCATCAATCCAAGCGCAAGGGCGAACCAAAACCGCATCAAAACGCCTGCCCCAAACCAACATAAATCTGCACCCCGCTGTCCAGCGCACCCCGCACTGGAACCGCCAGATCAAGCCTGATTGGCCCCACAGCCGTGCCATAACGCAGACCCAATCCCGCCCCCGCCTGCCAATCGCTGTTCGCCCCCGTGACAGTGCCCTGCCCCACCGCCCCTGCATCAACAAAGGCCACAAGGCCGATATTGGCACTTACCTTCAGCCGCCCCTCAATTGACGCAGCCATGAAAGCTGTGCCGCCGGTATCGACCCAAGTGGCCCCGTCCAGCACCGAGATGCCAAGGCTTTGATAAGCCTGCCCCCGCACTGTGCCGCCACCGCCTGAATAAAACAAATCTGTTCGCGGCGTGCCAATGGCTGATGCGCCCAAAATAACCCCGCCCTGAACACGGCCTGCAATCACGGCGCCATCAGCCCCCAAAGCCTTATAGGCCCGCCCGTCCAAGGTCAGCCGTGCGCCATTTTCGGTTGCGCCAAAGCCGAAAAAGGGTTTGGCCCCCAGATCAACGTAGTATCCCCGCGTCGCCTCTGTCTTGCTGTCCCGTCGGTCCCAAACGGCACCTAAGGGCAGTTGCAGGCTGCGATAGGTAAAGTCGCCGGCGCTGTCATGGCCACCCGAGACATCAAAAGCAACCGCTGCATGGGCGGTGAGTGTATCGCTGAAATAGTGCGTCAGGCCCAAGCCCAGCGCCAAAGTGTCGGCGGTGTAATCGGCATCATCTTTATGACCCAAGGTGGCCGACAAATTGAGCGTTGAATCGGCGTCGGGCGTGGCGGGTCGATCCAATGTGGCGCCCAGCGTATAATCCAGACCACTGCCTGCGGCGACGATGTTGCTGACGGCCCCCGTCACTTCAAACCGCTCACCTCCGCCCAACAGGTTGCGGTGTAACCAGCTGCCGTTCAGGCGCAGGCCCTCGTTGGTCGCAACCTCGGCCCCAAAGGTATAGCGGCGGGGCAGGGCTTCGACCACATCCGCTGTGATGCCCAACAGATCGGGCGGTGTGATGCTGTCATCTTCGCTCAGCGTGACCGACGAAAACACCCCGCTGCGCCGCAAGCGCTGGGCGGCGCGGGCCTCTTCGGCGGGGTCAAAGCGGTGGCCAGTTGGCAAGCCCGCAATCTTGCGCACGCGGTCTGGGCGGATGCGGGTGGCCCCGTTGATCGACAGATCGCCAAAGCGCAGCACCGGACCGGGGTTTAGCCGCACCGCGACCGACAGGGTGGCGCTGGCGTGATCGGCGGTGAGGGTCTGATCGGCAACTGCCGCTTTGGCATGGCCTTGACCGCGCCAGCCCTCAACGCCGGCCTGAACAGCCGCCATAATGACACCCGCCCCCGCCCCCTTGCCTGCCGCAAAGCCTGACGGCAGCGGTTGACCAGTGGCCAAAGGCGCGATCTGGGGGCTGGACAGCACAAATGATGGCCCCGGGTCTACCGTCACCGCGACCTTGCCAATGGCTCTGGGCGCATCAAGGGGGGCGATGCTGTCAGCCTCGCGCCCGTCGATCAAGACGTGGATGACGGGGCCGTAATGGCCTGCGGCGTAAAGGGCTGACAAAAGCTTGCCATATTCCGCCCGCGCGTCGGCAAACAACTCTAGCGCCACTTTGTCTTTGCCCGCCCCCACCAAGCCAGAGGCGGCGCGCAGGTCGCGTGTCAACGTTTTATCGCCGCCTGCGACGGTAAACGTCACCCCGTCCAAGGCTTGCCCCGGCAATGCGCCTGCCACCACCACCGCCAGAAAGGCGGCACCGGCCCAAAGCTTATGACTGACGCGTAAACCCATGCTGGCTGTCTATCCCTTATGTCTAGTCTAAGCCATCCTGCACTGGGCGCAACTTACACCGATCAGGCCCTTTGTGCGCAAAAGGGCTGGATATTTCCCCGCCCCCATTGGAAAAGACACCCAGCATAGGAGCGCGCCGATGACATATATCCCCGCCGAGACCCGTTACGACCAGATGATTTACAACCGCTGCGGCAAGACCGGCCTGAAACTGCCGGCCATTTCCTTGGGCCTGTGGCATAACTTCGGCGATGACACGCCGCATCAGACCAAACAGGCGATTTTGCACACCGCCTTTGATCTGGGCATCACGCATTTTGACATCGCCAACAACTACGGCCCCCCCGCAGGCTCTGCCGAAACCGCCTTTGGCGAGATTATGCGCACTGATTTCAAAGACCTGCGGGATGAGATGATCATCTCGTCCAAGGCGGGCTATCATATGTGGAACGGGCCTTATGGCGAATGGGGCAGCCGCAAATATCTGGTGGCATCTTGTGACCAAAGCCTAAAGCGCACGGGGCTAGACTATTTCGACATCTTCTATTCCCACCGGTTTGACCCCGACACACCGTTGGAAGAAACCATGGGTGCCTTGGATTACATCGTCCGCTCGGGCCGTGCGCTGTATGCAGGGATTTCCAGCTACAACAGCCAACGCACGCGCGAGGCGGCGGCGATCCTGAAAGACCTTGGCACGCCCTGCATCATTCACCAGCCATCTTACAACATTCTGAACCGCTGGGTTGAAACCGACGGGCTGAAAGAAACGCTGGGGGAATTGGGCATGGGCTCTATCGCCTTTGTGCCCTTGGCGCAGGGAATGTTGACCAACAAGTACCTCAAAGGCATTCCCACGGGCAGCAGGGCGACCCAAGGCAAAAGCCTTGATCCCGTGGTGCTGACCGATCACGCCGTGGCCAGCCTGAACAAGCTGAACGATCTGGCCGCCGCGCGGGGGCAAACCTTGGCGCAAATGGCGCTGGCTTGGGTGCTGCGCGATGGGGGGATCACGTCCGCCCTGATCGGGGCATCAAAGCCCGAACAAGTCACCGATTGCGTGGGGGCTTTGGCCAACCTGTCCTTCACCGCCGCCGAACTGGCCGAAATTGACCGCATCAGCCTAGAGCGTGACATCAACCTGTGGGCAAAATCTTCGTCCGACTAAAGACGATGGACCCAAGGGTGCAATGCCCTTGGGTCACCCTTTGCGGCTGGCGGTGACGTAATTGACCGACAGATCCCGCGCCGACAGGCTCCATCCCCAAGAGACGGGGTTAAAGACCATGCCCTTGCGATCCACTGGCGTTAGGCCGGCACGGGTGATCAGCGCGTAAAGCTCGTCCGGCGTGATGAACTTGGCCCAATCATGCGTGCCCTTGGGCAGCCAGCGCATCACCCATTCGGCCCCGATGATCGCCATCAGATAGCTTTTCGGGTTCCGGTTCAGAGTGGAACACAGCATGATTCCGCCCGATTTCAGCAGGTCATGGCAAGCGGTCAGATAGGCCAAGGGGTCGCTGACATGTTCGACCACTTCCATATTCAGCACCACGTCAAACTGCTCACCCGCTGCTGCCAGATCTTCGGCAGTGGTAAAGCGGTAGTCGATCGACAAGCCCGAGGCCGCCGCATGCACCTGCGCCACCGGAATGTTGCGCGGTGCGGCATCGGCCCCTACCACTTCGGCCCCCAACCGCGCCATGGGTTCCGACAAAAGCCCGCCACCGCAGCCAATGTCTAGGATTCGCAAACCCGCAAAGGGCAGCGGCTTGGTCAAATCGCGGCTATACTCTGCGGCGATCTGGCCTGTGATATAGTCCAACCGGCAGGGATTCATCAGATGCAACGGGCGGAATTTGCCGTTGGGGTTCCACCATTCGGCGGCCATCGCCTCAAATTTAGCGACTTCGCTGGGGTCGATGGTGGTTTGCATGGCAAAAATCCTTCAAAAGTCGTGTCAGTGGCAGATACGCGCGTTATATAGGGTGTTATGGATCATAGATCAGGCCCAAAACGCGCTGCAGATTATCTTTACCCGTCGATCGAACCCTTCGATCAGCGGGTGATCGACGTTGGGCAGGGCCATAGCATCTATGTTGAACAATGCGGCAACCCTTTGGGGGTGCCCGTTTTGGTGCTGCACGGCGGGCCGGGTGGGGGGTGCAGCCCTGCGATGCGGCGCTATTTTGACCCGTTACATTACCGGATCGTGCTGTTTGACCAGCGCGGTTGTGGCCGCTCGCGCCCCCATGCGCGGGTCGAGGATAACACCACTTGGGATCTTGTCGCCGATATCGAACGCATCCGCCATGATTTGGGGGTTGAGAAGTTTATCCTGTTCGGCGGCAGTTGGGGCGCTGCCCTTGCGCTGATCTATGCCATCACCCATCCCGCCACCGTCGCCCATTTGGTGCTGCGCGGCATCTTCTTGATGACGCGGGCCGAGTTGGATTGGTTCTATGGCGGCGGGGCGGGGGCGTTTTACCCCGACCTTTGGGCGCGCTTTATAGCCCCCATTCCGCAGGACGAACACGCCGACCTGATCGCCGCCTATCACCGCCGCCTGTTCTGCGGCGATTTGTCCGAAGAGATCAAACTGGGCCGCGTCTGGTCAAACTGGGAGAATGCTTTAGCCTCGATCGCGTCTGAAGGGCCGTTTGGCGAAGGCCCCGCCGACTATGCCCGCGCCTTTGCCCGTCTGGAAAACCACTATTTCCAAAACGCAGGCTTTTTGGAAACGGACGGCTGGATATTGCAAAACCGCGGCCGGATCGAACATATCGGCGCAACCCTTGTGCAAGGCCGCTTGGACATGATCTGCCCGCCCAAAGCCGCGTGGGCGCTGGCCAAAGGCTGGGCGAAATGCGATTTGCGGTTGATCCCCTTGTCTGGTCACGCCCTGTCCGAGCCGGGGATTTCCGAGGCTTTGGTCGCCACCATGAACGGCCTGCGCGGCGCCTTTGCCCGCTAGACGCGCTCACCGTCGATATAAACGCCAGCAATTTCCGCTGCATCGGGGCTGTGGGCCAAGGCTTGCACATCGCCGCTGAGCAGCACCAGATCGGCGCGCATCCCTTCGGCAATCTGCCCGCGTGAGCTTTCGGCAAACAGCGCATAACTGCCGCCGCTTGTATAGGCGGCCAAGGCCTCTGCCAGTGTCAGGCGTTGATCGGGCAGATCAGCGCCCCAAGGCTTGCGCGACAAAGCGCAGTGCAGCGCGTGCAAGGGGGATAGGGGCGAAACGGGCCAATCGGTGCCAAAGGCCAGCACCACGCCTTGGTCTTTGATCGCCCGCCACGCAAACGTGTCCTGCCACCGCGCTTGCCCCATGATCGACACAGTCGGCTCTAGCGGTAAACCCGCCAACCCCGGCGGATGAACCGGCTGCATCGAGGCGACCACGCCCAAACCCGCCAAGCGGGGCAGATCGGCGGGGTGGATCATGTCGATATGTTCAATCCGGTGCCGAGACTTGCGCGCACCATTCGTGGCGCGGGCCGCTTCATAGCCATCCAGCGTGGCGCGCACCGCACCATCGCCCACGGCATGCACCGCGATTTGCAGGCCCAGCGCATCGGCGGCGATGCAGATTTCGGCAAATTCTTGGGCGTCAAACAGCGGGGCGGAGCGAAAGCCCTGTTTTTGCGGGTAATCGTCGGTGCGAAAGGCTGTCCAAGTGTCAAACACCCCGTCCATGAACATCTTCACGCGACCAAAGCTTAGGCGTCCGACGGGCGCTTGGGCGGCGGCGCGCAGCAACGCGGCGCGGCGGGCTTGGGATTGGCCGGGCACCAGCGTCATGGGCAGGCTGACGTTCAGGGGTAGCCCCTCATGTGCTAATTCTGTCAACAGGCCCGCCTGATACAGGTTGCCGTCCATGTTCACCACGGTTGTGATCCCGTGGCGCAGGCATTCGTGCATGGCCCGCAGCAGGGCGGCCTTATCGCTGGCGCGCTGGGCGGGTGTTACGCCTTCGGGTTCCTGCCCCGTCAGCCCCAAGCCCTCGCGCCCGCCGGATGGGCCTAGGCGGCGCACAAGGTCCATCGCGGCAAATTCGCGCAGTTCGCCCGTGGCCAAGCCATCCGCGCCCATCACCACCTCGGCCCCCGGCCCTGCATCGGCGCCGTGCAAGATGCCCGCCGCTTGCAAAGCGGCTGTATTGGCCCATGCGCAGTGAAAATCGGTCGATGTGATGCACAGCGGCCTGTCGCCCCGCACCGCATCCAAAGCGTGGCGGTCGGGGCGCTGGTCGCCCAACAGGTCGTAATTGGCCGCATAGGCGCAGACCATCTCGCCGTCCGGCGTGGCTGCGGCATGGTGCAGCAGCGCCACCCGCAGCGCAGCGGTGTCATGCACCTGCGACAAGTTCAGTTGCGCCAGCGTCACCCCGCCGCCGAACACATGCGCGTGGCTTTCGCAAAAGCCGGGCAGGGCGACCAAGCCGGAACTTGGTCCTGTCGCAGGCACGATGCTGGCGATCAGCCCTGCTTCCAGATGCAGGTCAAACAGGCCCTCTTGCCCAAACAAACGCACGCTTTGAAGAACGCTTGCCCCTGCCACGGCCTAATCCTCGATCCGCGTCACTTCGCGGCGGAAGGGCGGCGCGTCGCCCAGATCGGGCGTGTCCAGATCGCGGGCATAGCGGTGGCCCGCGTGCGTGGCCCAAGCGATGGGCGCAGGCGCCGCCGCATCGCCGATTACCTTGACCGAGCGGATTCCCGCATCGGCCCAATCATCCTGCCGCGCCATCAGGTCTAAGAACACCCCGTCGTCAGATATGCGCGAGGTGACAAGCACCACTGCGTCACAGTCCATCATCGCCCGCGTGTCGGTATAGGTGCACGCGGTTTCCACCCCGCCCGCCTGCACCGAGGCGATGCCCGTGTTCAGCCGGATCGCCACGCCCAAGCCCGCCAAGCGGCGGTGGATTTGCGATTGCTCTAGCGTGTTCGCTGTCCAATCCGACACAAAGGCCGAAGGCGTCACCAACGTCACCGCACAGCCCTTTTGCGCGCAAAGCTCGGCCAGAACGCCGCCCATGTAATAATGATCGTCGTCAAACACCACAACGCGGCCAGCGGGTATGCGCCCTGCCATCAGATCATCGGGCGTAAAGACAGGCATTTGCGGGCTGATCGGCATCGGCACCACATGCTGGCGCGCCACGCCGTCGGCCCGCCAAGTTGACCCCGTGGCCACGCAGATGTGCTGAAAGCCAAAGGCCAAAACCTCTTCCGCGGTCAGCCGAGATCCGGGAAACATCTGGACATTCGGGCGTTGGCCCAACTGGTACAACCGATAATCCGCCACCCGCCCCCAAGCTGACAGGCCCGGCAACAGGCGTTCGCGCGCCACGCGGCCGCCATAGGTATCGTGCGCCTCGGCTACGGCCACGTCATAGCCGCGCAGGGCGGCGGCGCGTGCGGCCTCTAGCCCGGCGGGGCCCGACCCTATGATCAGCACCGATTGGCTTTCGCCCTTGGCGGCGATCTTTTCCGGATGCCACCCGCGCCGCCATTCTTCCATCCACGTCGGGTTTTGTGTGCAACGCCCCATGCCTTGGGTCATGTCGCCCGTCACGCAGATGTTGCAGCCGATACATTCGCGGATATCGTCAATCCGGCCTTCGTCGATCTTCTTGGGCAGGAACGGATCAGCAATCGAGGGCCTTGCACAGCCGATGAAATCCAGCCGCCCCTGACGGATCATCCGCGCCATCACATCGGGCGAGGTAAAGCGCCCCACCCCCACCACAGGGCGCGGGCTAAGGTCGCGAATGCCGGTGACCCAAGCCTCTTGTGCGGCTTCTTGCTTGAAACGCGACGGGCCAGAGCAATCTTCCCAAGTGCCCATGGCCAGATCCCACAGGTCGGGCAATTCGGCGTTCATCGCGATAAAATCGCGCACCTCGGCGTTGGAAAAGCCAAGTTCGCCGATGGTTTCATCCAGCGATACCCGC
The DNA here is from genome assembly GCA_903845215.1 of uncultured Rhodobacterales bacterium. Taxonomy (GTDB): domain Bacteria; phylum Pseudomonadota; class Alphaproteobacteria; order Rhodobacterales; family Rhodobacteraceae; genus Stagnihabitans. Next base: position 13,206 of record CAIMWI010000029.1, on the reverse strand, counting down.
ATGGTCAGCGCCATAATGTCGCCCACCGCGTCGCGCAGGTCGGCCAAAACCTCACGCGCAAAGCGCGAGCGGTTTTCCAGACTGCCGCCGTATTCATCGCTGCGCTGGTTGGTGGCGCGCGACAAAAAGTGCTGAAAAATGCCAAACCCATGCGCGCCGTACAGGCAGATCAGATCAAACCCCGCCAATTTGCTGCGCTTGGCGGCGTTCACAAACCAGCGGCGCAGGTTCTTGATATCGGTCTTGTCCATGGCGCGGGCCTGCACCGGATCGTTGGTAAAGGTGCGGATGGGCAAGGCCGAGGGCGCAAGCGGGACTTCTTTGGTGTACATATTGGGGCCGTTGATGCCCGAATAGGCCAGCTGTATCCCCGCCAAAGCGCCATGCGTTTTCATCGCAGCTGCCATTTTGGCGATCGAGGGGATGTCTTTATCCTCCCACAGGCGCAGTTCGATAAAGGGGGTGATTTCCGACGAGTGGTGCATTTCGGTCTGTTCGGTGAAGATCACGCCCCACCCGCCTTCGGCCTTGGTCGCGCGCATGGCGGCGGCAGCGGAAGGGTCGCGGTAGCCGCCGCCGTTGCAATGGGGCACCTGATAAAAGCGGTTCTTGGCTGTCAGCGGCCCAATCGCCATGGGCTGGAACAGAATGTCATAGCGGGGGTCGCGCATCAGATCATCCCTGCAGGGTCAGATTGGGCAAAATACGGTCAAGCTGGGCCTTTGCATGGTCGATAAAGGCTTGCACAGTCAGAGATATACGCGCCCCTTTGCGGTATAGCAGGCCAATCTGCATGGGCCGAAGATCGCCAGATAACGGCACGTAAGCCAGCTTTCGCCCATCTGCCGCTATATCAGTGACAGGGCGGAAATTGGATATCGTGAATCCAAAGCCGTTGGCCACAAGGGCGCGCACCACCTCCATATCGCTGCTGCGTTCCACAATATCCGGCGTGACGCCCGCCTTATCAAAGAGCGACATGAAATAATCTGTGGTCAGGGGCAGGTCCAGCATGACCATGGGATAGTCCGCCAGATCGGTCATCGACACTGTTTCACGGCTCGCCAAGCGATGGTCGGCGGGCAGCGTCACAAAGGGTCGCAGCACGCCAAAAGGCATAAAGGTCAGGTCGGGGGGCAGGGCCAGATCATAGGTTAGCGCCACGTCGAGTGTTCCATCGTGCAAGCCCTTGATCAGGGCGGCTTGGTGGGTCTGGGTTTGGTGAAAATCCACCTCTGGATAGTGATCGACAAAGCTGCGTCTCAGTTGTGGTGCCAGAATGCGCGCAAAGGTCAATCCGCAACCAAAGTTCAGACTGCCTTTCACAGTGCCCTGAAATTCCTCTGCCAGTTCTGCAAGGGTGCGGGCCGCGGCAAGGGTTGAAATTGCTTCGCGGATGATTTCGCGGCCAAAGGGGGTGGCCGTCATCCCTTGGGTATGTTTGCGAATGAAGAGTGGCTGGCCCAATTCAATCTCTAACTGCGCCAAAGCGGTAGAGATCGACGGGGCCGAGACATCCATCCGTTCTGCCGCCAAGGTAACCGACCCAACTTGGCCCACGGCCACCAGATATTCCAATTGGCGTAGGGTAAAGCGAACGGACATTATTTTTCTCCTGCCACGCCATAAGCAGGGGCGGCGCGTGGGTCTAAGGCGCGGGTTTGATAGGCGTCCATTTGGGGTTTGTAGATGCCCCAAGCGCGGGTGATATGGGCGATGGGATCGCCCTCTTCCCAATCACAGCGCAATTCGGCCAAGGGCCAAGGGTGTTGGCCCACAATCAGCAGGCCCGCAGAATGTACAGGCCCCGCCTCGCCGCCCAAGGCAAGGGCCGCTTGCATCGCGGTCAGCAAGCGGTCGCCCAGATGGCCGCTTGCAGCAGAAAAGGCCGATACCATCGCGGCGGGAATGGCCTGATCGGCCAGCAGATTGCCCCCTGCCGCCACACCGTCGCCTTCTGCAGCGCCCCAGATGCCAAGGGCGTTTTGCCCCGACCAAGTGGCTGTGCGCCCCTGCGCATCGACACACAAAAGCTGGCGGTATTCGGGAAACTTTTCCTGTGCCACTGCCTGCGCCACCGCTTGGGGCGCAGAGTGGCCAGCGGCCAGCAGGTCTAACATGGCATCCCCCAAAGCGGGGTTTGTGATGTTCTGGCTGGCCGCCGCCCCCACCCCCGCCCGCGCATAGGCACACCGCGCCGCAACCGCCGGAGAGGAGGATGAAATGGCCATGCCGAACTGACCTGTCTGCGCGCAACGGGCGACGATCGAGAATGTCATGTCAGTCTGGTATCACAGCGGTGGCGTCAATTTCCACCAGCCAATCGGGCCGCGCCAAGGCCACCACCGTCAAACCGGTGCAAACCGGATGCACGCCGCGGATATACTCGCCCATCGTCCGATACACCGCCTCGCGGTGGCGCACATCGGTCAGGTAGACGACCAGCTTGACCAGATGCTCCATCTTGCCGCCAGCTTCTTCGATGATTTGTTGTATGTTTTTCATTACCTTATGAGTTTGTTCAACCGGATCATGGCTGCCAAGGTTCACCGCTGTGTCCAAATCTTGCGGACAAGCACCACGCAACCAGATAGTGCGCCCGCCACGGGTGACAACGGCATGGGCCAGATCATTATCTAACCTTTGTTCGGGATAGGTGACTTTGGTATTGAAAGGGCGGATGCGTTGGTGGGCCATATTGCTCTCGAATGGTTTCGGGGAAGGGGTCAAACAGGCGGGTGGCCTGCGCCGTCATAGGCCAGATATGCGCGTTGTTTGGCGATATGGTCTGCCACATGTTTGGCATCATGCCAAACACCCCAGATGAAGGATGAACCGCGCCGCGATTGGTAGGGCAGGCCAAGGAAGTAGACGCCCGGTTCCGCTGAAACGCCGCGCTGGTGCTTTGGGCGGCCCGCGCTGTCAAAGGCGTTGACCTGCAGCCAGTCATAATCGCGTTCAAAGCCTGTAGCCCAGAGGATCGTGGTGATCCCGGCCTGTTGCAAGTTTAGTTGCAAGATCGGGTGGGTCAAACAATCTGGATCAGGCCCGATGAGATGCGCCTCAGGCTCGGGGGCCAAGTTCAGGCCGGTGCGAGAGACAAAGGTGTCAGCCTCTTGCAGCACCGAAAGGTAATCGGCATCGCCTTTGGCGATAGTGGCGCCAAGGTCGGGGGAAAAGCGCATCGTGCCGTCGTCATACCCGTTTGCCTTGCCCAAAAGCACCATGCCCTTGGCGGCCAACTTGCGGAAATCCACCGTCTGCCCGCCATGAGCCCCGCTGACAGCGATGGTGACATGGGCCGATCCGGGGGTGTATTCGGTATCCCATTTGTTCAAAACGCCCAGCCACCAGACAAAATCGCGCCCGCGGTAGCTGCGCGGTGGGCGGCCGTGGGGGCCGACCGACAGGTAAACCCTGCGCCCCGCTTCCAGCAGTTCAGCCGCAATCTGCGCGCCCGACGACCCTGCGCCCACCACCAGCACCGCCCCCTTGGGCAGTTGCGCAGGGTTGCGATAGGCGCTGGAGTGTATCTGCATCACCCCGCTGTCGTGCGGCACAGTATCGGGCACAATGGGCAGCTGAAAGGCACCCGTGGCCGCCACGACATAGCCCGCCTCAAATGCTCCGGCAGAGGTTTCCACCCGAAAGCCCGCCTGACCCTCAAGGCGGCTGGCCTTGGTCACGGTTACACCGGTCCGAATGGGTGCTGCGATCTTTTGCGCATAGGCTTCGAAGTAATCGGCCACCGCGTCTTTGCCCACAAAGGCATCGGGATGGGCGCCCGCAAACTCCATCCCCGGAAAACGGTCGTGCCAGGCCGGGCCATTGGCCACCAGCGAATCCCAGCGTTCCGACCGCCAGCGTTCCGCAATCCGCCCGCGTTCCAGCACCAGATGGGAAATGCCGCAGCGTGAAAGATGCTCGCTCATGGCGACACCAGCCTGACCGCCGCCGACCACCAAGGCTTCAACCTTTTGCGCCGATGGGGCTGGGGTGATCTGTGCCATATCTGTCCCTTTGCGATTGTACTTCGCCGCACTTGTACCTTGGACATGCTTAATTCCAAGCAGAAAAATGCGCCGTTGGGATTAGGCGTTGGCTAAGGCCCAGTTGGCAATCGCGGCAGGGTCTTCGGGCAGTTGGGTCGCCATGTCGCCGGTAAAGGCCAAAAGGTCGGGCAGGTTCAAAGCGCTGACACCCACCAAGACCGGCAGGCCAAGGTCCAGCGCCTGAACGATCAAGGGCACATAGCCGCGCCCTGCCGCTTCAAGCTTGCCAAACTTGTTTACCACCAGAACCTGCGCCCCCGCGCCGCGCGAAGACACCTGCATCACAGCGTTTTCCAGCGCGTCACCATCCAAGCGGCAGCCTTTGGCCTGCTGGCCAAGGTTTTGGTTGATGCGGATCACCGGCCCGTCGGGCAAAACCTGCAACAACATATCGCAAGACGGATCGTCGGTTTCCAAGGCAAACGTCCCCCACAACCGCACCCCCGCCGCCTGTAACTGGCGCACGGCAGCGGTGATGCAGGCATCCGTCTGCCCCCGCCCCGCCAAACTGACATAGCGAATGTTCAAAGCGCCCCCCAAGTTTGGGGTAACATGCGCTGAAAGAGGGGCAGGGGGAAGGGCTTAGGGCTTTGCACGCAACATGCTTGCCACCGCACAATGTGGTCTGACCCATTCGGCCTTGGCAGGGCTAAGCCACCGTATCAATTCCAGACAGTTTGCGTAGTCTTGCGAAAGGTTGCGATGAAAGATCGGCTCGTGATGCGCGATCCTGTTACGCAACTCTCTGACTTTTCGACATTTTGTTTTCAGAGCGGTTTGGTCAACACCGGGTGGTAAGTATGGAAAGCTGATGTGGAGGCTGGCCCACAGGTCTGGCGTGTATTTTTCCAAGAGCATGTTTTCCCAAAACCCAAAGCCAAGTTCTGCTGTCATGCGCCCACTGTCGGGGTCTTGGTTCTTTTGCCTGATCGTTTTCTCGGCCTTTCTAACGATCGACCCGCCCTCTTTTTCCAAGAGGCCAAGCAAAGCAACGGCTTTCCACCACGTTTCGGCATATACTTCGGTCAGGCGCTTGACGGTTAAGTTTCGTAGGCTGACTTCCACCGCACAGAACAGCGGCAGGAACGCTGCGCCTATGTTCAAGTTCCAAGCATAAAGCTTCAAAGCGCGGTCCAAGTTTTGGCCCGCCGCCTTCCTATAGGGGCCAAGTCTTTGCGCTGAAATGATTTCTTCTAGGGCAAGCGACATTTTTTTAACAAACGCGACACTAATGATAAGCTTGGATGAGCCAACCACAAATGAACTTAGTTGACAACTTTTGAGTTTGCGTGTATCGAATTGGTCGTCGAGGGTAACGGCAAGTCCTCAAATCAGACAGATCCCCGCGACAGCCGAAAGGTTCTCGCGGGGTTTCGCTTTTTAAGCCCGTCTCCCCACCACCGCCACGCCCAGCGTTTCTAGCACCTTGGCCTCGATCTGCGCGGCGTCCATGCCTGCGGTGCGGTACATCGCTTCGGGCGAGGCGTGGTCGATGAACGTGTCGGGCAAGACCATGCTGCGGAATTTCAGGCCTGTGTCAAAGACGCCCTCTTCTGCAAGCAAGTGTGCGACGTGAGAGGCAAAGCCGCCAATCGACCCCTCTTCAATCGTGATCAGCGCCTCGTGGGTGCGCGCCAGATCAAGGATTAGGTCACGGTCCAAAGGTTTGGCAAAGCGGGCGTCGGCGACTGTGGGGGGCAGGCCGCGCACGGCCAGCAGTTCGGCGGCTTGCAGCACCTCGGCCAAGTGGGTGCCAAAGGACAAGATCGCCACCCGCGCGCCCTGCCGGATCACGCGGCCTTTGCCGATTTCCAGTGGCACGCCCTTGGCGGGCATCTCCACCCCCACGCCATCGCCGCGTGGATAACGAAAAGCGATGGGGCCTTCGTTATGGGCGGCGGCGGTGGCGACCATGTGGACAAGTTCGGCTTCATCCGCGGCGGCCATCACCACCATGCCGGGCAGGTTGGCCATAAAGGCCACGTCAAACGCCCCGGCATGGGTGGCGCCATCGGCCCCCACCAGCCCCGCGCGGTCAATCGCAAAGCGCACGGGCAGGCGTTGGATCGCCACATCATGCACCACCTGATCATAGCCGCGCTGCAAGAAGGTGGAATAGATCGCGCAGAACGGTTTCATCCCCCCCGCCGCAAGGCCTGCGGCAAAGGTGACGGCGTGTTGTTCGGCAATGCCCACGTCAAACACGCGCTTGGGAAAACGCCCTGCCATCAGATCAAGCCCCGTGCCATCGGGCATGGCGGCAGTGACGGCGACGATCTTGCTGTCGTCCTCGGCGGCGCGCAGCAGGGCTTGGGCGAAGACCTTGGTGTAAGACGGCGCATTAGAGGCGGCCTTTTTCTGCTCGCCCGTCAGCACATCAAACTTGGCGCGGGCGTGGCCCTTGTCGGCGGCCTGTTCGGCGGGGGCATAGCCTTTGCCCTTTTTGGTGATGACATGGATCAGCGTTGGCCCCGTGGCGCGGGCTTTGACAGTGCGCAGCACCGGCAAAAGCTGGTCCAGGTCGTGGCCATCAATCGGGCCGATATAGGAAAAGCCCAGTTCTTCGAACAGCGTGCCACCAACGGTGATGCCCTTAAGCAGCTCTTTGGCGCGGCGTGCGCCTTCTTGGAAGGGTTCGGGCAGCAGGCTGACCATGCCCTTGGCGGCCTGTTTGATTTCTTGAAAGGGTGCGCCTGCGTATAGCCGAGACAGATAGGTTGACAGCGCCCCCACCGGCGGCGCGATTGACATTTCGTTGTCGTTCAAGATCACGAAAAGCCGCTTTTTTAAGTGGCCTGCGTTGTTCATCGCCTCAAACGCCATGCCGGCTGACATGGACCCGTCGCCGATCACCGCAATCGCATCGCCCGGATCACCGCCCAGCTCTGCCGCCATGGCAAACCCCAACGCCGCCGAGATCGAGGTTGAGGAATGTGCCGCGCCGAACGGATCAAAGGGCGATTCGCTGCGCTTGGTGAAACCGGACAGGCCGCCTTCGCTGCGCAGCGTGCGGATACGGTCACGCCGTCCGGTCAAGATTTTGTGCGGATAGCACTGATGGCCCACATCCCAGATCAGCTTGTCGCGAGGCGCATCAAAGACGGCGTGTAGCGCCACGGTCAGTTCCACCACGCCCAAACCCGCGCCCAAATGCCCGCCTGTGACGGACACGGCCGAGATCGTCTCGGCCCGCAGCTCGTCGGCCAAAAGCTTCAACTCGCGGTCAGTCAGGGCTTTCATGTCAGCGGGCAGGTGCACCCGATCAAGGGTGGGGGTGGCGGGGCGGCTGGTCATGGGTGCTTAACTTTCCCGGACAATCACAAAACGTGCCGCGTCGATCAGGGTCGCGGCTTTGGCCCCATAGGGGGCAAGGCAGGTTTCGGCCTGTGCAATCAGGTCGGCGGCGCGGGCCTTGGCCCCGTCAAGCCCCAGCAAAGACACGAATGTGGCCTTGCCTGCCGCTTGATCTTTGCCCAGCCGCTTGCCCGCCTTGGCCGGATCACCCTGCACATCCAAGATATCGTCGGCAATCTGAAAGGCTAAGCCCAAAGCCTGCGCATAGCCGTCAAGGGCCGCCGTATCGGCCTGCGCCATCACAGCGCCCGCTTGGGCGGCAAAGCGGATCAGCGCGCCGGTTTTGCCCGCTTGCAACGCGATGATCTGTTCCAGCGTCAAAGGCACAGCCGCCGTTTCCGCCGCCATATCCAGCGCCTGCCCCAAGACCATCCCTTCAGCACCCGAGGCTTTTGCCAAGCCCAGCACCAAACCCAAGCGCACCTTTTCCGACCCAAGGGCCGGATCGCACAGCAGTTCAAAGGCCAAGGTTTGCAGCGCATCGCCCGCCAGCACGGCCACCGCCTCGTCCCATTTGCGGTGCACGGTGGGTTGGCCACGGCGCAGGTCGTCATCGTCCATGCAGGGTAGATCGTCGTGGATCAGGGAATAAGCATGTATCGCCTCGATGGCCGCGGCGGCACTTAAGGCATTTTGCGCCGGAATGTCGTAGAGGCGCGCGCTTTCCAGCACCAAAAAGCCGCGCAGGCCTTTGCCGCCTGTAAGGGCATAGCGCATGGCATCATGGACGGGCTGGCTGCCCTTGGTGGAAAGAACAGCTGTCAGATGCTCTTGAATGGCTGCGGCGTCGGCCAGAAGGCGGGCGGGAAAGGTCACATCCCCTCCACCGGGGTGACGCCCACGGCCTTGCCTTCGCTGGCGCGGATCAGGTCTACTTTTTCTTCGGCTTCCTTCAGCTTGCCTGCACACAGCGCCTTTAGGGCGGCACCGCGTTCGTACAGGCTGATAGATTGTTCCAAGGCCACATCGCCCCGCTCTAGCTGGGTGACGACTTTTTCAAGCTCGGCCATGGCCTCTTCAAAGGACAGGTCGGTGACGGGTTTATCGGTCAAAGGCTGCGCTCCATCAAGACAGACACATGCGCTGCGACCGAGGCCTGCAGCGCCCCCAGATCATAGCCGCCTTCCAGACAGGATACCACCCGCCCTTGGGCATGGGCGGCGGCAAGATCGCACAGGCGGTGGGTTAGCCAACCGTAGTCATCCGCTTGCCAGTTCAGATTGGCCAAGGGGTCATCGGCATGGGCATCAAACCCTGCGCTGATCAGGATCAATTCAGGCTTCCATGCCGCAAGCGCGGGAAAAACCTGCGCCTCGTAAGCTTTGCGCATCGTTGCGCCGTCACTTTCGGGGGGAAGGGGCAGGTTCAAGATCTGGCCATAAGCGCCTGTTTCCGACGCATCGCCCGTGCCCGGCCAAAGCGGCATTTGCTGGCTGGTCGCCAAAAAGGCGCGGGGTTCGTTCCAAAGCAGGTCTTGCGTGCCGTTGCCGTGGTGCACGTCAAAATCCACCACCGCCACCCGTGCCAGCCCGTGATGATCAAGCGCATGTTTCGCAGCGATTGCCACGGTGCCGAACAGGCAAAAGCCCATTGGTGTGGCACTTTCGGCATGGTGGCCGGGTGGGCGGGCGATCACGAAGGCGGTTTTGTCCTGCCCTTCAAGCACGGCATCCACGGCGGCACAGGCCCCGCCCACGGCACGCAGGGCGGCTTCGTAAGAACCGGGTGACATCCATGTATCGGGGTCTAGCTGAACAGTTCCGCTGGCGGGTTCGGCCAAGCGGATGCGGTCGATATGCGATTGCGGATGGCAGCGCAGCAAATCGGCCTGCGCCGCAATTGGGGCCGTGCGGCGGGTCAGCGCAAGGCCCGCCAAGCCGCGTTCAACGGCGGCCAGACGGTCCACCCGTTCGGGATGCCCCTCGGGTGGGGCGTGGCGGGTGGCTGTGTCGTGGGCGTAGACCAGCGTCATGACAGGGGATCCTTTGCGCTGCAGGGGCGAGATTTAAACAACACAGCCCCTTGCCGCGACGTCTTCATGGCGCAGCACCTCTCCGCCACGGTGAAACACCACGCGGTCGGTGAGGTTGCTGACGACACAGGAATGGTTCGGCACAACGCGCACCTTGTCGCCCACCTTGGGGCGGGGGGCGGTGCCGTGCAGGGTGACGTTGCCGTGCTCTTCGCTAAGGCCGGTGATCGTGGCTTGGGGATGTTCCAAGATCATCCCATAGCCTTGCAAGCCGAACAGATCAGAGCTGAGGGTTTTTGACCCCGCATCCAGCACGGCGCGCTCAGCGGTGGGGCGGCTGACCACGGTGGCCAGCACGGTCAAAGCGCAATCGCCAATCTGGCATGCGCCGCGTTCCACCAGCGAGCGATCGTTGTAGATATACGTTCCGGCGCGGTATTCGGTGATCGACGGCGCAAGGGCCGCCTGCGCCATAGACGGCGTGCCACCGCTAGAGATGATGGGACAGCTGCCCAGATCGGCCAAGATCAGATCGCGGGCGGCTGAAAGAAAGGCTTCCACCTCTGCCTCGGCATCGGGTTTGGGGTAGGTCATCAGCCCGCCAAACACCAACCCCTGCGACCCTGCGACCAACCGCGCCAATTCCAAGGCCTCGGTTGGGCTTTGCACCCCGCAGCGGCCCATGCCGGTGTCGCATTCGATCAGCACGCGCAAAGGCGTGGGCGCACCCGCCATACCCTGCGCCAAGGCGGCAATCGTTTCAGCATTATCGGCCACCGTCGATAATTGCCCCGCCTCTGCCAGCACGCGGGCGCGGGCGATTTTGGCGGGGGAAAGCAGGTTGAAACACAGCAAGATGTCGTCAAATCCTTCGGCGGCGAACACCTCGGCTTCCGAGATTTTCTGGCACGCAATGCCGATGGCCCCCGCCTTCATCTGCAAACGGGCAAGGTAAGGGATCTTGTGGGTTTTGATATGCGGGCGAAAGCCTTTGCCAAGTTGGTCGAACTGGGCCTGTGCGCGGGTGATATTCGCCTCGACCAGATCAAGGTCGATCAAAACGGCGGGGGTTTCAAGATCTTCGATCCGCATGGTTTTTCCTTTACGGCGTTCAGTCGCGCAGCAGTTTGACCGAGCGGATGGCAAAAGGCCCCATGGCCCCTGCCTCGGCGCTGGGCTCTTCCAACAGGTTCACCGCATCGCCCTGATGCCATCCGGCGGGCAGGCGCAGGTTCGGGGTGGCGGTGCCGCCTGCGGGTTCGTACAGGCGCAAGACCAAGCCTTGGCCATCTTCGGCGGGCTTTAGGGCTGATAGGGCCAGCGCGGGATCTGTGGCAATCGCTTGCCACGCGCCTTCGGTCACAGGCGCTGTTTGCACCAGCAAAGGTTGGTTCAAATCCTGCGCTTCGGCCAGAACGCCGCCCTCCAGCCAGTCGCCAGAAAAAGGCAACAGCGCGTAAGTGAACGATTGTTCGCCTTCATCTGCCAAGAAGTCGGGGAAGATCGGCGCGCGCAGCAGGCTGATGCCCAATTCGTTGCCCAAAGCGTGGTGGCCGTATTTGCCATCGTTCAAAAGGGCCACGCCAAAGCCGCGCTCTGCCATCAAAGCAAAGCGGTGGGCGGCGACTTCGTATTTGGTTTCATCCCACGGCGTGTTGCGATGGGTGGGCCGCGCGATCACTCCGCAGGCGCATTCGAACAGGGCGTGGTCGGCTTGCACGGCCAAGGGGAAGCGGGTCTTCAAAAGCACACGCCGGTCGTGCCAATCAAGGTCGGTCTGAAACTCCACCCGGGGAGAGTTCGCCCAAAGCCGCAGGTATTGCACGATGGTGCTGGCCCCGAAGTGCCGCGTGATGCGCAAAGCGGCGCGGTGGGGGCCGGTTTCGGTGATCTCGATGCTGTCCGCCATGATTTCGCGGCCAGAGGCGGTGTAATCTTCTTCGATATCCCACGCGTCAAAGAAGCGCGGCTTGTCGACATAGGCCCAGATCTGGTTGCCCCGCCCCGCCAAACATTCTCGCCCTGTGCGTTTGTCGATCACGCTAGACAGGGTGCCATCGGCATTGAGCGCGACTTTGACAAAGGCGTTTTCCAGCCCCGTTTGGGACACCGTCAAAGGCCCCGCTTCGGCCAGATTTGCGCGCGCCGTCACCGACAGGCCAGCGACAGTTTCGGGCGCCGAAAGCACAAAACCCTCCGCCACCGCTTGCCCCCCGGGCAGCGGTTCGGTTGAGGTTAGGCGCAACGGTCGCGGTTGCAGGTCTGGGTTAACGACGACGACCCCCGCTGTCGCCCCCGCCATGCCTGCGGCCAAGGTGCCAAGGGCCGTGGCCTGTTGGGCCTTGCCTTGGGCTATGACGCCGGCAAGTTCTGCTTCGGCCACCGCATAAACCTCGCCAATCGACGAGCCGGGCAGAATGTCGTGGAATTCGTTGCGCAGCAGCACTTGCCACGCCTGTGTCACGGGGGCGGGAAGGGCCCCGCCGCGCAGGGCGACCATAGCGCCCAAAACCTCGGCCCCGATCAGGGCGCGTTCGGCGCGGCGGTGCAGGTATTTCGTGCGGCCTTGGGTTGTCAGCGTGCCGCGGTGGTATTCCAGATAAATCTCGCCCACCCATTTGGGCAAGGGGGCGCTGGCGCGTGCGGTGATGCTTTGGAACCATTCGGTGACATTGACATGGCGCATCTTGGGCACCAGCGGGAAATCGGCCAATTGGCGGGTGCGCAGGATGTCTTCCTCGGTCGGGCCACCGCCGCCATCGCCGCGCCCATAGCACAAAAGCGATTCGCCGATGATCGCGCGGTCTTGGTAATTGGCCCAAGTGCCCAATGTCGCGCGCGGCCCCAGTTCGGCGTTGTAGCCGTTAGAGGGGTTTTCAAAGGTGTGCATCGTCACCTCTGACCCATCCAAGCCGCGCCAGGTGAACAGATCATGCGGCAGGCGGTTCTTTTCGGACCAGTTCGATTTGATGGTAAACACCGCACTCATCCCCGCACCGCGCAGAAGTTGGGGGATGACGGGGGAAAAGCCAAAGGTATCCGGCAGCCAGCACACGGTCGAGCGTTTGTCGGTGCCAAACTGGCGGTCAAAGTAGCCGATGCCGTAGACCAGTTGCCGGATCAGCGATTCGCCGCAGGGCATGTTGGTGTCGGGTTCCACCCACATGCCGCCCAAAGGCTCCCACTGGCCTTGGGCGACTTTGGCTTTGATCGTGGAAAGCAAGGCGGGGTCATCTTGGCCGACAAACTCGTAAAGCTGCGGGGTTGAATGGTTAAAGCGGAACTCGGGGAAAGTTTCGGCCAGTTGGGCGACGGTATGAAAAGTGCGCACGCCTTTGCGGCGGGTTTCCACCATGGGCCAAAGCCATGCCAAGTCGATATGGGCATGGCCTGTCAGCGCGATAGAACCTTCTTGCGGAAAGCGCGTTTGCAAGGCGCGCAGGCCCGCGCGCAGGTGATCGCGTGCGGCGATGACAGAGGCGCGGGAAGCATCGGGCAGGGGCTGCGGGGCCGCCAAGGATTGGGGGAGTTTCCAGACAGATTGGCTTTCCGCCGTGGCCGTCATGCGCGCCAGATAGCTTTGGGTTTCGGTGGGCCAGTCCAGCCTGTGAAACGCCGCCTCGGCCAGATCTAGCACGGGGGAGCAGATCGCGTGGGGGTCGTTATGGTCGGGATGCGGGCGGCGGGGGAACCATTCGGGGACGGGCCAGCCTTCGACCTCGTGGCCGCCAAGGGTGCGGACCAGTTCGATCACTTGGCGCTGCATGCGGATGAAATCGTCCAGATCGGTTTCCAGCCAAACCAGTTCGGTGCGGCCCAAGGCGGCGT
>CAIMWI010000028.1 GCA_903845215.1 uncultured Rhodobacterales bacterium | reverse complement strand
TTCCAAGACCGGCGGAGCCAACCGCCAGGCCCGTGACATAGACGAGAAAAGGATACGACTGCATGTGCGCTAAGAACACGATGGAAGACTTCGAAGCCCTTCTGAAGGAAAGCTTTGAAATTGATACGCCCGAAGAGGGCACCGTTGTTAAAGGCAAGGTCATTGCGATTGAAGCAGGCCAAGCCATCATCGACGTCGGCTACAAGATGGAAGGCCGCATCGATCTGAAAGAATTCGCAAATCCCGGCGAAGCCCCCACCATCAAAGTGGGTGACGAAGTCGAGGTTTATCTGGACCGCGTTGAAAACGCCCGGGGTGAAGCGCAAATTTCGCGCGAAAAAGCCCGCCGCGAAGAAGCGTGGGACCGGTTGGAAAAAGCCTATGCCACCGAAACCCGCGTCGACGGCGCGATCTTCGGGCGCGTCAAGGGCGGCTTCACGGTCGATCTGGGCGGCGCTGTGGCGTTCTTGCCCGGCAGCCAAGTCGATGTGCGCCCTGTGCGCGATGCTGGCCCTTTGATGGGCATGAAGCAGCCGTTCCAGATTCTGAAAATGGACCGTCGCCGTGGCAACATCGTTGTCTCGCGCCGTGCGATCTTGGAAGAATCGCGTGCTGAACAGCGCGCTGAAGTCATCGGCAACCTGCACGAAGGCCAAACGGTTGACGGCGTGGTCAAGAACATCACCGAATACGGTGCGTTCGTTGATCTGGGCGGCGTTGACGGTCTGTTGCACGTCACCGACATGGCGTGGCGCCGCGTGAACCACCCGTCGGAAATCTTGGCGATCGGTGAGACTGTCAAAGTGCAGGTCATCAAGATCAACAAAGAAACCCACCGTATTTCCTTGGGCATGAAGCAACTGCAATCCGATCCGTGGGATGCCGTTGAAAAGGCCTATCCGCTGGAATCGATCCACAAGGGTCGCGTCACCAACATCACCGACTACGGCGCCTTTGTGGAGCTGGAAGCTGGTGTCGAAGGCTTGGTGCACGTCTCGGAAATGTCGTGGACCAAGAAGAACGTCCATCCCGGCAAGATCGTTTCGACCAGCCAAGAAGTCGAAGTTATGGTGCTGGAAATCGACAGCGCCAAGCGTCGCGTGTCGTTGGGGCTCAAGCAAACCCAGCGCAACCCGTGGGAAGTCTTTGTTGAAACCCATCCCGTGGGTTCGATCATCGAAGGCGAAGTCAAGAACATCACCGAATTCGGTCTGTTCGTGGGGCTGGACGGCGACATCGACGGCATGGTTCACCTGTCCGACCTGTCGTGGGACCAGCGTGGCGAAGATGCGATTGCCAACTACCGCAAGGGCGACACGGTTAAGGCCGCTGTCACCGAAGTGGATGTGGAAAAAGAGCGTATTTCCCTGTCGGTCAAAGCCTTGGGCGATGACACCTTCACCGATGCGGTGGACGGTGTGAAGCGCGGCTCGATCATCTCTGTCGTGGTTTCGGCCATCGAAGAGGGCGGGATCGAAGTGGATTACAACGGTGCCAAATCGTTCATCCGCCGCTCTGACCTGTCGCGTGACCGTGGCGATCAACGTCCCGAGCGGTTCGCTTTGGGCGACAAGATCGACGTGCGCGTCACCAACATCGACCCCAAGACCCGCCGTTTGGGTCTGTCCATCAAAGCGCGCGAGATTGCCGAAGAAAAAGAAGCCGTCGAACAATATGGCTCATCTGATTCGGGCGCATCGCTGGGCGATATCTTGGGCGCAGCGCTGAAGGGCGACCGCACCTAAGCTGGGATGATATTCTTGGAAAGGGCCCTGCTTGCGTGCGGGGCCCTTTTTTTTGGGGCTGATATCGCCGTTTAATTTCGTTTGTGTGGCACGGAATTTCCGCTACAGTCACCAAGACGTGAACAATAGTGTCGACACAACGATCCGGTACAGGGTCAGGCCGACAACGGGGGGTAATGCATGATCCGGTCTGAGTTGATCCAGAAAATTGCGGACGAGAACCCGCATTTGACGCAAAAAAATGTTGAGCGCATCGTCAACACGGTCTTTGAAGAGATTGTAGAGGCGCTGGCCAAAGGTGACCGGGTTGAGTTGCGCGGTTTTGGCGCTTTTTCAGTGAAAGCGCGCGATGCGCGTTTGGGCCGCAACCCCCGCACCGGTGAATCTGTGCAGGTGGAAGACAAGAAAGTGCCGTTTTTCAAAACCGGAAAACTGCTGCGCGACCGACTGAACGGCAAGGCCTGACCCAAGCCCCGCTTGCAAGGGACGGCCTGTCCGCACATATAGGGCAAGCCGCTTGGGCGGGAGGAAACATGAGCCGATATTTCCGATATGCATGGCTGATAGCCTTGGCTTTGGCGTGTTTGATTGTTGCCATGGCAAATCGCACAGCTGTGGTGTTAAGCCTGTTGCCCGATGATCTGGCGGCCCTTTTGAACTGGCAGGCGCGTGCGGAAGTGCCCTTGTTTATGGTCTTGGCGCTGGGTGTTTTTCTAGGCCTTGCGCTGGGATTTGTTTGGGAATGGCTGCGAGAGCATAAGCACCGCAAGGTCGCGCGGGTGCAAAGCCGTGCTGTCTCAAAACTGGAACGTGAGTTGGCTGCGATGAAGGATCAAACCTCTTTGCCCGAAGACCCTGTGCTTGCGTTGTTAGAAAAGCCCAAGGCCCGCTGATGGGGCAGGTGAGAGTCAAGATTTGTGGAGTGCGGACCACGGCAGATGTGGCCGCCTGCGCGGCGGCTGGGGCGGCCTATATCGGGCTGAACTTTTTTCCACCCTCTCCGCGCTTTCTGACGCTGGATCAGGGCCGCGACCTGGCCCTTAATGCCCCCGACGGCTTGGCCAAAGTGGCGCTTGTGGTCGATGCCGATGATGCCACGCTGGATGCCTTGGTAGAGGCTATGCCGTTGGACATGCTGCAGCTGCATGGCAAGGAAAGCCCCGATCGGGTGGCCGCGCTGCGCAGGCACTATGGCTTGCCGGTGATGAAGGTGGTGGGCGTTTCAGGCGAAGGTGATCTGGCCGCATTGATGGACTATTCCACCGTCGCCGATCAGTTGCTGATCGACGCCAAAGCGCCCAAAGACGCCATCTTGCCCGGAGGCAACGGCTTAAGCTTTGACTGGCGTCTTGTGGCGCAACGTCGCTGGCTGCGGCCATGGATGCTGGCCGGTGGCCTGACGGCGCACAACGTGGCCGAAGCCGTGCGCCTGACCAATGTGCGTCAGGTTGATGTCGCCTCGGGGGTTGAATCGGCCCCTGGCATCAAAGATCCCGTGAAAATCGCCGCCTTTATTGCCGCCGCCGGCTAAGCAAATTGCGCGCCTTACGGCGCATTCCTTTTGTCTCGCCTCTGGCGTGCCGCCAACCGGCTCGCGCGCGCGCCGCGGGGAGTATTGGGGCAAAGAGCAAATGGAAAGCGGCCAAAAGCCTATTTGCACTTTGCCAAAATACTCATCTTTGGCGCAGCACTTGGCCAGCGGCCACGCACCGCACCCCCCACCCCCCCTTTCCTTGGGCAGGGCTTGGCGCTAGGTATGACCCAGCACAAGACAGGAGATGCGCTATGGCCAAGGATGGACCCAATAGTTTCATGACTGGCCCCGATGAACAGGGGCGTTTTGGACTTTTTGGCGGGCGTTTTGTTTCTGAAACCTTGATGCCGCTGATCTTGGATCTGGAAGAACGCTACGAGTTTGCCAAGACCGATCCGTCGTTTTGGGCCGAGATGGATGATTTGTGGAAACACTATGTTGGCCGCCCCTCGCCTTTGTACTTCGCGCCGCGCCTGACCGCCCATCTGGGCGGGGCCAAGATTTATATGAAACGCGACGAATTGAACCACACCGGCGCGCATAAGATCAACAACGTGCTGGGCCAGATCATTCTGGCCCGCCGCATGGGAAAGACGCGTATCATCGCCGAAACGGGCGCTGGTCAGCATGGGGTGGCGACCGCCACAGTATGTGCGAAGTTTGGGTTGAAGTGCATCGTTTATATGGGCGCGCATGATGTCGAACGTCAGGCGCCCAATGTCTTTCGGATGCGGCTTTTGGGGGCGGAGGTGATTCCGGTCACCTCGGGTCGCGGCACGCTGAAAGATGCTATGAACGACGCTTTGCGCGATTGGGTGACCAATGTGCGCGACACGTTCTATTGCATCGGTACGGTGGCTGGTCCGCATCCCTACCCGGCGATGGTGCGCGATTTTCAGTCGATCATCGGCAAGGAAGTGCGCTGGCAAATGGCCGAGCAAGAGGGCGAAGGCCGTCTGCCCGACACATTGGTTGCCGCCATCGGCGGTGGGTCAAATGCCATGGGCCTGTTCTATCCCTTCCTTGACGACCCGTCGGTCAACATCATCGGGGTCGAGGCCGGCGGCAAAGGCGTTGACGACCGCATGCAGCATTGTGCCAGCCTGACCGGTGGCCGACCCGGTGTTTTGCACGGCAATCGGACCTATTTGTTGCAAGATCCGGACGGACAGATCCTTGAAGGCTTTTCGATCAGCGCGGGGCTAGATTACCCCGGCATCGGTCCAGAACATTCTTGGTTGCACGACATTGGCCGGGCCAAATATGTCTCGATCACCGATGCCGAGGCGTTGGAGGCGTTTCAGCTTTGCTGCCAGTTGGAAGGGATCATTCCGGCCCTAGAACCCTCGCACGCTTTGGCCCATGTGATGAAGATTGCCCCGGCCCTGCCTGCTGACCATATCATCGTGATGAACATGTGTGGGCGTGGTGACAAAGACATCTTCACTGTGGCCAAGCACTTGGGCTTTGACATGAAGATCTAAGCGCTTGGGTCAGGGCTTTTGATTTTTCGCAGAAAAATCAGGCCCCTGACCCAAGGCTGTGCGCGTTTGGTCATCCTCCGTTGGCTGAGACTTTTGGCGATACCAAAAGCCCTTTTTGCCAAACTCCTTCACTGATTTTGTCGGCGGAATAGGTTAGCTTGCCTTGGCCTTCGCGCTCTCCGCCGACAAAGGCCCCTTCATAGACTTCGCCGGTCGCATAGGTGGCGATGCCTTGGCCGTCGATTACGCCTGCTTTCCAGTCGCCCACATAGCCAAAGCCGCTGGTCGAACTTAGCCTGCCTTTGCCATCGCGAAGGCCCGCTAGAAATTGGCCTGTATAAACAGTCCCATCGGCATAAATGGCGCGGCCTTGGCCGGATTGCAGGCCTGCTTTCCATTGCCCTTCATAGACAAAACCGCCCGTCTGCGTCATGCGGCCCATGCCATCAGGTTTTCCGGCCACAAACTGACCTTGATAGGTTTGTCCATCGCTATAGATTGCCTTGCCAAGGCCCGCGATTTGGCCTGCCACCCAAGTGCCTTCATAGGTGGACCCATCAGCATAGGTGATCTTGCCCTGACCGTTCGGCTTATCCGCCGCTAATGTTCCGACAAAAACTGACCCGTCGGCATAAGTCATCGTCCCCATGCCCTGCATTTTGCCATGGGCCCATAGGCCGCTGTATCGCGCGCCGTCTTTCGCAACAAAGCTACCTTGACCGTTGCGTTCGTCTGCCAAAAACTGGCCCTCGTAGATGTCGCCATTGCCATAGGTCTGTGTGCCCCTGCCCACGCGCTGGCCGTTCTTAAAGGTGCCGACATAGATGTCGCCCTTGGCATTTGTCAGCGTGCCTTGGCCGTTCATCTGCCCGCCCGACCATTCCCCTTCGTAGACCACGCCGTCTGGCATCGACAATTTGCCCATGCCATCGGGCGCGCCAGCCTTGAAGACACCGGTGTAGATCGTGCCATCGGCATAGGTCATCGTGGCCTGCCCCTCTTTAACGCCGGCCACCCAAGTGCCGTCATAAAGCGTGCCATCGGGGTCGGTCATCCGCCCTTGGCCGTCATGTTCGCCGGCAGTAAAATCGCCTTTATAGGATGAACCGCTGGCATAGGTGGATTGTCCTTGCCCGGTCATCGCACCGTTGACCCAATCACCCTCATAGGTGGTGCCATCAGAAAAGGTGATCTTGCCGATGCCGTTTGGCGTTCCCTTGGCAAAACGGCCGACATAGACAGATCCGTCCGGATAAGTCGCCTTTCCGGTGCCAAGGATTTCTCCGGCCACCCAGTCGCCTGAGTATTCAAAGCCACTTGGCAGTTTGTAGGTGCCTTTCCCATCCGGAAGCCCGTCTTTGAACGTGCCTTCATAGATCGAACCGTCCTCGTATTGTTTGCGCAAAACTTCTTGCGCGCGGGCATCTGTAGCGCCAAGCGCCAGCGCCAAGCCTAGACCTAAGACCCAAGCGGCAATCGTCATCCCTAATCTCCAAACCTATAGGCTTTGCAACCTATCTGCGGCCCCAAGGTCTGACAAGCGGTGCAGGGGCCGGCTTGGGCTTTTCCTTGGCCCACAACCTGCTAGAACCAGCCCCAATGATGGAGAGTGAAATGCCTGCAACCTTTCGCCTGACCTTGGTGCAAGCCAATCCCTGCGTGGGGGATTTGGAGGGCAATGCTGCCTTGGCCCAACAGGCTTGGGCCACGGGCAAGGCTGCTGGGGCCGATCTTGTGGCGCTGACCGAAATGTTCATCACCGGCTATCAGACCCAAGACCTGATCTTGAAACGCGCCTTTGCCGAGGCGGCTTTGGCGGCTTTGGCTGCGCTTGCGCGCACATGTGCCGATGGCCCTGCCTTGGGGATTGGGGGGCCTGCCCTGCGTGAGGGTAAGGTGTTTAACGCCTATCACATTCTGCAAGGCGGCCAAATTGCGGCCACGATCCTAAAGCACGATTTGCCCAATAACAGCGTGTTTGACGAAAAGCGTCTGTTTTCGGCGGCAGATATTCATGGGCCGATCCCGATTGGCCCAGTGCGTCTTGGCATTCCCATTTGCGAAGATGCTTGGCACGCCGATGTTTGCGAAACGCTGGCCGAAACGGGGGCCGAGATTTTGCTGGTGCCAAATGGCTCGCCCTATCATCGTGGCAAGCCTGATGTGCGATTGAACCTGATGTTGAACCGCGTTGTCGAAACCGGCTTGCCTTTGGTCTATCTGAACATGATCGGTGGCCAAGACGATCAGGTGTTTGACGGCGCCTCTTTTGTGCTGAACCCCGGGGGGGCCTTGGCTTGCCAATTGCCGCAGTTCGAACCGGCCATCGAACATTTGGATTTTGTGTTGACGGGTGAGGGCTGGCGCGCCGCGCCTGCCCGCCTGTCCTTGCTGCCCGACGCGCAAGAGGCTGATTACCACGCCATGGTGCTTTCGCTGCGCGACTATTGCCGCAAAACTGGCTTTGGCAGGGTGCTGTTGGGCCTATCGGGGGGGGTGGACAGCGCGTTGGTGGCGGCCGTGGCGGTGGATGCGCTGGGCGCTGACAAGGTGCGATGCGTGATGCTGCCTTCGCGCTATACCTCGCCCCATTCGCTTGAGGATGCCGCGGGTGTTGCCCGCGCTTTGGGCACAAGGTTGGACACTGTGCCCATCTCTGGCCCGCAAGAGGCTGTGTCAGAAGCCCTGTCGCCGCTTTTTGAAGGTACGGATGCCGGCATCACCGAAGAAAACATCCAGTCGCGCCTGCGCGGGGTTTTGTTGATGGCGCTTTCCAACAAGTTTGGCGAGATGCTGTTGACCACAGGCAACAAGTCGGAAATGGCCGTTGGGTATTGCACGATCTACGGCGATATGAACGGCGGATACAATCCGCTGAAGGATATGTACAAAACCCGCGTCTTTGCGACCTGCCGGTGGCGCAATGCAAACCACAAGCCTTGGATGCTTGGCCCCGCAGGCCCCGTGATTGCGCCGCGCGTCATTGAAAAGCCACCTTCGGCGGAGTTGCGCGACAATCAAACCGATCAAGACAGTCTGCCACCCTACGAGGTGCTGGACGCCATCTTGCAGGGGTTGGTCGAAGAGGATCTGTCCGTCCCCGAGATCGTCGCACGCGGATTTGAGCCGGCAACCGTCGCGCGGATCGAGCATCTTTTGTACATCAGCGAATACAAACGCTTCCAGTCGGCCCCTGGCACGAGGCTGACCCAAAAGGCTTTTTGGCTGGATCGGCGCTATCCCATCGCCAACCGCTGGCGGGATAAAGTGTGAGCCTGTCGCTGTACGCCCTAGCCGCTTTGGCCGAAATCGCGGGTTGCTTTGCGGTGTGGAGCTGGTGGCGCGGGGCCTCGGCCTTATGGCTTATTCCAGCAGCCGCAAGCCTTGCGGCCTTTGCCTATCTTTTGGCCTTGACGCCCCCCAGCCATGCCGCGCGCAGCTATGCGGCCTATGGTGGGGTTTACATCGCAGCTTCGCTGCTATGGCTTTGGTTGGTAGAAGGTGTTCGCCCTGACCGTGCCGATTTAGGTGGGGCTGCTTTGGCCTTGGCGGGGGCGGCGGTTATCTTGCTGGTACCGCGCGGCTGACATTTAACCCGCTGCCCCCCCGATCCATCAGCGGCGGCGTGCAGCGCAGCTTTGTTTTGGGAATAAGGGACGCCACATCGCTGGACACATCTAGCGCGGGGTTAAGGGTAGGCGTGACGACAGGCGTTTGCATCCGCCTGCGGTTACGGGCTGATTTCGATCGTCGTCTGGAAACTGCCCGCTTTATACGAGTTCTTGTCGCGCAAGGTGGTGACCAAAGTGTAATGGCCCGGCGGCAAACCATCCAGCGTGTAGGTGATATTCACCGGCACTTCATGGCTTTTGTGGCGCGAGGGCATGTTATACTCGGTCGCTTCGGGCGCATTGGCCAATTGGTTGCCAGAGGCATCCAGCACCTGAAGATCGACGAAAAGATTGACCGAATAAAGCCCCTCACCCGGAGTGCCATAGTCAAAGCCAAAGGGCTCGCAATAGATCAAAATCGGCTCGCCCTTCTTGAAAACATTGGTCGGGCGCGGATTATAGACGCCGTAGCCGGTAGAGGGTTGCGCAACCAAAAGCCCTTGCGTGAAACCGATGGTTAAATTCTGCGCCCAGACTTGGCTGTAAATCTCTCCTAAAGCCAACAGCGCGCCGGCCGCATCGCCTGCATTCAGTTGGGATTCAACCTGCGCCGCCGCATCAACAATTGGACCCGCCAAAGCCGGACCCGCCGATGCCAGCGTTAAGACAGACAGCCATGCGGATATCTTCACCTTATTTTTACCTTTATTTCGCCACAGGTTGTTCTTGTTAGTTAGCCAAAAAATTGCACCAAGGCCAAGGGGAAAGCGATCCTTGACCATTGGGGCCTGCCTGCGAGGTCATCATGGCTGATCCCTGTACCATCCAACTGGACATTTCGGCCCCGCCATGACAGGGAATGCCGGTTGCTGGAGGCTCCTATGACCCAACGTCCGACTGTCACACGTTTTGCGCCCTCTCCCACCGGATTCATCCATGTGGGCAATTTGCGCACGGCCCTTATGAACTACCTGATCGCCCGCAAAACCGGCGGCACGTTCATCTTGCGCTTGGATGATACGGATCAAGAACGGTCAAAGCAGGAATATTGCGACGGGATCATGGCTGATCTGGAATGGCTTGGCCTGCATTGGGATAAGGTGGAACGCCAAAGCCTACGCTTTGATCGCTACCGCGCTGCGGCCGAAGAGTTAAAGGCCAAGGAAAGGTTCTACGAATGCTTCGAGACGCCGGTAGAACTGGACCTCAAGCGCAAAAAGCAACTCAACATGGGCAAGCCGCCGGTCTATGACCGCACCTCCTTGCACCAATCTGCGGCCGAAAAAGCCGCCCTGCGCGCTGAGGGGCGCGAAGGTTATTGGCGCTTTAGGCTGGATCTTGCGCGGATCGAATGGAATGACGGCATCTTGGGCCCAATCTCGATTGATGCCGCGTCGGTTTCGGACCCGGTTTTGATCCGGGCGGATGGGCAGATCCTGTATACATTCGCCTCGTCGGTTGATGACATCGACATGGGGGTGACCAACATTGTGCGTGGGGCGGATCATGTGACCAACACCGCCACACAGATCCAGATCATGCAGGCGATGGGTGGCATTCCGCCCGATTTTGCCCATCACTCGCTGCTCACCGGCCCCAAGGGTGAAGAGCTTTCCAAGCGTTTGGGCGTGCTGGCGCTGCGCGATTTGCGGGCCAGCGGCATTCAACCTATGGCACTTCTTAGCCTTATGGCGCGGCTTGGATCGTCCAAGCCGGTGGAACTGGCGCAATCGATGCAAGAGCTGATCGACGGCTTTGATGTTGGCAGCTTTGGCGCGGCCCCCACCAAGCTGGATGCGGATGACCTTTTGCCCCTGACGCGGGCGCACAACCAAACTTTGCCTTTTGCTGCGGTGGCAGAGCGGATCATGGCCCTTGGCGTGCCGGCTGATCAGGCCGAGGCGTTCTGGAGTGTCACGCGCGAAAACATCATAGTGCTGTCGGATCTGGATGCGTGGTGGGCAATGTTCCGCGACGGCGCAGAGCCGCTGATTGATCTTGAAGATGCGCCTTTCGTCGCCGATGCCATTGCCATGCTGCCCCCCAAACCTTGGACGCACAGCACTTGGGCCGAGTGGACCGATACCGTCAAAGCCGCTACCGGCCGCAAGGGCAAGAGCCTTTACCGTCCACTGCGCCGCGCGCTGACGGGCCGCGATGCGGGGCCGGAAATGGCCGATGTCATGCCGCTGTTGCAGGTGATCAAGGCGGGTTAAGCAAATTTTGTGGGGCTGCGCTGCTTGGGCGCAGGGCAGGGTGGATGCCGCATGGCTACAGCGCAGGAAAAATCTTCTGTTATGGCTGGGTTTCAGGCCGTAATTCCCTTGGTTTTAGGCTATTTCCCCATCGCCTTTTCCTTTGGCGTGGCTGCCACGCGCACGGGCCTTTCGCCGCTTGAGGCGTTTTCGTTGTCGCTGATTGTCTTTGCCGGCGCGGCGCAGTTTCTGGCCATTGCACTGCTGGCAAGTGGTGCGCCCGTGCTGGTGGCGGGGCTGACTTTGGCCGCGATGAACCTGCGCCATCTGCTTTATGGGCCCACGCTGCTGCAACGGGCAGGCGAGGATCGTTCGACAAGATGGGGTTGGCTTTGGGCCTTTGCCCTGACCGACGAGGTCTTCGGCGCGGCCCTTGGCGCTTTGGCCAAGGGGCAGCGCTTTTCGGAAGGGTTTATGGTGATCTTGGGTTTTGGGGCCTATGGATCTTGGCTTGCAGGCACCGTGGCAGGGGCTTGGGCGGGGGGCGGCGCTTTGGATTCGTGGCCCGCGGTGGGTGCGGCCTTGGATTTCATGCTGCCTGCCTTGTTTTTGGCGCTGCTGCTGTCGATCCTAAGTGCGCGTCAGGTGCCAGCCATTCTCATCGCGGCGGCGGCAACGGTTGTGGGCACTTGGTACGGATCCTCGACGCTGGGCCTTTTTGCGGGCATGATTGGCGGGGCGGTGGTTGGAGTGTTTGGGCGCAAGGCGGAGGCGGTCGATGCGGGCTGATGTGCTCCAACTGGCCCTGATGGCGGGCGGCTTAACCTATCTTTGGCGGTATTTGCCGCTGCGCCTGAACCTGGGGGATATGCCCAAAGACGGCCTTTTGGCCCGCTTTTTGGCCGCAACTGGCCCCGCGGCCATAGCCACGCTGTTCATCGCCGAAATGCTGCCCTTGCTGCAAGACACGCAGGCGGTGCAGGGCAGGGCGGGCGTGGGGGTATTGGCGGTGATATTGGCCTTTGTGTGGCGCAAATCGGTGGTGTTTGCCACACTGGCCGGAGCTTTCGCCTGCGGGGCGGCGGCGGCGCTGGGCTTATCGTAACCTCTTCGCGATCTGGCGCTGCCCCTTAAAAAAGGATCATGTCCTGCAAACTGCCTGCCATGCAATGTGCGCAGATCGCGCAGATTTGAACCTGCGGCCCTGCAATTTTTCACACACTGTGTTGCTGTGAGCTGGGCCTTAAACCCTTCCCTCAATGGTCTGCCCGATATGGGCTTTCACGCCAAAGTGACCCGAGGCAGCATCCCCTTCGCATTGGCCAAAAGGGCTTCGCGTAGGCGTGGGCGGTCGGTGGCATAGTTGCGCGTGATCGTGGCGCTGCGTTGATGGGTCGTCCAGTCACTGGCGGCGAGCAGGGGGGCGTCTGACGCCTCGGCCAAATGGCGGCCACGGATCAGGTCTGCCACGCGTTCGGCCATCACCAAGGTCGGCGCGTTCAGATCCCCCGCAGTGGCCTGCGGCATGACGGACGCATCCACCACGCGCAACCGCTCTATTCCGCGCACTGTGCCATCGGGGCGCGTCACATCGGCAGGATCACTGCCCATCTTGCAGGTGCCGCAGGGGTGATAGGCACTTTCCAGCTTTTGGCGCAGAAACTCGTCCAGATCGTCTTGATCCATGCGCCCTTCGCCCGGGGCAAGTTCGCGCCCGCGATAGGGCGCGAGGGCCGCTTGTGCAAAGATCTCGCGGGTGTGGGCGATGCAGGCGCGAAATTCCAGCCAGTCATCTTCATGGCTCATGTAGTTAAAGCGCACGCGGGGCAGGCTGGTGGCCTGCGCATCGCGCAGCCGCACAAAGCCCCGGCTTTTGGAACGTTTGGTGCCGACATGCACCTGATAGCCGTGGCCAGAGGCCAAAGTTTTGCCATCATAGGAAATCGCCAGCGGCAGGAAGTGGTATTGAATATCAGGATAGACAATCCCCGCGCGGCTGCGGATATGTCCGCCGGTTTCAAAGTGATTGGTGGCGCCCAGCCCCTTATGCGTCAGCAGCCATTCAACGCCGATCTTGGCCTTGCCCAAAAGGCTGACGTTGGGGAAAAGACTAACGGGTTGGGTGCATTCCTGCTGGATATATAGCTCCATGTGATCCATCAGGTTTTCGCCCACTTGGGCAGAGTGATGCACCACCGCTAGCCCGTGTTCGCGCAGTTCCGCCTCTGGCCCGATGCCAGAGCGTTTAAGCAGGACGGGCGACATGATTGACCCCGCTGACAAGATCACCTCGCGCCCCGCGCGCGCCTCGCAGGGGTGGCCTTTGATGTTAAAGCGCACGCCGGTGGCGATCTTGTCAGTTGTCAGCACCTTTTCCACCAAAGCGCCAGTGATGACCCGCACGTTGCCCCGCGCAATGGCAGGGCGAAGGTACCCTACGGCGGCTGAACAACGCCGGCCGTGGCCCACATTCATCTCCATCGGGCCAAAACCTTCGTGCTGGTGTTGGTTCATATTGGGGCTGGCAGCGTAGCCCGCCTGAACGCCTGCCTGCACAAAGGCGTGGTAGAGTGGGTTCTTTTCTGGCCCGCGGGTGACTTTGATAGGCCCCTCGGTGCCGCGCAGGGGGCCGCCTTCGCGCACCGATTCCAGCCGCTGGAAATAGGGCAGCACATTGGACCAGCGCCAACCTTCGGCGCCCAAAGCCTCCCACAACTCGTAATCCATTGGGTTGCCGCGCACCCAGCACATGCCGTTGATCGAAGATGATCCGCCAAGTCCCCGCCCGCGCGGCAGGTTGATCTGCCGCCCGCCAAGGCCCGGTTCGGGTTCTGTCACCATGCCCCAGTTGAACCGCGCCGAATTCATCGGGATCGTCAGGGCCGAGGGCATTTGCACCATCACGGCACGATCATCGCCGCCCGCCTCTAGCACGAGAATGCGCACCGACGGGTCTTCGCCCAAGCGGTAGGCCAGCACACAGCCCGCCGAACCCGCGCCGATGATGATGTAATCGTAATCGCCTTCGTCGTGCAGGATCATGATACGATCATGTAATACTTCAGCATATCACCCGGTTGCCGCCAAAAGCCGCGAAATCCTTTGGGGATCAAAAAGCTGTCGCCCGCTTTGTAGGTGGCGGAAAAGCTTTCATTTTCCACAGTTACTTCACCTTCTAACACCACCATGAATTCATCGCAGGGGTAGCTTTCGTAAAACTCGGTATAGCCGCAGGATCGCCAGATACCGGCCTTGACGGCCCCGTGTTCATACCACGCATGGTCCAGCCCCACGGGTTGGCCTGCGATAAGTTCAGCCGTGGCCAAAGGCGCACCGGCGGCGGTTAGAAAACCAGCGGGGCCTTGGGGCGTAAAGCGAATGGGATTGGGCATGGGTTAACCTGACTTGATGTCTTGGAAGATGCGGGTCAAGGCGCGTTCTTGCTCTTCGTTCAGGGCCTTGGGGGCCCAAAGACGGCTGCGCGTTTCGGCATCGGGGTAGATGGCCGGATCGGCCAGAACGGCGGGATCAACAAAGGCGTTGGCAGCCTTGTTGGCATTGGCATAGCCGATGAAGTCTGTGCATTTGGCAATGACCTCGGGCTTCATCAGGAAGTTCAGGAAAGCGTGGGCATTGGCCTTGTTGGGCGCATCTTTTGGCACGGCCATAACATCAAACCACAAGGGCGCGCCGGTTTTGGGCACGGCATAAGCCAAGTTCAGGTTAAGGCCCGCGCTTTCGGCACGGGCTTTGGCCACGGCATAATCGCCCGACCATGCCATCACCGCGCAAACCTCGCCATTGGGCATTCCGTTGAGGTAGTTTTCATTGTCAAACGCGCGAACATATTCCCGCATCGGCGCGACCAAAGCGGCGGCTTTATCAAAGTCGCTGACATTGGTCGTATCGGGATCAAGGCCCAGATATTTCAACAAAATCGGGATCAGATCGCGTGGGCTGTCATGCAGGCTTAATCCGCAATCCGCGAGTTTGGCTGCGTTTTCAGGTTTGAAGATTGTGTCAAGGTTGGTCAAATCGGCTTCGGGCAACCGCGCCTTGACCAGATCGACGTTATAGGCAAAGCCCACCGAGCCCCACATATAAGGCGCGCAATGGGCAAGGCCTTGGTCCCAAGCGTCAAGAATTTTCAACAGGTCAGGGTCAAGGTTTGACCAAAGCGGCAAAAGACTGCGGTCCAGCACGTCAAACAATTCGGCTTTCACCAGCATCGGCATCGACCGACCAGCCACGTCAACCACATCATATCCGGTCGAACCTGCCAGCAACTTCGCTTCGCCATCCTCGTAAGAGGAATAGGTGTCATAAATCGGCGTGATGCCCGTTTCCGATTCGAAATCGGCCAAGGTCGTCTCGCCGATGTATTCGGCCCAAGAATAGATGTTGACCGATCCCGCCGATGCGTAAGATGGCCTTACCCACGGCAGGCTGAGTGCTGCGCCAAAGCCTGCCAAGGTTGCGCGTCTGGTGAGTTTCATGTCATCCCCGCTGTTTGTTTGATTTGGGACAGGATGCCAAAGCTTCAGATGGGCTGACAAGTGACAAGATTTCCGGTAGCGTCACTTTGGGTTAACGGTTGCAGGATGTTTTGATGCGAACACTGCCCTCCTTAACAGCGCTGCGCGCCTGCGAGGCTGTGGCGCGCACCGGCAGCGTGTTGGCTGCCGCCGCAGAGTTGCGTGTGACCCGCCCAGCCGTTTCCAAACAAATTGCCCTGCTGGAACAGGACTTAGGCTGCGCCTTGTTCGAACGCACGGGAAACCGCATCAAACCCACCCCGGCAGGTGCCGTTCTTTGTGATGGGCTAAAACAGGGGTTTGATCTGATCTCGTCGGCTGTTCACGGTGTTGCGCATCTTGCACAGAATGACCAAAGGGTGCGTGTGCTGGTTTGCCGCGATTTTGCATCCAGTTGGCTGGGTGCGCGGGTGGGGGCCTTTTTGGTCACAAATCCCGGCATTTCGGTTGAGATTACGGCGGAAAAAAACGGCACTTTCCGGTTGGAAGAGGATTTTGATTTTCGCATCTTCTATGGCCTGCAAGGAACGCACGCCAAAGGGCCGCTGGCCGAAACGGAATTGTGCCGATGGATCGATATGCCTGTGTGCACCCAAGCCTTTGCTGACCGCTTTTTGAAGGTCGGTCACAGTGGCGATATCGCGCATCTTGTCGATGCAAACTACAATGTTTTGCAAGAATGGATGCAGTTTGCGGGCATAGATTTTGGCAATCGCCGCCTGCGTAGCACTTTGTTCAACGAATCCACTTTGCCCATCTCGGTGGCCGCTTCGGGGGGGGGCTTGGCGATTGGGGATAGTTTCTTGACCCTGCCCCTGATTCAGTTGGGCGAATTGGTGGTGCCGTTCAAAGTTGGTCTGATCAGTGCGCAAACCTATTCTTTGTTCACCGCCGCCCGCCCAGCAGCCAAAGCCGCCATCCACTTTGAACGCTGGCTACGCAATGCCGTTGCCGAGTATCAATCGACCGTTTTCCAAGAACTTCGGCGTCACGGGATCGATATCATAGACAGAGCGCACAACAGAGCCTTCCCCAACACTTAAAGGTCATCCGTTTGGCCATCGGGCCTTAAAAATCTGGCAGGGTTTTGATCTGTGGCACTCTGCAAGATAAAACCTTTTCATTGTTAACCAGCAAGACCCGAGGAATTTTTTCGACCAAAAGCTTTTCATTCGCTTTGATTTTTTCGGAAAGGTTTTTCGCGAAATATGGCAAAATGGCGCATGGGCCGGGCATTGGGCTATGTTTACACAGTAGAAGGTTTTCGGCTTTCGACGCGCGCCTGCTGAAGGAAAGCCTACAAGCGCATGTCTGGGCCACGCGAACTGGCGGCGCGGGGGCCACCTGCTGGCAAAGTCGTTGTGCAAAATGCAAAGCGCTTTGGTTGCCCCGCGGGTCAAGGCAATTGGGCCGTCAGGCTGGCCATCGCTTTGTGCCATAGCGATGGCTTGCGGTCTTTGTTGCGACGTCACTAAAGTTTTACACCACTGAAGCCCTCTCGTCACATTCTAGCCCTATGCGCAGACGACTATCAAAGGGGTCTGCCGGTGCTTCAGATTAAACATGTCACACGACGCTTCGGGGCGAAAGCTGCGGTGGATCATGCCAGCTTTACCGTTGAGGGTGCGTCTTTTGTGGGCGTTATCGGGCGATCTGGGGCCGGAAAATCCACGTTGTTGCGGATGATCAATCGCCTGACAGAGGCTTCTGAGGGCGAAATTCTTTTTGAAGGTCGCAATATTTTGGCCCTGCAAGGCGCTGAAAAGCGTGCTTGGCAAAGCCAGTGTGCGATGATTTTCCAGCAGTTCAATCTGGTGCCGCGCATGGATGTGGCCTCCAATGTGCTGCATGGCATTTTGAACCGCCGGTCCACTTTGGCCACAATGTTCAACGTCTGGCCGCAGGCGGATATCTTGCGCGCTTTGTCGATCCTTGACCGTTTGGGCATATCCGAACAGGCCCCCAAGCGGGCCGAGGCGCTTTCGGGTGGCCAACAGCAACGCGTGGCGATTGCGCGGGCCTTGATGCAAGACCCCAAGATCATTTTAGCTGATGAGCCAATAGCCTCGTTGGATCCGATGAACGCACAGGTCGTCATGGATACCTTGCGCCGGATTCATGACGAGGATGGCCGCATGATCTTGGCCAACCTGCACACGCTGGATACCGCGCGCCGCTATTGCGACCGCGTGATCGGCATGCGCGAGGGGCGCATCGTGTTCGACGGCAAACCCGAGCAGCTGACCACCAGCGTGGCCCGCGACATTTACGGCGCTGACGACAGCTTTAATGAAAGCGCCACCTCTACAGCCATTCCAGCCGAAACGGCCTATGCCGAAACGTTGCTGGCCTAAGTTCCACCCCGGCCCTTTTGGCCAAACTATGGAGACTACAATGAAAAAGCTGCTCGCCGTTCTGGCTGCTACCACCGTTTTGGCATCGCCCGCCTTGGCGCAAGATGCGATCAAAGAATTCAACATCGGCATCTTGGGCGGCGAAAACGCTCAAGACCGTCTGGCTTCGAACGAGTGCTTCCGCGCTAAAGTTGAAGCAGCATTGGGCGTGCCGGTCAAGATCTTCACCCCAGCCGACTATGACGGCGTGATCCAGGGCCTTTTGGGCGGCACCATCGACTTCGCTGGTCTGGGTGCTTCTGCTTATGCCAAGATCTATCTGACTGACCCCGCTGCCGTAGATGTCAAGCTGACCACGCAAAACGTCGATGGTTCGACTGGTTACTACTCGATCGGTTTCGCACGCAAGGACAGCGGCATCACCTCGATCGAAACCGCCAAGGGCAAGAGCTTTGCTTTCGCTGACCCGAACTCGACCTCTGGCTATCTGGTGCCGGCGGCTGAGTTGACCGCGACCTATGGCAAGCTGGAAGAGTTCTTCTCGGAAGTGAAGATGTCGGGCGGCCATGAGCAAACCATCGTTGGCGTGAGCAATGGCGACTTCGCGTCGGGCGTGTCGTGGGCTGATGGCCTGGGCAACTGGGAAGATGGTTATACCAGCGGCGCTTTCCGCAAGGCCGCTGATGCTGGTTTGGTCGATATGAGCAATCTGGTCGAAATCTGGCGCTCTAAGCTGATCCCGAACGGCCCCTATGTTGTGCGCGCCTCGTTGCCGTCCGATGTTAAGGACACTGTGACGGCCATGGTTGCCGACATGTGGGAAACTGACAAGGAATGCGCCTATGCTCTGGCTGCTGGCGACGCCAAAGACTTTATCCCCGTCACTCACGCCGACTTTGAAGGTGTGATCGCCGCCCGCAAGCTGCAAGAAGGCATGTAAGGTTTAAAGACCATCCGCCGGGCTGCCCGCAAGGGTGGCCCGGCAATTTTATTTGTCGAGGAAAACATGGCCAGCATCACCTATGGGGCACAGCCGGGGCCGGGCCCGAACCTGTCCAGCCAACAGCAGTCCTATCTGGAGATGGTCCGCCGCAAGCGGATGTATGGCGGCATTTTGATGGTCATCTTCGTGGCCCTGATGGCCTCTGGCTGGATGACGGCCGAAATGCGCAACGCGGGTGGGTTTTGGAACGGTTTGCCGCAACTGGCGGACTTTCCGGCCGAAGTGCTGACCGAGGCTTGGGACAAGCGCGCGATTATTCCGGCGCTGATCTGGGAACACGTCCCGGCGCTGATCGAAACCTTGAACATTGCTGCCGTGTCTACCCTTTTGGGCGCGTTGATGGCGATGTCATTGGCGTTGCTTGCCACGCGCGGTTTGGCGCGCTGGCCCCGGCTTATCCCGCTCTTTCGTCGCAGCATGGATGCCTTGCGCGCCATCCCCGAGATCGTGGTTGCGCTGGTGTTGATCTTCATTCTGGGTGGCGGCCCAGTTGCGGCTGTGGTCGCCATTGCGCTGCACACTGGCGGTGCCTTGGGCAAGCAGTTTTCCGAAGTGGCAGAAAATGCCGATCTGAAACCGGTTGAGGGTCTTGCCTCTGTTGGGGCCAACTGGTCGCAGCGCATGTGGTTGGGTATCATTCCGCAGGTTGCCCCGAACTGGCTATCTTACGCGCTGCTGCGCTTTGAAATCAACGTGCGGGCCTCGGCCATTCTGGGCTTTGTGGGTGAGGGTGGCATCGGCCATGATCTGAAACTGGCAATGCAGTGGGGGCAGGGGCGCTATGATCAGGTTGTGGCGATCTTCTTGTTGCTTTTTGCAGCCATCGTGCTGATCGACCAACTTTCTGACCATTATCGCAACAAGCTGGTCAAGGGGGCCTAAGCTATGACAATGACCGCCCTTTCCCCCAGCCTTGCGCAATCGGTAACCGCAGGCTTTGCCCGCAAGCGCCGCATTGCGATCGCCGTCCCCTTGGTCATTTTGGCCTATCTGATCTATGCCGCGATCAGCTTTGATCTGGCCAGTCTTGCGCAGCGCGCCCGGTTCGACAACGCCGCTATCCTTTTGTCGGATTTCTGGTCGCACAAAACCCATGTCACGCGCGACAACCGCTCGGGCGAATTGACCGTGGCAATTGAGGGCGAAGGCAAAGGCACCTATCCGGCCAATCTGATACCCGACTGGATCGTCACCGACGGTGATATCACCAGAATTGATCTGGGTCGCGGATACTCGGTCACCTATGATGTCGCAGGGGCACGGATGATCGTGCCGGGCTATGGGACCATTGACATTCGGCCGGTGGATGGCAAGCCGGTGTTGACCGCCCCTGAACCAATCCCCGATTGGATCAGCTTGGCGGAAAACAAGGTTTCGGTCACCACGGATGCCGGACGGTTCAACTATTCGCGCTCCAAGGTGGAAACCTTCAAATACGAAGCAGGATGGGAACTGTGGTTCTTTACCATCGACAGCCCGTTCTTTGACAAAAGCTTCGTTGAATTGGCCAACCTAGCAATCGCAAGCCCACGCATTGACCCAGAGCGCAGCAATTTCGGCTACATGGTGTCTGAATTCTGGACGAACAAGATGTGGCGGCACGGCGATGTGCTTTGGGCCATTTTCGAAACCATCCTGATGGCCTTTCTGGGCACGATGTCGGCTGCGCTGATCTCTTTGCCGCTGGGCTTTCTTGCGGCGCGCAACTTCATGCCTTTAGGTGTGTTTCGGGGCGCAGTGCGGCGGGTTTTCGACTTTGTGCGCGGGGTGGATGGGTTGATCTGGACGATCATCTTGTCGCGGGCTTTCGGGCCGGGCCCGATGACCGGGGCCATCGCGATTGCGATTACTGACACTGGCAGCTTTGGCAAGATGTTCTCGGAAGCTTTGGAGAATATCGATGAAAAGCAGGTCGAGGGTGTCGGCTCCACCGGGGCCAACGCGCTGCAACGCGCAAGGTTCGGCGTCATTCCGCAGATCATGCCAGTTCTTCTCGCACAGGTACTATATTACTTGGAATCCAACACCCGCAGTGCGACGGTTATCGGGGCGATTGTAGGGGGCGGAATCGGGTTATTGTTGACCCAAGCCATCTCAACCCAGAAGGATTGGGAAGAGGTCGCTTATTACATGGTGCTGATCGTGCTGATGGTGATGATGATGGACAGTCTGTCAGGTTGGCTGCGCCGCAAGTTGATAAAGGGCGAGTAATGCCGAAACTCTCTGCGACCAAACCGCTGATCCACGCGGGCTGCCACTTGGTCGATACAAATTTTGGCGCCTATTGCGAAGTGGGTGAGGGCAGTCGCATCTTGCATTCCACCTTCGAGGACTATGCTTATTGCGACCGGCAGTCTGATATTGCCAACACCACCGTGGGCAAATTCGCCAACATCGCCGCCATGACACGGATTGGTCCGACCGATCACCCCTATGCCAATGCCTCGTTGCACCATTTCCTGTACCGGTCAGAGCTTTACTGGGATGATGTGCCTGATGATCAAGAGTTCTTCGCCCGCCGCAAAGCCCGCCGCACGGTGATTGGCCCAGACACTTGGATTGGGCACGGGGCGATCATCAAGCCGGATGTGACGATCGGGGCTGGGGCCATTGTCGCCTCTGGCGCGGTGGTGACAAAGGATGTTGCGCCCTATCTGATCGTGGCAGGCGTGCCCGCTACGCCGCTGCGCGCCCGTTTTGCGCCTGCCGTGGCCGACAGGATGCAAGCCTTGGCGTGGTGGGATTGGAGCCACGCGCGCCTGCGTCAAGCGCTTCCTGATTTCCGCGCCATGCCGGCTGAGGCGTTTTTGGAGAAATACGAAGGCTAGACCTTTTTGCTGAACCAAACGACAAACCCGCCCCGAAAGGGTTCGGTTTTGTCCAGCGCAAAGCCATTGGCGGCATAAAACTGCAGATTGGTGGTCAGGGCTGCGTTGGTCAAAAGCCGCAGTTCGGGCAAAGCTTTGTCGCGGGCCTGATCTGCCGCGCGTTCCATCAAAATCTGCCCCAAACCTTTGCCTTGCAAATCCGAACGCACGGCCACGGTTTCCACCCACAGATGGTCAGCCTCTGCAACGGTTTCCAGCACGCCCGCCAAATCATCGCCCAAAAAGGCCAGATCAAAGCGGTGGTTTTGCAGCGCCAGATCGTAGTCGGCGGTCATGGGCAGCGGTTCGCGGCCCATCACGGGCACCCATTTGGCGAAGGTTTCGCGCACAAAGGCGCGGATCATCGCAGCATCTTGCGGCAGGCCGGGGCGAAAGGTGAAGCCGTCAATCATGCCGTTACATTGGCCGGCCTTGACCAAGTGTCAACCAGTCTCATCGCCTGTTGCCTTATTCCGCTGCGATCTGATCACCCTCGTTCAGGGCTGAAATCACGCGCGGTTGCGCCATGAAACGTCGGGCGGCTTCGCCCGACAGATAGGTCAGGCTGCCATTGCAGATTGTCGCCTCGATCTTGCGGCTTTCGGCGTCGATCACCACAAGATCGGCGCGCCGGCCCGGTTCCAAGCGGCCGCGGTCAGTCATGCGCAAAATCTCGGCGGCGTTAGAAGACACCAGCGCCCAAGCCTTAGGCAGGCTGAGAACCCCACGATCCACCAGCGCCCAGATGGCCAAGGGCAAGGCTGGAACGTGGTAATCGGATACCAAAGCATCGCAAAGCCCCGCCGCCACCAAATCGGTGGCCGAGGCATTGCCCGCCTGACTTTGCCCACGCACCACATTGGGCGCGCCCATGATCACGGGGCTGAACATCGCGTGCGCTGCGGCCGCGGCGCGGTGGGTCAGCGGAAATTCGGCGAC
This sequence comes from uncultured Rhodobacterales bacterium, assembly GCA_903845215.1. Classification (GTDB taxonomy): domain Bacteria; phylum Pseudomonadota; class Alphaproteobacteria; order Rhodobacterales; family Rhodobacteraceae; genus Stagnihabitans. The sequence goes on along the minus strand of CAIMWI010000028.1, from coordinate 34,058 downwards.
CGTCGCACCAATCATGCGGAACTTTTCGCGCGTCTCGCCATCGGGGTCGTCATGGCTGCCGTACACCACGCCCATGGCGTCAAACGCCTCGGCCAAGCGGCACAGGCTGCGGGCAACTTCGCCCTTGGAATCCAAGGCAACCTGAATAGCTTCGGCCATTTCTTCCGGCGTCTTGCCACACCGCCGCGCCCAATGATCAAACTGGGTCGGGGCGAAGCGCGACATCTGGAACCCTTCTTCCAGATGGTCATTGAACACGACATAGCCAACGCCAAACTGTTTGACGGTGTCAATCAAGCGCTGGGTTTCGCCGACCAGATGGGTTTCGGCGCGGATTTGCACGCGCAAATCGGTCATCATCTGTGGGCGATAGGCCTGAACGGCGGCCAGGACCGCCTCGCAGTGATCTGGCCCGCGTTGCGCACCTTCCCAGCTCCAACTTTGGGCGAGATAGGCAGTAGTGACACCGTGAGAGGCTGCCTCGCGGTCGAACGACGCAAGGCCCGCGTTCAAGGGCAGGGGGGCCGTGGGGCGGGGCGACATGTGGTGTTCAAAGCCATCGCCATGCAGGTCGATGATCCCTGGCAAAATCAGAAAGCCGCGCAGATCAACCTCGGGCAGCGGGCCACGCGTCAGCCGCCCGTCGGCAAACCCCAAAGAGCGCGCCTGCATCTCGCCATCGCGCAGGATCTGCGCGCCGGTCAAGCGCAGTGGAGGAAGAAAAGCAGACATCACACCATCCATGACAAAAGATTCACGCTGCATAGCGGCTTTGGGCAACAAAAACGTGACAGTTATTCTGGGACAACCGTTAACGTAACGCGGTCGCCGGCAAACCATGATGTGCCAAATTCCACAGGCCGCCCTTCTGGGTCGACGTTGATGGTGACCGAGCGCAGCAGCGGCGCACCTTGCTGGATCTGCAAATGCCCCGCTTGCACGGCGTTGGCCAATTTCGCCGTCAACCGTGTTGACGCGCGGGTGTAATCGGCCACGCCGGCATCGGCCAGCGCGGAGGTGATCGAACCCAACCGCGTCATGTCTTGGGGAAAGTTGGGGAAGCGTTTGGCGGGCAGAACCGATCTAAACAGCCCTATGGGCACACCATCGGCCAGGGATATGCCTTCGATCAAATGCACCAAACTGGCAGGTGGCATGGCCAGGGCCTCGGACTCGTCCGCGGTGGCGGGTCGGGTTTCGGTGCGCAGCATGCGCCGCGAGGGGGTGCGACCATTGGCCAAGACGTTTTGGTGAAATCGCACCCGCCGCCCCAAAGGATAATCCGTCGGCACCGAGGTAACAAAAACCCCCGCCCCGCGCCTTGGCTGCACCAGTCCCGCCTCGGCCAAGGCCCCAAGCGCACGGCGCACCGTGTGGCGGTTGACGCCAAAGCGCAGGGCCAACTGCGCCTCGGTTGGCAGTTTGCTACCCTGGGCATAAGTGCCGGCGGCGATTTCTTCCGTTAGGGCTGCGGTGATGGATGACCAGATTGGCGCACGGGGCATTTGTTACACAATCTTCACTGGCGTTTCGGGGCAGGAGCGGCTAAGACTTGTCTAGTTGTATAGTATACTGGACAACTTCTCAAGATGTCGGATCTCATATGAACGTGCTTTCCTTTGATGCCACCGCTCGCAAGGCATGGATGGGTCTTTTGGCCCGTACGGCACCTGCAGATTTGGCTGCGCTGATGCCAGATTTGCCTGAACACGCCGTGCTGCGCGGCCCTGAAGTGGGGGCTGTAATGGTGCGTGGGCGGATGGGGGGATCGGGTCAGCCGTTTAACTTGGGTGAGATGACGGTGACACGCTGTTCGGTGCGTCTGGTCGATGGTTCGGTGGGTCACGCGCATGTGCAGGGCCGCGACAAGGCCCACGCCTTGCGTGCCGCCGTATTGGATGCCCTGATGCAAACGGCTGAGGCCGAAGCCGTGGAAAATCGCATCCTTGCGCCGCTGCGCACTGCGGAAACTGAGACCCGTGCCCTGCGCGCCGCCAAAGCCGCAGCCACCAAGGTTGAATTCTTCACCCTCGTGCGCGGAGAAGACAAATGACCCCCGACGCTTTGCTAGGTGGCTTCACCGACGCGCCGCGCCAATCCGCCCGCGCCTTTCGCGCAGCACTTGAGGCGATGGCCCGCCCCGGCACCTTGTGGCCGATCGACGGCGCTGCCCCGCCTGCCCCGCTGTCGGTGGCGGCGGGCGTGCTGATTTTAACGTTGTGCGATGGCACAACGCCGCTGCATCTGGGCCCGTCTTACGATCTGCCTGTGGTGCGCGACTGGGTGACGTTTCACACCGGCGCGCCTTTGGTTGCGGCAAAAGATGCACAATTTGCTTGCGGCACTTGGGCCGATCTGATGCCGGTTGACCGCTTTGCCATCGGCTTGCCAGATTACCCCGACCGCGCGGCGACCCTGATCGTGGAGATGCCCGCGCTGACCAACCAAGGCCCGCGCCTGACGGGGCCGGGAATAGCCACTGCGGCCCATCTAAGCCTGCCCGAAACAGCCGCCTTTCGCGCCAACCGCGCCCTGTTTCCGCAGGGGTTTGATACCTACCTCACCTGCGGTGCCCAAGTGGCGGGCCTGCCGCGCAGCACGAATGTGGAGGCTGTCTGATGTATGTAGCCGTCAAAGGGGGCGAAAAGGCGATTGATGCGGCCCATGCGTGGTTGGCCGAAGAGCGGCGCGGCGATACATCGGTGTCCGAACTGTCGGTGGCGCAGATCCGCCAGCAACTGACCTTGGCCGTGAACCGCGTGATGGCCGAAGGCTCGCTGTACGACCCCGATTTGGCGGCCTTGGCGATCAAACAAGCGCGCGGCGATCTGATAGAGGCCATCTTTCTGATCCGTGCTTACCGCACGACTTTGCCGCGCTTGGGCGCCTCGACCCCCGTGGAAACCGCGCAAATGGCGGTGTGCCGCCGCATTTCGGCCACGTTCAAAGACCTGCCGGGCGGGCAGATTTTGGGGCCGACCTTCGATTACACTCACCGCCTGCTGGATTTCAAACTGGCTGCCGAGGGCGAGGTGCCCGCTGCCCCAACCGCCCCCGCCAGCCTTGACGCTGTGCCGCATGTGACAGCGATGCTCAACCGCGATGGCTTGATCCAGACCGAAGCCCAGGGTAACGCCACCCCGCCGGACTTAACCCGCGAACCCATGGAACTGCCCACCACCCGCCCGTTGCGCCTGCAAGCGATCACGCGCGGGGATGAGGGGTTTATCCTGTCGATGGCCTATTCCACCCAACGCGGCTATGGCCGCACCCATGCCTTTGTCGGCGAATTGCGCATCGGCACTGTGGCCGTGGAAATGGACATCCCCGAACTGGGCTTTTCGGTCGAGATTGGCGAGGTCGAGCTGACCGAATGCGAAACCGTCAACCAGTTCAAGGGATCAAAAACCGAACCGCCACAATTCACCCGTGGCTACGGCTTGGTCTTTGGGCAGACCGAACGCAAGGCGATTGCCATGTCGCTGGTCGACCGCGCTTTGCGCTGGAAGGAATTGGGCGAAGATAACACAGGCGCGCCGGCACAGGATGAGGAATTCGTTCTGATGCACGCCGACAATATCCAAGCCACTGGCTTTTTGGAACACATCAAACTGCCGCATTATGTGGATTTTCAGGCCGAGTTGGAACTGGTGCGCAAACTGCGGCGCGAGGCTTTGGCCCAAGCGGAGGCCGCAGAATGACTGACCAAACCGCCTATAACTTCGCCTACCTTGATGAACAAACCAAGCGCATGATCCGCCGCGCCATCCTGAAAGGGGTCGCCATCCCCGGCTATCAGGTGCCCTTTGCCAGCCGCGAAATGCCTATGCCTTATGGCTGGGGCACGGGCGGGGTTCAGGTGACAGCCGCCTGCCTTGTGCCCGAAGACCGCCTGAAGGTGATCGACCAAGGGGCCGATGACACGACCAACGCCGTCTCGATCCGCCGCTTTTTTCAGCGCACCGCAGGGGTCGAAGTTACTGAAGCCACGGCCGACGCCACTGTGATCCAAACCCGCCACCGCATTCCCGAAACGCCCCTGACCGAGGGGCAGATTTTGGTCTATCAGGTGCCAATCCCCGAACCCCTGCGCTTTTTGGAGCCGCGCGAAACCGAAACGCGCAAGATGCACGAGTTGGAAGATTACGGCCTGATGCATGTGAAGCTGTACGAGGATATCTCGCGCCATGGGCAAATCGCCACGGCCTATGACTATCCCGTCAAAGTCGAAGGGCGCTATGTGATGGACCCTTCGCCCATTCCCAAATTCGACAACCCGAAACTGGGGGGCAATGCCGCGATCCAACTGTTCGGCGCGGGCCGCGAACAGCGCATCTATGCGCTGCCGCCCTATACCCAAGCGATCTCGTTGGATTTTGACGATTACCCCTTTGCGGCGTCGAAAGCCGATCACTCCTGCGATCTGTGCGCTGCGCCGGACAGTTACTTGGACGAGGTGATCACCGACGACCAGGGCAGCCGGATGTTTGTCTGTTCGGACACCGACTTTTGCGCCAGTCGCCGTGCGGCGGGGCATATCGGCCCGATGGGTGCGCCAAGGGCGGGGGCTGATGTAGAATGAGTATTTTGGCCAAGATGAAGATGCAGCCTTTGCTGTCGGTGCGCGATTTGTCCAAGTTTTACGGCGGCCGGATCGGCTGTGCGGATGTAGGCTTTGACCTCTATCCCGGCGAGGTCTTGGGCATAGTGGGCGAAAGCGGGTCGGGCAAATCGACGCTGTTGTCGTGCCTTGCTGGCCATCTGGCCCCCGATCGGGGCGAGGTGATCTTTGACACCAAAGAAGGCCCCCGTGACACCGTGCAGATGGCCGAGGCCGCGCGGCGGCGCTTGGCGCGAACGGATTGGGCCTATGTGCACCAAAACCCGCGCGACGGGTTGCGCATGGGCGTTTCAGCGGGCGGGAATGTGGGTGAACGGCTGATGGCTGTGGGGGCACGGCATTACGGTGATATACGCGCTGCGGCGGTCGATTGGCTGGGCCGCGTGGAAATCGCCGCCGACCGCGTGGATGACCGCCCCAGCGCCTTTTCCGGCGGTATGCAGCAACGTTTGCAAATCGCGCGCAATCTGGTGACAGGCCCCCGCCTTGTGTTTATGGATGAACCCACCGGCGGGCTTGATGTCAGCGTTCAGGCGCGCTTGCTGGATTTGCTGCGCGGTCTGGTGCGCGAGATGGGGCTTTCGGCGATTATCGTGACGCATGATCTGGCGGTAGTGCGGTTGCTGGCCGACCGGTTGATGGTGATGAAAGGGGGCTATGTGGTAGAGCAAGGCCTGACCGATCAGGTGCTGGACGATCCGCAGCACGCCTATACGCAGCTTTTGGTCTCTTCGGTTTTGCAGGTGTGATGTGATCACGATATCCAACCTTTCCAAAAGCTTTACCCTGCACAACCAAGGCGCAGCGGTTATTCCCGTCATGGCGGGGGCCAATCTGGCGGTGGCACCGGGCGAGTGCCTTGGGCTTGTCGGGGCATCGGGGTCGGGCAAATCCACCTTGATGCGGATGATCTGGGGCAACTATCTGGCGGCGGCGGGCTCTATCATGGTGGGCGATGTCGATGTGGCCAAGGCTGCGCCGCGCGAGATCATAGCCCTGCGGCGGGGCACTTTGGGCTATGTCAGCCAGTTCTTACGCGTGGTGCCCCGCGTGCCCACGGTTGAGGTGGTGGCCGAACCGCTGCTGACGCTGGGGATTCCGGCCAAAGAGGCACGGGCGCGGGCCATGGCGCTTTTGGCGCAATTGAACATCCCTGAACGGCTTTGGTCGCTGTCGCCCACCACGTTTTCGGGTGGTGAACAACAGCGCGTCAATATCGCACGCGGCTTTGTGCATCCCTATCCGGCTTTGTTGCTGGATGAACCCACCGCCAGCCTTGATCTTGTCAACCGCGAGGTGGTCTTGACCCTGATCGAGTCCGCCAAGGCGCGCGGTGCCGCTATCATCGGGATTTTCCATGATGAACAGGCGCGCGCACGCCTGTGCGACCGGCTGGTTGATGTTACCCAATTCACCCCCGAGATGGCGCAATGACAGGCCGCGTCTTTGCCGTTGTCGGCCCATCAGGCGCGGGCAAGGACACGCTGCTATCGGGGGCCGTGGCGGCGACACCTGCGCTGCATTGGGCGCGGCGTGTGATCACCCGACCGCAGGTTGCGGGGGACGAGCCTTTTGAAGGGGTAAGTCCGCAAGAGTTTGATTTTCTAAGGGATAGTGGAGCCTTTGCGCTGGAATGGCCGGCCCATGGCCTGCGCTACGGCATCCGTAAGACCGAGTTTGCCAGTTTGGGGCAGGGGGGCGATGTGGTCTTTAACGGCTCGCGCGCGGCGCTGCCTTTGGCGTTAGAACAGTTTCCAAACCTGATTGTGCTGCGCATTTCTGCCCCGTCCAAGGTTCTGGCCGAACGGCTAGCCGCGCGGGGGCGCGAAACCATGGCCGAGATCGAAGCGCGCTTGGCGCGCGCCTCTTACGCGGTGCCCGATGGGATGGCGGTGATTGACATTACCAACGATGCAACACCCGAGGTGGGCATCGCGCGGCTTTTGGCCGCGCTTCAGGCCAAATTGGTGCGGTGAAGCAGATGAAAGCGGCCATCCTCTGCCTCGCCAAACAGGCACAGCGCGCTGACGCAAAAGGGCTGCGGCAGGTGCGGGGCGAAATGGGCTTTGGCCAAGGGCAAAAGGGCGGCGTGGTCTTCGGACGACAAGTGGCCCGACAGGGTCAGATGGAAGCGGAACTCTTCCATGACGTAAGGATAGCCGTACAGGTCAAGCAGGTCGCGTTGGCGGGGCGTCAGACGGTCTGGCCTGCGGCGGGCAATCTCGGCCTCGGTCAGGGGCGCACGCAACGGGTCAAGGTCGGCCACGACTTGTGCTGCCAGTTGCCCAAGGGCCGTTTGATCGCCTTGCGGGACCAGCGCCAAGAACCCCTCAAGATCCAGCATTTGCAATCCGGGCATCGTTACAGCGGGCAGCGTTTGGGCCATCTGCGCCATGGCAGACAGCAAGTCATCAACACTGACCCCTTGGGCCAACCGGAAGGGCGGCTTGATCGTGCCGTGAAATCCGTATTTGCGCGGATCGGCCGTCATCGCAGCCAGATCAAGCCCCAGTTCAGGCTGGCTAACAGCGCGCCCCGTGGCCGGATCCCAGCCCAGCCAAGCAGCGGCGGCTTGTGCAAAGGGCCCTGCGTCGGGCGCGTAATAGACAGCGTAGCGTTTCATCTTTTCCATGCGGTTCCGCCTAGCGTGATTTTGTCACATCTGTGTGACAAAGCGCGGGCAGGGCAGCAAGGCCCCCTATCCTGAAAGCCCCATGATGCCGAATACGATCCTTGCCAATGCCAAGCTTGTACTGCCGCAAGAGGTGATCACCGGGTCGCTGCACCTGTCAGGTGGCGTCATTGCTGCGATTGAAACGGGCACCCATGTGCCTGCAGGGGCCCAAGATTGCGGTGGCGATCTGGTCATGCCCGGCCTGATCGAGTTGCACACTGACAATCTAGAACGCCATATCGAACCGCGCCCCAAGGTACAGTTTCCCCACATTGGCGCGATTTTGGCCCATGATGGAGAATTGGCTTCGACCGGGATCACGACGGTGTTCGATGCCCTGCGGGTGGGTTCGATTGTGTCAAAAGACAAGGCCAGCTACGGCGAATATGCCCGGCTTTTGGCGGACGAGATTTTGGCGCTGCGCCATGCAGGATCTTTGCGGATAAACCACCTTTTGCACCTGCGTGCCGAGGTGTGTTCGGAAACGCTGATCGCAGAACTGGCCAAATTCGGCCCGCACGATGGCATCGGCATCGTTAGCCTGATGGATCATACCCCCGGCCAACGCCAGTTTCGCAATCTGGATCAATTGCGCAACTATGTGCGCGGCAAACATGGCTTAAGCGAGGAAGAGTTCCTGCACCATGTCGCCAGCCAACAGGCGATCTCTGACCGCCTCGGGGCCCAGCACGAAGCCGCCGCCGTGGCCGAAGCCCGCCGCTTTGGCGCGGTTTTGGCCAGCCATGATGACACAACGGCCGGGCAGGTGGCCACATCAGCGCGGCATGGGGCGACCTTTGCCGAATTTCCCACCACGGTTGAGGCGGCACAGGAATGCCGCGCAAGGGGCATCCATGTGATGATGGGCGCGCCCAATCTGATCCGCGGCGGGTCACATTCGGGCAATGTGGCGGCAAAAGATTTGGCGGAATTGGACCTTTTGGATATCTTGTCGTCTGATTATGTGCCCTCGGCCTTGTTGACGGCGGCGCTGATGCTGGGGGATCAGTGGTCAGATCTGCCGCGCGGAGTGGCCACGGTGACGCAGGCCCCCGCACAGGCCACAGGCTTAACCGATCGGGGCCAATTGCAGATTGGCTTGCGCGCCGATGTGATCCGTGTGGCGCGCCTGCCACACGCTGCGGCGGTGCGCGGCGTTTGGGTTGGTGGTTGCAGGGTGGCGTGATTGGGCATGAATAAGCCTTTTGGTGGCGCACAAAAACAACGACGCGGGAAAGGTTTCATGCCGCGAAAGTGCAAAAGGCGATCGCGGTAACTTTTAGGGGATAGACAGGGTTTTGCCCGACCCGTCGCTGTGTTTGGTGCCTTGGTGAAGCGGCATCCCTTTGATGTGGCCAGTAAAGCGTGGCTTTGAATGAAGCCGCGTTCAAAATATCCCATAAATGGCTGACCTGCGCACCACACTTTTTCCAGATTGCACCGAAAAGTCTATGCCAAGGTCAAATCGATAAGGCGCAAGCGCATTGGCATCTGCCGCTAGGCAGGCCGTCAGTGCTGGTGAAAAGCCGTTTTCATGTGCGAACTGAAGTGTACGCTGCACATCAACCCGTGAAAAATACACAGCACTCGATATGGCTTTGCGCGATATGACAAATATCTCTTCACCGTAACGGCCGGGTGCAAGCGGTTCTGGCAGGTTGGGCAAATCACAAAGGTCATTTTGCAATTCGGCACGATCTAGGGCGCTGCGGTAGAACCGATAGTCATTCTTCCTTTGCCGCAGTTTGCCATCCCAAACTTCAGAAACGCCAGCGCTGATCGTGCCTCCCTCATCCTCAAAATATAGATCGACAGATTTAATTCCGCCGGTCTTTAATGTATTGCCGTCAAACTCAACCGAGAACATGAACCAAGGCCAACGGTCCGCTGACGCAAGCCCCGGGGCTACGAGTTCGGGAAGGCACTTTGCCAAATCAGAAATGCCTAGGCGACGTTCATCGCGTGCATAATCGTAGAAATAAAGCTCCCAAGAAAGGATGCCATCTGTCGATTTTATACCCCAGACGGTGTTGAACTCTCCCCAGCAGGCTTGAATACGGGTGAAGATGTCGAGGAGTTGGCGTCCGACTGGCGTTTGTTCAAGTGAGTTCAGCAACAGGGCCGATTGCTGCAAGGTTGCCTGATCAGGCGCAACCATTGGGTCGTAATCCCATTGGCAGAAATCACGGAATGGATCATCATGCTTTCGAAACGCGCGGTTCATTTCGTCGGAATTCCTTGGCTGGACATCTGAAAATAGTCACAAAAAACCTAGTTTTGGTGTGCCCGTTGGTTCAAGGCATCCTTCTTTCAAAAGGGCGCCTGTTTAGACGACATTCCCCAATGGAACTGATCTGACGGACCAAGATCGCCTGACAAATCTAGCATATCAAGCGGTTTTTCTGCTCGCCGCCAAGTCAGCAGACCGTCAAATTCTAGACTATTGTGGTCGTTACAGGGCGAACACCGTGTCTTGGCCCGCAAAGATCAGGTTTTGATCCCTGAATGAACAGGGCAAGATGACTATGCAAGACTTCATCGAGACGATATGTTTCACACGCCGGATTGATTGTGTCTTGGGCAGGCTTCAGCGTTCCAGAAATTTTTCGCAAATAGGGCTAAGGTTGGATATGGATGACGCGGCAAACTTTCTGACGATCTTGAGAAAAGGACCGGGCGCGGTTTTGCCCAACACTGCATTTGAACGCTTGCGCGATGGTTCGGCCGACGTCATCTTGGTTGATGAAGTTTTTTCCAAAGATATCTGCGCCAAAATCGTCGACTCTCTTGAAAAAAGCCCAGACCGCTTTGAAGTTACCGAGTTTCCTGGCCCATTTCGATCATTCTTTTTGGGCCGCAACTTGAACCTCAATGATCCCAATCTTGAGGATTATTTCAAAGCGGCACAGCGTTTTGAATCTGATTTGTTGCAGTTTGGTGCCGGTTTCGGGTTGGACATAGCTGCGCGCCTTGTGGAGGTTTTGAGCGAATTGGACGGCGGCCATACGTTTGAGGCCGCCCCCGGACCAGGCGCAAGCCGGCATTTTTTCACCACATTTCGGGGGCATAGGCCAGGCGGGTATATTCCGGCGCATTTTGACAACGAGCAAAGCTTTAGGCCAAGTTACCGCTACATCGCCGAGGCGACCGAGGGGGATATTCTATCTTTTGTTGTGACGCTTGCTGAAGCAGAAGCAGGAGGGATGTTGGAGCTTTACGACCTTTTGTCGACTGATCTTGCGGTTGAACACCGTAATGATGACGATCTCGCGCATAAGCCGGATTTGAATAAGCTAAAGTCCCATTTGGTTCATGTGCCGGCCGGTTCAATGGTCATTGTGCGATCTGGAAGACGGCTGCACAGAGTGGCGCCCGTTGAAGGGTCGCGCACGCGGTGGACCCTTTGTAGCTTTATGGCTAGCGCAAAAACCGGTGGCAGGAATTTTTGTTGGGGATGAACCTAGCTTATTTCGACAACCTATTGGCGGCCTACAGTCGGGGGATCGTTTCTGATCATGTTCATCTTGGCCTATTCGGCAATAAAGTCGAAGGCCAAACGCTGTCCTTGGCGCAAGAATTGATGAGTTTACATCACATCGACCTGCTAGATCTGAAAGCAGGCGATAGCATTGTGGATGTGGGATGCGGACTGGGCGGTACCTTAAGATGGATCGACGCCCATTTTGAAGGCGTTCAGCTTACCGGTATCAATATTGACCAAAGGCAGATCGATGCCGCAAAGGGCGGGCCTTGGCGATCAATTGTAGATTTTCAACTTTCAGATGCGGCAGATTTTTCCGAATCACGCATAAGTTGGGCGGATCGCATCGTTTCGATTGAAGCAATGTTTCACTTTCAAAACTTAATGGGTTTTTTTTCAGCATCAGCGCGGGCAATGCGCCCAAGTGGAAGAATGGTGGCCAGCACGATCCTTTTCAAAGACGATGCAAGCCCGCAATCCGTGGCAACAGTATGTGCGGGTTTTTCCCCTTGGCCCAGACCCAACCTCAAATTGGCAGAGATTTGCGAACAAGCGGCGCTTGCAGGATTGAAGGTTGTGCAGGTTGAGGATCTTGCCCCCCGTTGCCTGCCAAGTTTTGAGTGGATGGGCTCAGCTTGCCCAGATGAAGTTACCGATGATCCCGTTATTGAATTGCGCCGCATCTTCGAGGCAGGAAAGGCATCTTATCCGGTGCTTGTTCTTTTGCCCGCATAATTGCGCCGATGCGTGCGCAGAAAGGTTAAGGTGTTAGACCAGTGCAATGGCCTTGGGCTTGCGCGCTTTCGCGCCTGTGTTGGTTTGGGATTTCGCGTTGGGCAAGCCCCTTTAATTGCTTGCCACTAGTCTTTCGCCTGGGCGGCGCGAGGGGTGGAAAGGCAAGTAACTTTAATGATCCGTGCCGGTAAAATTTAGACGTCGTCACCTTCTGGGAACCCGTAGAGAGTTGCAAAGGGGGTGCCATCGGACGACACCCCAATGGCAACGTGGCAAAGTGGCGCGGCCAAAAGCTGACTTATGGAGGCGGCTGTTTGGCCGAGGCCTGCCAAAAGCTTTTCGATCGCGGCCAGAGCGGCATCCGAAGCGGCCTCATCTGCAAAGTTAAAATCTAAAGACCGACGATCTGTGCCGTCTTCGGTGACCAAAAGGGTTGCGTAGTCGGCTGATCCAAAGACGATCGCGCGGGTCAATCCGCGCGCAAGCGGCGCAAACCAATCTGGCAGGCCCAGCGATGCGAGCAATTGATCGGCACCCCCCTCATTCGCCAATGGAATGGTGTGATAGCGGTTAAGGCGTAGGCCACCTTTTGCGGCCTTCAGGGCAATGAAGGTTAGATCAGGGTCGCTTGGGGTGCTTGTGACCAATTCAAGATAGACTTTTCGAACGGGCAGGCGATCGGCGCCCGATGCTGGGTCTAGACCAAAATGCACCATTTCGCAAATGTCGAGCCAGGGCTGCAACGCATCTGCCTTGTGGCCAAGAAAGGCCTCAGCGGTTTTCATAAATTGGGTGGATGCGCTTTGGTCAAAGGCCGATTTGGGCAAAGTATAAAGGCGTCTGCCATCCGAGATACCCGAAGTACCGACCTTCACGGAAGCTGCCCGCAACGGATTTCCAGGCAAAAGGTTTAAAAGTGCCTGTTCGCCCTCGGCCTTTTTTATCATGCCCTTGTATCCCGATAAGCCGAAGGATCGCACATTTTAGGGGCTGCAATCTGAACGGACGGGTAGCAGTTGTGCCGAGCCATAGTTGCACTTCCCCTTCGATTAAATGCCAATGTGGCCCGTGGCAGGGCGCAGGGGAGAGTTTAGTGTAACGGCGGCATCTGGTCTATCGTCATCCTACGTTCTGGCGCCTGTTGCTTTGGCGCAGAATGTCTTCGGTCGGGCCGAATTGGCGTGGCGACTGTTGTGTGGGTTGCGATTTAATGTGCGCGCAAGGCGGCCGATTCCAAACAGTTGAGAGGTCGTCTTGCGCAGCGATGGCCAAAAGAGTCAGGCTTTGAAGGCAATGCATAAAGTGATCCACGCGGAATTGGGCCTTAAGGCCGACTTTTTGGTGCGGTATGATAGGCAATCTCCAACCCCGCGCAGCATCGTTTGGAATGCTTGATGCGGCGCAAGATGAGCGTTTTTTGCGGCGGCACGTCAAAAAGTTGGCTTCGCAAATTCATTGCCCCCGAATGGAAGACGGGAAAAGTTAGGACTTGAGGTCGAAACAAAAAGAAAAATATCCAAAAGTTAAATCTTAAGTATGTTATCTTGTTCTTTAGGACTGAAAGCCTCGCCAAGGTCTTTACTTGCACGCCTACACCAGCTGTGGCTCCCCATATATGCGCTAAGATTCAATGGTTTTACAACTTTTGTAGTTGAAGTTTCCCGCAAAAGAATTCACATTTGTCACCTGCACCCGAAGGTTTGCGGGTCTGAATAATATGTCTTTTTCGCTGCTAATATCTTGCTCAGGTCTTTTGGGGTTTTGAAATGCAAATGGCCAGATCCACCTTTGGTTCTATTGGCAAGCTCACTGGAAATAGGAAGGCCAGGCGCGCCCAGTCACGGATGCGCGGTTCTAAAGGCTCATCCTCAAACGAAAGTTTGACGACATATCTGTTGGACCCACTGGAGCCGCGCATTCTTATGGATGCGGCGCCGACGTCGCTTTATCTCGCCACAATTTCCGGTGCAGCGACGGGCGGGGCTGTGAGCGCAACCGTAAGCCTGACAGGTGCGGGTGGTATTTATAGCTACAATGTTTACGACAGCGGCCAGACCTTGCTTACCAGTGGCCAGATTGCCAGCACGAGTGAACTGGATATTCACGGTGGTGACGGCAATGACACGATCACGCTGAAATTTGGCGAAGGCTTTGATGCCGGGTCTGAATTTGCCGTCTCCTTGGATGGCGGGGCAGGGAATGACGCGCTCGTTTTCGGAACGTCGTCCTCTGGTTTTCTGGGGAGTTTGAGCCTTTCGGGAGAGGCTGTCTCTGTCACAAGTGACATCGGTTCGTCGATTGCCAAGTTGAAAAACGTTACGATTACCGCCAGTGCTGAGGATGGGACCGATCAGTACGGGTCCGCCTCGGCGTCAAGCGTGATTGCGGTTTCCAATTCTATCTATGCGACGGATGTCGTCAATCTTGGGGCCACAGCCTCTGTTTCTGGAACTTCGAACTTTACGGGAATTGCGCCCGACAATTCGCAAATCGTGACTGTTGCCGCGAATATCTCTGTCGCGGATAGTGTGACGATTGATGCTGGGTCCATCAGGATCGTCACAAGTTCTCTTGCAAATTTGACATCGACGACCAGCAATCGGCTTTTATTTGTTGCGACGGAATCTGTCTCTTCGACGTCGCGGGTTGTGATCGGGGCAGGCGCACAGCTGCGCACCTCGGCGGCTGATGGTATAACGATCTCGGCAACGGATGACACGGATGTGACGGTGGAAGTCTCGGCGTTCGAGGTTTCTTTGCTGGGTGAGGCGGTGTTTAATGTCAACGCCTTGTCTGTCGATCTTACAGTCTCGAAGGCGGTTGGTGTGGCCATCGGTTCTTCGGATTTGGCCAAAACTTTCGCCAATATGACGGCATCGGGTCAGGGTGGGATTTCTGTGTCAGCCCAAGCTGACGGAAATGTGGTGACCAAGGTCAACAGCAGCTTTTTGGGGATATCCCAAGTTGCTGTATCCACAGCGGTTGGATCCGGCGGAGTTCTGGTTGACGTAAATCGCGCAGCGCTTGTTGCGGGGGGTAAGATTTCAACCACCGCTGAAGACAGCACTTCGGTCGACAACGTCGCCCTGATTGCCATGACCACGGCGACCTTGGATGTTGCTGTCACGGTGGCAACTTCCACCTTGACTGCCGGTACAGGTATTTCGGCGACGGCCAACAGTGAGGCGCATTATACCTCGACTGCCAGTTTCATCGGCACGGACAAGCTTCAATTCACACCAGTCGCCCTGAACTTCAAGGCTGCCTCGTCAATTAACAAGATCACAGGAAATGTGTCGTCGATTGTGACGGGTAGTTTGCTTTTGTCGACAACGGGGGCGATTGGCGTCACAGCCACTGATGCGCGTTGGCTTGTATCCAAGACTGTCGCCCGTCAGGATATAGATACCACGCTGGCATCTTTGATGATGGGGGCCAGCACGTTTTTGGCGGCCAGCGCCACGCTAAGCGTCAATGCCCTTATGGGGGCGGTCACGGCAGATCTCACAGCATCGACAGTGACTGCGACTGCAGGAAATGTGACGGTGTCGGCGGATCTGGCAATTTTTCTGGATTCGCGCACGGTGGCCGCCGTCATGCAAACCGGCGGATCGGGTGCTGCTGCAGGGTTCACGATCGCCCAGAACTATGTGGGCTATGACGTCAAAAGCATTGCCGCCCAGACAATCAGTGCGATCTTCGGTTACAACTGGGGGATCGAAGAAAACAGCTATAGCGTTTTTGCGCGGGTTTTGGACACCCAGGTCACGACCGGCGGCGCGTTGGCGGTATTGGCCAGTGATGCAGGCCAGTTTAACGCGACCGTCTCGAACATAGCAACCAACGCCGCCGTGATGCCCTTTGGGTCACAAGCCAGTTCTGCGATGGGATTCGCGATTTCGTCAACGAAAATTGCAACCTCGGTTCGGGCCATCCTGGAAGTGACGACATCTGGAAGGACTGTCAGTGCTGCGACGGGCGTGCGTGTGACTGCATCGAACACGGCAGACATTGCGTCTAATGGACGGGTCTATTCCTCGTCGATGGCGGCCAGTGATGGGGGCGCCAGTTGGGCCAATAACCTGATCGGCCTTTTGGCATCCGCCGACTATAGGACAACTGGCGCAGGAGGCGACACCTATACCGGAGCCGATGGCCTATCGCTGATCAAGGTTCCTTCAGGCCTGCAGACCGTGACATTCGGTGACCGCGTGCATTTGTTGCCAACCTACAGCGATGGCAAGGCAAGCGGAACGGCCGGGCGCGGCACGTCAGGGTCGATCTATCGCTACTTTGGCGAAACCGCTGACCTGGATCTGAAAAACACAGATTTCACCAACCTCGATCTGTGGCGTGAAGAACTGGATACATCTGTCATTCCTGCTGGGATGAGCTTTGCAGCATCGACCTCAACCGCCTTTGGCGGGCTTGTAGTACGCAATGATGTGACGGGTGACACCACGGCCGAAGTTCTGAATGTCACGATTGGAACGGCGCTGGCCAAAGCAGGAAGCCTTACGGTTTCTGCGGTCCAGGCGGGCAGTTTGACCAGTTTGGCGGATGTCTCTGTCGTCAGCAAAGGCACCAGCGGTGTGAGCGGCGCTGGCATAAGCTTGGCCGTTGGCGGCATGATCGTCATGAACTCGGTTCTAGGGACGGCGACGGCCCGAATTGCAGACAGCACCGTTTTTGTGACTGGCGACGTGATGGTGACGTCCGACAACAGCATCGCGCTAGATGCAACATTAAAGAACGGCCTGTCAACCGACCAGGTTGGTGGTGCGATTTTTGTGGCCATCAACAGTGTGGGCTTCGCGCCAACCAATCTGTTCGAGGCTACGTGGGACACTTTGGTGGGAACCGGCGGTACCAATCCGCAGGCTGATGGTGCGGTCGCCGAGGTTACGGGGTCAGACCTGACGGGCGGCGCCGTTACCTTAAGGGCCACCAACTCCTCTAGCTTGTATGCGTTGATCACGTCAGATGTCGGTGCTGCGGCAAGTTCAGAGATCCTCGCCGCAGGCTCAGCGGCGGCCAGCGGGGTGATGGCGTCCAACAGTCTTGCCGGTAAGGCGCGGGCGACAATCGATCTGGCGGGCGCAAATACCGTGGTCGCAACGGCAGGTAACGTCACGGTTGCGGCTTATGACGAAACCCGCCTGACATCGCTGACCCAACTTGTCACCAGTGCCGAGGGATCGGGCAGTCTGGGCATGAGCGCACTTGGCCGCGCAATCGATAACATCATGAACCGCTACGACTACACATCGTTTTCGGGCACCAAAGACCTTAACTTTGGCGATCTTGTCTATATCGGGTCAAATAGCGATACGCTTGAGGGCAAACTTTACAAGTTTTTGGGTTATACGGCCTATAACGTCGATCTCAGTGATAGTGACGCCTATGCCGATTTGGGCCTGTGGCGCGAAGTTACCTCTTCTACGGCGGCCGCTTCTACGCTGGGCTCTGAGATTGCCAAGATGGTCACACCATCCACGAATACCGCTTTTGCAGCCTTGATCTCGCGCAACCGAACAGAGGCGGGGGCGCAAGCCATAGTGCAAGACGCAATTGTGACGGCGACAGGGACTGTTTCCGTGCATGCCTTTGAAAACGCAACCCTCACGGCGCAAGAATCTTCTGAGGTGTCCGCATCGGGCGACGGCGGTGCTGCCATTGGGGCGATCATTGCCAGCAACACCCTGCTGAGCGCTGCGGACGCCAGTATTTTGAATAGCACGATCACATCATCGGCCGGGGATGTTTCGGTGCTTGCCCGCAACACGGCGATTGTCACTGCATCGGTGACGTCGAAAGTCAGTTCGTCTGGTTCGGCTATTGGTCTGGTCATTGCCTTCAATGCGGTGGGTGTCGAGGGTGGCAATGTTTTCTCGATGGCGGCGGATGCGCTGTTGGGGTCTGGATTTACGGCCGTTGAAACACCTGTCGGCGCGCATGCTTTGATCCGAGACAGCAAAGTCACGGCTTATGGCTCGGTTGAAGTGATTGCCGACACACGCGACGTGATAAGTTCGGATTTGCGCGCGTTGAACGTTACGGCACAGATGTTTGACGACATGGTGCCCGACGTTGAGGGCAATCGAGACGAAGACCGTGTCGCTTTGGCCGAAGTGGCGTTGGCGACTGCGTTGACGGCACTAGATCTGACATATGAGGGAGATCTTTCGGTTGAAGCCCTCGTTCCAGCGCAGATTTGGCTGTTGTCGGACGAGGTTGGCAACACATGGCGCGTTGAACTGACAGGCACCGGGGCCGTGCAGTTGGTGCGGGTCAACCTGATCGATTCCGTTGTGGGCAACGAAACGTCAGTTGCCAAGACCGCTTTACCCAACCCGTTCAAAGCCATTGGTGATCCGTTCAGCAGCCTTGGTGTTGCGGGCGGCGGTATCTTGAGTTCCAACCGCATTGCGAGTTCGACATCGGCCAAAATCGACCGCACGACGACGCCTGCCGGTGGTATCATGGCCGAATTGTATACGATTGCGCAGACAGGCGACGTGACGGTCAGCGCGACCGACACGGCAAATATCCGTTCTTATACATCCATCGCCGCCTCGTCGGTGGTTTCCACCAACTTCGATTCCGCCGAAGCCCTTGCTTTGGAGATGGCGGCCAAAAACTATTCCTTCACAACGAAATCTGGCGAACAGTCGGTTGAGAATGGCAATATGATTTATATTGACACCTCGATAACCGATGCTACGGCGCCCGAAAACGTCATCTCGGCAGGGTCGGTCTATCGCTATTTGGGAATAAACGGAACGAAGAACCTGTCCGGACTGACCTTTGCCGATCTGTCCGATACTGACGAATGGGTGCGCATTAACGGCAATGTTGATGTGGTTGGGGTTTTGTTCCCCGCTTTGGGAAATCTTGCGGCATCCAGTTCGCGCGCGATTGGCGCGATGGTGGTGATGAATGACGTCAAGGCGGGTGCGACGGCGTTGATCAACGAGATGGGCATTCGTGCAGGGGATGATGTCACGGTCACTGCTGTGTCAAAGGCCGCCTTGGTCACGCGGTTGGAAGCGACGGTGCAATCTTCTGGTGGCAGTGCTTGGGGAAGCGGGGTTTCTCTGGCCGTGAACGGGCAGATTGCTACCAACCTTGTTCGTAACACGGCTTCGGCCGCTATAGCCGGCAGTGTCGTCGAGCATGGTGGTGATGTGTCGGTGACCGCAGATCAAGGGGCGGTGCTGGATGCACGGGTGATATCCAATACCGAGTCCGGCCAATTAGGCGTGGGCATCACTATGGCGTTTAACTCCATCGGCTGGAATGCGTCCAACGTGCTTTACAATACGCTAGATGTGCTGATCGGGGATCCGAACCTAACGTCGCTTACTGCCATTCCCGGGGCCGGGGCCAGCGCGCGCATCACAGGGACGCGGTTTCAGCGTCTCCTCGGCGTTGCGGGCGGAGTTAATGTTGAGGCCATTTCGTCCAGCCGCATCAACGCCACTGTTTCGAACGCGGTATCGTCGGTAGCGACAGCGATCATTGGCGCGACCAGTTCATCGACTGGTATTGTGTTGGTGTCGAACAAGACTGCAGGGGGCACTGAAGCCCTGATTGAGACCTCGACCATTGACGCGGGCGGCGACGTCAGCGTCACAGCTTCTGACATTCAAGAAATTTACTCGAATTCATCGGTTTCGTCCGTTTCATCCTCGACCTCTGACGGCGGGGCAAGTGCGCTGCAAAGTGCGGTAAACAGTGGAAAAACGACAGATTGGGCGGCGACCATCGGTGGGGCGGCGCAGCCGGTGTCACTGCGGTTTGGTGATAGGGTGCGCGTGACCGACGCAGCCGGGCTTGTTTTGATATATGAGTACATGGGCGCCACCGATCCGACGGGCCAGTTGCTAACTGACCTAAGCGCTGAGGATTATGCAGACACCGATTACTGGCGGGTTGAGCGGGGCCATTTCCTGCTGACCACGGGCATTAACCTGACATTCAGCCACTCGTCCGCAATCGGGATCATTATGGTTATGAATGATCTGCGCTCGGATGTTCTGGCCGAAATCCTAAACTCGACCGTGGCCACCACCAATGGCTCGGTGGCCGTCGATAGCGCTTTGGCATCGGTGCTGGATGCGACCGTTGATGCCTCTATCACGTCGTCGGGCGGGTCGTTCATTGCGGGCGGCGGTTCCAACTCGGCCTGGGGGGGCGCCGCGGCCACCAATACGGTAATGGGCGGTGCAACTTCGATCATTTCGGGGTCAACCGTGACGGCTGCAGGCGCTGCCAAAGGCGATGTGACGGTGACGTCAAGCAATTCGGCCGAATTGACGGCAACGACCAGCTATAACGCCGTAACCGGCGGCGGAGGCGGGGCGACGCTGGCCTTCAACTCGGTAGGTTGGAAGCCATCGAACCTGTTGTACAATGCGATTGACAGCTTGATCGGGCAGTCAGCCTTGGGCAATACGACGCCGGTTGATGCCACGGCCCAGATCACGGATTCCGACGTGACGGCAAGCGGTGATATCACTGTTGATGCCGTAGATGTGGCGACCATCACGGCGAAGACGTCAAATGCCACCGAGATCGCCAAAGGCGGCATGCCGCAGGGCGATGAGGCGGGCGGCAAGGGGCTGATCCTTGCCATCAACAAGGTGTACGGCAGCGCCCATGCAGATATTAGCGGCACCCGCACCATTAATGTGCTAGATGAAATCCTGCGCGCGGGCGGCGATATCCTCGTCTCGGCCGAGAACACCTCTCTTATCGATGCCACCAATACGCTCAAGGTTAAGGCGTCCTTGGGTAACGACCTTATTCAAGTGGTGGGGGACTTTGTCGAAGCGAAACGCAAATCTTACGATTACACCACCCTTTCTGGTACGCAGGGGGTGATGTCGGGTGAGGTCGTTCTGGTCGGTTCAAACGTCGGCGTTGATCCGAACGGCGCCGCCCAAAGCGCGGTTCAGTTGGGCGATCTGTATCTTTACCACGGCGTCGATGGTTTGAATATGAACCTGGCGACGGAGGATTATACCAATCAAAGCCGTTGGCAGCGTTTGCCGCGCGGTGACTTGGATGCTCTCCTTCCAGATTGGCTTTCGTTGAGCTTTGGTCCCGGTGTTGCAACGGCTGCCGGCGCGATGATGGCGGTTAATGATGCGCGGGGGGAAACAACGGCGCGGATCGTTTCGGTCGATATTGCCACCTCGGCGGGTGATATCACGGTGCGCTCGGACAACAGCACCGCGATTGAAGCGTTAAACACCGGCAAACTTTTGTCGCATGGTGGATCCGTTTTCGCCGGTGGTTCCACCATCGCGGTCAATATCAATATCGCCACCAATACAGTGTTAACCAGTGCGATTGCGGAAATTTCCGAAGCCGAAGTCACAGCAACGCTGGGCGATGTAACGGTTGAGGCCGTTTCGGCAGGCGAGGTCATTGCCACTGTAGATACCAACACAAAGGCCTATGGCGGTGGTTCTTCGGTTGCTATCGGCATAACCCTTGCGTTCAACTCGGTCGGACAAGAGCCGCAGAATGTGGCCTTTAGCACGGTAGATACGCTGGTCGGTACGGCACTAAGCGGCGCAAATCCGGCGGCAGCCGAGGCGCATATCTACCGCTCGAAAGTGACGGCGGGCAATGATCTGTCAGTCACAGCATCGTCGGAAGCAGCGATTGATGCCGTCATTTACAGTGCAGCCTTGGCAACCTCGGCCACACTGGCGGCTGGGTCAACCGTGACTGTCGCTCCAATTCTGGCGCTGAACCGTATCGCAAGCTTGGCGATTGCAGATATTGACAACGCGCTGGTCGCTGGCCGCACCGTCACAGTCGGCCGCGATATCATGATTGATGCGATTGACCAGTCTCAAATTGTCGCAGAGGTGGTATCGAGTTCGATGGCCCTCACGGCCAGCACGGCGTCAAGCGCGGTGTCGGTTGCGGTGACCTTTGCACGCAACGAAATCCAGTCGGATGTAACAGCACAGATTTTGAACGTTCCGTCTCTGTTTGCAGGCAGGGATTTGTCGGTCCTCGGTCACCGCACCGCAACGATCGACGCCTTGGGCCTGTCGTCCTCTGTCGCGATCTCGCTCAGCTTAGGGTCAACTGGTACACCCTCTGTGACGGGGGGCGGTGCCATCGGGGTCAACAGCGTGAACGGTGCTGTCACGGCCCGGATCAGCGAAACCGCCGTTACGGTGACGCGCAATGTCTTGGTCAGCGCCACCAACATCGCCCAGATTTTTGCTACGATCAAAACACTTGCCGCTTCCGCCTCGATGTCTGGTGGATCGTCGAGCGCGGTCGGCCTCGGGGTTGCGGTTGCGGATAACGTGATCGGCTATATGCGCGTTGCCCCAACCTTGGTCACCCACAACAGCAATCAAACCCCGCTCATCTTGACCACAGGTGATGTTGTTCAGGTGCGCGGTGCAAATCCCCTCGCTGGGGGGTATTACAAGTTCACTGCCGACACGGCCAACGGCGGCGCGCACGGCTTTGATTTGTCAATCGAAGATTTCAGCGATACCCGGAAATGGGAGCGCGTCGATCTTGTGGGCCAAAGCGCCGCCGCTACGGCCGAGATCGTCAAGGGCAGTCTGCTTGTCACAGGGGATGTGTCGGTTGTCGTCACGACCGGGCAGTCGGTCTTAGCCACGGTTTCGGCAATTGCCCTAGCCATATCGGCTGGGAACTCCGGGTTTTCCTTCTCTGGTGCGGGGTCTTCAGCAAAGAACCGGATCCTGTCAGGCGCATTGGCGCGGATTTATCAGACCACATCTGTGTCGGCCAATGATCTGACTTTGTCTGCGGTGGACACAAGTATTGTAAGATCATGGGTCGAGGCCGCGTCGATTGCCGCTGCCATCGGCCAGTCGGCAACGGCTGTGTCTGTCGGCGTAGCGGTTGCCGTCAACGAGGTGGAAAACCCCGCCGTGGCCAAATTGGACAGTGCCGGCACCGTCACTTTGACCGGCAACCTTTCTATAGGTGCGCTTGCATCACCCCCAAGCAGCTTTACGGTCACGCGAGGCGTGCTGACCGCATCCTCGCTGAACGATGCGACGGAAACGTCGATGATCACTTCGGGCAACAGCACCATTGTGGATGCCGATGATGTTGCAGACGACCAGTCGATCTTGAGCGCGCTTATCACGCGGATGAACACTGGGTTGGCTGATGGGAAAAAGATTGAAGGCACCATCCGCCTGAGTCGCCAGCAAGATGATGACGGATGGGTCTTGGTTGATGCGCAAGGGCGCACGTTTTTGGTGTCGCTTAGCGGCAATGACTTGATCGTGAATGCGTCGACCATCGAGTCGGTGGCGCAGGCGGCCTCTATGTCTGCAGCCGTGGGGCAATCGGGCCTTTCGATTTCGGGTGCCGGTGCGATCAGCAAGAATGACGTGCGCAGTTCGGTCAGCGCGGAATTGCGCGGCAGCCAAGTGTCGGCAGGCGGCTTTGTTGCGATTACGGCGGAAAATCAATCCAGCATCAATGCCTCGGTTCTCGCGACCTCGGCTTCGGTTGCAATTGGGTCGAGTGGGACGGGTGCCTCGATTGGCATCGCGATTGTGATGAACCGCATTTCGGGCCTGACCGCGGATGCCCCGGTGCGGGTGCGTGCGATCATAGACCAAAGCGATGTTGCCGCGATTGGTGCTTTAAGCGTCACCGCAAAGGCTGATGCCAAGATCAATGCCGCAAGCTTTGCTGGATCCGTCGCGGCGGCGGCGGGCAGCACGGGGATTGCACTGTCTGGTTCTGGTGTGTTTGTGCAAAACCAAATTGACATCGTGACGAGTGCCACGATCTCAGGCCAATATGCCGCAACCCCCGTGGGCGTGGCGGCGGTGAAGGGGGGCAGCCTTACGCTGCTGGCATCCAGCCTTTCAGCCATCAAGGCTTCCGGTGGTGCTGCGTCTATAGCTTTTGCCGCTGGGTCTAGCGGGGTTGCCGTCAGCATCGGCGCATCGATTGTCGAAAACCGCATTGGCGGCTCGACCTCGGTCGGGATCACCGACATCGCACGGGGCGTTGAGGCGGGCGCAATCTCTGTGTCTGCACTCGATCAGTCTGACATCCGGGCTACAGCACAGGCCGCCTCCATTTCGGCCGCCTTCGGATCGACAGCGGTCGGAATCTCTGGGGCGGGGGCCTTTGCCACCAACACAATCACCTCGGCCGTTTTGGCCGAAGTGGCGCGGGCCAAGGTGACGGGGGCGTCGCTGGCCGTTACCGCCAACTCTGCCGGCACGCTGCGGGCCACGGTTCAGGCGGCCTCTGCTGCGGTGGCGGTCGGTGCGACAGGTGTGGGTGCCAGCATCGGGGTGGCCGTCGCCAAAAACCTGATCGGCTATTCTGCCGTAGCTGTCGAAACCTTGAACCCAACATATCGCGCTGGCACCGCGCGGCCTACGCGGATCGACGTCGGACAAACTGTCTTGATTGAAAAGGGCGGCAGGGCAAACCAGGTGTTCCGATATGTCGGAAATCAAAGCCTCGCTGCTGCGGGTGGACTTGATCTGTCTACGCAAGATTACTCCAACCCGAATTTGTGGCAAGACGTCAGCCTGTCGCGAACCCCTGCAGGAGTTACGGCACGGGTCGATGCCAGCACAGTCAGCCTTTCGGGGGCTTTGACCATTTCGGCCACCAGCGTTCAAGCCATCGATGCCTCGGTTTTTGCGGGGTCGGTCGCCATTGCCGGAGGTGCCACAGGCGTTGGCGTCTCTGGCGCTGGCGTGTCAGTGACAAACCAAATCGCCACAAATGTTGTTGCCACCCTGTCCGGTGGCAGCGCCACAGTGGCGAGTGTATCGGTGATTGCACGCGATGACAGCCGGATCAACGCGACCGCGCAAGGCGTATCGCTGGCGGCGGCCTTCGGCTCTACGGGGGTGGCGCTGTCAGTTGGGGTATCTATCGCGCTGAACGTCGTTGAAAATGATGTTGAGGCCACGATTTCGGGGGCGCAGGTTACGACCAGCCCAGCCAATGGTTCGGTGATTGTCCGCGCGCTGACCGGCCTTAGCACGCCATCTAGCCTGTCTGGCATCACGGCCGAGGGCTTGGCCGATATGGCGGCAACCGATCTGAACGCAGCTGGCACTGCGGTGGATGCAACCGATTTGGCAGGCGATAACGTCCTGCGCGCGGCCCTGAAAACTGCGCTGAGTGCAAGCGCCTCGGGCGATCTTCGGGTTGCGGTGATTGAGGCGGGAACAAAATGGTCGGTGACCGATGGGCAGGGCCATCAGTGGACCTTGCAATTGGTTGGCGGCGCGATTCAGGCCACACGGTCAACCATTAATGCTGTGGCCATGGCGGCCTCTGTCGCAATTGCCGGTGGTATGGTGGGGGTGGCGTTTTCGGGTGCGGGTGCTTCTGCAATCAATGCGGTGACGTCAACGTCCAAGGCGATGGTGACAGGCGCGACAATCACCGGCACATCGTCGGCTGCCGTCACGGTTGAGGCGCAAAGCCAGTCTGGCATCAATGCTGGCGTGATGGCGACGTCGTTGGCTGTAGGTATTGGCCAAGTGGGTGTCGGCGTGGCCGTTGGGGCTGCGATTTCGCGAAACTACATCGGTTATACGGCGCAAGGCGATGCAGTCGCAGACCGTGCTGTCACTATGGCCGCGATCGACAACAGCACAATCAACGTGGGTTCGGGTTCAATCTCGGTCAGCGCAACGTCCAGCGGGCAGATTAATGCGCAGGTGATCGCAGGTGCAGGCGCTGCTGCGGCAGGGCAAGCAGGGCTGGCCCTTTCTGGCGCTGGCGTGGGTGTCGAGAACCGCATCAACGCCACAACCACCGCCCGAGTCACGGGGTCTACCACCAGCCTTAGCGCGGGCACGGTGTCTGTTCAGGCAAGCAATAGCGCGTCTATCGACGCTGTGGCTGGAGCCGTGGCGTTTAGTATTGCGGGCGGTATGGTGGGCGTTTCGGGTGCGATTGCTGCAACGATCGCGGTTAACACCATTTCAAGTACGACTTCTAGCCAGATCATTCGCAATGCGGCCAGCGGTGCGGCAGGCGTTGTCAGGGCGACGACGGGGGCGCTGAGCGTCACCGCTGCGGATAGCGCGACAATCCGATCGCGCGCCGCGTCTGTGGCACTGGCGGCGGGCTTTGGGGTTGGCGGGCTCGCGGTCAGCGGTGCCGGTGCCGATAGCAGCAACGTGATCACCACACTGACCAACATTCGCATCGAGAACATGACCATCTCGGGCCAAACGGGCATCGCCGTCGCGGCGAATGGGGCCGCAAGTATCGATGCCAAGGTGATGTCGGCTGCCGCCTCGCTTGCCGTTGGCGCAGTTGGCATCGGCATTTCTGTCGGCGCATCGCTTGCGCGAAATGATATCGGTGGCGCGGGGCGCGGGGTCATTGTCGGCTTGACTGGCGCGACTTTAAGCTCTGCGGCGGGCAGTATTGCCGTTGACGCCAATATGACGTCCACCATCCGCGCCCTTGTCGAGGGGTTTGCCCTTGCTGTTGCTGGTGGGATTGTGGCTGGCGCCGGTGCTGGATCTGGCGCGACTGCAACAAATACGCTGCATTATTCCGTTTCAAACAGCGCTGATGCATCCAGCTTTACAGCAACAAATGGCCGCGTGACGGTGAAGGCAAAAGACACATCTGACATTGACGCCACCGTGCGTTCAGCGTCGATTGCGGGGTCGGTTGGGCTGGGGGGCGCTGTGGCTGTGGCCGTCTCGTTGGCATCGGCTACCATGTCAAACACGATTACCGCCACCCTACATGACACCGACGTTATCGCCGCAGCTTTGGATGTCATGGCGACAGATGCGGCCAAGGCGCGTATCCAATCTTCAGCCTCGGCAATTTCTGCCTCTTATGGAGGCGTGGCCCTTTCTGGCGGTGGCGCTGATGCCACGATCACCAACAGCAATACGACTTTGGCACAGATCGACGGCACGGCCACAGACATCACCCTGTCGGCTTACGGCTCTGATGCAACCCGCGCTGGTAAGGCTTTGGTCGATGCTTCGGCCAAGTCTGATCTTGTGGCCACAGTGGATGTGCTTTCGATCGCGTCTGGGTTCTTGGCCCTCGCTGCCAGTGGCGGCACTGCCAGCGTCACAACCGGCGGCAGCGTCACGGCCAAAGCTTCTTCGGTGCGGCTGACAGCGGTAGGGTTGACAGTGTCGTCCTTGTCAGAGGTTGGGCAAACATCTGATGTCTGGGGAATGACCGTTGCCACGACAGCAGCGGTAGGTGTCAGCAATGCCGTCGCGACAACCAGCCGTGATGCGACCGCTACGGTGGGCGGGGCGAGTAGTGACTTTAGGATCGGCAGCCTGTCGGTTTTAGCTGAATCTGCTGCCCTATCCGGCCGATCAAGCGAAGAGGTGACGGCCCGCGCGTCGGGTGGTGGCGTCTTGTTGGGCGTGCAATCGACTTCGGCTGCCGCGCATAACGATGCCAATGTCGTCGCGGGGATCGAGACATCGGGTCTGGTGACGGCCAGTGGTGCCGTCATCATTTCGGCCAGCAATGCAAGTCGCCAGGCTGTCAACTCACTGGCTGCGGCGGGTGGGTTGATCGGCGTTGGGGCCGCCAGTTCCACCGGAGACGTGAATGGCACGACGACGGCGACGATCGGCCAATTGGTGAGCTTAACGGCTGGGTCGTTGTCGATCTGGTCGGTGGGCGAAGATATTTCGAATGTGGTTGTTAAGGCGGGCGCATTCGGGCTTGCCAGTGGGGCTGCGGCAACTGCCACCACGGATATGACGTCGAATGTTGTGGCCGGCGTGGTAGACGCCGCAAGCTCTGCGAATAAAGCGAACATTACCGTCGTGGGTACCTTTGAAATCGCTGCAGCACACACGGCAACCCCGTCCGGAACAATCAACACCGATGCCTATGGCGCGCTGGCCGGTTCTGGCGCTGCGGTTTCGCATGACGTTGATTCTGACGTGACTGTCAGGCTTGGAAATTATGCCCTTGTCAGCGCAGGCACATTCGACATCGACGCGACAAACCGCTTGGGGGGGAGCAGCTCGATAGATGGCAAGACTGGCGGCGTTGTATCAGGTGCCAGCGCCAATGCCGACACGCGCGCAGACTTTGCGACAGCCGTTTACTTTGGAACATCCAGCGTCATTACGGCGACCAATGACACGGGCAGCTTGAAAGCGGTTGTTTATAACTCTTTGGAGCAATCACTTAAAACCAAGCTGGTCACGGGCGGTGCATTGTCTGGGGCGGGGGCTTATGTTGATTTCGACGGGAAGAATGTTCTTGGCGAAATAGTTGTCGGGGCGGGTGCCCAAGTGACGGCGCGGGGCGGACTGGAATTCGAAGTTGATGGTTTTACCAAAATAAACCTTCAATCTTATTCCGAAACTTTCGGGGCCGCGACGGTCGCACTTGGCTATGCCAAGGCGGACGTTGTTCCCACGAACCGCATCAAGATTTTAGCCAATGCCAAGGTAATTTCTGCAGATGATATGTACCTTAGCACGGGAACAGACCGCGACCTGAATTTGCCAGAACACGCGCTAGAAATGCGTGTAGACAACTTTGCAGGATCTGTGATCCCGATCTCTGACCTTGAGACGCGTGCGCTTTATGAGGCGCACAACCTTATTGAAATTGAGGGCGGCGCATCGATTGATGGCTATGCCAACATCGATCTGAACGCGGATGGATTTAATATTGCCAGCGTCGTGGGCGTTGCCAAGGCCACCAGTTGGGCGTCTGCGCTGGGCAATGCGCTGGGCGGCGGAAGCGTCGGATCGGGTGCAGGCGCCACGCGATCCGTGATTATGGGCGACGTTATCAACAATGGCACCATCACCACAGGGGCGCAACGTGCGAAGAGCCTGACGCTTATCGTAAATACCGCCGGCGATACGGTGATCGATACGTCACGGTCTTCGATGACGACCCAAGATGGCGTAACGGCAAGCGACATTACCTTCACCGCAGGACGTGCGACGCTTAGCTCAGCGCAGTTTACCAATCTGGCCACGGCCAGATCTAACATCCAGACTTATGCTGATAACGCGACCTTGGTCACCTTTTACACAAATCAGGTTACCCGAATTGAGGCGGACCTTTTGGCGCAGGGCCTGGCAGCGAGAATGGGTGACGGTACCATCGTTGCCATGACGCCAGATGTTGATACCGTCACTATTGGCCGCGTCAAGGCTGCGGCGGGACGCGTTCGTATATTTGCTGACCAATTGTCCGGTACGGGCACTATTAACGTTCCTAAGAATGCATCCATCACTATTAACAGCGAATCCTTCGCACAATTGGTTATCGCCGACATTGAAATTCCAGACACCAACGGCGGAATTTACTTCAATGGCACTGATATCACAGCAATTGGCGAGACGACAACGTCCGTTGCCACCGCACTGGCATGGGTTAACGCAGAAAACGTTCGAAACCGAAACAGCAATAATAATAACTTGGCTAATATTGGCGCATCTGACGTGACAAAGACTGCTGGCTTCAATGTGACGGCAGCGTCCATCGACCGCACTTCGTCGATGCCCCTAATCACAATATCGGTTTCGAACATCAACAATTTTGTTAACCAAACGACTGGCGAATTGCCGCCACCACAGGAAATTCGCGTAACAGGTAGCATTATTGCGCGCACCAGTCGTTTGAGCATAACGAACCCATCGAACGGTGGTACCATCACTGTCTTGGGGCAGATCGCAACAGCCGAGCTTTCTATCGCCGCAACGAGCGCGGTATCTATTTCCGGCGCTGTCGTATACCAAGTCGGCGGCGATCCCTACGGCCAGTTTTTAAACTCTGGAATGATCGGTGATGGATCGACCCAAGCTTCAAATGGCTCGGTTTCGAATTGGCTTTCAGTCAATCCTACCACGCCATCCATCATGTCGAACCGGATCACGATTAGTGCTGAATTTCTTGATGTGAACGGCCTAATACAGTCTGGCAAGCAAGATTATACTTTGGTCTTGGGCGATTCCCAAAAAACGCAGATTGATCGTGCAAAGGCGTCAGGTGCGAACTACACGAACATCTCTGTTGACGGAAACTCGGACTTTACACTGATCTACAACCGACAGGCGGATGCTTTGACTGTGAAGGCGCTGCGCCCCACAGGCGGATATATCGAACTGACGGGCAATATCATGAACTCCCGGAATGGCCGGGTCACGGCCTATTCCGGCTATCCACAAATTACGATCACCAACAACATGGCGTTGCCTGGGCTAGACCTGACTTTTGAAACCATTGACGCAGATGTGCGCGGCGACGGTATCGTAAAGATCAATGACAAGGCGCGCAGCTTAACGACAATCTACACCAAACTGGCCAATGGGAATGTGCAAGTTGATACGATCGACTTCGGATCATCTTACACAGCCACCAGTACGATTTCGGATAACAACCTCGCGTATAATCCCGTTTCTGGATATCGATATGCTTGGTCGGTGGGTGTGTCTTCGCGCACCAAGGCAACGGATAAATGGTCAGAATCAGGTTGGCTGGGGATTATTGATCTTGGAAGCGAACGCATTCCAGTAAACCCAGAGTACCAGCAGTTGAGTGCGGCCTTGGTTCCAAACTCTAATTATTACTACCGTAATCAATCACTTGATGGCAACGTTTATACCTATTCATCCAACACGGTAACCACCTCTTCCACTGGATGGAAACAAACACAATATTCCGTAAAGAAAAGCTGGTATGGCAAAAAAACCTACACCTACGAATACCAAAAAGTAGATGGCGCGTTCACGACAAACTCCCACACGATCGAGGCTGATCGCCCAATTGGCATAAGTTTCATACACAACACAGCTGGCAACATCATTATTAACGCTGGCAGTGCCGACATCGTCATAACAGGTAAACTCACAAATAAAACTGGCACCACATCGCTGACAACGACCGGCTCGATCACCACTTCGGCATCATTGGGCGGCACTTCATTGGCCAGCGTGGGCGGCAAGACGGTGAATTTGACGGCCGGTGGCAACATTGGTTCGGCCCTGTCGCCGCTTCAAACTGACCTTGCTGACGGAATATCGGGCACCATAATCAACCCCAATGCTGGGGGTGACATCTACCTTTACGAGGTGGATGGCGATTTCAATATCGGCACAGTTTCCGCCGTTAAATATGCTGGAACGAGTTCAGAGTCCCGTGGCACGGTATCAATCTACGCGGCCAAGTCTATTCTAGGCGGATCATCTAGTTTGATTTCGGGCGGCGCGGTAATTTTGACTGCCAAGGCTGGTACAATTGGAACTGCATCTCAAACTTTGCGGATTGATACGGGCACTTTAGCCACTCATACCCTAACTGGTACGTCAACAGATGACATGTTTATCTCTGAGATATCGGGTGATTTGCGTGTCTACAGTCTGACCGCCCCGGGCAAGACCGTGACGCTAAACGTCTCTCTCGGCAGTCTTATTGATGGCAATAACAACGCGGTTGTCGATACACGGTCGGTTGAGAAACTCTTGTCGACCGTATGGACTGACCTACAGCTCACCGCATCTACTGGTGCAGGTGATAAAGTGGCCGAGGCCAAGGCTGCATTGTCTGCCGCAAAAACACGCGATTACCGCACGTATTGGACTTGGCGGCAACTGCAGGGCGCTGATTTTGATTCAATCATCAGCGATAGCTCTCGGGTCATGGTGCTTAATTCTGAGGAGCAGGCGTCGCTTACCCAATTTTATGCCGAGAGCAATTTACCCGCCGGAGTCACATGGGGTAACGCCAGTGCCGCGCAGCAGACGGATGCATTGGTCACAGCGAACCAACAAATCGAGACGCTTCGTCTATCAAGAACCCTTCAATTGCGCAGCTTGCATACGACCTATGGCACCAAAACCGTGGAATATGACGCAAACTACACGGTCCCGCTCACCGACGCGGAAAACGCCGCCATCACGGGATCAATAAAAGTTTGGACGCAGGACGAGTTAATCTATGGATTTAGCGCCGGTTTGATGAAAGCTGTCACCGACACCTCGACCACAATTGAGGATGCCAACATCACCGCCGGTGCCGTGATTGCGACTGTTCGTGACAATATTGGCACGACTGGCGGGCAAACGACCATCAATTTACAATCGACCCTTACCAACGATGAGAGGATACTGCTGGCCGCCGCCGAACGTAAGGATGTGAATTTCTTAACAACTGAACGCATTGAAGGCAAAGTAAATTTCTCTAGCAGTGGCAACAGCTTAACCCTATACGGGGGCACAGCACTTAAAATATCATCTGGCGCGAATGCAGGTTCCGCCGCGGGCACCTGGAGCAATCACTTCAAGGTTGGCGATTACATCCAGATTGAAGGCCAGTCAGCAAACGCCACCGGTGAGGGATCGTTCTATAAGATCAAGTCAATCTCAGGTTCGACCATAACTTTTGAGGCTTCGGCAAAATCTGTCTCTGCTGTCGAGTACCAAAAGACGGTCACGCTTTCCACTGTGGCAATCAATCCGCTTGGTGAAGTCTACGATACCAGTGTGAATATCAGCGGCAATACGATCACGCGTTATGATGGCGGCACATTTGATGGGCTTGTGATCGGTGATCAAATCACTTTGTCGAACATGTCGGCGGCGACCACAGGAATAATTGGGGAAAAGAGGCCATCTCTTAACGTAGGTACATCCGCTGTCGCCTATACCATCACGGGGGTCAGTGGCGGTGTTCTTACCCTGGCGACCGCGCTGCAATCGGAATCCAATATTGCGCTGACGATCGGACAGAAAGTTGATATTAAATACCTACAGATCCAGCAACGCGAGGACTTTGACGTCACGCTTTCCGGGTCGGTTAAGACCAAATCGGGTGGTGATACATTCCTTGGTTCGGAAAGTGCTGTATATTTAGATATTTTGGAAATCGGCGCTGCCGGTCGGGTTAAGACCTCGGGCTCGATCTTCAATGTAACGGACGATGGAACTGCGCGGATCACAACAGTTGGCGACTTGGTGCTTGAGGCTGGGCAGGGCCAAATAGGCACTGCAACCGGGCGTGTTTGGGTCAATCAGTCGAGTTCGACCGCCGAGCTTACGGCGCGTGCCAGTGGCAGCATTTGGTTGGGTGAAACTGTTGGCGATTTGCGGGTTGCATCGATCTACTCAGAGACAGGCAATGTTGATATTTGGGCCAAAGTGGGCTCTATCGTTGATGGACTTGATGCTGATTTCGTTAATATTGAGGCAAACGATATTCAATTGCGTGCCTCTGGCGCTATTGGTTCCACCGAAAACAACTTCAGCATCGAGGCGCGCGGCAATGGCAGTGCGGCCGGCAATGGCTGGTTTAGTGCTTGGGCCGGTGGCGACGTGGTCGTTACCGAAACCAATGGTGATATGTGGGTGCGAAATGTCTTTAGCACCAGCGGCAATGTTGCACTTGTCGCGGCGATCTCAATCTTGGATGCGGTGGATGCAATAACACCGTCCGATCCGACGAGCGCCAATTATGCAACGACAGTGGCAAACCCTGGTGTTGATATCACCGGAAAGTCGATTTCTCTGACTGCGATTCTTGGATTGATAGGCAACGCCGGCAATGAGGTCGACTTGAATTCCGCCTATTCCGCAGACGGTACGATAACTTTGTCCAGTGCGGGTAACGCTTATGTCATCGAAGCCTTGGGTGATGTGTCGGTGAACCAGATCAGTGTCGGCGCGGACGCTGTCTCGTTCTTGACCGCACTTTACGGCGCTATTCTAAACGGGGCGGCTACGGGCGTTTCAAATGTGATAGGCGGAAGCGTCTTTTTGTCCGCTCATACCAGCATCGGCACGCGCGAGAAGCCACTCACCTCGACTGTGTCTACGCTTCAGGGAAAATCCGTCACAGGTGGCAGTTTCATCGATAATACGGGTCTGCTGACGATTGGAACCATCGACGCTGCCCTAAATGCTATGGGCATGGTGGTTGGCGGTGATGTTGTTGTAACGGCTCATAGCCCCATCATATTTTCTTCCAACGTCACGGCATCAGGCAGCCTGACATACACGGCGCAAGACAGCAGCACCAATGACCTCGACAACATCACGATTGAGTCGGGTGTTTCGATAATCTCTTCAGGTGGTAGTCTAACATTTAATGCCGGCGACAATTTCTCAATTGCCGCCACAGCCTCGATCAGTGCCGCGACGGGTGTGATAATTGTCACCGACTACGGCGATGCTGATACAGAGGGCGGCGATGTGACGGTGGCTGGCAGTTTGTCGACCAGCGGCGGCGCGATTCAAATCTCTACCAACTCTGTGCAAACCGATACAGTTCAAGTCAGTGGTACGATTAACGCAAGTGGAGCCCTGAGTATTGATCTGGGGTCGGGCAACTATGCGGATCAGTTGACGATAAGTGGCACATTAACAGGTTCAAGCGTTCTTTTGTCGACAGGGCTTGGCGTGGACAGCGTGTCGATTAGCGGCACTGTCACTTCGACGTCCGGCGACATTACCTTTGATCTTGGCAATGATACCAATAACGATGCCCTGA
Source organism: uncultured Rhodobacterales bacterium (assembly GCA_903845215.1). Classification (GTDB taxonomy): domain Bacteria; phylum Pseudomonadota; class Alphaproteobacteria; order Rhodobacterales; family Rhodobacteraceae; genus Stagnihabitans. Next base: position 23 of record CAIMWI010000028.1, on the reverse strand, counting down.
CGATATCGGCGGCGATTTCGGCG
>CAIMWI010000027.1 GCA_903845215.1 uncultured Rhodobacterales bacterium | reverse complement strand
CGGATCAGCTTTGAACTCATTATCATGTTTCATGATGGTCCCGATCATTTATGATAATCGAGAGCTAGAGTTCCCGCTTTCTCATTTCAACGGCACTGGGTTGTCCTGACAGCAATGTGATGACCCTTTAAGACAAATGATTAAGGAGCATTGCACGGCAGCGACTTAAGAAATTTGCAATTCAAAATCCTGTCGCCGCTGACCGGCGCGGGGTTGGCTTCCAAAGCCAAAACGCTACCAAGCCGTCTGCCACTCTCGTTGGACCGGCGATCTGCATTGCCGACACTGTGTCGCGCCAGCCAACCAGTGCACAGGGTCCAACACAGTAAACCAGAACGCTATGTCGAACACAGCAAACGACTCGGCAAAACCCCTAAAACCAGCGCACGAACGCAGGCAGAACTGTGCTAAGACTGTGCAACGCAGGGAATCGAACGTATGCTATGCATCAGTGCTTGATTTTGTTGTGTAAAATGGTGCCCAGAGCCGGAATCGAACCAGCGACACGCGGATTTTCAATCCGCTGCTCTACCGACTGAGCTATCTGGGCCCTGACCGAAGCGCCGTATGGCACCCTAGGGTGGCGGGTTGATACGTCAGGGGATCGGGGCTGTCCAGAGGGGTTTGCAAGAAAAGTGAATGATAGGGTGCTATTGCGTGCGGGGCGGGGGGGGGGGGTGTGTTGGCGGGCACTTCCTCCACTTCCGGTCCAACCACCACATAAGACCCGGTCAGCCAGCGCCCCAGATCCACATCCGAACACCGGCGAGAGCAGAAGGGGCGGTAACGATCCGCTGTCTCTTTGGCGCAGATCGGGCAGCTCATGGCAGCAGGCCCGCCAAGGGCAGGCGGTCGCGTTTGCGGGTCATCTCGTAAAGGCCCAATATCGTCCATCCTGCCAGATTTGTCTCGCCCCCTTCGGCTTTGAACGCGGCTTTGATCACCTGATCCAGGATCGAGCGGTCTTTTTTCGGCATGGGCGCGAAATCGACCACCACCTGACCACCCAATCCGCGCAGCCGCAACTGGCGGGGCAGGTCGCGGGCGGCGGCGATGTTGGTCTTTAAGCTGGCCGCCGGAGACGTATCTGGCCCTGTGTTCACATCCACCGCCACCAACGCGCGGGTTGGTTCCACCATCATATGGCCGCCATTGTCAAAATCGACCCTTGGGCTGCGCAGGGCGTCGATCATCTCTAGCACCCCGTGCGCGGCAAGGCCGCCTTGCACGATCTCGTCGGGTTCGGGGTCGCTCCAATCGCGCCAAGCGGTGTCTTGCGCGCTTGCGCCTTCCAGCAGCAGTTCGGGGCCTCCGTCTAGGTCGGCCAGCATCGCGGAACATAGATCGCGCAAGGCACCTATTTCCGCGGCAATCTCTTCAGGGTCGGCCACTTCCGCGGCAGAGCGGATAATCAATCCCCAACGCGCATCGGCCCCTGCCATCGCGGTCTCGGCCAAGCGCTGCAAATCGTCGCGTGCCGCTTCGTCCTTGATGCGGCGCGATATGTTCAAGCCCGGCGCATTTGGCGTTACAATCGCAAGCTTGCCCTTGAACAGCAGTCGCGTGGTGACGGGCAGGGCTTTGCCCGGTTCAGCAGGCCCTGTCACCTGCACCAGCAGGCGCTGGCCCGGCGCAATCCCGTCAGTTTGGCGCAAAAAGCCTGTCTCACCGCCGGGGAGTTTGACAAACATCCCCCCCATGCCCTTCATTGGGCGGTCACCCACGGCGCGGTAGATTGCCCCTGTCAGCGGCGTATCATCGGCAGGGTCGATCAGCACTTCTTCCAGCACGCCGTCCACGATCAAAGCGGCGACCTTGCGGCCCGCAATCTCGTCTAAAACGATGACGCGACCTATCATGCTACCCTCCAGATCGGATATCCTGCGCCCTGCAAAAGGGCCGCGGTTTCGGCAAGGGGCAAACCGACGATGCCCGTAAAACTACCCGAAATCCATGGAATGAACGCGCCCGCGGCCCCCTGTATACCATAGGCGCCCGCTTTGCCCTGCCACTCGCCACTGGCGAGATAAGCGTTCAACTCGCTGTCCGACAGGCGTTTCATCTTTACGGCGGAAACGCTTTGGCGCTGCCAAACCCTATCCCCCAACCGCAGGGCCACAGCAGTGATCACCTGATGCCGCCGTCCGCCCAAGGCCGTCAGAAACGCAGCCGCTTGCCCCGCATCGGCAGGCTTGCCCAAGATGCGACGGCCCAAGGCCACTGTGGTATCGGCGCAAAGCACCAAATCTTCCGGTTCCGCCAAAACCGCCATCACCTTTTCGCGTGCGATGCGCGTGCAATAGGGTAGGGGCAGTTCGCCTTTTTTGGGGTCTTCGTCGATATCAGGGGGGGTGATGGCATCGGGCACAACACCCAGTTGCGCCAACAGCTCTTTGCGGCGCGGGCTGGCTGACCCTAAAATCAGCCGCACTGCGCCCAGCCTTGCGTTGCGGCCCGCCAAAGGGTCAGCACGCTGTCACTTGAAACGATAGTTGATGCGGCCTTTCGACAGGTCGTAGGGGGTCATTTCCACCTGCACCTTGTCGCCTGCCAGAACACGGATGCGGTTTTTGCGCATCTTGCCTGCCATCACTGCGATCAATTCATGGCCATTTTCGAGCTCAACCTTGAATGTCGCATTCGGCAAGAGTTCTTTCACGACACCGGGGAATTCGAGAAGCTCTTCCTTGGCCATGGTCTCTCCAAATAGGGTTTACCCGCGTCCGAATGGATTGCAGGTTGCGAGCGCGATATGCGCCTGAATGGCCCCCGTTTCAAGCGGAAAGTAAGGGATGGCGTTATCGGCCAGCTTTGGTGACGGCCAAGGCGCTTGATCCAAGCGGCAGAGGTTGGTATGGGCCAATGCCTGCAGCTTCGTGTTCAAAGGCCATCCATGACCAAAGTCGTCAAACTCGGGATCGGCAGTATCGTGCTGGGCCTTGCGGTTCTGGGTCTGAAGCTTTTGGCTTGGGCCATGACAGGCTCGGTCGCTTTGCTGTCGGATGCATTGGAAAACACGGTCAATGTGGTGACAGCCATTGCGGCCCTTGTTGCGATCCGGGTCGCAGCCTTGCCAGCTGACGCAAACCACCCCTACGGACACCATAAGGCAGAGTTGTTCTCGGCCATTCTGGAAGGCGTTATGGTCATCGTAGCGGCCTTGGCCATTTTGCATCAGGCTTGGGGGGCTTGGACCAACCCGCAGGTCTTGCACGCGCCGCTGCAAGGGCTGCTTGTCAACGCACTGGCCTCGGTGTTGAACGGGGTCTGGGCTTGGGTCTTGATCCACAATGGGCGGCGCGCCCGCTCTCCGGCCTTGGTGGCCGATGGCAAGCATTTGTATCTGGACGTGGTGTCATCGGTTGTGGTGACGCTGGGGGTTCTTTTGGCGATCGAGACGGGCTGGTATTGGCTTGATCCGGCCTTGGCGGCTTTTGTGGCCGTCAACATCCTTTGGTCGGGCTGGCGTGTCATTCACGACAGCCTGTCTGGCCTGCTGGATGAATCGCTTTCAGACGATGTCCTTACCGAAGTCCGCCGCATCATTGCCACCGAAGCGGTCGGCGCGGTCGAAGCCCATGATCTGCGCACCCGCACCGCTGGGGCCGCCACCTTTATCGAGTTTCATTTGGTGGTTCCCGGCACGCTCTCTGTCTCGCAAGCCCATGATCTGTGCGACAGGGTCGAGGCAGGGCTGAAGACGGTTGTCGAAGGCTGTGTGGTCACCATCCATGTCGAACCCGAGTTCAAAGCCAAACACAGCGGAATCGTGGTGATTTAGGCGCCTAACCGCGTTGCCCCCACCCTTCATTTCGGCAAAAATACTTCTGGGGTGCGGGGGTTGGCCCCCATTTCTTTCAGGCCGCCGTCTAGATGCGGAACAAAGGCTGCATCAGGCGCGGAATAATCCCCAAAAAACGCAAAGGCGCATCGGTGGCAGCCAAGCATATGCAATCCTCGCCCGCTTCTGCCACGGGCTTGTGCGACAAATCCTCGTCCGCAATCTCCAAGTCCCCCGGCCCAAAGCGGTCGGTCGCATCGCGAAACGCGCCGCGCAACACCAGCGTCAGTTCTGTGCCGCGGTGGCCGTGGTCAGGCACGGCTTGGCCTGCGGGAATGTGCAACAACCTTGCCGTGGCTTGCGACCCTGTGGGCAAGATTGCTTGCCGCACACCCCCGCCCACCGGCCGCCATTTGACAGACCCCAGATCGCCCCCGACATAAGCGGCCACGGGCGCCGGTAAGCTGCTTTTGCGCCGCGCTATAGGCGGGGCCGCTACCACAGGCACATCCAACCGCGCCATCATCCGCGCCAAAGCTTCGGTGCTGACCGGCGTCTCTTGCTCGGATTCGATCACAGCGCCGCCCAGTGCCTCTAAGCTTTCCAGTCTTGCGCGGCAATCGTCACACAATGTCACATGGGTCGCCACCACAAGGCCAAAGGCCTCGCTCAGATGGCCAGAGGCATAGCCCATCAACAGGGCATCATTCAGATGGTGGCGGATCGAAGAACATGTCGTCATCAGCTTAGCTTTCCGTCATTTTGGAGCGCAGCCTGTCCAAAGCCAGACGAATGCGCGATTTTATTGTGCCCAAGGGCAAACCCGTTTCAAGTGCAATTTCGGAATGGGACAGATCACCGTAAAAGGCGCGTTGGATCAGACTGCGCTGCTTTTCGGGCAAGTCGGCCAAGGCAGCGCTTAACAGGCGTCCCTCTTCGGCTGCGGCATAAACCTCGGCCTGATCGGGTTCAGCGTCTTGGTCCCATGGCATGGCTTCGGGGTCAGGGCGGCGTTCGCGCCGCATCATGTCAATCATCCGGTTGCGCGCGATGGTATAAATCCACGTTGAAACCGCTGCGCGCTCTGGGTCAAATTGGGCTGCCTTGTGCCATAAAGTGGCCATGACATCTTGCACACAATCTTCGGCCTTGCTGGGCGTGGCCCCTGATTTCATCAGATAGGATTTCAACCTTGGCGCAAAATGCCCAAACAGGGCGGCAAACGCAGTGCGATCGCGCCCGTCGCGCACCGCGATCATAACGGCCGACCAATCTGTCTCTTGTGCCGCCACCTGCCTGCTTCCCTTTTGCCGAACCGCAGACGCCTGCGTGATCGCACCATAGGCACGAACGTCAGCACGTCTATCGGCATTCGCCACAAAAGAGGATGTTATCATCATAAACTGTGTTACGCGCCACATCAAAGATTGGATCACAGCCCGCCATGTGCCCAAATATTGATCCAGTGCTCTACGGGGCGCGTAACTGACACATACCTTAATGGAGCCAACATGCCCTTTGAAACGTCGCCTGTCCCTGCCCGCCGCATTGCCGTTATCGGGGCTGGGATTTCGGGCATGTCTGCCGCCCATCTGCTGGCCGAAGATCATCATGTCGTTTTGTTTGAGGCGGGGGCCAGTTTGGGCGGCCATGCCACGACCGTAATCGCCGGTAAGCGCGGCGATCAGCCTGTCGACATGGGTTTTATCGTGTTCAACAAGATCAATTACCCGCGCCTGACGGCTTTGTTTGATAAGCTCAACGTGCCGATTGCCCCCTCGAATATGAGTTTTGCCTGCTCGATCCAAGGTGGGGCGCTGGAATATGGGTTGCGCAGCCTGAATACGTTGTTTGCGCAACGCCGTAATCTGGTGAATCCGCGCTATCTGCGGATGCTCGCCGATATTTTGCGCTTTCACCGCCACGCTGACAGCCTATTGACCCCCGGCATGACCCTTCGTGATTTGTTGCGCACGATGCGGATGTCAGACGCGTTTCGCGATCATTACATCGCGCCATTCACGGGTGCCATTTGGTCAACCCCCTCGGCCGGCATGCTTGACTTCCCAGCCGAAGCGCTGATCCGGTTTTTCAAGAACCATGGGCTGATGGGGGTTTGGAAACATCATCCCTGGTTCACCGTTCAGGGCGGATCGGTCGAATATGTCCGCCGGCTAGCGGCCGACCTTACCCGCCATGGGGTTGAAATCAGGGCCGCTACGCCCATCGCAGGGGTGCGGCGCACGGCGGATTGTGCTTTGGTCCGCGCTGTCGGCGGCGAGTGGGAAAGGTTTGACGAGGTGGTCTTTGCCACCCATTCCGACTACACCCTGCGCCTTTTGAGCGATCCGACACCCGTGGAAACAGCCGCACTCTCGGCCATTCGCTACCAACCCAATCAGGCGATCTTGCACGCCGACCCGTCGCAAATGCCCAAGTCGCGCCGCATCTGGGCCTCTTGGAACTATGCAGAACCTGTCGGTCCGCGACCAGATCGGATCGGCCTGACCTATTGGATGAATTCGCTGCAGCCAATTCCCAAAGACGACCCGCTTTTTGTGACGCTGAACCCGACCCGACCGATTGACGAAAGCCTGATCCATCAGGTGCGCACCTTTCACCATCCGGTCTATGACCAGCCCGCCTTGGCCGCCCAAGAAAAAATCCGTGCCATCAATGGGCAGTCCGCAACTTGGTTCTGCGGCGCATGGATGAAAAACGGCTTTCACGAAGACGGCTTTGCCTCGGCCGCCGATGTGGCGACGGCCCTGCAAGCGCGCCGTTCCCTAAGCGAGGCTGCATGATCTGGTCGCCCAGCACAAACACCCCCCGCCCGCGGCGCTTCGGCTTTGGCCCTCAGGTGCGGCCATGAGGGTGCAGCATCTGGCCGGACACACGTTCCACGGCCGCAAAGGGGCGATTGCAAACAGCTTTCGCTACAGCGTCGACTATGTGCTTCTTGATGCCGAAGCCTGTGTGCCGACCCCAGCGCTTTTTTCGCGCAACCGCGCCAACCTTGCGGCCCTGCACGATGCCGACCACGGCGGGGCCCCAAAGCAAGGGCGCGGTGCCGTTTGGTTGCGCGAAGTTCTGGCCAGCCATGGCCTGCCCAGCCCAACGCAGGTGCGCCTTCTGGCCCAGCCGCGCCTTTTGGGCCATGTCTTCAACCCCGTGGCCTTTTGGCTGGCCGAGGATGCCACGGGCCTGCGCGCCTTTGTGGCAGAGGTGACAAATACCTTTGGCGACCGCCATTCCTACCTTTGCCACCGCGCCGATCATGGGCCGATTGGGCCCGAAGATCATCTTTGTGCCCAGAAAATCTTCCATGTATCGCCCTTTCAAGCCATCGCAGGCGGCTATACCTTTCGGCTTGATCTGCGCGCAGATCGTTTGAACATCGTCATCACCTACGAGGCGGGCGAGGATGGTTTGATTGCCACGCTGACAGGCCCGCTGCGTCCCTTGACCAATACCAGCATTTTATGGGCGCTGCTGCGCCGCCCCTTCGGGTCGCGCCGCGTTTTGGCCTTGATCCATTGGCAGGCCCTGAAGCTTTGGGCCAAGGGTGCGGTCTTTCGCCCCCGTCCGAAACCCCCGACCTCTGAGGTGTCTTGATGTTGTCTGCCCTGATCGCCCTGATTGTCTTGGCGTTGGTTGCGTTGCTTATTCTGCCCCGCTATTTGGGCTTTCGCGCGCAAAGCCCTGCGCAATATGCAACCCTTGGCCCAAAGTTCGACGCGCGCCGCCATCTAAACGGCCCGATCCTGTGCGAGGGCGTGATTTTTGGACCGCTTGGCCGCGTCACTTCGCGCTTTGTGGCGCAGATGCACGGCACATGGCATGAAAACCAATGCCGTTTGACGGAACGCTTTTTATACGATTCGGGCGTAGAGCAGAACCGCGCCTGGGACCTGACGCTGGGGGCTGATGGGGTCTTGAACGCCGCTGCTGATGATCTTGTCGGCGCGGGTCTGGGCCGTGTCGAAGGCAATGCCGTGCAAATGCGCTATAAGATCCGCCTACCGGCAGCCTCGGGGGGCCATGTTTTGAACGTGGTGGATTGGATGTATCTTATGCCCAACGGCACGATCATGAACCGCAGCCAGTTTCGTAAATTTGGGATCAAAATGGCTGAATTGGTCGCCACCATGCGTCCCGCTGACCCCATGGTCGCCGCGCCAGTGACCGCGCCATGACCCTAGAGGGTAAGCGCTACTGGCTGGTTGGTGCCTCGGAAGGTCTTGGTCTGGCGCTGGCCCAGCAGATGCACCGCGCGGGGGCCAACCTGATCCTGTCGGCGCGCAGTGCGGACCGGTTGGCCGAGGCCTGTGCGACGCTTCCGGGGGCCATTGCAGCCCCCCTTGATGTCAGCGACGGCGCCGCTGTGGCCGCCGTTGCGGCACAGATTGGTCCTATCGACGGCATGGTCTGGCTGGCGGGCGTTTACACCCCCATGCCCGCCGATGCGCTTGATGGTGCAGCCTTTGTGCAAATGTGCGATGTCAATTTCACCGGCTGTGCGCGGGTTTTGGGCGCGGTGCTGCCCGCTATGGTTGCGCGCGGATCGGGGCATATCGTGCTAACAGGCTCGTTGTCTGGCTTTCGCGGATTGCCGGGGGCCATGGGCTATCAGGCCAGCAAAGCCGGCGTGATGGCTTTGGCGGAATGCCTTTACGCCGATTTGCGTGGCACGGGCATCAAAGTGCAACTCGCCAACCCGGGTTTTATCCGCACCCGATTGACCGACAAAAACACCTTCGCCATGCCATTCTTGATGGAGCCAGAGGCCGCAGCGGCCCATATGATGACCCTGATGACAGGGGAAGCGTTCAAAAAAAGCTTCCCCGTCGTCTTTTCTTGGCTGTTCCGGCTGTCGCAGTTCTTGCCAGATTGGGCCTATTACCGGATGTTCGCCCCCAAGTAAGGCCCTTGGGCGGCGTTATGATGGTGTTTGCAGACAGGCCATATAGAATCCGTCCATCCCGCCCGCCTCGGCCCAGTAATCGGGTCTTACCCTTAAGCCTCGCGCCGTCATCCAAGCTGGATCGACGCCTGCAATCGTGGGCTGCAGCATGACCAACCCCGTATGGCGCGCCAAAGCGGCGGCAATCTGCCCCTCACCCTCGTCTTGCAACAGCGAGCAGGTGCAATAGACCAGCCGCCCACCGGGTTTCAGCCAGCCCAAAGCGCGGTCCAGCAGGCGGGCCTGTAATTCCACCAAGCCCGCAACATCCGACGGCTGGCGCAAAAAGGGCAAGTCTGGGTGCCGACGGATTGTGCCTGTGGCCGAACACGGCGCATCCAGCACGATGGCGTCATAAAGGGTTGGTGGCGTCCACTGCAATGCATCAGCCGTGACGATCTTGGCCCGCAACCCGGTGCGCGCCAAATTCTCCTGCAAACGCACCAGACGCGGGCCAGAGATATCAAGCGCCGTCACCTCTGCCCCGCCATCGGCCAGTTGCAAAGTTTTGCCCCCCGGTGCCGCACAGACATCCAGCACCGACAGGCCACTCACATCGCCCAACATCCGCACGGCAAGAGCTGCGGCTGCGTCCTGCACCCAAAACGCCCCCTCGGAATAGCCTGGCAGGGCCGAGATTTGCCCCCCCGCCCCGATCCGCAGCGATCCCGTCGGTAGTACCCCTGCCCCTGCAATACTGCTTGCCGCGGTACCTTGGCGCAAAGTCAAATCTACCACGGGCGTGCGCGCCTGCACCTCTTCCATCTTGCCCACCGCCACCTTGCCATAGCGTGCGACCAAAGCCTGCCGCAGCCATCCCGGCACCCGTTGTACCGGCCCTGCAATCACAACGGGCGGGGCAAACTTGCGCAAGACGGCGTTGACCAAACCGGCCAAGCCCTGCGTGGTCTTATCGCGCCGCGCCAGTTCGACAGCGGAATTCACCACCCCGTGCGCCGCGCCACCCTCGGCCAATTCGGTCACTGCCAGCCGCAGAATGTTCAGAACGGCCAAGGGCGGTTCTTTGTGCAAATGCGCCCCCAGCATCCGGTCAATCGGCTCGGCCTGCCGCAGCACCGCAGAGGCCAAACGCTGCGCGCGCGCCTTGTCGCCCGCCGACAGGCCTGCCAAGGGCGCATCGCCCTGCTCGGCCAAGCTGATACCCTTGCTTAAGACACCGTCCAACAAGTCCAAAACCGCGCGCCGCGCTGGTAAACCCTCTGCCATCATCCGCCCTTGCTCAAACCTGTCAGCCGCTTATACACAACCCACCCCCTTGCCAAGGAGCGCCCATGCAAGACGATCCCGCAGACGCTATCCCAGCCCCAATCTCCCCCGCCGCCCAACGTGCCTTGGACGAGGCAGAAGCACGCCGCCAAGCTGCCCCCCCCCTCACACAACCCCCAGAACTCGGCGGCCCCAAAGGTCTAGACCCCATCCGCTACGGCGATTGGGAACGCAAAGGCCTCGCCGTCGATTTCTAACCGCCCCTTTCATACTTGCCCAAATGTCCCACGGGGGTGCGGGGGTGTGAAACCCCCGCTCTCAACACTTTAAACCCAAAGCACGGGCTGGGTGTCATAGCCGATATACAACGGGTGTTTGGGAAACCCGCCCTTGCTAAGCCCCAGATGATACAGCGGCAACCCAGCCTGCCGCAGCAAGCCTTCCACCGCAGCCCCCCGCCCCAGATGCAGCCCATGGGTGCCCCAAGCGCAGATCACGCGGTCAGCCTGCGCCGCCGATTGGCCGATCACCGCATCATTTTCCGGCCCAACAGGGTCAACCACGGCCCGCATCACCTTGGGGTCGGTGGCGCGGTAGGCAAAGATATTGGCCACGGCAAAGCTGCCAAAGCCCAAGGCCCTGGCGCGGCGTTCGCACCGCTCAACCGTCGGATCGTTTTGCGCCTCGGTCGCGGTTGAGGGGTTAAGCATCACAAACAACACCCTTGGCCCCGACGCCCATGTGCGCACCAACAGGTAGCGGTACGCCTCGTCCGGCGAATACTCCGCAAAACTCGCCGCATCGCCCTTTTGATGCTGGCGGCGGATCATGGGGCCTCTGTCACAAAGACCCGCGAAGGGTGGAACATCCCCAACCGCACTTCCCCCAAGCCCAAGGCGCGGCCATTGTGGCTGGCCCAAACCTCGCCCTCGGCAAAGGTCAGCACCGCGCCCGGATTGCCCACGGCAATCTTGCGCGCACCGTCGGCCGTGGCTTCCACCTGCGGCAGATCGGCCAAGGCGGCCTCGATCGGCAAAAGCCTATCCTCCAGCGTACCGGCTTCGCCCAGTGCCAGCACCTCGTCCCAGGTCAACCCATCCGCCGCCTCAAATGGCCCCGACCACGTGCGCCGCAGCCAAGCGACATGCGCCACCGTGCCCAAAGCACGGCCCAGATCGCGGGCGATGGCGCGCACATAGCCGCCCTTGCCGCAGACCATGTCCAAGACAACATGATCGGCATCGCGCCGCTCGATCATCACTAAAGAGTCCACCCACAGCGGGCGGGCGACCAATTCAAACGCCTCGCCTTCGCGCGCCAGATCATAGGCCCGCGCGCCGTCGACCTTGACGGCCGAGACCTGCGGCGGCACCTGCATAATCTCGCCGCGAAAGGCCACAAGGGCGGCTTCGATCGCTTCAGTCGTCGGGCGCAGATCGCTGGTGGCCACAACCGCGCCTTCGGCATCATCGGTGCTGGTTTGCGCCCCAAAGCGCACGGCAAATCGGTAGCCTTTCAGCGCATCGGTCAAGACGGCGACGGTCTTGGTCGCCTCGCCAAAGGCCAAAGCCAGAACCCCCGTCGCTGCTGGATCCAGCGTGCCCGCATGCCCTGCTTTTTGCGCCTTTAGCAGCCATTTGACCTTGTTGACCACATCGGTAGAGCCGATTCCCGCTGGCTTGTCGACAATCAGCCACCCCGACAGCTTGCGCCCCTTTTTGGTGCGGCCCATGCTCAGTTTCCCTCTACCAGCCCAACCATGGGGCCTATTGCAAAACCCGCCCCGCTGCGCCCCAATGCCGGCGCATAGATCCGCGAGATTGAGCCGTCGAAATACAACGCATCCCGCGCGCCTAAACTGTCGCGAAAAAACCGCGCAAAGCGGTCAAACGTCACGGGCGTATCTGCCACGACAAACCACGCCACCCCGCCATCGCCCCGCACACCAACCCCATTGCGGATCTTGTACGATGTCGATTCGGCCATAAAACCAGGGTGCAAATCCCCGCCAAGCACCAACATCGGCCCGGATTGGCTGGCATACCGACAGGGCAGGGGGGCCGCCGCAAAGGCGCGGCTTTCAACCACGGCCAAAAGACGATCGCCAATGCAAAAGACACCATTGGGCAGCAGCCCGAAATTGCCCGGCCCATCCCGCGTGACGATCCGGTGGCGCTGTTTGCTGTCTTCGATATAAAGGCCCACCGGCGATAGATTGGGATGAAACATTCCGGCATTCATCGCAAAGACCAGATGCTGGCCTTGGGCTTGCAAAACCGCCTCGACAGGCGCAAAGCCGCCATAGGCCTTGCCATCAGCGCCGTTCAAAAACATGCGCAAATCGCTGCCCGCTTGCGCCGCACAGACGGCAAACTGCGCACCTTCAAACACTTGGTCCGTGCAGCTTGCCGCCGCAGGGCCCGCCGCCAAGGCCAAAATCAGCGCCAAAGCGCGCAGGATTTTAGGCGTCGGTTTCAGGATGTCCTACCTCGTCCTCGGGCGCAGTATCAGGCGCGGCAAGGTCGCGCATCACGACAGGGTTGGCGAACATGCGGCGCGTCTCGTCCAAACGGTCAAACGTCTCGTCGCGGCGAAAGCGCAGGTCGGGGGCGTGGCGCAAAATCACCTCTTCCGAGACTTTCTTGCGGATGATCCCCTTGTGGCGCGACAGCGCCTCGACCGCCTGATCAACATTGCCGCTGCCCAGCAAGGGCATGACATAGACCGTGGCGATCTTCAGGTCGCTGGAAACCGCCACCTCGCCGATGGTAATCGACATGGCGTCAAAGGCCGGATCATGGATCTCGCCCCGTGACAGGATCTCCGACAAGCGCCGCCGGATCATTTCGCCCACGCGCAGCTGACGCTGGCCGGGCCCTTTGGATGTTTGTTTGGCCATGCGCCCCTTTAGGCGCAATTTTCGCGCCCCGCAACGGGGTCATGATGCCGCGCGATTCGGCACGTTGGCCAGCAAAGCCTTGCACCAAAGCGCCCCGCATCTTAAACCCTGCCAAAGCGTGGAGGCAATAATGAGCGATAAGCCCGGCATAGTGGTCACTGGCGCATCCGGTCGGATGGGCCAAACGCTGGTCAAACTGATCTTGGCCTCTGACCATTGGCAGCTGGCAGGCTGTATCGAACGCGCAGGCTCGCCGTGGCTGGGCCGCGACATGGGCGAGGTGCTGGGTATGGGGGCCTTGGGCCAGATCGTCACCGACGATCCCCTGCCATCCTTCGCCCGCGCCCGCGCTGTGGTGGATTTCACATCGCCCGAGGCGACCTTGGGCTTTGCCAAACTGGCCGCCCAAGCCCGCCTTGTGCATGTCGTGGGCACGACAGGCCTTGCGCCTGACCATCACCGCGCCCTTGACCTTGCCGCCCCCCACGGCGTCATCATCCAAGCCGGAAACATGAGCTTGGGCGTCAACCTGTTGACAAGGCTTACGCAAAAAGTAGCCCAAGCCCTTGATCTGGATTGGGATATTGAAGTGGTCGAGGCGCACCACCGCCAAAAGGTCGATGCCCCCTCTGGCACCGCTCTCATGCTGGGCGAGGCGGCAGCCCAAGGGCGTGGCACAACTTTGCAAGATGCCAAAACCCCCGCCCGCGACGGGATCACCGGCGCGCGCCCGACGGGTTCTATCGGCTTTTCCGCCATTCGCGGCGGCGATATCGTGGGCGAACACGATGTGATCTTCGCCACCTCTGGCGAGCGCATTGTGCTGCGTCACATCGCGACCGACCGCGCCATCTTTGCGCGCGGGGCGCTGAAAGCCGCGCAGTGGGGCTTGGGCCAAAAACCCGGCCGCTATGACATGATGGATGTCTTGGGCCTGTAATCCCCCCCCGCCCCCCCTTTTATACTTGCCCAAACATCCCCGCCGGAGGCCCAAGGCCCGCCCAGCCGAAATCCCCTTTCCATTTGCCTCTATTTCCCCTATACGCGCGCATCTTCTCAAGCTTTGGGAAGACCAAGGGCCTTGCTGGACGACATCCCGGCTTGTGCCGTCACACTCAACCCTAGGAGATCTCGATGTCGATCACTGTTGAAGAAAAAACCCGCCTGATCAAAGAATTTGCCACCAAAGAAAACGACACGGGCTCGCCCGAGGTTCAGGTGGCAATCTTGTCGTCGCGCATCGCGACCCTGACCGAACACTTCAAAAGCCACAAGAAAGACAACCACTCTCGCCGTGGTTTGTTGATGCAAGTGGCCCAACGCCGCAAGCTGTTGGACTATCTTAAGTCCAAAGATGCGGCCCGTTACACCGCGCTGATCACCCGTTTGGGTCTGCGCCGCTAAACGCGCACCGCGCCCGGGCACTGCTCGGGCGCTTTGCTTTTCTGGCCCCGGCTGATCCGGGGCGGCCCATCCGCGCCAGGGCTCTGCGCGGCGGGGGATCCGCAAATCAAAATGAGCCAGGGGCATTCGGCCCCTACGCACCGCCGGCGGGAGGGTCCCCCGGCTTAGATAGGATGACACATGTTCAATATCACTTCGAAATCCATCCAGTGGGGCAATGACACCCTGACGCTGGAAACCGGCAAGGTTGCCCGCCAAGCGGATGGGTCGGTTATCGCCACCTTGGGCGAAACCTCTGTCATGGCCAACGTGACCTTTGCCAAAGCCGCAAAGCCCGGCCAAGATTTCTTCCCCCTGACGGTTCACTATCAGGAAAAGTATTATGCAGCCGGCAAGATCCCCGGCGGCTTCTTCAAGCGCGAGGCGCGTCCTTCAGAAAAGGAAACGCTGGTTTCCCGCCTGATCGACCGCCCCTGCCGCCCGCTGTTTGTCGAAGGCTTCAAGCATGAAGTGCTGGTCATGGCGACCGTGCTGTCGTGCGACCTTGTGAACGACCCCGACATGGTGGCGATGATTGCGGCCTCTGCCGCGCTGACGATCTCTGGCGTGCCCTTCATGGGCCCGATCGCTGCCTGCCGCGTGGGTTTCGCGAAGGGCGCTTATGTCCTGAACCCCGCAATGGACGACATGACCCAATTGCGCCAGAACCCCGAGCAGCGGCTTGATCTGGTTGTGGCTGGCACCAAAGATGCTGTGATGATGGTGGAATCCGAAGCTTACGAGCTGTCGGAAGACGAAATGTTGGGCGCTGTGAAATTTGGCCATGCCCAGATGCAGCCCGTGATCGACCTGATCATCGACTTTGCCGAAATCGCCGCGAAAGAGCCCTTCAACTTCTCGCCCCCCGACATCTCGGCGCTTTACGGCCGTGTGGCGGCTGCGGGTGAAACCCAGATGCGCGCCGCCTTCGCGCTGCGTGACAAGCAAGAGCGTTCGAACGCCATCGATGCGGCCTCGGCTGCCATCAAGGCAGCTTTGTCGGCGGAAGATCTGGCCGATATCAACCTTGGGTCGGCGATCAAAAAGCTGGAATCCTCGATCCTGCGCGGTGATATCATCAACGGCGGCGCACGCATTGACGGGCGCGACAACAAAACCGTCCGCCCGATTGTCTGCGAAACCGGCCTGCTGCCGCGCACCCACGGCTCGGCCCTGTTCACCCGCGGCGAAACCCAAGGTCTGGTCGTGACCACCTTGGGCACCGGCGAGGATGAGCAGATCATCGACGCCTTGAACGGCAACACCCGCTCGAACTTCCTGCTGCACTACAACTTCCCGCCCTATTCGGTTGGCGAAGTGGGACGCGTGGGCAGCCCGGGTCGCCGCGAAATAGGCCACGGCAAACTGGCTTGGCGCGCGCTGCAAGCCGTGCTGCCCGCCGCCACCGACTTCCCCTACACGATCCGCGTTGTGTCTGAGATCACCGAATCCAACGGATCGTCTTCGATGGCGTCGGTCTGCGGTGGGTCGCTGTCGATGCTGGACGCGGGTGTGCCGTTGAAAGCGCCGGTTGCGGGCGTGGCCATGGGCCTGATCTTGGAAGACGACGGCCGCTTTGCCGTCTTGACCGATATCTTGGGCGATGAAGACCACTTGGGCGATATGGATTTCAAGGTGGCAGGTACCGCCAACGGGATCACGTCCTTGCAGATGGACATCAAGATTGCCGGCATCACGCCCGCGATTATGGAGCAAGCTTTGGCCCAAGCCAAAGACGGCCGGATGCACATCTTGGGCGAAATGGCCAAGTCGATCTCTGGTCCGCAGGCGTTCAGCGCCTATGCGCCCAAGATCGAAACCATGACGATCCCGACCGACAAAATCCGCGAAGTGATCGGGTCGGGCGGCAAAGTCATCCGCGAAATCGTTGAACTGTCGGGTGCTAAGGTCGACATCAACGATGACGGCATGATCAAAATCGCCTCGAACGACGCTGCCGCCATCAAAAAGGCCTATGACATGATCTATTCGATCGTGGCAGAGCCCAAAGAAGGCGAAGTTTACGTTGGCAAAGTGGTGAAACTCGTCGACTTCGGCGCGTTTGTGAACTTCTTTGGCAAGCGTGACGGTTTGGTCCATGTCTCGCAAATCGCTTCCAAGCGGTTGAACCACCCCAACGAGATCCTGAAAGAGGGCCAAGAGGTTAAGGTCAAACTTCTGGGCTTTGACGACCGCGGCAAGGTGCGCCTTGGCATGAAGATGGTCGATCAGGAAACCGGGCTGGAAATTGCGGAAAGCAAGGACAACGCCGAAGGGTGATGTGATCTATGGGCTCCGGGAAACCGGGGCCCATTTCTGTCTGAAAGCGCGAAATACCTGTTCGCCCTGCCGTGATTTAATCCGATCTCGTGGTTAAGGTGGTGTGCATCAAATGCCGCACGGTTTAGACTGTGACGCATGCCTTCCCAAACCCCGCTTGACACAGCGCCCTTCGCCCTGTTGAACCAATCCAAACCACGCAGGAGGGGGCCATGTATCTGGAAGCCGTGCGCGAACTTCTCCGCAAGCAGAAACTGGTCGAGGGCTTGGTGAAGGGCCACGGGGTTGTGCATCACAACCTTGTCGAAACGGTTGTTGAAAAACAGCAATCCGTAGAGCTTGAAAATTTTATGGCCAAGCTTGCCGTGGCTGATATCGTTGAAATCCTTGAAGCATTGCCTGCAGAAGATGCTGCCCTTTTGTGGCCACGGGTGCCTGCCGGCCGGTCAACCGATGTGTTGTGGGAAGTCTCTGATGAGTTGCGAGATCACCTCGAAGAGGTTGCAGGCCCGCGCTTGGCGGAAACCAAAGTGTCGGTTTTTGAACTGATCAGCGGCCGCATCAAGCAAAGCCCGATCAAAGCCCGCAAAGACTTGGAGGGCAAAAAGCCCCTCTGGATCGACCTTTTGAACGCCTCTTCTGCGCAGCGGGCTTATATTGGCGAGTTTTATAAGCTCGATCTGCCTGATCCGGGCGATGAAACCGATTTGGAAGTGTCTAACCGCTTTCACATTGAGGAAAGCGGTGCGTTAAATCTGCACTCGAACTTTTTGCTTGATCGCGGTGGCAAAAGTCGGTCGGTTCCTGTGGCCTTTATTCTGCACAAGGATATCCTCTTTTCGCTGCGCAACGAAGACCTGCCCGTCTTTCGCCTGCAACGCCGCCGTGCCGAAACGGTGCCAGGTTTTGCCACCGATTGCTTTGACCTGCTGTTGAACCTGTATGGATCAGACGTGGAATACTCTGCCGACAGTCTTGAGGATATATACAAAACCCTCAGTCGTGTTGGCAAACATGTGCTGTCTGAAACGATGACAGATGAAGAAGCCGCTTCCGTTTTGGCCGATATTGCCGAAGAAGAAGACCTGAATGGCCGCATCCGCGCCAATATAATGGACAGCCAACGCGCCATTGTCTTTTTGATGCAATCGCGCGCCCTGTCGGATAGCAATGTCAAAGACGCCAAGCAAGTTTTGCGCAATATCGACAGTTTGAACAGCCACACGGCGTTTTTGTTTGATAAAATCAACTTCCTGATGGATGCAACCATCGGTTTCATCAACATCAACCAAAACCGCCGCGTTACACAGTTAACCATGCTCAGCGTGGTGTTTTTGCCCATGAACATTTTGGCTGGCATGGGCGGCATGTCAGAGTATTCGATGATGACGGCTGGAATTCCATGGCCGATTTCTTATGCGATTTTTGCCATAGGGTCCGCGATGATCGGCCTTGTAACCTATCGCGTGGTGCGGCGGGTCGATCAGAAAAAGGCGCGGCGGGCGATGAATAAATAACCCGCCGCTGCTGTTTTACTTGGGCGCTTTGGCAAAACGCAGGTAGGGCAGTTTGATATCCAGCGCACCAAAGCGCTCGGTCGCCTGTTCGTTATTCAACGCCAAGGCTACAATCACATCTTGCCCCGCTTGCCAATTGGCAGGGGTTGCCAGCGGTTTGCCATCGGTCAATTGCACGGCATCCAAAGCGCGCAAGATTTCGGCAAAGTTGCGGCCGACGGACATCGGGTAGGTCATCGTCAGTTTAACCTTTTTATCAGGCCCCACGATGAACACGGTGCGCACTGTGGCCGAATTGGCGGGCGTGCGCCCTTCGGTCGGCAGGTAGAATTCGGCCGGCAGCATGTCATAGGCCTTGGCGACAGTCAGGCTGGTGTCGTCGATGATCGGAAAGTCTGCCGGTGCGCCGCCAAAGGCTTCGATGTCGCGCTTCCATTTTTCATGATCTTGCACCGAATCGACTGAAACGCCGATCACCTTGGTGCCGCGCTTTTTGAATTCGGGCACCAGTTGCGCCACAGCACCGAATTCGGTGGTGCAAACGGGGGTGAAATCGCGCGGGTGGCTGAAGATGATGCCGTAATGGCCATCGAGCCAATCGTGGAACTTGATCTCTCCAGCGGTTGAGCTGGCGGTGAAATCAGGGGCAATGTCATTGATGCGCAGGCCCATGGCAATCCTCATGCTGGGGTGTGATGTGGGTTACATAGGCATTTTGGAACGAAGTTTCACTAAATTCTGCAGTTTGTGGCAAAGAAAAGTAGGCTGTTCTGCGAGGATCTGCTTTTTGGGGATCATTCTTCCCATGGACAATTAAAGTCGGAATTTGATCAAACATGCCGCGCCCTGCGCTTGCCCCAAGCCCGCCCAGATGCGACCATGGGGTATCCAAGATAGGAGGCCCCCATGATCATCCGCCGCGACTTTTACATCAATGGCGCTTGGACCGCCCCTGCCACCCCGCGTGACGCCCAAGTGATTGATCCCTCAACCGAGGACGCCTGCGCTGTTATTTCCTTGGGGGGGCAGGCCGACACAGACGCGGCCGTGGCCGCGGCCCTTGCCGCCTTTCCCGCTTGGGCCGCCACCCCCCGAGCCGAACGCCGCGCGGTTGTGGTGCGGATTTTGCAGCAATACGAGCGCCGCTTGGAAGACCTGTCCCAAGCCATTTCGATGGAAATGGGCTCTCCCATCGACCATGCGCGCGGGTCGCAAGCGCCTTGCCTGCCGTGGCATTTGACGAATTTTCTGACGGCCTTTGACCAGATGGAATGGGTGCGCCCCTTGGGCCCACATGCGCCCGATACGATGATTGCGCAGGAACCTATCGGCGTGGTCGGCCTAATCACGCCGTGGAATTGGCCGATGAACCAAATCGCGCTGAAAGTCATTCCGGCCATTCTAGCGGGCTGCACCTGTGTGCTGAAACCTTCGGAAGAATCGCCACTGAACGCCATGATTTTTGCCGAATTCTGTCACGATGCAGGGCTGCCTGCGGGCGTTTTCAATCTGGTAAACGGCGATGGGTTGGGGGTCGGCAGCCAGTTGTCGACCCACCCTGATGTGCAGATGATCTCTTTCACCGGATCGACCCGCGCGGGCAAGGCCATTTCGAAAGCCGCCGCAGAGACGCTTAAGCGTGTAACGCTGGAATTGGGCGGCAAGGGGGCGAATGTCATTTTCGCCGATGCCGATGACGAGGCCGTCGAACGCGGCGTGCGCCATATGATGGACAACTCGGGCCAATCGTGCAACGCGCCCTCGCGCATGCTGGTGCAGCGCCCGATCTATGACCGCGCTGTGACGATTGCAGCCCAAGTCGCCGACAGCATCAAGGTCGGCTCCGCGCATCAGCCAGGCGATCACATCGGCCCCGTGGTCAACAAGCGCCAATGGGACCAGATTCAATCCTATATCCAAAAGGGCATCGACGAAGGCGCGCGCTTGGTCGCGGGCGGCACCGGCCTGCCCGAAGGGTTCAACCGTGGCTATTACGTCAAGCCCACCGTCTTTGCCGATGTCACCCCCGGCATGACGATCGAGCGCGAAGAGATCTTTGGCCCCGTGCTGGCGATGATCCCCTTTGACACCGAAGCCGATGCCCTGCGCATCGCCAATGACAGCCCCTATGGGTTAACGCATTATGTGCAAACTCAAGACGGGGCCAAACGCAACCGTATGGCTTTGGCGCTGAAAGCGGGCATGGTGCAGACCAATGGCCGCTCGCGTGGGGCAGGGGCCTTCTTTGGCGGTATGAAATCTTCTGGCCGTGCGCGCGAGGGCGGGGTTTGGGGCTTGGAAGAGTTCTTGGAATCCAAGGCCATTTCCGGCTGGGATGTCACCCAGCCCTTGGTCAGCGAATAAAGGCCCGCGCAGGGGGCCACCCCCCTGCGCCCCCAAATAAGCCGCAAACCAGACCACGGGATGACGCTTTTTGACGATTCCCCCCGCCCCGCGCCCCTAGGCTTTCGTAAAAAGCCAGAGGCCGCCATGACCCAACACCGCCATCTTCTTTCCCCCCTCACCCTGCGCGGCCATACCTTGCGCAACCGCATCGTCTTTGGCGCACATACCGCCAATATGTCTGACATGGGCATTCCGGGCCCCCGCGTGCAGGGGTATCTGGTTGAACGCGCCTTGGGCGGGGCGGGGATGATTGTGTCAGAACCTGTCCCCGTCCACCGCACCGGCGTGCTGACGCGGGGCAATTATGCCCATTCCGATGACGCCGTGATCCCGCATTTTCGCAAGATCACCGATGCCGTCAAAGCCGCAGGCGCGGTGATTTTGCAGCAACTCTACCACATCGGCGCGCATGGCGATTCCGACCTGTCTTTTGCCCCGCATTGGAGCCCCTCTGGCCTGCCATCCTACCACGATTCCGACGGCTCGCACGCCATGAGTGGGGCCGAGGTGGAAGAACTGCTTGACGCCCATGTTGCCGCTGCAATCCGCGCAAAAGCTTCGGGGTTTCAGGGGGTAGAGGTGTGGGCCGCCTATCATTCCCTGTTGGATCAATTCTGGACCCCGTGGAGCAATCGGCGCACCGATCAATGGGGCGGGTCGCTGGAAAACCGCACCCGCTTTTCGCGCACCTTGATCGATCGTATCCGCCAGACCTGCGGGCCAGATTTCATCATCGGGCTGGCCATCAGCTATTCCCCCGCCTATCCCGTGATGCTGACCGATGCCGAAATGTGCGAGATTGTCGCCCTGCATGATGCCACAGGCGACGTCGATTATGTCACCTGCGGTTATGGCAGCTATCTGGATTTCGAAGGCATCATCCCACCCTTCACCCACGGCGAAAAACTGACCACGCCCTTGACCACCCAGCTTAAAGCCATCGTCAAACACGCTGTGATCACGTCAGAAGCGGGGGTTCGCACGCCGGACAACGCAGAAACCATCATCGCCAGCGGCGAGGCCGATCTTGTGTCGATCGTGCGCGGCCAGATCGCAGACCCGCATCTGGCCCGCAAAACCACTGAAGGGCGCGCAGACGATATTCGTGGCTGTATTTCTTGCAACCAGATGTGCTGGGGGCGGCGCAGCCGCGATTACTGGATTTCCTGCCTGATCAACCCTTCGGTCGGCCGCGAGTTTGAATGGGGCGGGGATCGGTTCGCGCTTGCGCAAAACCTCCGCTCGGTGCTGGTGGTGGGGGCGGGCCCCGCAGGGTTAGAGGCCGCCCGTGCCGCCGCCGAACGCGGTCACTGCGTCGAGATCGTCGAGGCCCTGCCCGTGATCGGCGGCCAATTCCGCCTTGCAGGCCAACAGCCCCGCCGCGCGCAGATTTTGGATTTGTTGGGCTGGTATGAAGCCCAATTTGCCAAACTGGGCGTCAATCTGCGCCTGAACACCTATCTGGACGAGGGTGAGATTGCGGCCCACCCCGCCGATACCGTCATTCTGGCCACAGGCTCGCTGCCCGACGAGACGGGCTTTCAACGCTGGGTGCCCGCGCAAGACACGTTGCCAGGTATCGACTTGGGCGGTGTTTGGTCGCCCGAAGCCGTTCTGCGGCGCGAGGCGCGGTTGGGCGACACCGTGGTTTTGTATGACGAAGGGTCAAACTGGCGCGGCGTGGGCACCGCTTGGGCCATGGCCGAGCAGGGCAAAAAGGTGATCCTTGTGACACCCGAGGCTTTCGTTGGCAAAGAAATCGCCCGCACCGCTGCCGATGGCGCGGCCCGCCGCCGGATCGCGCAGTTGGGGGTCGAGTTTAAGACTGAACATTGCCTAAGTCGCTGGCACGGCAATGGTGTGACGATCCGCAATATGCTGACAGGAACCGAAGAAACCATCGCCGCTTCGGCCCTTGTGATGTCCACCACCAACCGCGCCTTTGACCCCTTTCCCGAAACCTTCGCCGGCAAACAAACCCACCGCATCGGTGATTGCACCGCACCCCGCTTGGCGGCCTATGCCTTTCACGAGGGGCGCAAACTGGCGTTGGCGCTTTAGGCCTTGCGCGCAAACTGATCAGCCGAGGCCACGGCCCAATGCTCGGCAAAACCCGTCGCAGAGGCGGGATCGTCTACCAATTGCCTCGGGGAGAGTTGGGGATATTGCTCGGCGAAAGAGATCACACGGTCAGACGAGGCGCGCCGCAAAAAATGATGCGGTTGCAATTCGGATGGGTGGGATAGGCCAGCAGCGGCCACAAGTTCGCCCAAAGCGTGCAGAGTGTGTTTATGAAAGTTGGCCACCCGCGCGGCCTTATCGGGGACAACCAGTGCCCGTTCGCGCAGCGGGTCTTGGGCGGTAACGCCGGTCGGGCATTGGCCGGTGTGGCAGGTTTGCGCCTGAATACAGCCCAAGGCAAACATAAACCCGCGCGCCGAATTACCCCAATCTGCCCCCAAACCCATCACCCGTGCCAGATCAAAGGCCGACGTGATCTTGCCCGAAGCCCCAAGCCGCATCCGGTCACGCAGGCCAATGCCCACCAAAGCATTATGGGCAAAGCTGAGGCCGTCGCGCAAAGGCATGCCAACATGGTCTGTGAATTCCAATGGCGCAGCACCCGTGCCACCTTCTTTCCCGTCGATCACGATAAAATCCGGTGTGATGCCAGTGACAAGCATGGCCTTGCAGATTGCCAAAAATTCCCAGCGGTGGCCGATACACAGCTTAAAGCCGGCTGGTTTTCCACCCGACAGATCGCGCATTTTGGCGATAAATTCCAGCAACCCTGTCGGGGTGGAAAAGGCCGAATGACCAGCGGGCGAGATGCAATCCTCGCCCATAGGCACGCCGCGGATTGCCGCGATTTCCGCTGTCACTTTGGCGGCAGGTAAAACACCGCCATGGCCAGGTTTGGCGCCTTGGCTAAGTTTTAACTCCACCATTTTAATCTGTGGGTCTTGCGAGGATGCCGCAAACAACGCCGTATCGAACCGACCATCTTTGCCGCGTGCGCCGAAATAGCCCGATCCCAACTCCCACACCAAATCGCCCCCAAAGGCGCGGTGGTAAGACGACACGCCGCCTTCGCCCGTGTCATGGAAAAACCCACCCTGCTGGGCCCCTTTGTTCAATGCGCGCACAGCATTGGCAGAAAGCGCGCCAAAACTCATCGCAGAGATATTCAAAAGCGAGGCCGAGTAAGGGTGCTTGGTATCGCCCCCGATCAGCACGCGCAGTTGGGCCAAAGCTGTGGCAGGTTTGGGCATGATCGAATGATGCAGCCATTCGAATTGGTCTGCATAGACATTATACTGCGTGCCAAAGGGCCGCTTGTCCAAAGCTTGCTTGGCACGTTGATAGACGATGGCGCGTTTGTCGCGTGGAAATGGCGTGCCATCTTTTTCGCCTTCAAAGAAATACTGCCGCATCTCTGGCCGGATTTTTTCCAAGAAAAACCGCAGATGGGCTGTCACGGGGTAATTGCGCAGAATGGCGTGTCGGGTTTGAATAAGATCGCGCAAGCCAAGGGCCAAGATCAAAACGCAAAGCCCCGCAAAGCCAAAACATACCCAACGCCCGTTTGGCCAAACCCATCCTAAAAAGGTCAACATAATCAACAGCAATAGACTGCCCGTGATTGGCAAAAACCGTAGCTCAAAAACGGCCTTCATGGGCATGATCAATCCTGTGCTTCCTGAAAATCGATAAAGTTCGCAGCATGAATAGAGTTTAGCACATAAAAAGAGAGGATGGGCATCTTTTCGCTGGCAAAAGGGTTTGATTCCCAAGAATTCAGAACGGGCAGGGGGCGGTAAATGTCATCCATGCCCCACTGTCGGGGTGATGCAGGCTTAAGCTTTCGGCGTGCAGCATCAGGCGGGGGAAGGCTGCGGCCTGCCCGGTTGCATAGATCGGGTCGCCCAAAATTGCATGGCCAAGGCTTAGCATATGCACCCGCAACTGGTGGCTGCGCCCCGTAAGTGGAAAAAGATGCACCCGACTTTCGCCCGCATCGCGCCCCAAAACCACCCAATCCGTCACCGCCGCCCGCCCGTTCACGGCATCCACCATCTGGCGCGGGCGGTTGGGCCAATCAACGCCGATGGGCAGATCAACTCTGCCGCTGTCAGGCTGCACATCGCCAAACACCCGTGCGACATAGGTTTTCTTGGCACGGCGTTGTTCGAATTCCTGCCCCAAAAACCCTTGCGCGGCCTTGTTGCGGGCAAAGATCATCACGCCGGATGTGTCACAATCCAGCCGATGCACCAACAGCGTGCCCGGATAGGCCCGCCGCAGACGGGTTTCCAGACAATCGGCCCGCCCTTCGGTCTTACCCGGCACCGACAACAGGCCCGAAGGCTTATCCGCCACCAAGATCGCGCGATCTTCATAGACAATGCGCAGCGGTACATCGGGCGGGGAATAGCTAAACTCCATCATACGATGGTATGACCAGCCGCCTTAAGACGCTCGGCCAAGTGGCGGATATGGGCAGGCCCCACCTCGCAGCACCCGCCGATGATCGTGGCCCCCATTTCGACCCAAGACATGGCGAAATCGCCGTATTTTTCCGGCGTCAGATCATGGCGGTGGGTCAACTCCTTGACCGTCGGCGCATCTTTCAGGAAGTTGCCAGATATATGGGTGAACCCGTTGGCATAGGCCCCAAAGGGCTTGCCCAAATCCTTCAACGCCGCCAAAGCCGCGGCCATCGATTCGGGCACCGAGCAATTGGCCAGCATCGCGGCCACCGGATAATCGCGCACCAACCGCGCCAGATCGCTTACACGCTCGCCCGAACGTAAGCGCGATCCGTCATGGTCATCGACCGACACCGACAGCCAAACAGGCTTGCCCGCCGGCTGCGCACCGGCCAAAGCGCCTTCTGCCATCTCGACCGAGGCCATGGTTTCGCACAAAATCACATCGACATGGGCCGCCAAAATCTGCGCGATTTCAGCATATTTCGGCACAGCGATGTCCAAAGGCTGGGTCAGGTCGGGGCGATAAGACGCCATCAAAGGCCCCATCGACCCCGCAATCCGCCCCGCGCCATGGGCGGCTTTGGCCTCGTGCGCCTCGGCCAGTGCGCGCAAGTGCAGGGCGTGAAACAGCGGGTCCATCCCAAAGCGTTCCAGCCGGTCGTGGTGGATGGCATAGGTGTTGGTCGTGGCAATCGTGGCCCCAGCACCAAAGTAATCGGCGTGAATGTCGCGCACCAGACCGGGGTGGTCGATCATCACACGGGTGGCCCAAAGTGGTGTTGGGTCATCGCCCGAGCGTGCGACAAGTTCCTGTCCCATGCCACCGTCAAGAAGGGTGATTGCTGCCATTTTGGCCTCCATCGCTGCTGGATAAAAATGTTAGCTATCAAGCCTGAGGCTGGGGCGAAAGCCCCTGTGGCAGATCGTAGTAATCGCCTGCGTCTTGCACATACCAGTGGCTGGCGATGGCAAGCCCCGTTGGCCCATCCAGCGCGCCTGCGGCAAAGCTGATCGTCTCATCGCCTTCAAGCTGCCAGAACAGGCTGGCCCCGCAAGTGTCACAAAACCCCCGCCGCGCTTGGGGCGAGGATTGGAACCATTTCAAGCCCTTGTCTTCGATCAAGGAAAACTGCGCCAAGGGCACCGAACTGGCCGCCCAAAAATGCCCCGAGGTTTTGCGGCACTGCGTGCAATGGCACGCAATCACCGGTCGCAGCGGCAAAGCCGCCTCAAACACCACAGCGCCGCAAAGGCACGATCCACGCATCAGTCTGCCTTTTCAAACACTTGGGCCAACAACGGCACCAGCCAATCTTCATCGTCGCGCCCAAAGGCGGCAGGGGTGTCGCTGTCTAAATCCAACACCCCCAACAGCTTGCCCGCCCCGTTCCAAACCGGCAGCACCAGTTCAGACCGGGTGGAAGAAGCGCAGGCGATATGGTCGGGAAATGCCTCAACATCGGGCACATTCAGCACCCGCCCCGATCGCGCAGCAGCCCCGCAAACACCGCGTGAAAACGGGATGACCAGACAGCCATGCCCGCCCTGATAGGGGCCAATTTTCAGCAAATCGGGGGCCACCACGCGGTAAAACCCCGTCCAATCGGCGAAATCGTGGTGATGGTGAATTTCGCAAACCACCGTGGCCATCAGCGCCACGGTGTCCGTCTCGCCTTGGGTCAAGGCAAGGATTGCGTCGGTAATCGCCTGCCTGTTCATCTTAATACCCCAAAGCGCAGCCGTCTTTGCGCGGGTCAGATGCCCCGATCAACACGCCGCTGTCTTGCATCAGGATATTCTGCGCCCCACCCAAAGCATCGGGCGGGGTGATGACCTTATGGCCCATCTGCGCCAGCGTATCGCGCACGCCTTGGGAATAGCCGCGCTCGACCTCCATCCCGTCGACCCACGAAAAGCTGCGCGGAGCGTCGACGGCGGCTTGCGTGTCCAACCCGTAATCCACCAAGTTTGACACAAAGCGCGCGTGGCCCGTGGGTTGATAGGCCCCGCCCATCACGCCAAAGGGCATGATCACCTTGCCGTTGCGCTTCAGCATCCCGGGAATGATCGTGTGCATCGGGCGCTTGCCACCCGCAAGCTCGTTCGGGTGCCCCTTGGTCAGGCTAAAGCCCGCGCCACGGTTTTGGAAGATCACCCCGAATTTAGACGAGGCCAGCCCTGCCCCAAAGCCGTAATAGATTGAATAGATCAGCGACACGGCCATGCGGTCGCGGTCAACCACGCTGATATAGATCGTGTCGCGGTGGATCGCCTCTGCCAGCGGGTTGGGGCTGGGGGCGGCGCGGTTGGGGTCGATCAGGGCGGCAAGCTTGGCGGCGGTGGCGTCTGACAGCATATGATCCAGACGCGGACTGTGTTCGGCAATAAAGCGGTTGCGCGTGTCATAGGCCAACTTACCGGCCTCGGCCTCGATATGGGCGCGTTGGGCGCCGAATGGGTCCATTGATTTCAGATCAAAATGCTTGAGGATGTTCAGCATTAAGATCGCCGTCGCACCCTGCCCGTTGGGCGGATGTTCCAACACCGTGACATCGCCGTAGGTGCCCGCCACAGGTTCGCCCCATGTGCAACTGGTGGCGGCCAAGTCGTCAAGGGTGTGTGGCCCGCCTAAAGCATTCAGCGACCCAATCAGATCCTCGGCCACCTCGCCTTCGTAAAACCCTGCGCGGCCTTGGCGTGCGATGCGGCGCAGCACCTCTGCTTGGCCGGGGGCGCGGAAGATTTGGCCGGCTTTGGGAACGGCTCCGTCCAGCAAAAAGAAGTCCCGCGCCTTGCCTTGCAAGAACGGCGCATCGTCGGCCCAGTCAAAAGCCACACGCGGGGCGACGGGCACGCCCGCCTCGGCATAGTGGATGGCGGGGGCCAACACGCGGTCAAGGCCCAGCTTTCCCCAATCCGACGACAAATGGCAAAAGGCATCGATCGCACCGGGCAGGGTCACAGCATCGACCCCGCGCAAGGGCACGGTGGTGTGGCCCGCATCACGCAAAGCGTCAGCCGAAGCCGCCGCAGGGGCGCGGCCTGAGCCATTCAAGGCCAGCACCCTCTCGTCGCCCGCAGGTTTCAACAGAACAAAACAATCCCCACCAATCCCCGTCATCTGCGGCTCGCAAATGCCCAAAAGCACCGCCCCCGCGATGGCCGCATCCACCGCATTGCCGCCCGATTTGAGGATTTCAACCGCCGCTTGGGCAGCAAGGGGATGCGATGTCGCCACCATCCCGTTTGTGGCATAAACGGCCGACCGGCCGGGCATCTGGAAATCACGCATGGCGCACCTCTTTTGGCCCAGCCTAGGATGGATTAGGGCCAAGGGGAAGATGCAGCACTGAAGACCAGCGCCCTAGTTCATCTGAAATTGCAACGGATACCGCCCGTCGGTGAAATCGCCAAACAGATCGGCCAGATCGGGGTGACCCACCGGTTCGCCGGTTTCATCCGGCACAAGGTTTTGCTCGGATACATAGGCCACATAATAGCTTTGCTCGTTTTCCGCCAAAAGGTGGTAAAACGGCTGATCCTTTGACGGGCGCATCTCTTCGGGGATGTTTTCGTACCACTCTTCCGTGTTTGAAAACTTGGCATCGACATCAAAGACCACGCCACGAAACGGGTGCTTGCGATGGCGCAGCACTTGCCCGATGTGGTATTTTGCAGCGGTTCTCAGCATACGGACAAACTCCTTATAAAGGGTTCATAATCCTGACATGCGCGCGTGTCCACCGACCAACATCTGTGCATTTGCCCCATTTGATGCACTTTCGAGGTAGGCCTATGTCTTTTCGGGGCATGGCCCTTCTTGCTTTGCGCTTTCCCGCCCATGGCCCATGCTTACCCATTGGAGCGGTCGGAAATTTCGTTTAGGGTTCCGCAAAATAATCTGAACGCATGAGGGGTAGATGAGCAGAGCTCTCCGTGCGTCGATCTTGTTGCTGTTTTTAGCCTCTTGTGGAGGTGGCAACTTTTCGGCGCCGCGCAATCTGGATGACGCCTGTTCGGTCGTTCAGCAAAGGCCAAGCTATTTGAAGGCGATGCAGGCGACCCAAAAGAAATGGGGCATTCCGATTTCGGTGCAAATGGCTGTTTTGTATCAGGAATCCAAGTTTATCGGCAATGCGCGCACGCCGCATCAATATGCTTTGGGCGTCATTCCCATGGGGCGCCAAAGCTCGGCCTATGGCTATGCGCAGGCATTGGATTCCACATGGGATGATTACCGCAAAGAGCGCAACAATCGCGGTGCGCGGCGCGATAACATCCGTGATGCCACCGATTTTATGGGCTGGTATATGGACACCTCTACCGCTGAGTTGGGCATTTCCAAAATAGATGCGCAAAGGCAATATCTGGCCTATCACGAAGGTCGCAAAGGCTATGCGCGGCAAAGCTACAAGGCCAAGGGCTGGCTGGTCGATGTTGCCGCCGCAGTGGGCAACCGCGCGCGTCTGTATCACAGCCAATTGTCGCGCTGCCTGCGCTAGTTTTGCAGGCCGCGGCGCGTGGTTTCGGCGTCAATGGAAAACAACCCACTGTCATAGGTGCCGCCGATGCGCAGTGGTGACAAGCTGACAGTGGTTTGCCCGCCCATGTCATCGGTGATGATCCATTGGGTCAGCGCCACGGGCGCGGCACTAAAGACCAACTCGATCGTGCCATAGTCGGGGTGCTTTGGGTCTTGGGCCAACACATGGGTCATGCCCCCCACCTCGGCATGAGCGGCCACCATAGCCGAGCCTGCCAGATCAATCTTTGGCCCCAGGATCAGGTTCAAGGGCGTGCGCGCCAGCGGATATTGTTCAGGCGGTTGGTTAGATTTGGCATCAAAAATCGCCACCATCTGGCCGGATGCCAGCACAAGGCTTTGTTCGGGTGGGTCATATTCAAATCGCGCGCGGTAGGGCCGCTGCAAAATCAACCGCCCCGTTGCGGCAGTGCCGTCGGCATTGGTTTGCACAAACTCCGCCTCGGCGGTGGTGAGGCTGTTAAGATAGGCCGACAGGTCAGCCAAGGACACCGCCTCCGCTTTGGCAGCAAGGGGGAGGAGGATAAGGGCGAGGGTTGCAATGCTGCGAAGATGTTCCATCCGCCCACTATACGCCCAAGCATGCTCGCTGCCATCCCCCCAAAGCGTCACATCGCCGCGAGAAGCGGTGGCCTGCCCCTGCCGCCCCGATATGTTTTTACCCAAATGAGAGAGAGGGAAGCTTAGCGATCGTTGGGGCCTTGTCCGGCCAGAATGGCAGGTTTGGCTTTGGCGATGCGGGTGCGGCGGGTGGCGTCTTGCTTTGGCGCGGTGAACAGCAAGTTCCACCCGCGCTGACGGCCCGGGGTGAGGGCATCAAAGGCGGCCTTGAAATCGGCGTCGTCATCAAAAGCGTCGATCAGCGCTTGGGGAAAGGTCAGATCGCGCGACAAAGGCATGGCAGGCTTAAGCCCCGCCAGTTCGGCCGCGATGGCCCCGTTGATAAAAATGTGCAGGGCAGGGGCCATGCTGTCAATCTGGGCAGGGTCGGTGAATTTGATCACCCGCCCAGCTTGGCTGTTTGGGCCCGGTTTCTGCAGCAGGCCTGCGGGGTCGGCCAATAACGCGCCTTTAAAGAACGAGATCAGGGCATGGTTCTTATGACCACCGATGGCGATCAGATTGGCTCCGTTAAAGGTATACACGGGGTTAAACCATTTAAAATCTTCCGTTAGGGGCGTGGCTTGCAGGATTTGGCGCAAGGCCACCAGCTCGGCCTGCCAACGGTCTTGCTTGGCCAGAAAGGCATCGACTTTGGGGTGGGGGGCAGAGGCCAAGGTTTCACCTCTCCTCGATCAAGATCTCTCTTTTGCCCACATGGTTGGCCGCCGTAATCACGCTGTGCTCTTCCATCTGTTCCACCAGTTTGGCGGCCTTGTTATAGCCGATCCCCAGTTTGCGCTGGATATAGCTGGTCGAACACTTGCGGTCGCGGGCCACGATGGCCACGGCTTGGTCATAAAGCGTGTCATCAAGGCCGTCGCCACCAAGGCCCAAGAGGCTGTCAATTTCCGCCGCATCCTCGTCTTCGGGGCCTTCGACCACGCCTGACATATATTCGGGCGGCCCAAAGCTTTTCAGGTGGGCGACGATCTCTTCGACCTCTTCGTCGCTGACAAAGGGTCCGTGGATGCGGGTGATTTTGGCACCGCCCGCCATATACAGCATATCGCCCATGCCCAGCAGCTGTTCGGCCCCTTGCTCGCCCAAGATCGTGCGGCTGTCGATGCGCGAGGTGACTTGGAACGAAATCCGTGTCGGGAAGTTGGCTTTGATCGTGCCCGTGATCACATCGACCGAGGGGCGCTGCGTGGCCATGATCAGATGGATGCCCGAGGCCCGCGCCATTTGCGCCAGACGTTGGATGCAAGCTTCGATCTCTTTACCCGCCACCATCATCAGATCGGCCATTTCGTCCACCACCACCACGATATAGGGCAGGGTGACGGGGGCGAATTCGTCGGTTTCAAACACCGGTTCGCCGGTGTCTTCGTCAAAGCCGGTCTGGATGGTGCGCTTGAACATCTCGTTCTTGGCCAAAGCCTCGCGCACGCGGCCATTATAGCCTTCGATGTTGCGCACACCCATTTTCGACATTTTGCGGTAGCGGTCTTCCATCTCGCTGACCACCCATTTCAGGGCGACGACGGCCTTTTTGGGGTCTGTCACCACGGGTGACAAAAGATGCGGGATGCCGTCATAGACCGACAATTCCAACATCTTGGGGTCGATCATGATCAGGCGGCATTCTTGCGGGGTCAGCTTATACAGCAGCGACAGGATCATGGTGTTGATGGCCACCGACTTGCCCGATCCGGTTGTGCCGGCAATCAAAAGGTGGGGCATTTTGGCCAGATTGGCGATGATGGGTTCCCCACCGATATCCTTGCCCAAGGCCAAGGGCAGGCGCAGGGCGCTGTCGCCAAATTCGCGCGCAGCGAGAATTTCGCGCAACACAACTTTTTCGCGCGTGGCATTGGGCAATTCGATCCCGATAACCGTGCGTCCCGGCACAGTCGAGACGCGCGCGGACAGGGCCGACATCGAGCGGGCAATGTCATCTGACAGGCCAATCACGCGTGAGGCTTTCAGCCCCGGGGCCGGTTCCAGTTCGTACATGGTGACAACAGGGCCAGGCCGGACGGACACAATCTCGCCGCGCACGCCGTAATCTTCCAGCACTGATTCCAGCATCCGGGCGTTTTCTTGTAGGGCTTCGGTCGAGACTTGGTTGCGTTGTACAATCGCAGGCGACGTCAGAAGGCTAAGAGGTGGCAGTTCATACCCCGACCCTGCCTGAGGCTTGGCATCAAAGTTCAGGCTTGGCTGGGCTTCGGCCAAGGCCTGGCGCGAAGGGGCGGCGCGTTTCAGAGTGGATTGTACAAGGGGGGCGATCGGGCGGTGGTCAGCGGCCAAGGCGCTGCGCGAGAAGGCCTGAAGATCCTCGTCTTCCTCGTCCTCTGCGCTGGCGTCAAACCCGCTCCACCCCGTTGGTTGTGCTGCTTCGGCGGCGTTGGGCCAGACATTGTCTTGGGCGGTGGTGGATTTGGCTTTTGTCACGGGCGGTTCAGACAGGCGCAGGCCCGGACCCGAGGCGCGCACATCGCCACCAATGGGCGCGCGTGCCAAGGCTTTGCCCTCGGCGGTCAAAGACGGCGTTCCCTCTCCCTGTCCGGTGCGGGCACGGATGATCGAGGTCAGACGTGCCTTGATCGGGGCTTGGCTTGGGCTGTCAAGATCATCGTCCATGTCGATCTCGATCAGATCATCGGTGGCCATATCGGCTTTACGCCCCAGCCAGCCGGGCAAGCGGCTGACCAAGGAACGGCGCGGTGCGGCGGGGGGCGGTGTCAGACGGGCATCGGCGTGCAAATGCGACGTTTTGCCCAAGGGGGCTGCCAGCGCATCGTCCTCGGCGTCGACCATGCGGGCAGTGCCAATGGCTGCCGCACGGGCCAGGTCTCTGGCGCTTTGGCGCTGGGCGTAATCTTCCGCGGCGCGCCGCGCGTTATCGGCGCGGCGGTCTTGCAAGCGTGCACCCATGGTTTGGGCAGCTGTACCCGCACTATAGGCCCCACGGCCCATCGCCAGCAGCAGCCCGTTAAAGGCGACCAACAACCCAAAGGCCAAGAACCGCGCGATCCTGTGCAACTCTACCGTGGTAAAGCCCGTGACATACAGCATAAGCGCCACGAAGGCTGCAGCGATAAGCAACGTCAGCATTTTAAGGGCGACAGCCGCGCTGCCGGGCATAATGTTAAGCAACGAGGCCAAGATCGTATCGCCAAAAAGCCCGCCCAAGCCAAAGGAATGCGGCCAGCTGGCCCCGGGTACCAATGTGGCAGCGTAAACAGACCCCATAGCCACAGCGATCACGGCAAACATGATGCGCGATACGGCGCGGTCTGCGCCCTTGTGGCTGGCAAAGCGCAGTCCCCAAGCCACCATCACGGTGGGAATACACCAAGAGCCAAGCCCACCGACCGTCATCAAAGTCGAGGCCACCGAAGCCCCCAACCGGCCCAACAGATTATGCGCCGCTTGGTCGGTGGCCACCATCCACCCTGGATCATTGGCCGAATAAGTCGCCAACATCAGTGCAAAAGCAGCGCTTAAGGCGATCAAGCCCAGCCCCAAGGCTTCGCGCCCCCGCCGTTCCAGCATGGCTTGAACGCTTTGATCCAGAAGGGGGTCGCGCTGACGGGCTTGATAAGAGGCCATAGTGTTCCCTTTAACCGTAAAGGCAGTCGCGAAGCTTTATCAGCCCCTGCTGCATTTCTTCTTTGGGGGCGACCAGTGCCACCCTGATGTAATTTGTGCCGGGGTTCCCCCCCAACGCATCGCGCGACAGATAAGCGCCGGGCAACACCCGCACGCCGGTGTCGCGCCACAGCTTGAGGGCGGCGGCCTCGCCATCCTCGACGGGCAGCCACAGAAAAAAGCCGCCCTCTGGCATGACAAAGCCTTGAAGGCCCGAGAAGATCGCCTCGGCCATGACGAATTTTTCTTGGTAAAGTGCCTGATTGGCGATCACATGCGCCTCATCGCGCCAAGCGGCCTCTGACACGCGCTGCACAGGCAGAGGAACGGGCGCCCCCGCGAAAGCGCGCAATTTGCGGATTTGGGCGATGCCTTTCGCTCCGCCTGCCACAAAGCCCGACCGCAAGCCGGGTAGGTTCGAGCGTTTGGACAAGGAATGGAAGCTAAAGACCCGCTCTGGATCAGCGCCCACTTCTGCCGCCACGTCCAAAATCCCGGGCGGCGGGGCGTTGCGCCATATTTCGCAGTAACATTCATCGGCAAAGATGACAAAATCATGCTTTTCGGCCAGGGCCAAAAGCGCGGCCCAATAGGCGCGGCTGGCCACAGCCCCCTGGGGATTGGCCGGAGAGCAAAGGTAAGCCACGGTCGTGCGATCTAAGATCTCTGCCGGCAGGCTGGCATAGTCTGGCAAGTGGCCAGTGGCGGCCACGGCGGGCACATAGACGGGCTCTGCCCCTGCGGTGACGGCGGCCACAGCGTAGACTTGATAAAACGGGTTGGGGATCAAGACGACCGGCTTTTTGCCCCGCTTTTCCTCGGGCGCTATGGCGACGGCTGCAGTGAACAAGCCCTCGCGCGTGCCGTTCAGCACCATCAAGCGGTCTTGCAAGACCGTCACCCCATAGCGCCGCATGATCCAGCCAGAGATCGCGGCCAAAAGGTCTGGCGTGCCATCATTGGGCGGATAAACGCCAAAATCGGCCACCGAGGCAGCCAAGATCGGCGCCACAAAATCGGGCATCGGGTGGCGCGGTTCGCCAATGGTCATGGCAATGGGGTCCGCGCCGGGGGCGTGACTGTCAAGGAGCTTCCGCAAACGCGGAAACGCATAGTCTGGCAGGTTCGAAAACCGCTCAGGAAACGCCATGCTGCCTCTGCTCTCGGGGTCGTATCGCCCCGTTTTGGTCAAGTTACCCTTAAGTCATGCTATGGTCCAGAAAAAACCTGCAGCATGTCGCAAGTCTGGCCCCGGGG
>CAIMWI010000026.1 GCA_903845215.1 uncultured Rhodobacterales bacterium | reverse complement strand
GTATCAAAAAGCATTGAAAATCCGCGTGTCGCTGGTTCGATTCCGGCTCTGGGCACCACTTAACTCACTGAAATCGCTATAATTTGCAAACTAACCCAGCGTAATAGCTGCGGTTTATGCTTGTCGCGGTCTGCCACGGTGCGGATATGATTCCTGTATGGCAAAATCATGCAAAACTGTGCGTGCAGATACAGATTTCAAACAGATTTTGCGGTGGTGACGATGTGGTGAGCTATCCCATCGCGATGTTACGCGGCGCATGCACAGACCAACAGATCGCCAACAACTTCAGGATCTGAAGATGTTTGGGCCATGGGGCGAACGGTTCGTAACGGTGTGATTTGATACTCACTGCAAATGTCGTGTTGAAACGACAATGCGTGAACGGGACAAAGATACCAAGAATGACTAAACTTGAGGGGCATAAGCGCAGGCCGAGGTGCAAAGTGCTTGGGCTTGCATGGTATTGCCAGCCTTTGAGCATCAAACAAGGCATTCTTGAAGACGTGCTGATACACTATAATAGTGTATGCGCTCACACTGATGGAGCCACTGATTGCGGTATCTCATCGCCGTGTTCCCCGTCGAATGCACAGACCAACAGATCGCCAACAACTTCAGTATCTGAAGATGTTTGGGGCATATCGAAACCTGTTCGCCTGTGTGTGATTTGATACTCGCCAGCTTTGCCGTGTCTAAACGACAAATCGTGGACAAAGTTGGCAGATTTATCACCGTTCTTATTGCCAATGTCATCTATGATTGCGGCCGCATTCACGTCCCATACTCTCCACCGACAGCAGGGCGCTGCTATTTCATCACGTAGCCGAGGGCTCGATACCCCGCTCGCCGCTTTGCAGCCATTCTAGCCAATACCGGTACGGCGCTGTCGACATAATCCACGACTAGCACATCCTTCTGAGTGACACACCGCTGAACCCCTGCAACAAGAAAGTGCTGATATTCACGGCCTTTGCAGACACTGCAAACTATCTCTTCAAAAACGTTGCCCCCGACATGTTGTCGCAGCGCAGTTTTCATACAGGCATAGTGACGAGGTCGAGTGGTCCGAAGACGACGCTTAAGGAGTCCTATGACTTCCAATCGGTGCTGACGCTGTTCTCACCCAGATCGAAAGAAAAGGCAGGCAGGCGCGGCCAAATTCGATTGAAGTCAAATTGGGCAAGAAAGTAAACGCGAGGATTTCCTTCGATCCGACCAGGGATCGAAGGAAACCTTGAGGCAGCCGTGGCCCTTAGCTGGCCACTTCCATGCCGTCCTGACGGGTGATCGCCACAACGGCCGGACGCGGCAGGTTGGTGCCGGTGAAGTCGGGCCAGCGGGTGGTCAGCTCTTCCAGGGTCGCGCTGTCTTCGGCGGGGTGCTGGACCGAGACGAACAGAGTGGTTCCGTCTGGGGTAAAGCAGGGACCCGTCGCCTCGGCGCCCATCGGGCAGGTGAACAGCAGCTTTGGCAATCCGCGGGCCGCACCTTCGGTATCCACACCGTAAACGCCGTCGGGAATGTCAAAGTCATTCGCGCCATCGGTGGCGACAAACATCCGGCCCTTGGGATCAAAGGTCAGATTGTCCGGGGTCACGAACCAACCGTTGTCGGTGGTCGCCGGGTGGAAGGTCGAGCCCGTCGCCGGATCCTTCGGGTTGCCGGCCAGAACGAACAGATCCCAAGTATAGCTGTCGGCAGTATGGTCGGCATCGGCGCCGACGCCGCCCGGCGGGATCATCTCGACGATATGGCCCCAGAAATTCTCGGGCCGGGTGTTGACCGAATTCAGCTTGTCCGCGCTCATCTTCTTGTTCTTGGTCATGATCGCATAGACGCGGCCAGTGACCGGGTTGGTTTCCATATCCTCCGGGCGGTCCATCGGCGTCGCGCCAAGGGCATCCGCCGCCAGACGGGTTTTCAGCAGCACGTCGGCTTGGGTCGCAAAACCGTTTTCGGCCGTCAGCGGGCCGGTGCCTTGCACCATCGGCAGCCAGTTCATCGTGCCATCAGCGTTGTAGACCGCAACCGAGAGCGTGCCCGCGTCCAGCAAATCCTTGCCCGAAGCCGGGTTTGCCGGATCATAGGTGCCTTCGGAAACAAAGCGGTAGACATATTCAAAGTAGTCATCATCACCCATGTAGACCACAACGCGGCCATCCTTGTTCAGAACGGTGGTCGCGGCCTCATGCGCCATACGGCCCAGCGCGGTGCGCTTTACCGGGGTCGAGGTAGGCTCATAGGGGTCAATCTCGACCACCCAGTCGAAACGGTTCGGCTCGTTCGGCTCTTTGGAGATGTCAAAGCGCGGGTCAAACTTGGCGCGGGCGTAATAGTCCGAGCCGTCAAAGCCGTAACGCTCCAGCACTTCGGGGAAGGCGGTGGTTGCGATGTCGCCACCGAAGGTATCAGAGGCGCCCTCTTCGCAGGTCAGGACCGTGCCCCATGGGGTCACGCCGCCGCCGCAGTTGTAATTCGTGCCGCGCACCTTGGTGCCGGTCGGATCATAGCTGGTCTTCATCCAGTCATGGCCGGCAACCGGGCCGGAAATGGCAAACTCAGTTTCAAGGGTAAAGCGGCGGTTCATCGCGCTGTCCTGCACGACGCCCCAGACGCCATCCACCCGCTTGATTTCCACAACCGAATGGCCGATCGACATGTTGCACAAAGCCACCTGTTCGGCGGTCAGCATTGTGGGCACGTCATCCTCGGTCATGCCGGGGAACATCACATTCGCCGAGACATATTCGTTATTCACGCACAGCAGCCCATGGTCCGAGGCTTGCGAGCCGCGCGGCAGCGGCATGTAGGCGACGTAATCGCAGTTATAGCCAAAGCGGTTGGCCTGTTGGGCGGCGGTCATGGTGCCGACATCAATTGGGCCATCGCCCGCCTTCATCGGATCGCCCCAGCCAACGACAACGCGGGCGTCATAGCCGTCTGCGACATGGTGATTGTCGTCAAACACGCGGGTCAATTCGCTGAACATCAGGCTCGAGGCGGCGTCCTGTGCATGGGCCGCACCGGAAAACAGCGAGCCGACAAAACCTTGCGCAGCAACGGCGCCCAAGGCCGCGCCGGAGCCGAGCAAAAAGCCGCGGCGCGAGACGCGCTCGGCGATAACCGTCCGAATATCGGGACGATCTGAAGGGGTATTACGCATAAAAACCTCCTGTTGTCTGATAGAATCAACCTAGGCGGCTTGCATGTCGGGCCGATGACAGGGCGGCAGGCGCTGTTTGATGATGTTTATCTGGCGGTGCCGGTCTCGGGCGCGAGGGGCTGGGCTTTGCGATACCGCGATATCATCACTTTGTGCCGCCGGCTGGGGCTTGGCCTTTTGGCGGTCAAGGGCGCGGCGGTCGAGGCGCTCTATCAAAAAAGCTTGGCCGAACAAGACGAGGCTAAGCGCAAAGCCATCTTCAACCAGATGGAGGATTTGATGGAAAGCTCGGGCGGCTTCATCTTCATATGCTTTGAACCCTATATTGCGCTGCATGACAGCACCCTCAATCCGGTGATCTTGGCGGATGGGCAACCGGATCCGGTCATGCTTACGAAGGCTTGAGCGGGCGGGCGGCCGATTGGGCGATCCATACTAACTTCTTCAGATCCTGAAGATGTCGGCCCCACACGCAGCCCCCCTGCCCCAGGCAACCCCTATCCCGCAAGGATAGGGGCTGGCGAGCCTCATCTTAGACCGCAAGCTTTCCAGCCTTGCGCGCCAGATCGGCCAACCAGGTCACATCATCGCCGGAAATGGTATCCACCGCGCCAGACGCAAGCAGGTCAACCACGCCGGCCATCAGATCCAGACCTGCGGCGTCATAAAGCGCATAGGTCTGGGGCCGCTGGAAATGGTGGCGCACCGCGATGCCTGCGGCGTGCAGGGAATGCCCGTCTTCGGCGCGAAACATCCCATGTTCGACCGACACGGAATCCAGCCGCGCGGCGCGCGCAAGGCCCACCGGATCAACATGGCGGGCATGCAGGATGCCTTCGGTGCGCACGGCGGGGATGCGGTCTTTGAGCGTTTTAAGGACCGTGTGGTCAAAAGAGATAAAGATCGCATGGTCGAGAATATCAGTGGTGTCCACCAGGTCGGCGATGCGGGCATAGGTGCCCTCAAGGTTTTGGAATTCTTTGATTTCCACCACCAAACCCAAGCCAATCGCGGCGGCATGGGCCACGGCTTCGGCCAAGGTGGGCACTCGCTCGCCCGCAAAAGCGGGGCTGAACCAGCGGCCTGCATCCAGTGCGCGCATCTGCGCCAACGTAGCGCGCGAGGCCAGACCCTTGCCATTGGTGGTGCGGTCAAGAAAATCGTCATGCAGCAGCACCAATTCGCCGTCCAAGGTGAGCACGACATCAATCTCGGCACTGGTGCCGCCACAGTCGCGCGTGGCGGTCAAGGCGGCGAGGGTGTTTTCCGGGGCGGCAATGGAATTGCCTCGATGCCCGCAGACATGGATAAAACCGGTTTCGCTGTGGAGCAGTTTGAACATTTCTAGACCCATTGGTTAAAGTTTTCCCATGCCGGCGGCAAGGGCTCCGTCATTGCGCATCGCGCGTTCGGCGAGGAAGAAAATCAGCACCGTGGGCACCAGAACGATAAAGGTGACGACGGCGGCATTGGGAAAGATCATGACTTTGCCGCCCAGCACAGCCCAAAGCTTTACGGTCAGTGTTTCCACTTGCGGGGCACCGACGATGAAGGTTTTTTCAAACTCTTCAAAGCTTGACACGAACGTCAGCATCCCGCCGGCGATGAAACCCGGCCAAGCCAGTGGCGCCACGATATGAAGGCCGACTTTAAACGGTGTCGCGCCCAGACTGCGGGCAGCAAAGATCAGGTCGGCAGGAATAGCCTCGAGCGTCGCCGAGAGTATGCGTATCATGAAGGGCAAAGTGCCGATGGTCTGTGCCAGGATGACCCCGGGCACCGAATAGGCAAGGCCGACCCGGAAAAACAAGTATCCAATGCCGATCCCCACGATCAAGCCCGGCACGATCAGCGGGGCGAGAATGAACATCTCGATCGCCCGTTTGGCACGAAAGGGTATTTTTGCCAAAGCATAGGCGGTGGGCAGGGCAAGCAGGCCCGATAATGCCGTGACAGCCAGCGAAATCACCACCGACAAGCCGATGCTGTTCAAAAGACTGCGGTCCAGCCCGATGGCCTGCCAATGGTGCAAGGATATGGCGCGGGGCACGATGTCAGGCGCAAACCAGCCCCCCTTGGGATCAACCAAAGACCACAGGGCCGCGACCACCATCGGCGCCAGCAAAGTCAGCGCTAAGGCGCTATAAAGACCAATGGACAGCCAGCGCCCCTTCATCGCGTTTCTCCGCCAATTGCGCGGTTCAGGCCGTGGGTTAAACGATAGTAAATAAGCAATACCGCACAGGCGATGGCTGACATGACAATGCCCATGGCGGTGGCTAAACCCCAGTCATTTTGTTGGTAGGCTGCCTCATACATCCAGACCGATAGCGGTTTGGGATAGATCGGCCCCAGCAAAGACGGCACCGCAAATGCCCCTGTCGATCCCACAAATACCAAGAGCACGGCCGCCGTGATGCCCGGCAGGGCCATGGGAAGTTCGATCTGCCAAAACACCACGCGGCGGTTGGCACCAAGGCTGCGGGCGGCAGCGGCCAGATCGGCAGGGATGGAGGCCAGCGCACCGCCGATGATCAGCGTCATAAAGGGGATCGATTTCCACGCCAGTGCGATGATCACCCCAAGTGACCAATCATCACGCACCAGTTTGGGCAAACTCAGACCAACCGGTTTCAAAATCCGCGACATCTCGCCACCGCGGTCAAACAGGATCATCACAATAAAGGCAGCCACGATGCCAGGCACCACGAGCGGCACTTTGTAGAGCGTCAAGAACAGCTTCTTGCCGGGGAATGTTGCCTGAAGGACCACCGCCAGCGGAAGGGCAACCGCCAAACTGGCCAAGGTCGGCGCGACCGAAATATACAGGGAATACCGGATGCCGTCCCGGTAAACGCTGTCTGAAAACAGGTCCGCATAATGGCGCAGCGTAAAGCCCTCATTCGTGCCAATCGTGCCCATGCCAAGACTGGTCAACAGTGCCAATACCAAAGGCAGGCCAAAAAACAGCACAAGATAGCCCACGCCGGGCAGCAGCAGCAGCCAAAGCGTCGTCCGCGTGATGGTCATAGGGCAGGCTCTTGCGACAAATGGTGCAGGTCGGCCGGAAAGCTTAAGACAACCTTGGTGCCCACAGGATGAACGGGCGCATCCCGGCCACTTGACCGGCTCCGCAGCATTAAGCCCGCGATGGCAATACGGTGCTCAACCTCGGCCCCAAGGAAAGTAACTTCCGTCACGTGACCCGCGCCCTGATCACAGGCTGCCAGTCCGAGATCTTCGGGGCGGACAGACAGTTGCACGGCCCCCGCCCCCAAAGGTGCCGCGCCCAACAGCTCACCCCAAGGGGTGATCATGCGGCCAAATTGCACGCGGGCCGGTATGATGTTGGTATGCCCAAGAAACTGCGCAGTGAAGCGGGTTTTTGGGGTTTGGTATAGATCGCGGGGGGTGCCAACTTCCACAATGGCCCCGGCATTCATCACCACGACCCGATCGGCCAGAGCCATCGCTTCGGATTGGTCATGAGTCACATGGATCGTGGTAATGCCAAGGCGACGTTGCAGCGCCTTGAGGTCGTCGCGCAACTGTTCGCGCAACTTGGCATCCAAGTTTGACAGGGGTTCGTCCAGCAACAAAAGGCGCGGCTCGATCGCGATGGCGCGGGCCAGTGCCACACGTTGCTGCTGGCCCCCCGACAATTCGCGCGGCAGCCGGTCAGCATAGCTGGACATATCAACAAGCGCCAAAGTTTCAGCCACCTTGACGGCGATTTGCCCTGCCGTCTGGCGACGCATCTTCAGCCCAAAGGCAACATTGCGAGCGACAGACATATGCGGAAACAAAGCGTAGGATTGAAAGACCAGGCCGACGTGGCGGCGCTCGGGCATCAGCGCGTCAATCCGCTGCCCCGAAAGCGTAATCTGACCTTGATCCGGATCCGTGATGCCGGCGATCATGCGCATCACTGTTGTCTTACCGCAGCCCGAAGGCCCCAGAAGCGCCACAAACTCTCCCTCGGCCACGGTCAAGGAAAAGTCGTCCACGGCCACGGTCGGGCCAAAGGTCTTACGCAAACCTATGATCTGGACATTAGCCACCACGTACCCCTTTACGAAGATCAGGCTGCGCGCCGCAATGAGCGCGCAGCCTTTTGGTTCTTACCGTTTACTTGGCTTGCAAGATTTCTGTGACAAACCGTGCAGCAGCAGCACTGGTCACGGTGCCCACAATACGCGGACGCGCCAGCGCGTCATACTGATCTTGCGGCACCAGTCGGGCGACAACATCCGGGCCGAGTGCCTTGGCGATATCCAGTTTGGTGCGGGCCGAACGCGAGCCGTTGACGCTAAGTTTGTACAGTTGGATTTCGTCCGACATCAGGTAATCCATGAACAGCAATGCGCCAGCCAAGTGCACGGCGCCCGAAGGGATCATCGCGCCGTCGCCGTCACCCACTTCGCCTTCTGTCATCAGACGTGCCTTCACTGTCGGCGGGATCAGCCCGCGGCCAATGAAATCGAACACCATGTCTTCCCAAACAGTGCCAACGTTGATTTCGCCATTTGTGAACAGATTAAGCGTGTCCGAGTTGCCGTTCGTGAATTCGACAACCGGCTTCAATTCCTTAAAATAGGCCAGAACCGGATCAAGGCAGGGGCCAGCGGCCCAAGCTTTGGCCTCGTCTTCCGTCAGCGTGTAATCATAAAGGCGCTCCTGACACTCCTTGGTCGCCATGGCCAGGATCGCGGTTTCAAGAAAGCCCGAACCCGAACCACCCTTGGTCGGATCGGTCAAGGCTACCTTCATCGGGTTGGCCTTGGCATAGGCCAAAAGCTCCGGGAAGCTCTTGGGCTCAGTGCCTTCAGCCACGACGCGGGTGTCAAAAGCGATGGCGGTCTGGTTGCGGTGGAACGGGGCCACGACACCGTTGTGAACATATCCGCGCGATACGGTAGCGGCATTCTGGTTCAGGTCGGGGGCCGAGGGCAACATGGTGTTAAGCGGCAGGTTGGCAATAACACCCGCTTCGTTGGCCACACGGACCTGACCATTGGGCATCCAGAACAGGTCAACCGGCGCGGGCTGACCAGCCTGCTTGGCCGCGATCAACTGTTGCACAGCCTGTTCGCCATCGACCTGATGATAGTCGATCGTCACGCCGGGGTACTTCGCCTCAAACCGGCGGATGATCTCGGCAAACAGATCCTTTTCCGATTCGCCAAAGTCATAAAACACCACCGTGCCATCCTGCGCCGCCAAGGGCGTCAGAATGTCGTAGAAATCGGCACTGGTCAGGGCTTTGAGGTCAATCGTCGTGGTGATGTTGAAATCGGGCGCGCCGACCGGATCAAAGGCAAAGGCGGGTGCATTGGCGGCACAGATCACCGATGCAGCAAGCAGCAAAGAGCGAAGCGTCATGTCGTCCTCCTGATGGGGCTAAAGAGATCGCAGTTTCCGCAGGCTGAGCCACCCGCATGACAGGCGATTGATGAAAATGATTCTGATCCGTGGAGATTTGGTGACAGCAGTTGTGCGACATGATTTCGTGACGCAAAGAGGGTAGGTGCACGGCTAAACGATTAGCCAACGCACAGGAACACCCGATGACCCAAAGCGAGCGGATGCAGGTTTTGACCGCCATCACGCAGGAAACTGCCAAATTGGCCCTGTCGCGGCAAAGGTTAGCACAGAACCTGTCTGTGGATATGAAGGGCAGGCTTGATTTCGTAACCAATGCCGACCGTGAGGTGGAGGCGCTCGTGGCATCCCGCGTGGAAGGCGCTTTTCCGCAAGACGGATTGTTCGGGGAGGAAGGGCTGCGCAAATCTGGCAGCAGCGGCTTTGTATGGGTTGTGGACCCGATTGACGGTACGCATAACTTTGTCTTGGGCGGGCGGGACTGGGCTGTGTCGATTGCCATGATCGGACCCGATCACCGCGCTGCAGCGATTGCGATACCTTCGGCTGATCTTATCCTGTCAACCGAAACGGGCTGTCCCCTCTTGGTGAACGGCAAGCCTTTTAACCGTTTGCGCCACACGACCGAACCGTCAATGTGCCATACCGGCGTCTCGACATGGATGCCGGTCGACCTCGATCATGCTGTCACCGACATCGT
This sequence comes from uncultured Rhodobacterales bacterium, assembly GCA_903845215.1. GTDB lineage: Bacteria > Pseudomonadota > Alphaproteobacteria > Rhodobacterales > Rhodobacteraceae > Stagnihabitans. The sequence goes on along the minus strand of CAIMWI010000026.1, from coordinate 1,781 downwards.
GCGTCGTGATCTGAAGTTGGCAGACAAACGCTCCGGTTCCGCCGTGATCAGCCTGGCTGCCGTGATCATGGGGGAAAGCGATCTATATCTGGGATTTGGCGAACATATCTGGGATGTGGCCGCCTGCGCTGTGCTGGCAGAAGCGGCGGGTTTGGCGCATACCTTGACGTGGAGCGAAGAGCCGAGCGAAGGGCACATGACGTTTTTGTGCGGCCCACCCGATCTCTTGACGCAAGTGGTCGAACGGGCTTGGACGCTGGACAAAACCACGCCACCGCGCAGGCCTCAGGACATATGACACGGATCGCATCAAGCCCGTCGCTCATGGTGTATGCCTTGGTTGGGTGACGATTTAAAAGCGGCGTCAGCGTCGCCAACACCCGTCGCCCTTTTCATCCCAAGCCACCCGCGCCAAATATTTTCCATGTTCGCCAATAATTTAGGTAGGAATAATCCGCTGCTGACCACACAATTGTTGATAGCACTTGTGAGGCAAACGATGACCGGCATGAAACTGCGCGATGGGGACATAACCCTGTACCATCGCCGCGATAGCAAGAACTGGCAGGCTGATATCAGGCTGCCCGATGGCGGCAGGCATACTGTGAGCCTGCGCACAGCCAATGAAAAGACTGCCAAAGACAAAGTGATCCTGATCTATGAGGACATGTACTTTCGTTACAAACATGGGCTGACAGCCGTTGTGGTGATGTTCAAAGACGCAGCTGATGCATGGCTCAAGGAACTGCGGGCAGAGGTGCGGGCTGGATCACGCAATGAACGCACGGTGATCGATTATGAACCGGTGGTTGAACGCTATCTCAATCCCTACTTTGGCAACAAGCCCATCGACACCATCAAGGCCAGTGATATCGCCCAGTATCGCAGCTGGCGGCGGGATTATTGGGTCACTGGGCCGGGTTCCAAGGAAGTGGAATACGACTACGAACGCAACGGCCAGATGATCAAACGCAAGATGGCGCACAAGGCCCGGGCACCCAGCCCGCAGACCATAAACGGTGAAAATGTCCCGCTGCGGGGTATCCTCAAATTTGCCTGCAGTCGTGAATGGATGAAGGCTGGGTCAATCCCTGAGGTGGCCAACGTCAAGCTGACCAAGCGGGAAACACGCGAACGTGCCTATCCGCATTTTGAACGGCATGAATATGTGGCGCTGCGCCACTTCATGACTGGCTGGGTCAAGGCAGATGGCATTGGCACCAAGGAACGTTGGCGGCGCGAGGCCATACAGGATTATCTGCTGATCATGTTCAACAGCGGTCTGCGCGAGCATGAACTGTTCAAACGCGATGAGAAAACCAAGGTCATGCGCGGGTTAAGGTGGAAGGATGTGGCCTTCTTCCAATCCAAGGCTGGGGTGGAGATGGTTGAACTTTACGTGGAGGGCAAGACAGGCTGCCGTTACATGGTACCGCTGCGCACTGTGCGATACGTGCTGGAACGCCGCAAACTGCGTTGCCCCAATGCTGGTCCAGAGGATTTTGTCATGGCCCTGCCCGATGGTGCCATGTTCAACACCTTCGACAGTGGCGTGGCGGGTGCGCTGAACTTGGCGGGGCTGCGCAAAGATCCCAAGTCAGGGCGCAATCGTGGAATCTACAGCTGCCGCCACAGCTATGCCACACGTCAGGTGCAAGATGAACGCAATGCACAGGAACTGGCTGACAACATGGGCACCAGCCTGGCCATGCTTCAGCGCAGCTACTTCCACTTTGATGCGCGGGCCGCAGCGGACAGGTTGAGTGGTGAAACCAAATCCC
>CAIMWI010000025.1 GCA_903845215.1 uncultured Rhodobacterales bacterium | reverse complement strand
GGGCCAAGAACGCCTGCCTTACGCTGATGCCTGCCACGCTTTTGTCGGAAGAACCGCTGACCCTGACCAATGCGCCGCGCCTGTCTGACATTGCCACCATGACGCAGCTTTTGCAGTCTTTGGGGGCCGAGGTCGCCAGCTTGCAGGACGGGCTGGTTTTGGCCATGTCGTCGCACACCATCGCCAATCATACGGCGGATTACGATATCGTGCGCAAGATGCGCGCTTCGATCCTTGTTCTGGGGCCAATGCTGGCGCGCGATGGCCATGCGGTGGTGTCGTTGCCCGGTGGCTGTGCCATAGGTGCGCGCCCCGTCGATTTGCATTTGAAAGCCTTTGAAGCGATGGGGGCCGAGCTGGACCTGCGCGATGGCTATGTGCATGCCAAGGCCCCCGGTGGGCGGCTGCGCGGGGCTGTGGTGGATTTCCCCTTCGTCTCGGTTGGGGCCACGGAAAACGCGCTGATGGCCGCCACTTTGGCCAAGGGCACCACTGTGTTGAAAAATGCCGCGCGCGAGCCGGAAATCGTCGATCTGGCCCGTTGCCTGCGCAAAATGGGCGCGCAGATTGAGGGCGAGGGGACGTCCACCATCACCATTCAGGGGGTCGATCGGTTGAGTGGCGCCACCCATCCCGTGGTGACAGACCGGATCGAACTGGGAACCTATATGCTGGTGCCCGCCATTTGCGGTGGCGAGGTGGAATGCTTGGGCGGCACTTTGGAACTGGTCGGGGCCTTTGCGGAAAAGCTGGATGCGGCAGGCGTGTCGGTCACCCAAACCGAGCGCGGCTTGAACGTCGCGCGCAAGAACGGCCGCGTGCGGGCGGTGGATGTGGTGACCGAACCCTTCCCCGGTTTTCCTACCGACCTGCAAGCGCAAATGATGGCGCTTTTGTGCACGGCCGAGGGCACGTCGGTGCTGGAAGAGCGTATTTTCGAAAACCGCTTCATGCATGCTCCTGAACTGACCCGCATGGGCGCCAAGATCGAGGTGCATGGCGGCACCGCCAAAGTCACCGGAGTGCCGCGTCTGAAAGGCGCGCGGGTGATGGCGACCGATCTGCGCGCCTCGGTCAGTCTTATTCTGGCGGCGCTGGCTGCCGAAGGGGAAACGGTGGTAAGCCGTGTTTATCACCTAGATCGTGGCTATGAGCGGCTGGAAGAAAAACTGCGCGCCTGCGGGGCCCAAATTGAACGGATCAACTCATGAACCTTGATGCCCGCTTTCAAGATGGCGACGATGCGCCCCTGCGGTTGATCGCCCAAGAGATGCGGGATCTCGAAGTACTTGCCGCCCTTGTCCAAGACGCGGTCTTTCCGATAACGGAAATGACCTATGCCAAGCGCCAGCACCGCTTTGCGCTTTTGCTGAACCGCTTCCGGTGGGAGGACAGCCCCGCCGCCAAGCGCAAGGGCCGCCCCTTTGAACGCGTCCGCAGCCTGCTGGTGTTTGACACGGTTTTGGGTGTGCGCAGCCAGAACGTCGACCGCGGCGATCACGACGCGGTTTTGTCGCTGCTGTCGGTGGGCTTTAGCCCCAAGGAACAGGGCGGCATGGTCGAGATTGTTTTGGCAGGTGGCGGGGCCTTATCCTTGCAGGTCGAGGCGCTAGAGGCCACGCTGACTGATGTCAGCCGGCCCTACCGCGCCAATTCGGGCCAAGCGCCCGTGCATAACATTTAAACGGGGGATGACATGGGCAGACTGACGGGCAAGACAGCGTTGGTAACAGCGGCGGGGCAGGGGATTGGCCTTGCATCCGCCCTTGCCATGCACCGCGAGGGGGCAAAGGTCATCGCCGCCGATATCAACGCCACATCGCTGGAACATCTGGCCAGCCTTGGCCTGCAAACCCGCCTGTTGAACGTGCGCAACAAAGCCGCCGTCGAAGAGGCGGCAGCCGAAATCGGCGGGGTGAACATTCTGTTCAACTGCGCGGGCTTTGTGGCAGCGGGTACAATCCTAGACTGTGACGAGGATCAATGGGCCTTTTCGATGGATCTGAACATGACGGCCATGTACCGCATGTGCAAAGCCTTCCTGCCGGCCATGATTGCGCAAGGCGGCGGGTCGATCATCAACATGGCTTCGGTCGCAGGATCGGTCATCGCCGCGCCCAACCGCTTTGTCTATGGGGCCACCAAGGCGGGCGTGATCGGCCTGACCAAATCCATTGCCGCTGATTTTGTCACCAAAGGCATCCGCGCCAATGCGATCTGCCCAGGCACCGTGGAAAGCCCGTCGCTGGATCAGCGTCTGCGCGACACTGGCGATTATGCGGCCGCCAAAGCCGCCTTTATCGCCCGCCAACCCATCGGCCGCATCGGTAAGGCCGAAGAAATTGCCAATCTGGTCGTCTATCTGGCCAGCGACGAATCCAGCTATACCACCGGTGTCGCCCATGTGATCGACGGCGGTTGGGCCAATATTTAAGGGGGGACGACAATGAAACTTCTGCGCCACGGCCCGACAGGGGCCGAACATCCGGGACTGCTGCACACAGACGGCACGATCCGCGACCTGACCGGCCTTGTGCCTGATATCGGCGGGGCTGTCTTGTCAGACACCGGCCTTGCCATGCTGCGGGGGCTGGATGCGTCTACCCTGCCGGTGGTGCCCGCCGCCACCCGCCTTGGGCCTTGCGTCGCAGGCACGGGCAAGTTCATCTGCATCGGCCTGAACTATTCCGACCATGCCGCCGAAACCGGCGCAAAGGTACCGGTCGAACCGATTATCTTTATGAAGGCCACCTCGGCCATCTGCGGCCCGAACGACCCGATCATCATCCCCCGCACCTCCGAGAAAACCGACTGGGAGGTGGAGCTGGCCGTCATCATCGGCAAACCCGCCAAATACGTGGCCGAAGCTGACGCGCTGGATTATGTCGCAGGCTATGCCATCACCAATGACGTGTCCGAACGCGCATTTCAGGCCGAACGGGCCGGCCAGTGGACCAAGGGCAAATCCTGCGACAACTTCGGCCAGATCGGCCCCTATCTGGTGACCCGCGACGAGGTCGCCGATCCGCAAGATCTGGCCATGTGGCTCACGGTCAATGGCGTCACACGGCAGAACGGCTCGACCAAGACCATGGTTTACGGCGTCAAACACCTTGTCAGCTATCTGTCGCAGTTCATGACGCTGCATCCGGGCGATGTGATTTCCACCGGAACCCCGCCCGGCGTGGGCCTGGGCATGAAGCCGCCGCAGTTTTTGAAAGCGGGCGATGTCGTCGAACTGGGCATTGCAGGTCTGGGCCAGCAACGCCAAGATGTGATCGCAGACTAACACCCTTTGCGCGGGGCCTAGCATTTCAGGCCCCGCGCAACGATTTTTTGAAGTTTTACCGTTTCTTAGGGCCTTTGGCCGCAAGCTAGGCCCGCATTTGAATGAAGTGATTTTTAGGGGGGCGGGGGAAACCCCTGCCTTTGAACCATGAACCATCTGTTTTACGGCGACAATTTGCAGGTGCTGCGCGACAGCATCAAAGATGCCAGTATTGACCTGATCTACCTAGACCCGCCCTTCAATTCCAATGCCAGCTACAACATTCTGTTCAAAGGCCCCGCAGGCGGCAACTCAGCCGCCCAGATCGAGGCGTTTGACGACACTTGGCACTGGAACGACAGCGCCGAAGTGGCCTTTGGCGACGTGATGCGCTGCGGCAATGCGGCAGCCTCCACCATGCTGCGCGCCATGCGGTCATTCTTGGGCGACAATGACATGATGGCCTATTTGGCCATGATGGCCGTCCGCCTGATCGAGCTGCACCGCGTGCTAAAACCCACGGGCAGCCTGTACCTGCACTGCGACCCGACGGCGAGCCATTACCTGAAGATCTTGCTGGACGCGGTGTTTGGGGCGGAGAATTTCAGGAATGAAATTGTTTGGAAAAGGCAGCCAGCGCATAGCGACGCCAAACACAAATTCTCAGACGTTTCGGACACGATCCTTTTCTATGCAAAGTCAAAGAGGTTCGAATTCAAACCGCAGTATCGACCACATGATGAGTCATACCTGAAAAACTTCTATAAATTCGACGATGGTGATGGTCGTGGCTTGTATCGCCTTGGCGATATGGCCAGCCCAAACCCTCGACCGAACCTAATGTACGAATGGCGCGGTTTTGGCTTCCCAGCTAAAGGTTGGCGCTACCAACTTGCTACTATGCAAAAGCTCCATAACGAAGGAAGAATTTGGTATCCGTCAAATAAGGACGGCAGTGACGATGTTTCCAAACGTCCGGCGTTAAAGCGTTATCTGCGCGAGCAAGCGGGTTCCATCGTAACCTCAGTTTGGGATGACATTCTACCGCTCCACAGCGTAGATCAAGAACGCCTCGGCTACCCCACCCAAAAGCCCGTGGCCCTGCTAGAACGTATCCTCAGCGCCTCGTCCAATCCGGACGATGTGGTGCTTGACCCCTTCTGCGGCTGCGGCACGACTGTCCATGCCGCCCAAAAGCTGGGGCGGCAATGGCTGGGCATTGATGTGACCCATCTGGCCATCGGCCTGATCGAAAAGCGCCTGCGCGAGGCTTTCCCCGATGTGCAATTTGCCACCCACGGCGTGCCCCAAGACATCGAAGGCGCGCGCGATCTGGCGCAGCGCGGCCAGTATCACGAGTTTGAAAAATGGGCGCTTAGCCTGATTGCCGCCCAACCGGGCAACATGGGCAAGAAAGGCGCCGATAAGGGCATCGACGGCAACCTGTTTTACGGCGCCAAATCCGAAGGCCGCGCGATTGTGTCGGTGAAGGCGGGCGCGAAAGTGGACGTCGCCATGATCCGCGACCTGCGCGGCGTGATCGAACGTGAAGGGGCGGGAATCGGCGTGTTTCTCACCCTTACCCCGCCAACCCGCCACATGATCATCGAAGCCGCAGGTGCCGGCCTGTGCCAGATTGCAGGCTTTGCCTCGGTTCCGCGCATCCAGATCGTCACCATCCAAGAGGCGATGCAGCTGCGCGACCGCGCCGTCCGCCTGCCCGCCCGCACCGCCAGCTTCAAACCCGCCGCCCGTGACGAGGTAACCGGACGACAGAAGTCGCTAGACCTGTAGCTTTCCCCCTTGCCCCCAAGCCCCCAGCCGATTAAACACACCGCGTCGGAGGCGTGGCTGAGAGGCCGAAAGCACTCGGTTGCTAACTGAGCAAGGGGGGAACCCCTTCGTGGGTTCGAATCCCACCGCCTCCGCCATTTTATGAATTTTACTAACTATTTCAACGGCTTTTGCCGATCGGTGGCCATTGCCCAACCCTTCAGACCATCATGCGCAAGTCGCTGGAAGGCGCGCGCCTCACAAAGCACGCGCCTGTCGGGCCAAAGCCCCCCGTGGCGGCTAGGCGATGGCAGCCTTGTCGTTAAGACTGCCTGTCATGATGCCGTCAAGCCAATCGTCCACGCAATCTGGCCGCAAGCACGACCTGCGGGGAAGGCAAGTCAGCCCCTACCCGCGCAGATCAGCGGGCAACAGGGCGTCAGGCAAGTTTTGATAGGCCACAGGGCGCAGCCAGCGCCGGATCGACAGCGTGCCAACCGAGGTTGCGCCAAAATTGGTGCTGGCCGGATAAGGCCCGCCGTGGACCTGCGCATCCACCACTTCGACACCTGTGGGAAAGCCATTGGCCAAAACGCGGCCGGCTTTGCGTTCCAAGATCGGCATCAGCGTTTGGCCAAGCCCCGTGTCGGCCGCATCCAGATGCAGGGTGCAGGTCAACTGGCCCTCAAGGCTTTGCGCCACGGCGATCATCTGGGCCGCATCGCGCACCCGCACGATCAGGCCAAGCGGGCCAAAGACCTCTTCGGACAGCGCATGGTTGCCCAGCCAGTCATCGCCCGAGACTTGGAACAGATAGGGGGTGGCTTGCCGCTGATCGCAGGCCGATGTCAGCACAGCGCGCACGCCACTTTGTGCCGCCACGCGGTCGCGCCCCGCGCGGTAGGCGGCGGCAATGCCGTCGGTCAGCATGGTTTGGCTGGCGGTTTGCGCCAAGGATTCGTGGGCGGCGGTGATGAAAGCCTGTGCCTCTGGCCCGTCGATCACCACGGCAATGCCGGGGTTGGTGCAGAACTGACCAGCACCCATGGTCAGTGATCCGGCCCAGCCTTTGCCGATGGCTTCACCGCGCGCTCCAAGCGCTGCGGGCAAAAGGAACATGGGGTTGACCGAACCCAATTCGCCAAAGAAGGGAATGGGTTCGGGCCTGCGCGCGCAAAGGTCAAACAACGCGCGTCCGCCGCCTAAAGACCCCGTGAAACCCACCGCCTTAATCAGCGGATGCTGCACCAGACTTTCGCCCACATCCCGCTTACCGCCTTGCACCAGCGAGAACACCCCCGGATGCACCCCCAGCGCCGTGATGGCGGCATCTACCGCCTGCGCCACAATCTCGGCCGTGCCGGGATGGGCGGAATGGCCCTTGACCACCACAGGGCACCCTGCCGCAAGCGCCGACGCCGTGTCACCGCCCGCCGTGGAAAAGGCCAGCGGGAAGTTTGACGCGCCAAAGACCGCCACAGGGCCAATCGGGCGCTGGACCATCTTGATATCGGGGCGCGGGGCGGGTTTGCGGTCAGGCTGGGCCGCATCATGACGGCGGTCGAGGTAGTCGCCCGCACGGATATGGCTGGCAAACAGCCGCAACTGGCCCGTGGTACGCCCGCGCTCGCCGTCAAGGCGGGCTGTGGGCAGGCCGGTTTCGGCGGTGCCGATCGCGGTGATCTCGGCCCCACGCGACTCAATCTCGTCGGCGATGCGGTCTAAAAAGGCTGCGCGGCTGGCGCGGGGCAGGGCCGCGAAGCTGGGATAGGCCGCCTCGGCCGCTTGCACGGCGGTGTTGATATGGGCCGGAGTGCCCACGCTATAGGCCAAGGCTTCGCCTGTAGCGGGAGAGGACAGGAAGGTGGTTTCGCCCGCCACCCATTGGCCTGCGATAAGGTGATGTCCGGTGAGCATCTGTTGTCTCCTGTAAGCGTTGGGCCTTGGGGCTGGCGATGCCGCGGGGGTTTCACACCCCCGCACCCCCGTGGGATATTTGGGCACATATGAAAGGGGTTAGAAGTGGAAGGCTTCGACCTCGCGCCGTGCACCCAAGGTCAGGGCGTCGGCGACGTGGATCATCGGGGCAAGGTCGACCTCGGACTGGCCTAGGTGGATGAGATCGGTCATGGCGGCGTAAAGGGCGGGGTATTCGCCCATGATGGTGTTTTCCCCTCCCGCAGGTTTGCCATTCACTTCAATCACATTGCCCCCCATGCGCAGCGCCAGCCCGCCCTTGGGTGTCTCAAAGGTGATGTCCCACGTTTGCGGCCCCGTTTGACGCCAGTCAAAGTCGGCGGTGACACCGCCCGTAAAGGTCATCTGGGCGGCGATCGGGGTTTGACAGTTGGACGGGAATTCCAAGGTTGCCGCTGTTAGGTGGACAGGGCGGGGCAGCACATGTGTCAGGATCGACAGGGCGTTGCTTCCCGGATCGAAGACGCCCATGCCGCCCGGTTCAAACACCCAGTCTTGCCCCGGATGCCATTTGCGCACATCCTCGCGCCACGTGATATGGGCTTGGGTCACGGTTGTATCGGCAAGCCACGCTTTAGCCGCCGCCACCGCATGGGCCATGCGGCTGTGCCATGTGGTGTACAGCGTCAGGTCGCGCGCGGCGGCCATGGCTTGCAGATCATAAACCTCGGCCAAGGTCGCCCCGGGGGGCTTTTCTAGCATCACATGCCGCCCCGCCCGCAAAGCTGCTGCCGCATAGGCGTAGCGCGGTACAGGCGGCATACAAAGCGAGACAACTGGCACATCGGGGCGCTGGGCTAGAAAGGTGTCAAAGTCGCTAAAGGCGGGCACATCCGCCACCCGCCCGCTGCGGCTGACGGTCGCGGCCAACTCCCAATCGGGCGAGGCCGCGATGGCGGGCACATGCTGATCCAGCGCAATCTTACCGATGCCCACCAAGGCGATTTTCATAGACGCTGGCCCCTTAATGCGAATCTTTGCCGACCGGATTGCCCCGACCGCCGTTGAGGAAATCAAGGTCGGCGCCCGTATCAGCCCCTTGCACATGCAGATGGTGCAACAGCGCATAGCCCGAAGGCGGCGGCACAATGCGGCTTTGCCATTTGGCCAGACGCTCGGCCAGTTCGCTATCTGACACCTCTAGATGCAGGCTGCGGTTGGGCACATCCAGCGTGATCATGTCGCCGTTTTGCACCACAGCCAGCGGCCCGCCTGCCGCCGCCTCCGGTGAGGTGTGGAGCACCACCGTGCCAAAGGCCGTGCCCGACATACGCGCATCCGAAATGCGCACCATATCGGTGATCCCCTTGCGCAGCACCTTGGGCGGCAGGCCCATATTGCCCACTTCGGCCATGCCGGGATAGCCCTTGGGTCCGCAGTTTTTCAGCACCATCACGCAGGTTTCGTCGATATCCAGCGCCTCGTCGTTGATTTTGGCTTTGTAATCATCAATGTCTTCGAACACCACCGCACGGCCACGGTGGGTCATCAGCGCCGGAGTTGCGGCCGAAGGTTTCAGCACCGCGCCCTTTGGGGCCAGATTGCCTTTCACCACGACCACACCGCCCGATTGGGTCAGCGCCTTGTCAGCGGGCAGGATCACATCGGGGTTGTGGTTGACCACATCCTTGACCTGATCCCACATGGTTTCGCCCGACACGGTCAGCGCGTCTTTGTGCAAAATCCCCGCCTCGCCCAAGCGCTGGATCACGACGGGCAGGCCACCGGCATAGAAGAACTCTTCCATCAGATACTTGCCTGAAGGCATCAGGTTCACAATCGTGGGCACATCGCGGCCACAGCGGTCCCAGTCTTCCAGCGTCAGGTCGACGCCGGCGCGCCCTGCGATGGCCAACAGATGGATCACGGCATTGGTCGACCCGCCGATTGCGGCATTGGTGCGGATGGCGTTTTCAAACGCCTCTTTCTTCAAAATGTCCGAGGGCTTAAGGTCATCCTTAACCATCTGCACAATGCGCCGCCCTGTCAGCTGCGCCATCACGCGGCGGCGGCTGTCCACGGCGGGGATCGCGGCATTGCCCGACAGCGCCATGCCCAAGGCTTCCGCCATCGACGCCATGGTCGATGCCGTGCCCATCGTGTTGCACGACCCGGGTGAGCGGCTCATCGAGGCTTCGGCCTCCACAAACTCTTCCTTGGTCATGGTCCCCGCCTTGACCGCTTCCGAGAATTTCCACAGATGCGTGCCAGACCCCACGCGTTCGTTCTTGTAGTAACCGTTCAACATCGGCCCGCCCGTCACGATGATCGAGGGCAGATCAGTCGACGCGGCCGCCATCAGCAGCGAGGGCGTGGTCTTATCACAGCCAACCAGCAACACGCAGCCATCCATCGGCTGGCCGCGCATTTGCTCTTCGACCGCCATTGACGCGAGGTTGCGAAACATCATGGCCGTGGGGCGGAAGGCACTTTCGCTGGTGGAAAAGACCGGCACCTCGACCGGAAAGCCGCCCGCTTCGTAGATGCCGTGTTTTACCCTTTGCGCCAGATCGTTGAGATGCGCGTTGCAGGGTGTCAGTTCTGACCATGTGTTCAAAATGCCAATGACTGGACGGCCATCAAAGAGGTCCGGCGGGAAGCCTTGGTTCTTCATCCAGCCGCGGTGGTAGATATTGTCTTTCGACGCCCCGCCGAACCAGGTTTGCGAGCGCAGTTTGCGGGGCCAAGCGGCGGGTTTGAACGTCATGCTATCCTCACAGGGCTTTCACGGTTTGGGCCCCGACTTGGGCAGGGGCAAAGGCCAAGGCGTTGATCAGGGGCAGGCCGAAGGGGGCGGAGTCAATCTCAAAGACATCGCCAGCTTGGGTTTTGATTCCGTCTGCCACCGACAGGGTGGCGGTCCCAAAGAAATGCACGTGCAGATCACCCGGTTGGCGGAAGATATCGTATTTGAAATGGTGGTGTTCCAGATTGGCGATGGTGTGCGACATATTCGCCTCGCCCGACAGGAAAGGCTTTTCCCAGATCACCGCGCCGTTGCGGCGGATGCGGCTGGTGCCGGTAATGTCGGCAGGCAGATCGCCTACCAAAATCTCCGGCCCATAAGAGGCGACGCGCAGCTTGGAATGCGCCAGCCAAAGGTAATTGACCCGCTCGGTCACGTGGTCGGAAAACTCGTTGCCCAAGGCCCAGCCGATGCGGTGCACGGCCCCATCTGGTCCTGCAAGATAAACACCGGCAATCTCGGGCTCTTCGCCGCCATCTTCGGCAAAGCCCGGGGCCGTCAGCGCCGCGCCGGGGGCTACGGCGGCATGGCCATTGCCCTTGTAAAACCATTCAGGCTGCGCGCCGACGTCACCCGCCGCAGGCCGTCCGCCCTCTAGCCCCATGCGAAACATCTTCATACTGTCGGTCAGCACTTCTGCCTGCCCCAACTTGGCATGCATCGCATCGCGGGCCGAGGCTGACCCTAAATGCGTCAACCCCGTTCCCGTCATATGCAAATGTGCCGGATCTGGATGCGAGACGGGCAACAGCAAACGGCCCTCAGTCGCGGCCAACGCCAAATCGACTTCCGTCCCCAACCCACGCGCCGCCACTTCCTGCGCCAAACTGCGCCCCGAAGCCACCGCCGCCATCGCCAGATCATAGACCGAGGCGACGCCGTTCACCACCCGCGCCATAGCGCCCTCTCGCGCGACAACCTGAACGCCCGCAGGCGCGCTCACTTGCGACAGATGCATCATGTCCCCCCGATGTGTCCCGCCCAACCTTAGGCGCGGCTTTGGCCTGATGCTAGACCTAACGCAGCATAATGGCACATGAAAAACAGCAAAAAATCTGTTGCCGATCACCGAGGTTAAAATACTCCACGGGGGGTCTGGGGGGGTGTGAAACCCCCCAGCCGGGGCCGCCGCGCGCGCCTACGCTGCAAACCGGCGTGGCGATAGGGCCGCAACCAAAGACGCCTCTAACGCAGGCGCGGCACCCGTGATCAAATCCGCCACCAACTGGCTTGCCGCGGCCGAGGTTTGAAAGCCATAGCCGCCCTGACCGGCCAGCCAGACAAAATCTGGCGCGTGGATGTCGCGCCCGATCACCAGCGACCGATCGGGCGAAAAGGTCCGCAGGCCCGCCCAAGAGGTGATCAACCGCGTCACGGGTTCTGTGACCATCTCTTCATAGCGCGCCAAGCCTTCGGCCAGAACCATGTCATCGGGCCAAGCATCATGCGGCGCCATCGGGTGTTCTTCTGCGGGCGAAACAATCAACGCCCCCGCATCGGGCTTGGCATACCACGTCTCGCCACAGCCAAAGATCATCGGCCATTTGGATACATCGTGCCCCCCCGGCGCGGGAATGCGCGCCATAGACCGGCGGTTGGGCTGAAAGCCCAAGAGGGTGACACCTGCCAGTTTGGCCACCTCGTCAACCCAAGCACCAGCGGCGTTCACCAGCAGACGCGCGGTGATCTCTTGCCCGCCCGCCGTTACACGCCAGCCCCCCGCGATTTTGGCAATCGCGGTGACCTGCGCGCCCAAGTGATACTCTGCCCCCTGCGCCCGTGCCGTCTTGGCAAAGCCTTGCAGCAAAAGATCGGTGTCAATGTCCCACGCATGTTCCGCCCATGCGGCCATGGCCACCTTATCTGGGTGCAGGATCGGCACCATGGCCTGCGCTTGGGCAAAAGAAATCCGCTCTACGCCCAAATCGCCCGCCTCATGGGCGAATTGGTCAGCCTGATCGGCGCGGCCCAGCACCAGCAACCCGCGCGGGCTTAAGACCCCGTCCGCCCCGCGAAAGTAATCGCCCGAGGCCATCGACAAGCCCACCACCGGCGGCAACCCGTAGCGCGGTTCATACAGCGCCGCTGATCGGCCCGAAGCGTGATGCGCCAGCGCCTTTTCCGCCTCTACCAGCACAACCTTCCCATGCGGTGCCAAGCGGGCCGAGGCTGAAACCCCCGCAATCCCGCCGCCAATAATCAGAAAATCCGCATCCATGAACGCCTCCATTTTGGCACAGGTTTTCCACGGATTGCCTTAAGGCACAAGGCCACGGCGCGCAGGCGCGGGCAGGGCAAATAACGCTATCCAACGAAAAAGGCCCGCATCGCTGCGGGCCTTTCCCAACCTTTCAGGTCAAATCAAGCCGCACTTTCGACGCCCTTGACGAACCAATCCATCGTGGCCAGATCGCCCAAGCCCATCACTTCGCCTGCTTTCACACGCTCCACGCCGTCTTGGTCGTAGATCGGGCCGGTGAAGATGTTGAAGCTGCCGTCCATATAGCCGGCCTTGACGCTGTCAGCCGCCGCCGCCGCATCGGCAGTCACTGCCGCTGAGTAGGGCGAGATCACAACTTCGCCGTCGATCATGCCATCCCATGTGTCGGTCGAGGTCCAGGTGCCTTCCAGAATGGCCTTGGTGCGCTCGATGTAATAGGGGCCCCAGATGTCTTCGATTGCGGTCAGGTGCGCGTTGGGGGCAAAGGCCGACATATCGGCACCTTGGCCAAAGCCAAAGAGGCCCTTCTGCTCAAGGACCTGCAGCGGTGCGGGGCTGTCGGTGTGGGTTGTGACCAGATCACAGCCCAAGTTGATCAGCGTTTCGGTCGCGGCAGCCTCTTTTGGCGGGTCAAACCAGCTGTCGATCATCAGCACCTTCACGACGACTGCAGGGTTTTGCTTTTGCGCTGACAGTGCGAAAGAGTTTACGCCCAGAACCACTTCGGGGATCTTGAACGAGCCCAGATAGCCCACAACGCCCGACTTTGTCATCTTGCCTGCAATCGTGCCCAAGACGGCGCGGCCCTCATGGAAGCGGCTGTTGTAGGTGGCCACGTTGTCAGAGCGCTTGTAGCCGGTGCAATGTTCAAATTTCACATCGGGGAATTCTGCCGCCACTTCGAGCGTTTGGTCCATATAGCCAAAAGAGGTCGTGAAGATCAGCTTGCAGCCCTGCTGTGCCAGATCGCGCAACACCGGAATGGCGCTGGCGTCTTCGGCCACATTCTCGACATAGATCGTTTCGACCTTGTCGCCCAATTCGGCCTCAACCGCTTCACGGCCTTTGTTATGCGCCCAAGTCCAGCCATAATCGCCGATCGGGCCAAGGAAGATAAAGCCGACTTTGACTTTGTCTTCTGCCAAAGCGGGCGAGGCAAGGGTTGCAAGCGTGGCAGCGCCTGCGCCTTTAAACAGCGTGCGGCGGGAAATCATGGTCATTAGATACTCCTGTTGGTTTGGGTCAGGTGGAAGGAAGAAAAGGCTTGCCAAGGCAGGCGGGCGCATTGGCCCCCGCCGTGCCACGGGATGAGATGAAGGATAGGGCAACCACCGTCATGGCATACGGCATAGCCGCCCAGAACTGGCTGGGCAAGAACGAGAACCCCGAGGCTTTGGCATAAAGCTCTAAAGCCATTAGAATGCCAAAAAAATAGGCGCCCGTTAAAAGCCGACCGGTGCGCCATCCGGCAAAGACAACCAGTGCGAGTGCGATCCACCCGCGACCGGCCGTCATCTTTTCGGCCCACATCGGCGTGATCACCATGCTGAAATAGCACCCGCCAATTCCAGCCATAGCCCCGCCAAAGGCAATCGCTGCATAGCGCACCTTGATCACCGAATAGCCGATTGAATGTGCCGAAAGATCATTTTCCCCCACGGCGC
The DNA here is from genome assembly GCA_903845215.1 of uncultured Rhodobacterales bacterium. Taxonomy (GTDB): domain Bacteria; phylum Pseudomonadota; class Alphaproteobacteria; order Rhodobacterales; family Rhodobacteraceae; genus Stagnihabitans. The sequence continues at coordinate 27,141 of CAIMWI010000025.1, read as the reverse complement.
GCAAAATCAAACCCGCTCGGGTGGATTTTAAGAACCATGTCGTCAGCGGCACCATGATCAGCGCGAAGTACACGATGGGCGAATAGCCAAAGATCAACCGCAGGTATTCGTGTTTTGCCAAGGCGTCAGGAAACACGCTGGCAAAAGGCATGACAATTCGCCCCGTAAACGACAATCCCATCAACGAGGAAATGCCTGTGCCAAAAATCGTCAATGCCAATCCAGTCGCCACTTGGTTAGAGTTTAACTGCAATACCAGCACAGCAAACAGCAAACTGGCCAAGGCCCCGCCCGCCGCAGCACCCAGAACGCCAAACCACGGGTTAAAGGTGTAAACCGTCACAGCAAAGCCAGAAATCGCCCCGACCAGCATCATCCCTTCGACGCCAAGGTTCAGCACACCCGACTTTTCCACCACCAGTTCGCCCAAACCTGCCAGCAAAATCGGCGTGGTCAGTCCCACCACCGTGATGATCGCCGCAATGATAAAATCAATGCCCATGTCACACCCCCGCCGCTTTGGCCGAAGGGATCAAGCGGATGCGGTAGCGCACCAGAATGTCACTCGCCAGAATGAAGAACAGCATCATCGCCTGAAAGATCCCCGCGGTAGAGTTGGGGATATGCACCGAGGTCTGCGCCATTTGCCCGCCCACATAGGTCACAGCCAGCACGATCCCCGCAATCAGGCAGCCAAATGGGTTCAACCGCCCCAAAAACGCCACGATGATCGCGGTGAACCCGTAGCCAGACGCAAAGCCAAGATCAATTTTGTGCAGCACGCCCGCAAACTCCAAGCCCCCCGCCAGTCCCGCCATTGCGCCGCCTATGATCATCGTGGCCCAGATGGTGCGCTTGCTGTCAAACCCGCCGTGCCGTGCTGCCGTGGCGGAAGACCCCACCACCCGCACCTGATAGCCAAACTCTGACCGCGCCATGATCACCCAAAAGACAAAGGGCAAAATCAGCGCCACCAAGACACCCAGATGCACGGTTGACTCTGGCCAGACGGGCAAGGTCTGCGCATCGGCCAAAGGGGCCGTGGCGGGAAAGTTGCGCCCGTTGGGGTCTTTCCACGGCCCGCCCACCAGATATCCCAGCACTTGGAACGACACATAGGTCAGCATCAAGCTGGAAAGGATTTCGTTCACATTATACTTTGTGCGCAACCATGCCGGCACCGCCGCCCAAAGCCCGCCGCCGACAATGCCAGCGGCAATCATCAGCAAAACCACCAAAAACCCGCCGGTCTGGCCAAAGGCAATGCCCATTCCCGCGCAGCACAAAGCGCCGATGACATATTGCCCCTCAGCCCCGATGTTCCACACTTGCGCGCGGTTGCCCATCGACAGACCCAAGGCGATGATGATCAAGGGTGCGGCTTTCAGCGCCACATCTTGCCATTTGTAACTGTACAACAGGGGTGACAGGAAAATATCCACCACGGCTTCAAAGCCGTTGATCCCCAAAAGGTCAAACACCACGATGCCGATCAGCATCGTCAAGATGACCGAAGCGATGGGCGTTGCCACCAACATCGCAAGGCTAGGCTCGTGGCGTTTTTCCAGCTTAATGCGCATGGGCGACCTCTCCATGAATGCCGCCCATCAAAAGGCCGATCTCGTCAATCTTTGCCTCGGCCACGGCCATCGGGGGCGACAGTCGCCCGCCATTGATCACGGCTAGGGTATCGCACAGCGACAAAAGCTCGTCCAAATCCTGACTGATCACCACAATCGCCGATCCCGTTGCCGCCAGATCGACCAAGGCCTGATGAATCGCCGCCGCCGCCCCCGCATCCACGCCCCAAGTGGGCTGGCTGACGACCAAAACCTGCGGCTTTTGGAGGATTTCGCGGCCCATGATGTATTTCTGAAGGTTCCCGCCCGACAGGCTTTCGGCCATGGCACTTGGGCCTGTGGCCTTGACCGAAAACGCCTCGATCACCTCACCGGCATAGGTGCGTGCGGCCTTGGTGTCGATCAGGCCGGCGCGCACCATGCCCAGACGATCGCGAGCTGTCAGCACGGCATTGTCGGCAAGGGTAAAGATCGGCACCGCCGCATGTCCGTTGCGTTCCTCCGGAACCGAGGCCACGCCATGCCCGCGCCTTGCGCGGGCTTGCAGGTGGCCCACGTCTACACCGTCGACCGTCACGCTGGCGGGGTTGGCGTTCGTAGCCTCGCCCGACAGGGCCAGCAGCAGCGCGTTCTGCCCGTTGCCCGCAACGCCTGCCACGCCGAAAATCTCGCCCGCACGGACCGTAAAGCTGATGTCGCGCAAAGCCGTGCCAAAGGGCCCATCGGCGGGCAAAGACAGGGCTTTCACGGCCAGTTTGGCCGCCCCAAAGCTGCGCCCCGCCGCGCGTGAGATGTCTTTCAAACTGCCGCCGATCATCTTTTCGGCCATCGACCGGCTGGTTTCCACCGCTGGATCGCAGGTGTCGACCAATTTCCCGCCGCGCAGGATCGTGGCCGTATCGCACAGCGCCTTAATCTCATTCAATTTGTGGCTGATATACAGGATTGAACACCCTTCCTGCGCCAGCTTGCGCAGAACGGTGAACAACTGATCCACCTCTTGCGGGGTCAGAACCGAGGTCGGCTCGTCCATGATCAACAGCTTGGGGTTAAGCAGCAGGGCGCGCACAATCTCGATCCGCTGGCGTTCGCCCACCGACAGGGTCGATACAATCCGGTGCGGTTCCAATTTCAACCCATATTGGCCCATCACCGCCAAAATGCGGCTTTCCAGATCGCGGGCCGGAATTTTCGCATCCATCCCAAGCGCGATGTTTTCCAAAACCGTCATCGCCTCGAACAGCGAAAAGTGCTGAAACACCATCCCGATGCCCAATTTGCGTGCGGCTTTGGGGTTGGCCACGCTGATGCGCTGGCCGTTCCAGCGAATCTCACCCGCATCGGGCTGCATGATGCCGTAAATCATCTTGACCAGCGTTGATTTGCCCGCGCCATTTTCGCCCAAAAGCGCATGGATCTCGCCAGGTTTGACAGCAAAGCCCACGGCGTCATTTGCCAAAACACCGGGGAAGCGTTTGGTTATGCCGGACAATTCAAGGCGGGCTGGGCTGGCCATCGGGGCTCCGTAATGCAAGGCAAGTGGGAAGAGTGATGCGGATTGGGCGCTGGTTTGTATATGCCGCCGCAATTTGAAGCAGCTTCGCATTTCTGACATAAACCAGCAAAGCCGCCAAACCCATCCCCCAAAGTCAACCGTCGTTGCGGTTGATTTCTGAACCAAATGCTAGACCGACTTGGGCCCAAGTCACAAGGGATTTGCTGCATATTGCAGCGCCTTTGCCCAAATTTGCAGCTTTTGCCCGCCATTTGGGCGCATTTCCCAGACACTTGGCCTTGCCAGCCACCGCCATCCTGCGATGCTAGATCAAACCCCAAGCCCGAGGACCCCATGCCCTTAGACCACCAAGCCCTTCTGCGCCGCGCTATCGACGAATCTCGCAAAGCACGCGAGGCGGGTAATCATCCTTTCGCCTGCATCCTTGTCGGCCCTGATGGCACGGTGCTGATGACCCAGCATAATGCCTACATGCCCGATCATGACATGACGGGCCATGCCGAACGGGTGCTGATGACCCGTGCCTCGACCACGCTGCCCAAGGATTTGCTGAAAGAGTGCACCATCTACACCTCGGCCGAACCCTGTGCCATGTGCGCGGGGGCGATCTATTGGACGGGGCTTAAACGCGTGGTGTTTGGGCTGACGGAAAAGGATCTAAAGGCCATCACCGGCGATCACCCCGAAAACCCCACGCTCGATTTGCCCTGCCACATCGTCTTTGCCGCAGGCCAGCGTCAGGTAGAAGTGATTGGCCCGATGCTAGAGGCAGAGGCCGCCGCCGTGCATGCGGGGGCATGGGGCTAAGGCTTTGGGTCTGGCCTTTGGAAACGGGGTGCGACATTGGCTGTCGCACCTTTGCGTTTTGAACCTGACCCAGATCACTTTTCAAGTGTTCAGCTATTTGACGCGCGCCCGAAGGTGGTTGTCATGGCCCTTAGCTTGTGGGCGATGTCTGGCGTAATGGCGCCTGCTTCGTAACGCCACGACCAATTCCCCTTGGCTTGTCCGGGCACATTGGTGCGTGCTTCGGTGCCAAGGCCCAGAAAATCTTGCAACGGCACCACAACTGTGTCGGCGACCGACCCCATCGCCAGACGGATCATGGCCCAATGGATGTCTTGCTCTAACACCGGGCCGGTATAGTCCAGCACCTGCTGTTGTTGCTTTTGGGTTAGGCTATTCCACCAACCCACCACAGTGTCATTGTCATGCGTGCCAGTGTAGCAGACGAAATTGGGTTCGAAGTTGATCGGCAAATAAGGATTTTCGGCACCGGAATCCCCAAAGGCAAATTGCAAAACTTTCATGCCGGGAAAGCTGAAGGTGTCGCGCAAATCGGTGACTTCGTGGGTCAGAAGGCCCAAGTCTTCGGCCCAAACCGGCAAATGGCCCATGTCCTGTTGCAGCTTTTGGAAAAAGGCCATGCCGGGGCATTTGGCCCAAGTGCCATTCACGGCGGTTTTCTCGCCATGGGGCACTTGCCAAAACGCCTCGAACCCGCGGAAATGGTCAATTCGGATGACGTCGACATGTTGGATCAGCAATTTGAACCGCTTGATCCACCATTCAAACCCCGTACTTTCCAGATGCGCCCAGTTGTAAACCGGATTGCCCCATAACTGGCCGGTTTCGCTAAAGTAATCCGGCGGCACGCCGCCCATCAGCGCAGGTTCCCGAGTTTCGGGCATCAGTTCAAAATTCGCAGGATTGGCCCAAACATCGACGCTGTCAAAGGCGACATAAAACGGAATGTCGCCCACAATTTCGATGCCGCGATCATGGGCATACCTGCGCAGAACGCCCCATTGCCGGAAAAAGGCGAATTGTGTGAATTTGTAAAAATCAACCGCCTCGTTCAATTGGGCGCGGGCATGATTTAGGGCGGATGGATCGCGTTGGGCCAAGTGGGGCGGCCACTGGTTCCACGCCTTATGGGAATGGCCGTCTTTCAGCGCCATGAACAAGGCGTAATCGTCCAGCCACTCTGCTTGTTCGGCGCAGAAAATGGTATAGGCAGCGACAAGATTATCATTGCCGCGAAAGGCTTTCGCGGCAAGAGCGAGGGCTGCGAACTTAGCCTCTTTGACCGTATGAAGATCTTGGGCGATCGACACGGTATTGCCCGGCGGGGTGACGGAAATTTCAACCCCATCGGCCACCAAATCCTCTATACTGATCAGCAAAGGATTGCCCGCATTGGCCGAATAAGACGCATAGGGCGACCCATCGTCCCCCGTGGGGCCCAAGGGCAGCACTTGCCAGATTTTCTGATGGGTCTTGCCCAGAAAATCCAAGAATTCTCGCGCAGCAGCGCCAAGATCGCCAATACCCCAGTCGCCCGGAAAAGAAGTGGGGTGCACCAAAACCCCGCTGCGACGTGCAACCTTCGATCTCATCTGCGCTCCTTCAAAGAATTCGGTGTGAACATCTTTGAAAATGCCACAGATCGCTTGGATTGGGCCAGCCCGTCAGGCCCGATCCGAAAATTCGAAATGCCCTTGCTTATACGCAATGATGCGGTGGTAATTTGGCCCAGCGGCCAGATTTTGACAAGCCAATGATTGACTTGAACGTCTCAGGACAGGGCCGATTTGTCTTTATTGGGCGGTACCGCAAGCTTTAATAGTCGGGCGCAAACCCGATCGAGGGGTCAATCTGCCCACTGCGCCCCTCAATCAGCAATTCCCCCACCCGTGCGGGCGTGCGGGCGATGACTTTGCCGCGCCGGATCACGGCAAGCTTCACCGATTTCAGCCGCAGCGCCTCGGCCGGATCGCGGGCTTGCAAGATGACCAGATCGGCGTTGCAGCCCTTTTTCAAGCCGTAGCCTTGCAACCCCATGGTGCGGGCGGAATTGGTGGTCAGCGCCTGAAAGATCGCAGATTTCTCTTCCAGACTGCCCATTTGCGCGACGTGAATCGCCATATGCCCGACCTCTAGCATATCGCCCGACCCCATGGCGTACCACGGGTCCATCACGCAATCATGGCCGAACGACACGTTCAACCCCGCCGCCATCAGCTCGCGCACGCGGGTCATGCCGCGGCGTTTTGGGTAGGCGTCATGGCGGCCTTGCAGCATGACGTTGATCAAGGGGTTGGGGATCACGTTCATCTGCGCTTCGACCATCAGCGGGATCAGCTTCGAGACATAGTAGCTGTCCATCGAATGCATCGAGGTCAGATGCGACCCCGTCACCCGCCCTTGTAACCCAAAGCGCACCGTTTGCGCCGCCAAGGTTTCCACATGGCGCGACAGCGGGTCGTCGCTTTCGTCGCAGTGCATATCGACAGGCAGGCCCCTGTCGGCGGCCAACCGGCAAAGGGCTTCAACCGAGGTGCGGCCCTCGTCCATCGTGCGTTCAAAATGCGGGATACCGCCGACGATATCGGCCCCCATATCCAAAGCCCTCGACAGCGCGGCAACACCGTCTTTGGCGCGGTAATAGCCGTCTTGGGGAAAGGCCACGATTTGCAGATCAAGATAGGGTGCCACGCGGCGCTTGACCTCTTGCATCGCCTCCACCGTCACAAGGCGAGGGTCGGATGTGTCAACATGGGTGCGGATGGCCAAAAGCCCCTGCGTCACCGCCAGATCGCAGTAGCGCAGCGCACGGTCAACCAGCGCGTCGACGGTTAGGGTGGGTCGCAACTCTCCCCACAAGGCGATGCCTTCCAGCAAGGTGCCAGACCGGTTCATACGCGGCAGGCCCAGTGACAGCGTGGCGTCCATATGAAAATGCGGGTCGACGAATGGCGGAGTGACCAAGCGGCCTGTGGCGTCGATTTCGTCGCGGGCCACGGCTGCGATGGTCGGGGCGACCTCGGCGATTTTGCCGTCAAGAATGGCGATGTCTTGGCCCTTGCGGCCATCGGGCAGATTGGCTTGGCGCAGGATCAGATCGAACATAAAGCCTCTTTCGGTTGGGCGAGCTTTGTCGTCGTTTGCAGCAAGAAGTCGGTCGCAACCCCTAAGGCGATCGCTTGGGGATGTTTGCCCAAGGCAGGTTGGCCGATGGGGCAGGTGATCTTGGCGATCTCATAGGGGCTATGGCCCAGTTCTGCCAACCGCTTTTGAAACCGCACCCATTTGGTGGCGCTGCCAATAAGGCCACATCGCAAAAAGCCATGAAGAAGGGCGCGATGGCACAATTCTAGGTCTAAAAGGTGCGAAAATGTCAAAATCAGATGTTCAGCGTTGCACGGGGCAAGGCTAAAGGCTTGGGGCATATCGGGGGCAGGAAGGACGGTGATGCCCGCGGGTAAATGCTGCGGGAACCGGTCGGGGCTGATGTCGACCCATGTGATCGACAGGTCGGGCAAGGGGGCCATCACATCTGCAATCGCGCGCCCGACATGGCCCGCCCCCCACAGCCACAAATGGCGTTTGGGGGCCAAGACGGGTTCGATCAACCAGCCTTGCAGCAACTGCGCGGGCGGTTGCGCCCCTTGGCCGCGCGCTTGGGCCAGCAAGCGTTGCACCGACAGCGGCATGGGCGATCCATCGACACTGCGCGCGACGATGGGGCCTTGGGGCAGGGTGCTTGCGGTGAAAACCTCGGTCACCAAGGTCACAGCCCCGCCGCAGCACTGGCCCAAGGCGGGGCCCAAAGGGATACGCTCTATCCGGCAGGTTTGGGTTTGGGTGCGGGCGGCGAGGGTTGCTTGATGCTCTAACGCGCCGCCGCCGATGGTGCCGGATTGGCCACCTGCCCAGACCAACATCGCAGTGCCGGTTTCCCTTGGCGATGAGCCGTCATGGGCCGCGATCACCACCCGTGCGACCCTGCCGTGTGCCAGCACCGCCGCCGTTAGGGCGGGCAGGTCAAACATTCTGCCCCCGCTGCAGGGCCATAAGAACCCGCTCTGCCGTGGCGGGGGCGTTCAGGGCTGGATAGGCGGGGCCGCAGGCCGAAACGGCCTGCGACAGGGCCATAAACGCCGAAATCCCAAGGTTAAACGGCGGCTCGCCCACGGCTTTTGATTTGCCAACGGTGTCTTCGGCATTGGGAACCGTCCACAGATCGACGTTGAACACTTCGGGGCGGTCAGAGACGGCGGGGATTTTATAGGTGCTGGGGGCGTGGGTGGTCAGGTGTCCCTTGGCGTTCCAGACCAGCTCTTCGGTGGTCAGCCAGCCAGCCCCCTGCACATAGGCCCCCTCGATCTGCCCGATATCCAGCACAGGGTTCAGCGAAGTGCCCGTATCGTGCAAGATATCGCAGCGCAGGATGCGGTTTTCGCCGGTCAGTGTGTCAATCACCACCTCGGTGACAGAGGCACCGTAAGCGAAGTACAAAAAGGGGCGGCCTTGGCCCTTGACCCTGTCCCAGTTGATCTTGGGGGTGGCGTAAAAGCCGGTTGACGACAGCGACACCCGCGCCTGATAGGCCCAAGCGACGACACGGGCAAAATCGTAGACCTCGCCCCCCACGCGCACCTGACCTTGGGTGAAACGCACAGTTTCGGGTGCCGCGCCGTGCTTGTCAGCGATAAAGGTGGCCAGCCTGTCGCGGATGGTCATGGCGGCATTCTCTGCCGCTTTGCCGTTCAGATCCGACCCCGAGGATGCCGCCGTGGCCGAGGTGTTGGGCACCTTGCCCGTATCTGCGGCCGTGATCTTCACTTGCCCCGCCGTCAGCCCAAAGACCTGCGCTGTCACTTGGGCCACCTTTTGGTTCAACCCTTGGCCCATTTCGGTGCCGCCATGGTTCACGCTGACCGAGCCGTCTTGGTAAACATGCACCAAAGCGCCCGCTTGGTTCAGAAAGGTCAGGGTAAACGAAATGCCGAATTTCACCGGCGTCAGCGCGATGCCCTTTTTCAGGATCGGGCTTTTGGCGTTGAACTCTGCCACCGCCTGACGGCGGGCGTTGTAGTTTGAGGTTTGGATCAAACGGTCGAGAATTTGGTCGGTGATGGAATCTTCCACCGCCATCCCGTAGGGCGTGGTTTGGGGTGCACTGCCCATGGGGGCATAAAGATTGCGCCGCATAACCGTGACAGGATCAAGGCCCAACTGGTGCGCCAGATGGTCGATCACCCGTTCGATCCCCACAATCCCCTGTGGCCCACCAAATCCGCGATAGGCGGTGGCGGATTGGGTGTTGGTTTTCAAACGATGGCTTTCGATGCGGATATTGGGAATGAAATAGCAATTATCCGCATGCAGCATGGCGCGGTCAGCCACGGCGAGCGATAAATCCTGACTCCACCCGCAGCGCACAAGGTGGGTGAAATCGACGGCCATCAGCCGGCCTTCGGCATCGGCCCCCGCCTTGTAGCGGATTTTCAGATCGTGGCGCTTGCCCGTGATCACCATATCATCGTCACGATCATAGCGCAGTTTGCACGGCTTGCCCGTGGCATGGGCTGCCACAGCGCAGGCCACCGCCAGCGCGTTGCCTTGGCTTTCCTTGCCGCCAAAACCGCCGCCCATCCGCCGCATTTCCACCCGCACGGCTGACATGGGCAGATGCAGGGCATGGGCGACTTTGTGCTGGATCTCGGTCGGATGCTGGGTAGAGGCGATGATATGCATCCCGTCTTCTTGCGGGATGGCGGCGGCAATCTGGCCTTCGAGATAAAAATGCTCTTGGCCGCCGACTTCGAATTCGCCTTCGACCACAATGGCGGCTTTGGACAGATCGGCAATGTCGCCACGGCTCCAGACAATCGCGCCTTGTTCAAAGCGCGAATTGGCGGCGAGGGCCTGTTCCACGGTTAACAGCGCGGGCAGGGGGGCGTAGGTGATCTTGGCCAAGCGGGCGGCTTTGCGGGCTTGAAGGTGGCTGTGGGCCACAACCAAAAACACAGGCTGGCCAGCGTAATGCACCTTGCCAACCGCCAGCAGCGGTTCGTCCTGCACGGTGGGCGAGACATCGGGCATGTCGGGCAGGTTTTGGGCGGAAAAGACGGCGACGACCCCAGGGGCGGCATGAACCTCGGTCAGGTCAAGGGCGGTGATTTCGGCATGGGCCTCGGTTGACAGGCCAAAGGCCAAATGCAGCGCGCCTTGGGGCAGGGGCACGTCGTCGACATAGCGGGCTTGGCCTGTGACATGCAACGGGGCGCTGTCGTGGGGCAGAGAGGCTCCGATGGTCATGCGCGCACCTGTTGGACAAGGACGGGCTGGCCCGCAAGGTCGTGGAAGTAACGGGTCAGCAGGTTTTGCGCGGTAAGCAGCCGATAGTCAGCAGAGGCGCGCATGTCTGACAGCGGTCGGAAATCTTGGGCAAAAGCCGCGCGTGCGGCTGCGAGGGTTGCCATATCCCAAGGCTGGCCGATCAAGGCGGCTTCGACATGGGCGGCGCGTTTGGGAATGCCGGCCATGCCACCAAAGGCGATGCGGGCGGCGGCCACGTGGCCGTCGTGCACAGTCACGTTAAAACAGCCGCACAGGGCCGAGATGTCCTGATCGAACCGCTTGGAGATTTTGTAGCAGCGCAGCGCGGGGGCTTGGGCGGGAAGGGAAATGCCGGCCACAAACTCGCCAGCGCGGCGGTCTTGTTTGCGGTAGTCTAGAAAGAAAGCCTCCAGCGGCATCGTGCGCATCTCGTCGCCCCGCCGCAGGTGCAGCGTGGCCCCCAAAGCGATCAGCGCGGGGGGGCCGTCGCCGATGGGCGAGCCATTGGCGATATTGCCGCCGATGGTGGCGGCGTTGCGCACTTGGGTAGAGCCATAGCGTTGCAGCATGGCGGCAAAGGACGGGTGCAGCGGCAGCATGGCTTTGCGCAGGGATTCGACGGTGACCCCTGCGCCGATATGCACAAGCGGGCCTTGGAATTCGATGTGCTGCAGGTCTTGCACGCCGTTCAAAAAGGCCACTTTGCCCAAGGTGCGCATCTGCTTGGTGACCCAAAGGCCCACATCGGTGGCCCCCGCGATCAAAGTCGCCTCGGGGTTGGCGAGGTACCAATCGGCAAGGGCATCGCTGTTGTCAGGCCGGAACACGCTGTCGGTTCCCAAAACGGGGGGGCTGCTCGCCTCCCCGCCCCCCCCCGCGCCAAGGGGGCCGTCTGCCCCCTTGGGATCCCCCGAGGATATTTGCCCAAGTATGAAAGAAGCATCTTTTTGCAGCCATGCGGGAACGGGTTGGTCTTCGACGGCTTGGGCGGCGCGGATAATCGGGGCATAGCCTGTGCAGCGGCAAAGGTTGCCGGCGAGTGTGGTGTCATGGTCGCGGTCGCCGTTCAGATGGGCCGTGGCCATCGACATGACAAAGCCGGGGGTGCAAAAGCCGCATTGGCTGCCATGGTGGGCTATCATCGCCGTTTGCACAGGATGGGCTTGGCCATCGGGGCCTGTCAGCCCTTCAACCGTGCGGACGGCTTTGCCGTGCAGTTGCGGCAGGAAAAGGATGCAAGCGTTGAGCGCGCGGCTGCCTTGGGCATCTGTCACCATCACGCTACAAGCCCCGCAATCGCCTTCGTTGCAGCCTTCTTTCGTGCCTTTTAGCCCTGCGGTGTCGCGCAGATAATCCAGCAGCGTATGGGTGGGGTTTGCCGAATATACGGCAACGGGGGCTCCGTTCAGTAAAAACGTCACCTGCGTCATGATCTGTCCTGCCGCGGTCTTTGGACTGCGCTTTGCCCCCCGATGCGGCGGAAAGGGGCAAGCTTTGGCCATTTGAACGGGACAAGGGGGCGCATGTCCAGCCCTTCCTTTGGGATTTGGGCGAAAGCTCTTTCATGGGTTCGGTGAGAATGGCGCGCAAATGGGCGAAAGGCGGGCGTTTCCCTTCGGCGCGCCTTGCGCTAATCTTGCGGCCATGGCCCAACCCCGATTCATCCACCTGCGCGTGCATACCGAACATTCCCTGCTAGAGGGGGCGGTTCCAGTCAAATCGCTGATCAAACTGGCCAAGGCGGTCCAGATGCCCGCCGTGGCGGTGACTGACACCAACAACATGTTTGCAGCCCTTGAGTTTGCGGTTTCGGCCATGGGCGAGGGGGTGCAGCCGATCATGGGCTGTCAGGTCTCGGTCGCTTACGAAACCCCTGCCACGGGCGAAAAGACCAAGCCTGCCGCACCGCTGGTTTTGCTGGCGCAAAACGAGGCGGGCTATTTGAACCTGATGAAGCTGAACTCTAGCTTGTATATCGACAAGGGCGGGGCTTTGCCGCAGCTGACGCTTGAAGAGGTGGAACGGTATAGCGCAGGTCTGATCTGCCTGACAGGCGGGTCAGACGGGCCTTTGGGGCGCAGCATTCTGGCGGGGCATTTGCCCAAAGCGCGCGCCTTGCTGCAAAGGTTGGCTGCGGCCTATCCTGATCGCCTTTACGTCGAACTGCAGCGCCATCCCGGTGAAGGCGGCGCCCTGCCCGAGGGGGAGGCGGCCTCGGAAGCTGCCATGGTCGATCTGGCCTATGATCTGGGCCTGCCACTGGTCGCCACCAACGATGTCTATTTTCCCAAAGCCGAGATGTATCTGGCGCATGATGCGATGATCTGCATCGCCGAAGGGGCCTATGTTGACCAAAGCCAACCGCGCCGCCGTCTGACCGCCCAACACTATTTCAAGACCGAGGCCGAGATGGCGACCCTGTTCGCCGACCTGCCCGAAGCCTTGGAAAACACCATCGAAATCGCCCGCCGCTGCGCGTTTGCTGCCTACAAGCGCAAGCCCATCCTGCCCAAATTTGCCGATGACGAGGTGCAAGAACTGCGCCGGCAGGCCAATGCAGGGTTGCAGGCGCGTCTTGCCGTGATCTCCCATTCCGTAACACCCGACGAGTATCAGGCACGGCTGGATTTCGAACTAGATATCATCGAAAAGATGGGCTTTCCGGGTTACTTCCTGATCGTGGCCGATTTCATCAAATGGGCCAAGGATCACGGCATCCCTGTTGGGCCGGGGCGGGGATCTGGGGCGGGGTCACTGGTGGCCTATGCGCTGACGATCACCGACCTTGATCCGTTGCGCTATGCGCTGCTGTTCGAGCGGTTCTTGAACCCCGAGCGGGTATCCATGCCCGACTTCGACATCGACTTTTGCATGGACCGCCGCGAAGAGGTGATCCGCTATGTGCAAGAGAAGTACGGCCGCGAAAAGGTGGCGCAGATCATCACCTTTGGCGCTTTGCTGTCCAAAGCCGCCGTGCGCGATGTGGGACGGGTGTTGCAACTTCCCTATGGGCAGGTGGACCGGCTGTCCAAGATGATCCCGTTGGAAGGGGTCAAACCCGTCAGCATCACCAAAGCCTTGGCCGACGAACCCCGCCTGCGCGAGGCCGCCAAGGAAGAGGTGGTGGGCCGCCTGTTGGGCTTTGCCCAGCAGATCGAGGGGCTGTATCGCAACGCCTCTACCCATGCGGCGGGCGTGGTGATTGGGGATCGCCCCTTGGACGAGCTGGTGCCTTTGTACCAAGACCCAAGGTCCGACATGCCCGCGACCCAGTTCAACATGAAATGGGTCGAGGCGGCGGGGCTGGTGAAGTTTGACTTTCTGGGCCTGAAAACCCTGACCGTGATTCAGAACTGCATGGAACTTTTGGCCCTGCGTGGGGTGTCGTTCGACATCAACCTGATCCCGCTGGATGACAAACCATCCTACGACCTTTACGCCTCGGCCAAGACGGTCGCGGTGTTTCAGGTGGAAAGCAGCGGCATGATGGATGCGCTGCGGCGCATGAAGCCCACCTGCATTGAAGATATCGTGGCCTTGGTGGCGCTGTATCGCCCAGGGCCGATGGAAAACATCCCGACCTATTGCGAGGTCAAAAACGGGCTGCGTGATCTGGAATCGATCCATCCGACGATCGACCATATCTTGAAAGAAACCCAAGGAATCATCGTCTATCAAGAACAGGTGATGCAGATTGCCCAAGTTATGGCGGGCTATTCGCTGGGCGGGGCTGACCTTTTGCGCCGTGCCATGGGTAAGAAGATCGCCGAGGAAATGGCCAAAGAGCGGCCAAAGTTCATCGAAGGCGCTTTGGTCACCCATAATGTGCCCAAGGAAAAAGCGGGCGAGGTTTTTGACCTGCTTGAGAAATTCGCCAACTACGGGTTCAACAAATCGCACGCGGCCGCTTATGCGGTGGTGTCGTATCAAACGGCTTATCTCAAAGCCAATTACCCCGTAGAATTCATGGCCGCCGTGATGAACTGCGACCTGCATCTGACCGATAAGCTGGCGGTTTATAAGCGCGAGGTGGACAAGCTGGGGATTGCGACGGTGGCCCCGTCTGTCAACGACTCGCTCGCCAAATTCACCGTGCGCGACGGGCGGCTGATCTACGGTTTGGGCGCGCTGAAAGGTGTTGGCGTCGAGGCGATGGCGCTGATCGTCGATGCGCGCGGTGTTAAGCCCTTTGCCACGCTGTTCGACTTTGCCCGCCGGGTCGATATGAAACGCGTGGGCAAGCGCCCCATGGAAATGCTGGCCCGTGCCGGTGCCTTTGACGTGCTAGACCCCAACCGCGCCCGCGTGTTCGAGGCGCTGGATGCGTTGGTCGCCTATTCGGCGGCGGTGGCAGAGGCCAAAGCCTCCACCCAAGTCTCGCTTTTTGGCGATACGGGCAGCGATCTGCCCGAACCCCGCCTGCCCTTCCGCGACGATTGGCTGCCGGTAGAGCGGTTGACCCAAGAACACCAAGCCATCGGCTTTTACCTGTCCGGCCACCCGCTGGATGATTATATGTCGGCCTTAAAGCGCAAAGAGGTCAAGACCTTGGCTGAGGTGACTGTGATGGCCGAACGCGGGCCGCTGGTGGCCAAGATGGCGGGGTCGGTTTCGGCCAAGCAGGAGCGCAAATCAGCCAAGGGCAACCGCTTTGCCTTTGTCAGCCTGTCAGACCCGACGGGGCTTTACGAGGTCACGGTGTTTTCCGACACGCTGGAAGCGGCGCGCGATCTGCTGGAACCGGGGTTGAACGTGGTTTTGACGGTCGAGGCGACCTTGGAAGGCGATACGCTCAAACTGCTGGCCCGCGCCGCCCAACCCATTGACCAAGTGGCCGCCGATGCGGGCGCCCAAGCCATCCGCGTGCATCTGAACAGGGCAGAGGCGATCCCCTCGCTTGCCGCCCTTCTGGCCAAGGTCGAAGGGCGCAACAAAGCCGAGATCACCCTGTGCGTGCCTGATGATCAGGGCCGCGAAATCGACCTGACCCTGCCGCAGCCCTATCCGCTGACGCCGCAAATCCGTGGGGCGATCAAGGCGATGAGTGGTGTGGTGTTGGTGGAAGAGGTTTAACGACCCACTAAGTCGCATAGTCTGCGCCGAGTTCCCAAAAGACACCGGCCTACATCCTGGGGGCCGTCGGAACCCGCACCCCCAAGTAATTTTGGGCAAGCATGAAAGTTGGGCCTACCAATGCGGCGGCTTTTGATCGGCCAAGGGGATGGAATTGCCCCCCTCACTCTCGCGCGCCGCCTCGCGTTCGGCCAAAAGGCCCACGATGCGGGTTAGGCGGTCGATCTCGCGGCCTTGTTTGGCCACCATATCCGACAAATCCTCTCCCATCCGCATCAGGTGGGCGATTTTCTCTTCCAAGCCTTCCATCGTCATCTTCTTCCCTTTCATACTTGCCCAAATATCCCACGGGAGGTCCGCAGCGTGTGAAACCCTCCGGGCGGGAGACTCAAGCGCGCCCGCAGTCCTTGAAGCGCCCCCCCGCCTCGGCTATGCAACGCCCAACCAACCAAGGGGCTATCATGGCACAGGACAAACCCGCCCGCCGCCCGCGCGCCGAAACGCCCAAAGGCTTTTGCGACTATTTCGGCGCAGAGGTCACCGAACGCAAGCAGATGCTCGATAAGGTGGCGGCGGTGTATCATCTTTATGGCTTTGACCCGCTGGAAACCAGCGCGGTTGAAACGGTTGAGGCGCTGGGCAAGTTCCTGCCCGATGTCGACCGCCCGAACGAAGGTGTCTTTGGCTGGCAAGATGAAGACGCCGATTGGCTGGCCCTGCGCTATGATTTGACCGCCCCTTTGGCGCGGGTGGCGGCACAGTTTCGCAACGATCTGCCCTCGCCTTACCGCCGCTATGCGATGGGGCCGGTGTGGCGCAATGAAAAACCTGGCCCGGGGCGGTTCCGGCAGTTCTACCAATGCGACGCCGATACGGTCGGCGCGCCTTCGGTCGCGGCGGATGCCGAGATTTGCGCGATGTTGTCGGATGCTTTGGAAACCGTGGGAATTCCGCGCGGGGATTATGTCGTCAAGGTCAACAACCGCAAGGTGCTGAACGGCGTGATGGAGGTGGCGGGGGTGCTGGACCCCTCCGATCCCACCCGTTTTGAAGCCGAACGCGGCATTGTGCTGCGCGCCATCGACAAGATGGACCGTTTGGGCGACGAAGGCGTGCGCGCCTTGCTGGGCGCGGGGCGTCGTGATGACAGCGGCGATTTCACCAAGGGCGCGGGGCTTTCAGCAGAACAGGCAGAGGTTGTGATGGGCTTCACCTCGGCCAAGCGGGCAACGGGGCGCGACACCGTGGCGCGTTTGGCGGAATTGGTGGGCGCTTCGGTTATT
Organism: uncultured Rhodobacterales bacterium; assembly: GCA_903845215.1. Classification (GTDB taxonomy): domain Bacteria; phylum Pseudomonadota; class Alphaproteobacteria; order Rhodobacterales; family Rhodobacteraceae; genus Stagnihabitans. Next base: position 10,561 of record CAIMWI010000025.1, on the reverse strand, counting down.
GGCCGCGAAGGGGTGGCCGAGCTAGAGATGATGGCCGATTTGTTGGACCGTCAGGGATATGGCGCTGACCGGATCGTGCTAGATCCCGGCGTGGTGCGTGGCTTGGGGTATTACACCGGCCCCGTCTTCGAAGCCGAACTCACCTTTGAGATCTTGGATGAAAAGGGCCGCAAGCGGCAGTTTGGCTCGGTTGCGGGCGGTGGGCGCTATGACGATCTGGTCAAGCGGTTCACCGGCCAAGCCGTGCCTGCCACGGGCGTTTCGATCGGTGTGGATCGCTTGCTTGCCGCCCTTCGCGCCAAAGGGCGCGGCGCTGTGGATACCGCAGGGCCGGTGGTTGTGACCGTGATGGACCGCGAGCGGATGGCCGATTACATGGCCATGGTGGGCGAGTTGCGCGCAGCGGGTATTCGCGCCGAGGTTTACTTGGGCAACCCCAAGAACTTTGGCAACCAGTTGAAATATGCCGACAAACGCGCCTCTCCCGTGGCGGTTATCCAAGGCGGGAACGAGGCCGAGGCGGGGGTGGTGATCCTTAAAGACCTGATCCTTGGGGCAAAGATTGCCCAGAACGCCACGCTGGAAGAATGGAAAGACCGCCCCGCGCAAATCGAAGTGCCCCGCGCCGACTTGGTGGCGGCGGTGCGGCGGATTTTGGCGCAATGACGCCAAAGGCTTCCATTCGGGCGGAAGCTGACAGGCTTTTTGCGGCGTTTCAGGCGGCAGGGGCTGTGCCCGTCGATGCCGATATCTTGCTGCCCGCCGAAACGCTGCTGGACCTGTACGGCGAAGACATCCGCGCCAAGGCCTATGTCACCACCGACCCCGTGCTGGGCGAAATGATGCTGCGCCCCGATTTTACCGTGCCCGTGGTGCAGGCCCATATGGCCCACGGCGCGGACCCCGCCCGCTATTGCTACAGTGGAGAGGTGTTTCGCGCCCAAGATCATTTGGGGGCTCAGGCGCGCGAAAGCTTGCAAGTGGGGTTTGAAATCTTTGACCGCCAAGCCCCCGAGCGCGCCGATGCCGAGGTGTTTGCTTTGTTTGGCGCTTTGCTCGCGGGCCTGAACTTGCGCGCTGTCACGGGCGACATCGGCATCTTGATGGCCGCTGTGCGCGGCATCAGCGCAAGCGACAAGCGCAAAGCCGCGCTTTTGCGCCACATCTGGCGCCCGCACCGCTTTCGCGCCTTGTTAGACCGCTTTTCAGGCCGCGCGGCGATGCCTGCTGCCCGTGCCGCTTTGCTGGCAAGGCTGGCGGGCGGCGCGCCTGCCGATCTGATCGCCGCCGCTGGCCCGCTGATCGGCCTGCGTGAGGCCGATGAGATCGCCGCGCGTGCCGTAACTTTGCTGGAAGATGCCAAGGCTGCGCCGATTTCGGCGCTGGAGGCGGCGATGCTGTATGACCTGTTGCAATTGCAAGCCCCAGCCCCTGCCGCGCTGACCCATCTGCGCGGCATTGCGGTGCATCTGCCCGCCATTCTGCCGGCCATAGACAGATTTGCTGCCCGACTAGAGGCTTTGCAAAGCCAAGGCGTCGATGTCGCCACGCTGGCGTTTGAGGCCAGCCATGGCCGCACCGCGATGGAGTACTATGACGGCTTTGTCTTTAGCTTTGTGAACGGCGAAGAGATCGTGGCCTCGGGTGGGCGCTATGATGCTTTGACGGCCGTGCTGGGGCAGGGGCGATCGATCCCGGCTGTCGGCGGGATTATTCGCCCGCATCTGGTGGCAGCGCTGCGGGGGGCTGCGTGATGGTTAAGATCGGGGTGCCATCCAAGGGGCGGCTGATGGAAAAGACCTTTGAGTGGTTCGGGGCGCGGGGCCTGCGGATGGCCAAAAGCGGGTCTGATCGGGAATATGCGGGCGTGGTGGAAGGCGTGGCGGGGGTAGAGCTGGTGATGCTGTCAGCCTCGGAAGTGCCAAGGGAACTGGCGGCGGGGCGGATTGATCTGGGGGTAACAGGCACCGATCTGGTGCGGGACAAGCTGGCCGATTGGGACCGTCAGGTGCGCGAAGTGGCCGCTTTGGGCTTTGGTCAGGCCGATCTGATCATCGCAGTGCCTGCCGCTTGGATCGATGTGGACACGCTGGACGATCTGGACGCCGCCGCCGCCGCATTTCGTGCCCGCCACGGGTTTCGGCTGCGCATTGCCACCAAATATCACCGCTTGGTGCGCGACTATCTGACAGCACAAGGCGTGGCCGATTACCAGCTGATCGACAGCCAAGGTGCGACCGAGGGCACAGTCAAGAACCTTACGGCGGAAGCGATTGCCGACATCACCTCGAGCGGGGAAACCCTGCGGGCGAACCATTTGAAGGTGTTAAGTGACGCTGTGATCCTGCGCAGTCAGGCGATGCTGTATCAATCAGCACTCTCCACGGGCCCCGAGGTTGCGGCCTTGCTGGCACAGATCGGGCTGCGGCCCTAAGGCCGGGGGCCTTATGCCTCCGGACCCCCGAGGATGTTTGGGCAAGTATGAAAGGGGGCAGGACGTTAGGGTTTACGGCTGGCGAGGGCTACGCCTGCGGCGGCAAGCGCCATGCCAAGCCAGCCCAGGGGCGGCATGACCTCACCTAGCAAGGGCCACGCGAAAAGGGCGGCCAAGGGCGGGACGAGGTAGAACAGGGCCGAGACGCGGCTGACAGCTCCGGCGCGGATCATGGCTAAGAGCAGCGTCATGGCCAGGATCGAATTTCCCAGCACCAGATAGGCCATGACCCACGCAAACTGCCCATCCCATTGGACGTGCAGGTTTTCGGTGGCCAAGGCCAAGGGCAGGGTGAAGGCGGCACCGACGGCATATTGGATAAGGTTCGAGGTCACGGGATGGTGCGTTACACCGAATTTCTTTTCATAAAGCGTGCCGCCGGTGATGCCGAACAGGGCGGCGAGCGTGCACAGCAGACCCCAAGGGTTTTCCGCTGCCACCTCGGCCCGTGCCAAGATCACCACGGCAGCGCCCGCCAGCCCAAGGACAAGCCCTGCCCAGCCCATTGGGCTGACGCGCTCGCCCACCAGTGCGGGGGCGGCGAGGGCCACGAGGATGGGCTGCAAGCAGACAATGATCGACACTGCCCCCGCCGAGACGCCGGATTTGAAGGCGACATAGCATAGGCCAAAATAGACCACTTGGATCAAGAACCCCACCAGCGCCACATCGCCTGCGGCGCGCCATGTTTTGGGCAAGGGTGGGCGCAGCACCAGCGCCACAGGGATCAGCACCACCAGCACTGCCACATAGCGCAGCGCCAAAAGGGTCAGGGGTTGGGCATGTTGAAGCCCTAGTTTGGCCACGCCAAAGCCTGCAGACCACAGCAACAAAAAGATCACGGGGGCGGCCATCAGCCAAAGGGGGCGTTTCATGCCGCCCTGTGTGGCAGGGCGCTTCTGCGCTGGCAAGTCAGTGCAGACCGATTTCGGCCAAGGCCTGTGCAAGGCCGGGGGGCAGCGCCGTTTCCAAGGCGCGGCCTTTGGGCAGGTCGCGCGGGCTTTCGGCGGCGTCAAGATAGCGCCAGCCTTGGAAGGGGCGGCGGGCGGCGGCTTCGGTGCGGATCACCTCGAGATCCAGCACCAAGGCGCAGCGCGCGATCCCGTCAGACCCTTGGCGCGGTTCAAGCCCCAAGATGCGCTGTCGCGCCAGAACTTGGCCCTTGATCACCCAGTACAGCGAACCGCCATCCAGCACTTCGGCGGCGCGTTTGGGCCACATGCGGGTGATGTGTTCGGCCGTGCCCGTCGGCCAATAGGCCTTGTGCTGGGTCTGCCAATGCACGAGGTCTTCGACGCTTTCGGCGCCCACGCAAAGTTTAAGGATGTTCAGTGCCATAGCTCTATCATAGCGGGGATGCGCGCAGCCTCAAGGGGTGGCTGGAGAAAGAAAGGCGCGGCAGGTGCTTGCCTGTGGTGACCTGATCGCGTATCTGGTAGGCTCGCTGCAAAAAAACCCCACAAATTGATAAAGGTCTGCCCATGTCCCGTTTCAACGCGCCTATTGCCGAACAGATTTGGGACATGAAATATCGTCTGAAAGAAGCCGATGGCACGCCGATTGACACCTCGGTGGAAGACACATGGCGGCGGATCGCGCGGGCCTTGGCCGTGGTCGAAAAAGACCCCGCCTTGTGGGAAGAGCGGTTCTATGCCGCCCTAGACGGGTTCAAGTTCCTGCCCGCAGGGCGCATCACGGCAGGGGCGGGCACTGGGCGGGCTGTTACCTTGTTCAACTGCTTTGTCATGGGCACGATCCCCGACACCATGGCCGGTATCTTCGAAGCGCTGAAAGAAGCGGCGCTGACCATGCAGCAGGGCGGCGGGATTGGCTATGATTTTTCCACCATCCGCCCGCGCGGGGCCGAGGTGAAAGGGGTGGCGGCAGATGCCTCTGGCCCGTTGAGCTTTATGGATGTCTGGGATGCGATGTGCCGCACCATCATGTCGGCGGGCAGCAGGCGCGGGGCCATGATGGCGACGATGCGCTGCGATCACCCTGATATCGAGGCGTTTATCGAAGCCAAAAAAGACGCGGCGCGGTTGCGCATGTTCAACCTGTCTGTGCTGATCACCGACCCCTTCATGGCAGCCGTCAAGGCCGATGGGCCGTGGGAGTTGGTCTTTGGCGGGCGTGTCTTCAAAACCCTGCCCGCGCGCGATCTGTGGAACCGGATCATGCGCAACACCTATGACTTCGCCGAACCCGGGGTGATCTTTATCGACCGGATCAATGCGGCCAACAATTTGGGCTATGTCGAGCAAATCGCCGCCACCAACCCCTGCGGCGAGCAACCCTTGCCGCCTTATGGCGCTTGCTTGCTAGGCTCGATCAACATGCCCACGCTGGTGTCGGGGGCCTTCACCGGCGGGGCCAAGCTGGATGTGGCCGCGCTTGACGATTTGGTGCGCATGGCCGTGCGGATGATGGACAACACCGTTGACGCCAGCCGCTTCCCCTTGCCCCAACAAGAGGCCGAGGCGCGCGCCAAGCGGCGCATTGGCCTTGGCGTCACGGGACTGGCCGATGCGCTGTTGATGGTGGGGCTGCGCTATGGCTCGGTTGAAGCAGCGGCACAGACAGAAGCGTGGATGCATGCGATAGCGAGAGCGGCTTATCTGGCTTCGGTTGATCTGGCGCAGGAAAAGGGCGCCTTCCCGCTGTTTGATGCGCAGGCCTATCTGGCATCGGGCACGATGGCCGGAATGGACGCCGATGTGCGCGCCTTGATCGCCCAGCACGGTATTCGCAATGCATTGCTGACATCTGTTGCCCCCACCGGCACGATCAGCCTTTATGCCGGCAATGTGTCGTCAGGGATCGAGCCGGTCTTTGCCTATGCCTATACCCGCAAAGTGCTGCAAAAAGACGGGTCGCGCACGCAGGAAGAAGTGGTCGATTACGCTGTGCGACTGTGGCGCGAAACCCATGGCGATGCGCCCTTGCCTGACTATTTCGTCAATGCCCAAACCCTGCCGCCACTGGACCATGTGCGCATGCAGGCGGCGGCGCAGAAGTGGATCGATTCCTCGATCTCGAAGACCATCAACTGCCCTGAAGATATCAGCTTTGAGGCCTTTCAAGAAGTCTATATGGCTGCTTGGGATCAAGGCTGCAAAGGCTGCACCACCTACCGCCCCAATGCTGTGACAGGATCGGTGCTGACGGTAAGCGAGGCCGCCCCCGCCGCCCCGGCGCAAGTGCCTGAAGAAAAGGGTGGCGAAGTGGTCTACTTGGCCGAACCCCTCAGCCGGCCCGCTGCCCTAGAGGGCAATACCTATAAGGTCAAATGGCCGGGCAGCGAACATGCGCTGTATATCACGGTTAATGACATCATTATCTCGGGCCACCGCCGTCCGTTCGAGGTTTTCATCAATTCCAAGAATATGGAACACTTCGCTTGGACAGTCGCCCTGACGCGAATGATCAGCGCGGTGTTCCGGCGTGGCGGGGATATTTCCTTCGTCGTCGAAGAACTTAAAGCCGTGTTTGACCCGCGCGGCGGGGCTTGGATGGAGGGGCGCTATGTGCCGTCAATCTTGGCGGCCATCGGCGGGGTGATCGAACGCCACCTGATTGCCATAGGCTTTATCGAGGGCGAGGGCCTGGGCCTGAAAAGCGATCCGCATGCCGAGAAAATGGTCGTAGGTGGCAGCCCAAGGGGGGCAGCCTGCCCTAGCTGCGGCAGTTTTGCGGTGCAGATGAAAGAAGGCTGCATGACCTGCAACGATTGCGGGCATTCAAAGTGTGGGTAAGCTAACTTGAAGTGGCGAAGCTAGCGCACTGAGGTTCTCCTCGAAAATCGGACAGTGACGTAAGCTACGATCTGACCCCTGCTGGTCTGCACGAACGAGGAGATCAGACTATGACGAAACGCAGGAACCATGCGCGGGGTTCAATAACCCTGTTGCAGTGGAAGCCGTGAAGGGCGAGCGCACAGTGTCCGAACTGGTGGACGAATATGGCGTGTATCCGGCGATGGTACATCCGTGCATGAAGGCTTTGCCGGACGGCGCGGCGGACATCTGCGTGCGGGCCAGTATCATGGCTCCGGCGGTCGCTGAGGACATGGTGCGTTCGTTGCAGGTATTTTCGAGGGTATTTTTCAATAACCCTAAATTATCCAATGATTTCAATGTATATTGGCGGGGCGGACGCGACTGCGGTCGAACCTTCTCTGGGTACGGGATCCACCTATTTGGTTGCTTTCTCGGAAAATTCGAAGGGCTTCCCGTCCTGACCGTTCAGGCAGTGCACCCGGATCGGCGGAAGCATTTCAAGATCTTCTGGGTCGTAGGCCCAGTCATCGGCCAGCGCGATATCGGTCAATGGTCCGAAGGCAACATCGATGAAGGCGAAGTCGGTTCGACGGAACGCGAAGGTATCGAGAACACGAACGAATTCTGGCAAGGCGTGGCGCCAGGGGTATTGCACCGTCAGCAGGATGACAGGGGTGCCACATAGATAGCTTTCCTCAAATTGGAACGGTGAAGGGTCGCTTGCGCCTTCGCCATCGAATTCGTGCCGCTCCACAACTCCAGTTTCTTTGTTTCTCAAAGTCACGGCAAATCGCACATCTTCGTCGACCGATTCCAGCTGAATAGAAAGCGTCCGAGTTTCGACGCTTTGTTCCGAAAGCGTGTTTCGATAGATCACCTCTTGCGCAGAAGCACTCCCGATAGAAGACATGCTGGCGACAAGCCCGATCACGAGACGCAGCATCATTCTGAGTCCTCAAACCGTGGGCGCGCAACCGAGAACCGGCAGATTCCGTCGAACTGACCGCTATCGCGGATTCCGGTCATCTTTTCGATTCGCTCATCCTTCGTCGAAACGCCTCCGTTTATCTGGCGTGTAATCCGCTCCACTGCCGCCTCCGTCAGCCCTTGGTCGGCGAACGCCGGCGTCGAACGTACTCGCTGTCGAACCCGATGATGATCATTATGTGCCCCTGAGGCTTGTCTGAATCTGTAAACCATCGTGATGTTGGCAGGTTGGTTGTGTTCGGGCAATGACCATGGGGCTGTAGACTGAACAACAAGCGCTGTGATACAGCCTATCATACTGTTTTTATTTATTAAAATTGAAATAAGTCTCTTAAGGAAATACAAGTTGGCAGTCCGTTGGCTTCGGAAAGAGAACCGAAATACCCAAACAGTGATCTGTTGACAGCATGCGAATCCCCTCGACAATCGTACGCACGAGAAGCTGAGGTGAGTACTAGATGACCGAGATCGAAAAAGACCTGAACTCGATGTTGCTGAAATTGTGCGAGGAACTCTTGCCCAAGACCAAGGTAGCTGAGGATGTGAAGATCAAGACTACGATGAAAAAGGTGCGCCAGTATCTAGAAACCGAAGTGATCAGGCCAAAATGAACAACGTCGATCCCGAAGCCTAGCTCACATGGGACCTCCAGCAACTGCCAGATCACAAGATAAATCGCATCGATGAACTCATGCCGTGGAACTGGCTGACCGAAAAAAGCCTGAAATTGCGCCTTAACCGGACGGATACTTTCTTCGGGCGTGCTTTTGCAGGGTATATCATACTAAGCCAATGATTTTATTTATTTTTCAAGCAGATGCAAGAAGGGGAGAAGGCTTTACTTTTCCGCTGTAAGGCACTACTCTTTTTTTTGATCAATATGAAAATAGGGAGATAACTATGCAAAATATGACATACAAATTTACCAACAATTGGTTTGAAAGCGCTGCAAAATCAGTTTGGGACTCTCTTATCCCTCAAGTAAATCCAACTCGAATATTAGAGATTGGCTCGTATGAAGGCGCTAGCACTTGCTACCTCATTGAAAAGCTTGCTGCTTCAAAAAATATAGAACTGCATTGCATTGATACTTGGGAGGGTGGAATAGAGAATAAAAAAGGAGGAGGTGCAGAAGTGAATATGTCAGATGTTGAAAATAGATTTCACCAAAATACCAAAATCGCAATCAGAAAAGTTGAAAATTCTGTTCAACTTACTATTCATAAAGGAATGAGCGACTTTGAGCTATCAAGTTTATTGGTTGAAGGAAAGTCGGAGTATTTCGATTTTATATATATTGATGGTTCGCATCAAGCGCCAGACGTATTGAGTGACGCAGTTCTAAGTTTTAGGTTATTAAAAAATAATGGAGTTATGGCTTTTGACGATTATTTGTGGCAAGAGCAATTACCATACGGAACTGACCCAATACGTTGCCCAAAAATAGCTATAGATGCCTTTACCAATATTTATTGCCGAAAGATTAGATTAATCAGTGCGCCACTTTATCAACTTTACATTCAAAAAATCAGCGATTAATCCAACTAGCAGTAGCGTTCAGTAAAGCGGAGTCTATCGCTTCCAAACCAAGCCACCGGTCAACCGGGATACAATCTCCATTTCCCTTTCAGACATGAGGTCAAAGGCGGCTTTCAAATTGATCTGAACTGATTCCTTGGTACCAATGGGCGGGTCCTCTCCCAAGGCTCTATAATGTGCAGACCACGTGGAATGATAATTCACTGTCGGGCGGTCACATTCTGCAGTTCTTAAATCTCTTGACTTGACTAGAGCGTGAAACACACGATCACCCACACTAGACATGATTTTCGGCATTGTAATCCAAAACGAAAGAAGATGAAATGCGCCGGGGAAGAAAAAATAACAATTAGTATCAGTGTGATTGGGCTCTTCACTGATTGACATAATTGTTCCATCTATTCTCCTAAATATTCGCTTAGAAAAAACAATGTCGCAGTCAAGGGACGTTCCAAAACTTGACGCTGATGCATCGATACAGAGAGCAACATGCTCTGGCTCAAGCCAATTGTCTGCATCCAGAAAGAATATAGCATCGTATTGTTCCGATGCAGCCAAAAGCGCACCCAAACCGCGAGGCGTGTTGCCATAGTCCGCATGGCCCTCTCCCAAACGGAGGTGGCGCACATCGGTTTGATCAAGCCAATCTTGGGCGAATCCATCAGACACAAGAAAATGGTCCGTCTTTATAGACTGGAGCTGCACACTGGCTAAACATCGCTCAAGTTGCGTGCGGGTCTCCTGATAATAAGGCGTCACAGCAGCACATTTCCAATGCTTTTTTATCATGTCGGATGTGATCCTTTAGAATGCCACTCATAACAATAGCGAATGCCGACGAGTTAGCAAGTCATCCGGAAACTGAACTTACTAAATCAAGTTAGTCGAGTGGCATTTCGAGAGCGCAAGACCCTGAAAGCTAAGGGTGGTACAACTGGGCATGGTGATCTCGAGGGTCAGTGCAAGAGGCAGTTCTTGCGGGCATTTGCCAATAACGACCAAGGGATTAAGGACTGTACCTACGCTGACCTTGCTGCATGGATCACGTCCTTAGGCTACACCACCACCTCAAGCGATGTGAAGAATGCTAAAAGGGCTAGCGCTGGAGGGACAGACTGGACCACGGTCAACGACCCCAAAGTGAAGGACTTACTGAAGGCTATCGGTACAAGATACGTCTGGCCTTAGGTGTAAGTGTAAAGGACAGGGTTTCCCATTCAGAAGACTTACACCTTCTATTTTAGAAAATTAAATCAATAACTTATACAGAAACCTAAGTACGAACAACTGCACATAATCGTACTTCACGCTTCCGCTATAATTAATGTTATCGCTTGAAGTGCTCAGTGTCCAGATTGGCCTAACTCACGGTACCCAAGGTCCGACCCCTCAAGACTGGCCCCAGGTAGTTGCCACCTTGCCCAAATCCTGAAATCTTCCCCGCTGGCAAAACCCATGTATGACTACCCCCGTACCCCCCACTGGCCCATACCCTCCCCCTGCACCCCATCTTTAACAGTTTCCAAGAAATGGTTGGTGTCGTTAAGGCTATGAATTCTCTAGCCACCCAGAGAGTTGACCAAATTACTGACCAGAAAGCGCCTACTTGCATCGAACCAGACTGGTCCCTATCATGCAATATCAGAGGGTTAGCGGGACTTTGGCGGATCATGAGAACACAACCCTCTCTCTGTCCGCCATAAATTGTCTGAAATGACAGTGTATCCCGTTGATAACCCTTAATAATTCCTGCCCCGCATGG
>CAIMWI010000024.1 GCA_903845215.1 uncultured Rhodobacterales bacterium | reverse complement strand
CGGCGTTTCGATGAAGCCATACTTGTTCACGCGGGCAAAAGTCGCCAACGAGTTGATCAGGCCGATGTTCTGGCCTTCGGGCGTTTCAATCGGGCACATCCGGCCATAGTGGGTCGGGTGCACGTCGCGCACTTCAAAGCCAGCGCGTTCGCGGGTCAAACCGCCCGGCCCAAGGGCCGACAGACGGCGCTTGTGCGTCACTTCGGACAGGGGGTTGGTTTGGTCCATGAACTGCGACAGCTGCGACGAACCGAAGAATTCGCGCACAGCCGCGGCGGCGGGTTTGGCGTTGATCAGGTCTTGCGGCATGATCGTGTCAATCTCGACCGAGGACATACGTTCCTTGATCGCCCGTTCCATCCGCAGCAAGCCAACGCGGTACTGGTTTTCCATCAACTCACCGACCGAGCGCACACGGCGGTTGCCCAAGTGGTCGATGTCGTCAATCTCGCCCTTGCCATCGCGCAGTTCGGTCAGGGCCTTGATGCAAGACACGATATCTTGGCGGTCCAGCGTGCGCTGGGTGTCGGGCTTGCCCAGATCCAGACGCATGTTCATCTTCACACGGCCCACGGCCGACAGGTCGTAGCGTTCTTTATCAAAGAACAGTGTGTCGAACAGCTGGCTTGCGGCCTCTACTGTCGGCGGTTCGCCCGGGCGCATGACGCGGTAGATGTCCATCAGCGCAGTATCGCGGCCCATGTTTTTATCAACGGCCAGCGTGTTGCGCAGATAGGGGCCGACGTTGACATTGTCGATGTCCAAGACCGGAATCTCGGTAATGCCCTGATCCAGAAGCGTCTTAAGCGTGCCGCCCTTGACGTTGCCGTCACGGTCGTATTCCATCGTCAACTCGTCACCGGCTTCCACCCAGATCTCGCCGGTTTCTTCGTTGATCATGTCTTTTGAGGCATAGCGCCCCACGATCATGTCAAAGGGCAACAACAAATCGGTGATCTTGCCTTCTTTGCCCCACGTATTGGCCATCTTCGGTGTGACTTTTTCGCCCGCCTTCAACAGCACTTCACCTGTGGCCGCATCGACCAAGTCATAGGTCGGGCGCGTGCCCGACAGGCGCTTTGGGAAGAATTTCGAAATCCAGCCCTTGTTCTTGACGTGGTTGAACATGACCGTTTCGTAATAGGCATCCATGATGCCTTCTTGGTCCATGCCCAGCGCATAAAGCAGCGTGGTCACCGGCAGTTTGCGACGGCGGTCGATGCGCGCGAATACCAAATCCTTGGCGTCGAATTCGAAATCCAGCCACGACCCGCGATAGGGAATGATCCGGCAAGCAAACAGCAGTTTGCCTGACGAATGAGTCTTGCCCTTGTCATGGTCAAAAAACACGCCCGGCGAGCGGTGCATCTGGCTGACGATCACACGTTCGGTGCCGTTCACGATGAACGTGCCGTTGGTCGTCATCAAAGGCATGTCGCCCATATAGACGTCTTGTTCCTTGATGTCTTTGACAGAGCGCGCGCCCGTCGCTTCGTCGACATCAAATACGATCAAGCGCAGCGTCACCTTCAGGGGTGCTGCATAGGTCAGGTCGCGTTGCATACATTCGTCAACGTCGTACTTGGGCTTTTCCAGCTCGTACTTGACGAACTCCAGCACAGCCGTTTCGTTAAAATCCCTAATCGGGAAAACCGACTGGAACGTGCCTTGGATACCTTCGTCATCCAGCGGCTTGTCGCCTTCGCCCGAGCGCAAGAACAGATCGTAGGAGCTTTTTTGCACCTCGATCAAGTTCGGCATCTCTAGGACTTCACGGATTTTGCCGTAATACCGGCGGACACGTTTTTGACCAACGTAAGCTTGCGCCATGCTCGTCGTAACCTTTCATCATCAAAGTGCGCGCTTCCGTCGGGCCACGGACGCGCCACTCGGGCGATAGGGGGCAGTGGTTCTATTCATGCCGCCCATCCCTTAGGGCAGCTCCCGAACCATTACCGCGCCTGAGAAGGGGTTTTCGCAAAAGCCCCTGCTAAGACGCGCAGAGCAGGGCCGGAAAAACTTCCGACCCTGCCAGCGTTTTACGATACCGGAGCGAACCCCGGCATAGACTTACTTCAGCTCGACTTTAGCGCCAGCTTCTTCAAGCTTCTTCTTCAGCGCTTCGGCGTCAGCCTTGGTCGCGCCTTCTTTCACTTTGCCGCCAGCCTCAACGAGGTCTTTGGCTTCTTTCAGGCCCAGGCCGGTGATGCCACGGACTTCTTTGATGACGTTGATTTTGTTCGGGCCAGCTTCGACCAGAACGACGTCAAATTCAGTCTTTTCTTCTTCAGCCGGTGCTGCCGCAGCAGCCGGGCCAGCAGCCATCATGACGGCGCCACCGGCAGCCGGCTCGATGCCGTATTTGTCTTTCAGGATCGCTTTCAGTTCCACTGCTTGCAGCAGGGTCAGACCAACGATGTCTTCGGCGAGTTTGTTCAGATCAGCCATTTTATGTTCCGTATGGTTGAGAGATGGGTTCTAACGAGGCGAGGACACTCCACACCCGGTCTTTCCGTTGCTTCAGGCGGCAAGCCGCTCCTCGATGGTCGAGAGGATGCTTGCAATCGCGGATGCAGGCGCGCCAATAGACCCTGCGATGCTCGACGCGGGCGCACCGATGCAAGCCGCGATGGAAGCGATAACTTCCTCACGCGACGGCATGGCGGCCACGGCTTTCACACCGGCCGGATCCAGAACCGCATCGCCCATTGCCCCGCCAAGAATAACGAACTTTTCGTTGGTCTTAGCATAGGCCTCGCAGACCTTCGCCGCAGCGACGGGGTCTTCCGAGTAGGCCATAACGGTCATGCCAGAGAGAAGTGCGCCCATCTTTTGACCGGGCTTACCCTCTAGGGCAATCATGGCGAGCTTGTTTTTGGCGACGCGTACCGACCCGTTCACTTCGCGCATTTTGGCGCGCAGGGTCTGCATCTGAGCAACTGTCATACCGGTGTAATGGGCGACCACTACAACGCCAGAGCTTGCGAAGATCTGGCCGAGTTCGTCGACCACTTGCTCTTTCTGGGCTCTATCCACAGTTTTACTCCAAAGTTGGGGGTTTCCCCCCGGCTCATGTATACCCCCGTTTCCGGGGGCGTCGGGTCCATGATGTCTTCCGAGCCTGCAGACGCCCGAGGAATGCCCCGGTGAAATCGGTTCGAACTCCATCTCAGGAGGGGAATTAAGCCTTCTTGCGAAGACACCCACCGTCTCGGACAAAGCAAGTCCACATGGCGCGACGAATCACGCAATGCGAACAGAGTGCGGTGTTACAGGACCGACACGTTCGGCGCAACCCGCCGTGATGCAACCGGTTGCGATGATTGGGCGATCACGCCGCAGCCCCAATAAAAAACCACCGATGGCCGCGCCACCGGTGGTTTTATGTCTTAACCGGGAAAGATCAGCGCGCGGTGGCCGAGGACAGGTCGAGCGAAACGCCCGGGCCCATGGTCGACGACAGCGAGACTTTCTTCAGGTAAGTGCCCTTGGCACCCGCCGGACGGGCGCGCGACACGGCGTCGACAAAGGCGCGAACGTTTTGCGACAGCATCTCTTCGGTGAAAGAGACTTTGCCGATGCCCGCATGGATAACGCCAGCTTTTTCGACTTTGAACTGCACTTCACCGCCCTTGGCAGCAGCGACAGCCGTTTTCACGTCCATCGTCACGGTGCCGACTTTGGGGTTCGGCATCAGGTTGCGCGGCCCAAGGATTTTGCCCAAACGGCCCACCAGCGGCATCATGTCGGGCGTTGCGATGCAACGGTCGAACTCGATCTTGCCGGACTGGATGGTTTCCATCAGGTCTTCTGCGCCCACAATGTCAGCACCAGCGGCCTTGGCTTCATCAGCCTTGGCACCACGGGCGAACACAGCGACGCGCACGGTTTTGCCGGTGCCATTGGGCAACTGCACCACGCCGCGAACCATTTGGTCAGCATGGCGCGGGTCAACGCCCAAGTTCATCGCAATTTCCAGCGTCTCGTCAAACTTGGCCGAAGCGGCGGTTTTGATCAAGGTGATGGCAGCTTCAACAGCCAAAGCGGTTTTGCCAACAAAGGCTTCACGCGCGGCGCGGGTACGTTTACCGAATTTTGCCATGATTTACCCCTTGATCTCAAGGCCGCAAGACTTTGCAGAGCCCAAGATGATGTTCATCGCCGCTTCAACCGAATTGGCGTTCAGATCTTTCATCTTGGTTTCAGCGATGGCACGAATCTGTGCAACGCTGACCGACCCTGCAACGGTGTGGCCCGGCTTGACCGAACCCTTGGCGCGGTTACGCTTGCCAACCAGCGGCAGACCAGCAGCTTGCTTGAGCAGGTAAGCCGCCGGAGGCGTCTTGAACTCAAGGCTGAACGACTTGTCTTGGTAGTAGGTGATGATCACGGGCGTCGGCGTGCCGGGCGGCAGATCAGCGGTCTTGGCGTTGAATTCTTTCACGAACATCATGATGTTCAAGCCGCGTTGACCCAAAGCGGGGCCAACTGGCGGGGACGGGTTGGCTTGCCCCGCCTTAACTTGCAGCTTCAAGCTGCCTACGATCTTCTTGGCCATCTGGCCTCTCCTTTATCACGGCGCCGCCCCTCATTGGGCAATGGCGCGGTTTAGTGGTCCGGTCTGTCATGG
>CAIMWI010000023.1 GCA_903845215.1 uncultured Rhodobacterales bacterium | reverse complement strand
GCCAACGAACGCACCACCTTTACCGAAGCCTTCGCGATGGCGGACGACGTTTTGTATCAAGGCGTGAAAGGTGTGACCGACCTGATGGTTCGCCCTGGCTTGATTAACCTAGATTTTGCCGATGTACGCGCCGTGATGGACGAGATGGGCAAGGCCATGATGGGCACCGGCGAAGCTTCGGGTGACGACCGCGCCGTGCAGGCGGCTGAAAAGGCGATTGCCAACCCGCTTTTGGATGAAATCAGCCTGCATGGTGCCAAGGGTGTGCTGATCAACATCACCGGTGGCTATGACCTGACCTTGTTTGAACTGGACGAGGCGGCCAATATCATCCGCGAAAAGGTTGATCCTGACGCGAATATCATCGTCGGCTCTACCTTGGACACCACGATGGAAGGTGTGCTGCGCGTGTCGGTCGTGGCGACTGGCATCGACATCAAGAACGCCAAGGTCGAACCGCCACACGCCCGCCGCTCGATGCACGAACCGCTAAAGCCCGCGCCGGTGGTTGAAGCCCCCGTTGTCCAAAAGGCACCCGTCGTGGCTGAACCGGAACCTGCACCCGTGCGCGCCCAATTCGAACAACCGCGCAGCTTCACCCCCGAAGTCGACGAAGTGCCCGCCCCCGTCTATCGCCCGGCAGAAGAGCAGCGCCCTGCGCAAGTCACCCAAGCCATGCCACGCGAAAATGACGCGGCCAATTTCATCGCGCCGCGCCCGCGCCCCATGGGTTCGCCCTCGCCCGAGGCGATGGCACGCCTGCAAGCCGCCGTCAGCAGGGCGCCCGCCCCGCAGGCCGCCCGCGTTATGGCCCCTGCCGCGCCCAAAGTGGCAGAACGCCCCCGCTTTGGCATCGGGTCGTTGATCAGCCGCATGTCGGGCGGCAGCGCCGAAGCAGCCCAACCGCAGCGCGCCCAGCCCCCCGTCACCAGTTATGATGACGAAGCAGAGCCGTCGTCCGATCAAGACCGGTTGGAAATTCCCGCATTCTTGCGCAGGCAGGCAAACTGACCCAAGCGGTCCCTTGAAAGATGTAGAAAAGCCCGGGTTCAAACCTTGGGCTTTTTTTATTTCTTATCAATGAGTTGTTCGCATTTTGGATTGTTACATGACGTCACAAAGCGTGAATTGAGCTTGCCTGCCTTGCGCGTTAAAAACGTCATAAGTCAGAACGATCCGCAGCCTGCTTGCGGGGTTTTTTTAGAGGTGCTGGTGCAAAATACGGTCAAATCGGCGGTAAGCTTTAAAGGTACGGGCCTGCACAGTGGCAAGCCCGTGCATTTGGTTATTCGTCCCGCTTCGGCCGATTATGGCATTTGGTTTCGCCGCACCGATTTGCGCAAAGGCGATCCTTTGGTGGCCGCGCGCTGGGATGCGGTCGTTGCCTCAAAACTGTGCACCCAAATCGCCAATGACGACGGCGTGCAGGTGTCCACCATTGAACATCTGATGGCGGCACTGGCCGGTTTGGCCGTGAACAACGCCTTGATCGAAATTGACGGCCCTGAAGTGCCGATCCTTGACGGGTCTGCCGCGCCATTTGTTGCGGCCATTATGGCCAAGGGCATTCAACCCCAATCGGCCCCCGCCCGCGCCATTCGCGTTCTTCTTCCGGTTGAGGTGCAAGACGGTGCAGCTATTGCGCGCCTAGATCCCGCTGAAATGCTTGAGATCGACTTTCGAATCGACTTCGCTGAAGGCGGCATAGGCCAGCAATCGCGCCACCTGAACATGGCCAACGGCGCCTTTGTGCGCGAACTGTGCGATTCGCGTACGTTCTGTCGGCAGTCAGATGTCGAGGCGATGCGCGCTTTGGGCCTTGCCCAAGGTGGGACGCTGGACAATGCCGTGGTGTTTGATGGCGACAAGGTGCTGTCTCCGGGCGGTTTGCGTTATGCCGACGAACCTGTGCGCCACAAAATGTTGGATGCTTTGGGCGATCTTTCTTTGGCCGGCGCGCCGCTTTTGGCCCGCTATACGGGGGTTCGGGCGGGTCATGCCCTGACAAACCGGCTGCTCCATAAGCTTTTCACCACGCCGGGCGCTTTTGTCATGGATGATTGCGATGCCTTGGCGGGCGGTAAGTTGCCCGGTGTTGGCGTGCATCGCGGGGATTTCCCGCTTTACGCCTAAGCCTGCGCCTCTGCGGTGAAAGCCGTTTTGCGCCTTGGATTTTTATGTGTTAGGAAACCCTCAAGGATGGCAAGGCGCAGGTTGCGTCAGGCCGCGATGGGTTGGGGATAGGCAAGACGATGGCAATGGCAAGGTCAAGCTTACGGCGCGGTCTGGGAATTGCGCTGATTTTGGCCGCACTGGCCGCTTGCAGCCCAAAGACACCAGACGCCAATCCTCTTGATAGTTTGACGGCTGAACAAATCTATATGAAGGGCGAATTGGCCTTTGATGGCAAAGGCGATGCCAAAACCAACGCCAAGACAGCCCTGACCTATTTTCAAGATGTGGAACGGCTTTATCCTTATACGGAATGGGCTAAGCGCGCCGTGATCATGCAGGCCTTTACGCTGCATAAAACAAAGAACTACGACGAATCGCGCGTCGCTGCCCAACGCTATATCGAGTTCTACCCCGCAGGCGAAGATATGGCTTATGCTCATTATCTTGTGGCGCTTTCCTATTATGATCAAATCGACGAGGTGGGCCGCGATCAGGGCCTGACCTTCCAAGCCCTGCAAGCCCTTCGCGTTGTGATCGAGCAATATCCCGACAGCGAATATGCCAAATCTGCCATGATGAAATTCGATTTGGCTTTTGACCATCTGGCCGCCAAAGAAATGGAAATTGGACGCTATTATCTTAAAAAGCGCCAATACAGCGCCGCTTTGAACCGCTTTCGCACAGTGGTTCAAGATTACCAAAACACCGCCCAGACGGCTGAGGCGCTGGAACGTTTGGTCGAATGCTATCTGGCCCTTGGCCTACCCGACGAGGCGCAGACCGCCGGTGCCATTTTGGGCTATAACTACAAATCCAGCCCCTTTTACGTTGACGCTTTTAACCTGCTGAAAAAGCAGGGCTTGGCACCCGAAGCCAAGGGCACGGGCTGGCTGTCAACCATTTATCGGCAGATGATCAAGGGCGAGTGGCTGTGACCCCAAAAGCCTGCGGATGGCGTGATGTTACGCATCCTTGAAATCCGCGATGTGCTGATCATCGATCGGCTGGATCTGTCGTTTCAGCCGGGCCTGAACGTGCTGACGGGCGAAACGGGCGCGGGCAAATCCATTTTGCTGGACGCTTTGGGCTTTGTGCTTGGCTGGCGCGGTCGCGCTGATTTGGTGCGTTCAGGCGCCGATCAGGGAGAGGTGACGGCCGTCTTTGACCTGCCCCAAGATCACGCTGCCCGTGCCGTGCTGAAAGCTGCAGGGCTTGAACCTGCGGATGAGTTGATCTTGCGGCGCATCAACAGTGCAGATGGCCGCAAAAGCGCTTTTGTCAACGATCGCCGCGCCTCGGGTGAGGTGCTGCGGGATCTGTCAGAGACTTTGGTTGAACTGCACGGCCAGCACGATGATCGTGGCCTGCTAAACCCGCGCGGCCATCGCCAGTTGCTGGACAGTTTTGCAGCCCTTGATCTGTCAGGCTTGCGCGCCGCTTGGCGGGCAAGGGCCGATGCCTTGCGTGATCTGGCTGCGGCCGAAGTTGCGCTAGCCGCAATCCGCGCCGAAGAGGATTTTCTGCGCCACGCTGTGGCCGAGTTGAACAAGCTTGATCCAAAGGCCGGTGAAGAGGCAACTCTTGACACCCAACGCCGATCTATGCAGGGCGCAGCGCGCATTCGCGAAGACATCGCCCGGGCGCATCAGGTCTTGGGGCAGGGGGCTGATCCGGCCTTGCAAGATGCGCTGCGCTGGTTGGCCGGTGTGGCAGACAAGGCCGAAACACGGCTTGACGCCCCCCTTGCTGCCCTTGAACGTGCCATTGCAGAATTGGGTGAGGCGCAATCTGGCGTGGAAAGCTGCCTGGAGGCGCTTGATTTTGACGAGTCCGCCTTAGAACGGCTCGAAGAACGCCTGTTTGCCATCCGCGCTCTGGCGCGCAAACATGGGGTCTTGCCCGACGATCTGGGCCCTCATGCCGATGTTTTGCGCGCAAGGCTGGACGCGCTGGATGGTGGCGAGCGCGGTTTGGTCCGTTTGCGCCAAGCCGCTAGCGCGGCTGAGGGTGACTTTGCCCGCCAGGCTGACGCCATGACCCAAGCGCGCCGGTTGGCTGGCGCGCGGCTGGACAGCGCCATGCAGCGCGAACTTGGCCCGCTAAAGATGGAACGCGCTGTCTTTCGCACCGAACTTGCCCCCCAACAGCCCGGCCCCGATGGGCAAGACGAGGTCACCTTTACCGTCGCCACCAACCCGGGCGCCCCTGCCGGTGCCCTCAACCGCATTGCCTCGGGCGGAGAGTTGAGCCGCTTTCTTTTGGCGTTGAAGGTTTGCCTGACAGGCCAAACGCCCGGCCTGACGCTGATCTTTGACGAGATTGACCGCGGTGTCGGTGGGGCCACGGCCGATGCCGTGGGCCGCCGTCTGGCACATTTGTCACAGGATGCACAGGTGCTGGTTGTCACCCATTCTCCCCAAGTGGCCGCTTTGGGCGCGCATCACTGGCGGGTGGAAAAACGCGTGGAAAACGACATCACCCTCTCTACGGTTGTCGCCCTGACCCCCGAGGCGCGGGTTGAGGAAATCGCCCGCATGCTGGCGGGCGATACGGTCACCCAAGCCGCCCGTGACGCCGCACGCGCCCTATTGGCCGGTGGCTGAGAACGTCAGGCTTACGGCCTGCCACCCCGTGGTGCGGGCGGTCAAAACCGCCGTCAGCACAGCGCTAAACCGCGGCATTTCGGCACCTTGATCGTCACGCGCACCGCTGACAACATAGCGCTGCGTCACAATCGCAGCCCCCGGCCCTAACATCCGCAAGCGGTGCCTGCCCGATACCAAGCGCGCGGCCGCAAATATGCCGTTGAACTCGGCGGCAAAGGCCACTTCGGCCTCATCGGCGGTGTCAACCAAAGCCCCTGTCAGGGTCAGCACATCGGCATCTTCGGCCAAGAAACCGGCCAGTTCCGCCCCGTCTTGACGCCCAAAGGCACTGGCGAAATGCTTGGCAAACTCTTCTGGGCCTGTCATGGCGCAATCCGCTCCAGTGTTGTGGCAAGATCCCCATATCCCGTGAAACGGCGTTCATAGGCGAGCCCAAGCCGTTTGGCACAGTCGGCGGCTTTTGCATCCAAGGCGGGGTCGTTGGTTTGGGCCTGATAGACAAGTTTGGTGTAATTGCCAAAGTAAGTGTCGCGCAGTTGGGGATAGCGGTCTAACCCCATCGGTTTCCAGACAAAGGCATCGAATTGGCGCACCAGAAAATCAGTCAGATAAAAGGCCGATATTTCAGTGTCCAGATGCTGGGCAAAGGTTTCATTGCCTTCAAAGAACGCATAGCAATGCGGACCTGCGATCATCTCGACACCCAATTCGGCGCATTTGGCCGCAAGCAAGCCGCCCGTGCCGCAATCGGCATACAGCACGAACAAAGTCTGATACTGATTGCGGTGCTGTTCGACAGTGCGGGCCACTTCTGCTGTGATCTTTTCAGGGTAAAGATGCAACTTGGCAGGTAGGCATTGCACATCCATGTGCTGCCAGCCATTGGCCTTGATCAACGCCAAAACCTCATGCGCCAAAGCACCGCAGGCGATCAGCAGCACCGACCCGCTTTGGCGGCGCGCAAGCCCTGTTTCGGTTAGATCGGTGTCACTTGGCTGTTCCATGCGCCCTTTTAGATGGCTCTGCGCCAAAGCCCAAGCCGCAAATGAAAGCCCCGGGCCATGGGCCCGGGGCTATCGGCGATTTTCAGCGATCAGGCGGTGGCGCGGTTGTGTTTGCGCAGCATATAGGCCTTGGCAGTTTCAACCGCCACAGCGGCATCGCGGCAATAGGCATCAGCCCCAATGGCTTTGGAGAATTCTTCGTTCAACGGCGCGCCGCCCACAAGCACGATGTAATCGTCGCGCATGCCCTTTTCTTTCATCGTGTCGATCACGACTTTCATATAGGGCATCGTGGTGGTCAGCAGGGCCGACATGCCCAAGATATCGGGCTTTTCAGCTTCCATCGCCTCAAGATACTTCTCGACCGAGTTGTTGATGCCAAGGTCTTTCACTTCAAAGCCTGCACCTTCCATCATCATGCCGACAAGGTTCTTGCCGATATCATGGATGTCGCCTTTGACGGTGCCGATAACCATTTTGCCCATGCGCGGGGCACCGGTGGCGATCAGCAAGGGCTTTAAGATGGCCATGCCACCCTTCATCGCATTGGCGGCCAGCAGCACTTCGGGCACAAACAAAATACCATCGCGGAAGTCTGCGCCCACGATCGTCATGCCCGCAACCAAGGCTTTGGTCAGAACGTCGTAAGGCGTCCATTTGCGCGCGATCAGGATATTGACGCCTTCTTCGATCTCTTCTTTCAGACCGTCGTAAAGGTCGTCGTGCATTTGCAAGACAAGTTCATCGTCAGACAGATCAGACAGGATGATTTCGTCGTCGTCGGCCATGCTTCAGCTCCTTCACGCGTTTCTTTGTCAATGGGGCCAAAGCCCGTCCGCCACTTTTCCTTTAGCGACATGCCCCGAATGAAAGCCGACAGCAAGGGGGCAAGTGGTGCGGGAATTGCAAAGGATTTGGGCGGTTTGGCTTTTGGGGCGTAAAATGGTGGGATGGGTCTTTTGCGACAGGTTGGACGGAATGTCCTTGGAAATGTTCTTATTATGTTCTAATTTGGCCTTATGGATCACCCCATTCCCCTTGCGAATCCCACCCAAAAGCTGCGCGCCCGTGGGGCTGCCAGCAATCAGGCTGGTCGTTTTGAACCCACCCAGCGTGAGGGGTTTGACGACGGTTGGGATTTGCCCGAAGACCCTCGCCTTTTGCGCACCGAGGTCAGCATCGAAGTGCCGCGCTCGGCCATCACCTACAACACCTCGCCCGATCTGCCCTTTGACCGGTCGATCAACCCTTATCGCGGCTGCGAGCATGGCTGCATTTATTGCTTTGCACGCCCCACCCACGCCTATTTGAACCTGTCACCCGGCTTGGATTTTGAAACCAAACTCATCGCCCGCCCCGGCATCGCGCAGGTGTTAGACCGCGAGTTGCGCGGCCGCGCCTACAAAGTGGCGCCCATTGCTCTGGGCACCAACACTGACCCCTATCAGCCGATCGAGGCGGAACAGCGCGTGATGCGCGATGTCTTGGCGACCTTGCTTGCCTTTCGCCACCCCGTCGCCATCACCACCAAAGGCACCTTGGTCGAACGTGATTTAGACCTGCTGGTGCCCTTGGCCCAGTTGGGCCTGACGCGGGTGGGCATTTCGGTGACCACACTTGACCCAGTCCTTTCGCGCAAGATGGAGCCGCGCGCGCCAAGCCCCGCGCGCCGCTTGGCGGTGATCGAAAAGCTGGCCAAAGCGGGGGTGTCGGTGCGGGTGATGGTGTCGCCCTTGGTGCCGGGATTGTCAGACCACGAGCTGGAACCGATCCTAGAGGCGGCGGCCAAAGCGGGGGCCACGGCGGCAAGCTATATCAACCTGCGCCTGCCGCGCGAAGTGTCGTCCTTGTTTCAAGACTGGCTTGCCACCCATTACCCCGACCGCGCCGCGAAGGTCATGGCGCGGCTGCGCGAGATGCAAGGCGGCAAAGATTACGATGCCGACTGGGGCAAACGCTTTCGCGGCACCGGCCTTTGGGCCAATCTGATGAAACGCCGCTTTGATGTGGCCTTGGCGCGCTTTGGCCTAGACCAGCCGCTGCCCGCCCTGCGCACCGACCTGTTTCGTCCGCCCAGATCACAAGGCGGGCAGTTGGGGTTTGATCTGTAAGCGGGCCTAGGATGCGCCCGACCCGATCACCCGCGCTTGTTGCGCCGCTCGCGCGTGGGCTGGCCCGACGTGTCGCCCGTGCCATCATTGGCCGAGGAAAACGCCCCCAGCTTGGCCTGAATATCCGCGACCGAGGGCTTTGGCCCCTTGGGCCGCGTTTCCAAAGCGTGGCGCATCGCTTTCAGATGGTCTGGCATGGTCCCGCAGCACCCGCCGATGATCTTCACCCCTGCATCGCGCGCCAGCACGGCATAGTCGGCCATCAACTCGGGTGTGCCGTCATAATGGATATGGCCATCGTGATACTTGGGGATGCCCGCATTGCCCTTGGCAATAATCGGGCGGCTGGTGTTTGTCATCTCAAACCCCAAGACCGTGCGCATCAGATCAGACGCACCCACACCGCAATTGGCCCCAAAGGCCAGCGGCGGATGCGCCATCTTTTCCACCAAAGCCGCCATTTTGGTCGAGGTTAGGCCCATCATTGTGTGCCCTGCGGTGTCAAAGCTCATCGTGCCGCACCACGGCAGGCCTGCGCGCGTCGCGGCCTCGGCGGCGGCGGCGTATTCTTCGAAGGCGGACATGGTTTCAATCCACAGCACATCCGCGCCGCCGGCTTTCAACGCCTCGGCCTGTTCTTGAAAGATTTCGACGGCCAAAGCATGGGTCATGGTGCCCATCGGTTCAAAAATCTCTCCCGTCGGGCCGATGGATCCGGCCACAACCACAGGGCGGCCTGCGGCATCGGCAATCTCGCGGCCCAGACTGGCGGCCACACGGTTCAACTCTCCCACGCGGCCTTGGGCATTGTGCAGCTTTAGCCGCGCGGCGTTGCCGCCAAACGAGTTGGTCAGGAACAAATCCGACCCCGCCTGAACCGCATTTCGGTACAGGCTGCGGATGTTATCGGGCTGTTCAATGTTCCAAAACTCGGGCGGCTCGCCCGAGGATAGACCCATATTGAACAAATTCGTGCCGGTGGCGCCATCGGCCAAAAGCCAGTCCTGCGTCGCCATCAGGCGCGACAGAAGATCTTGTGCCATAAGGCCCCCTTGATCCACTCAGAGTTCGGATATCAGCTGCGCTTTGGCTTCGGGCAAAAGAGCCGTCAGTTTGGCACGCACAGTCTCGGCGTTGGATTTGGCGCCCAAATCTTTGGCAACCTTGGCCACCACATCCTCGGATCCAGATTCTGCCATGTCGGCCATGACGACCTCCATGGCATAGGCGTCGGCATCCGCCCCCGATTTGCCCAAAAGCCCTGCAGCCCAGAGGCCCAAGAGCTTGTTGCGGCGGGCTTCGGCCCGAAACTGCATTTCGGAATCATGGGCGAATTTGCTTTCAAAGGCATTTTCGCGGTCATTAAACGTGGTCATGATAGGCCCCTCGGCTGCATGCTGCTTTCCTGCTTCATATGCCCGCCTCAAGCCCTTACTTCAAGGCCCCTCTGTCACATTCCACAAGGGTCTGGCGGGCTTGGCCGTTCTGCCTTGCCGCAGGGCTGGCCATGGCGTATAGCCCGCCTCAGAAGGGTCGGCGCCCATGGTGCCGCTTAAGGCATGCGCCGCCCTGTGGAAAGTTTCGGAGCGTTCATGGCACGGCGCAAAAAGATTTACGAGGGCAAGGCGAAGATCCTGTATGAAGGGCCAGAGCCGGGCACCTTGGTGCAGTATTTCAAAGACGAAGGTGCTGCAGGCCCCACCGCGACCGAGGGCGAGAACCTCGCCTCGGAAGGCAAGGGCGTGCTGAACAACCGCCTGTCAGAATTCTTCATGTCGGGCCTGAATTCGATCGGGGTTCCCACCCATTTCATCCGCCGCATCAACATGCGCGAGCAGTTGGTCCGCGAGGTCGAGATTGTCCCGCTCGAAGTTGTCGTGCGCAACTTTGCCGCAGGCGATCTGTCAGCCCGTTTGGGCATTCCCGAAGGCACCGCCTTGCCACGCCCGATTGTGGAATATTTCTACAAAGATCCGCGCCTGAATGCGCCCTTGGTCAGCGAAGAGCATATCATCGCCTTTGGCTGGGCCAGCCAGCAAGATCTGGACGATATCATCGCCCTTGCCCTGCGGGTGAACGACTTTTTGTCTGGCGTCATGCTGGGCGTCGGGATTCGCTTGGCCGATTTTCGCATCGAAGTCGGCAGGGTGTGGGAGGGCGATTTCATGCGCCTGCTTTTGGCCGATGAAATCAGCCCCGACAGCTGCCGCCTGTGGGATCTGCGCCGCCCCGAGGGGGCTGGCACCGGAGCAGAGCCCGGCCCCTTGGCCGATGTCTACACCGAACTTGCACGGCGTCTGGGGGTTTTGCCTTCGAATGTCACGCATGCGCCCAAACCGACCCTGATCAACTGATCCTTTAGGAGCCCGCCATGAAAGCCCGTGTCACCGTTATGCTGAAAGCTGGCGTTTTGGATGTGCAAGGCGAAGCCGTGCGCTTTGCTTTGGGCACTTTGGGCTTTGGCGGGGTGAACGGCGTGCGGCAAGGCAAGGTGATTGAACTGGACTTGGCCGAAACCGATGCTGCCGCTGCCGAGGCTGCCGTTAAAGCGATGTGCGAAAAGCTTTTGGCCAATACGGTGATTGAAAGCTACAAGGTCGAAATCCTGTAAGCGCTTCTTGACCTTGGTGCCGACCTGCGCCACCCCTTGACCAAACAGGGGGCCAATCATGCGCGCAGCCGTTATCCGACAGTATCGGGCCGATCTTAGCCTGCAAACCGTACCCGACCCTATATGCGAGGCGGACGGCGTGGTGGTCAAAGTGCTGGCTTGCGGCATCTGCCGCAGCGATTGGCACGGCTGGGTGGGCGAACATGCCAAGGTCAAACCCGGGGCCATTCCGGGCCATGAATACTGCGGCGAAGTGGTCCAAACGGGCCCTTTGGCGCGCTGGAAGGTGGGCGACCGCATCATTGCGCCCTTTATCCTTGCCTGTGGCGAATGCCCCGAATGCCGATCAGGCCAAACCACCACCTGCCGCGCGCAGCGCGTACCGGGCTTTGGCGAACCGGGGGCTTATGCCGAATATGTCTCGGTTCCCCACGCCCATAACCTGACGCGCTTGCCTGATTTTCTGACCCCCGCGCTGGCGGCGGGGTTAGGGTGCCGTGTGACGACGGCCTATCATGCGCTTACGGGGCGGGCGGGTTTGCAGGCGGGCGAATGGCTGGCCATTCATGGCACGGGTGGCATTGGCCTGTCAGCACTGCTGATCGGCAAAGCGCTTGGGGCGCGGATTGTGGCGGTGGATGTGGTGCCCGATCGGCTAACCCATGCCCGCGCGCTTGGGGCCGAACATGTCATCAACGCCGATGACGGTGACACCGCAGCGCGCATCCGCGAGGTGACAGACGGTGGGGCGCATGTGTCTATCGAAGCCTTGGGGATAGAGGCCACCGCCAATGCCTCGATCGAATGTCTGCGGCCCTTGGGGCGGCATGTGCAGGTGGGTCTGCCCACAGGGCACACAGCCCAGATGCAGATTAATATGAACGCGGTCTATATGAAGCAACTCGCCCTTTTTGGCACACGCGGAATGCCTGCGTGGCGCTATCCTTCGCTGTTGTCGCTGATCGAAACCGGCCAAGTCGATGTGCGCCCGATTGTGGCCCGCCATGTCGCCCTATCACAGGCCAGCGCCGAATTGCGCGCCTTTGACGGGCCCATGCCCCCCGGCGTGGCGGTGATCACCGATCTTTTGGGCTAAGATCAGCGGGCTTTGGGCGCTTGCCCCTTGGTCAGGTCGTAAAACCCATTCCCCGCCACCTTGGCCCAGTCTGACGCGCTGCCATCCGGCCAGATCACCCGCACCTCTGCGGCAGGGTTTGCGCCAAGACCAAAGTGCCACCAGCCCAACTGCCCCCCCGCATGGCCCCCGCCAGAGGTGATTTCGCGCCGCTGCACAAGGTCGCCTTGGCGCACCTCGATCCATGCGCCAATGCCGTCGCGGTTGGCCCCGTCTTGATGTAGCGCCAGTTGCAGCCAGTGCCCCTTGCTTGCCCCCTCGTTGCGCCAGACCTCGGCGCCTGTGTTGCGATTGACGACCACGATGTCCAATTGGCCATCGCCGTTCAAATCCACAACCGAGGCGCCGCGCGCTTGGGCAAAACTCGCCACACCGGCCCGATCGCCTGCCTCCTCAAACGTGCCATCGGCAAGGCCCAGCAGCAGGTTGTTGGGGTCTTTCAGCGCAAAGTCCGGCATCGCCGACACATTGCCCTTGGCGACAATCAAGTCTTGCACGCCGTCGTTGTTCACATCCTGAAACTCGGCATGCCATCCGGTCGAGGGGCGAAAATCGCCGCCCGTATAGGGCCGCTGGGCGATGGCATGGCTGGCAAAGGCGATGTCCTTGAAGGTGGCCTTGTCTGGCCCTGCGGCCAGCACCTGCAGCTTGCTGTCGGCCATCGAGGTCAGGAAGTAATCTGGAAAGCCGTCGCTGTTCACATCGGTGCTGGCAATGCCCATGCCCCAGATTTTCAGCGGCTTCCACCCTTGCGCGGCGGTGTAAAGGGCAGGGGGCGCATCGGGGGCGATCTGCCACATCTGCTCGCTGCCGCCCTTGTAATACTCGCGGTCGTTCGACACCCGCAAAGACGGCGTGCCAGAACGGTTCCAGTCGGTGAACAGCATCGAAAGGCTGCAAAAGCTGGGTTTCAGATCAAAGGGTGCGGCAAAGCCCTGCCCCTTGGGGCGGTACAGCGCATCCGGCGTGCATGATCCCCAAGGAAAAGCTTCCTCCTTGCGGTCGATATAGGTGCCAATGGCCAGCGTGGGCCAAGTCTGCCCCTTTTCCCATGTTGCGGCAAAGGCTGTTGACCACAGATCGCGCCCGTCAAAACCCCATGCCTCGTTGGCGCGGCGAAACTGGCACTGACCCGCACCGCGCATCACCACATCTTCGCCCGAGCGTAGCAAAACAAGGTCCATGATCCCGTCGCTGTCGATATCCAGCGGATAGGCCCCCGTCACGCGGTCCAACTCCACCCCTGCTGTCAGCGCACTGAATTTCAGCGCGCCCCCCGTTGGGCTGTCGTTGCGGTAAAGCGTAGCCTTTTGCGTGCCGCCCGCCAAAAGCAGTTCCGGCTTGCCATCGCCCGAGCAATCAAAGGCCGCAACGCCGCCGCCCGTCATAAACTCCCAATCGCCGGCATAGGTGCTGGAAACGCCGGCGGTGGCGGTTTCGTTCAAATAGCGTGGAACCTCGACATCGGCCAAAGCCGGCGCTGCCAAAGCTGGGCTGACCAGCAGGGTTAAGGCCAAAAGCCGCATCTTACGCCCTCGTCTGCAAAGCAATGGCATAGGCCGCAATGCAGCGGCCTTGATCTTGCCCGTTCGTGATCGCCGGCATGAAATGAATGCCGCCGTACAGCCGCGACATCGCCGCCTCATCCGCTGCGGCCCAGAAACTGGCAAAGCTGCGGGTCGGTGCGCCGTCTGGCGTGGGGCTTTCGTCGGTAAAGCTGTAGTTCTCGCCAAACAGGGCCGTTAAAACCGCCGCCGCCGCCGCCGATTGCGTCGAATGACCCGAGGGGTATTCGGGGAAGGGCGGGGTGTTCAACAAAGGCTCCCACTTGGGATCAATGACCTTTTTGATATAGCTGATCGGGCGGATCAGGTCGTATTGGAACTTCGCCTGCCAGCAGCCGATGAAAGCATCGGCCATTGCCACACCCATGCGCGCCAAGGCTTCGACCTGCGCGGTCAGGTCCAGTCCCTTTTCGCGGGAAACTTGGGCCATGATGGCGACCCAATGGCCGGGCGGGGTGTAAGACAGCATGGCGTCATCCGACCAAAACCGCGCGATTTGCTTTTGCGCATCGGTCAGCGATTGGCTGGTGGTGTAAACCTCCATCGCCTCGGCATAAAAGGCCGAGGACGGGTCTTCCGAATATTCCGTGGGTGCTGGCAAGGTGCAAGTGTCACCCGCAGGCATGGCAAAGGGGCGGTTTTTGCCCCAATCGGGCAGCAAAGGCGCTTGTTGCAGAACGATTTTTGACGTGGGCACCCAATGCCCCGGCGCGGGGTTCAAGGTGTAGGTCGCCGGAAAGCCCATGTTCTCGACCACAGCGCCGCCATCCTTGCGGCTCCACGCCAAGATTGCCGCCGCCAAGGTTGCCCCGTAAGACCGGCTTGCGGCCACGACATCCGCTCCAACCTCGTCTGCGGCCTGCTGGGCCAAGCGCGCGGTCAGGGTTTGCACCGCGTGTTGGCCCGTGGGTCCGGTGTTGGAAAACAGATCGTGGATCACAAGATCCATCACCGCGTTCAAAATCACGGCCGCATCATAGCCTTGGCCCGCCGCACGGTCGGGCAGGGCGGTCAGGCCGTTCAACTGGCCCCGCAAACTGCGCAGGCTCGTATCGCCGCTTGCCATCGCCTCAAAGGCTGCCACGCCGATATAGGCCAGCGTGCGGCTGGCGACGGGCGGGGTATAGGTGGGCGTGTGGCGCACCAGTTCTAACGCCAGACGCAGCCAAGTCGCCAGCACCTGCGCCGCCACAGCCTCGCGCGTGTCGCCTGCGGCCCGTGCCGTGCCCCCCAGCAGCGCCAAAGCGACCCCTGCGGTCAGAAACTTGCGCCGGTTCATCCCCCCGCACCCCCCATTTGCTCTTTGTCCCAATACTCCGGGGTCCGGGGCTGGCCCCGGTCCTGCCGCTGCACCCTGCGCTGCCGTCTCAGATCACACGAACCGGTTCCACAGGTTTTCCAGCCGCTCTTGCCGGCCCGATTTGGGCTGCGGTTCTAGCCCTTCAGTCGTCACACGCGCTGCGGCTTCGGCCAAACCGCCTTGCAGCATGGCCTGCGCTTTGGGGGTCGACCAGCCTGCATAGCGTTCGGCGCGGGCCTTTTCCAACCCGCCATCGGCCAGCAAGGCCGCAGCGGCCTTCAAAGCGCGCGCGCAAGTGTCCATGCCGCCGACATGGCCCAGAATAAGGTCTTCGGCATCAAGGCTTTGACGGCGGATCTTGGCGTCAAAGTTGGTGCCGCCCGTGTGCAACCCGCCGCCTTTGAGGATCTCGTAATAGGCCAGCGCCATTTCGGGGGTGTTGTTGGGGAATTGGTCGGTGTCCCAGCCCGATTGGTAATCGTTGCGGTTCATGTCGATCGACCCAAGGATGCCCAAGGATGTCGCCAGCGCCAGTTCATGTTCGAACGAATGGCCCGCCAGAATGGCATGGCCCTGTTCGATGTTGACCTTGACCTCTTTTTCCAAGCCAAACTGCACCAAAAAGCCGTAAACCGTGGCCACATCATAGTCGTACTGGTGCTTAGAGGGTTCTTGCGGTTTCGGTTCAATCAGGATCGTGCCTTTGAAGCCGATCTTGTGCTTATATTCAACGACCTGTTGCAAGAAACGGCCGGCGTGTTCGCGCTCGGCTTTCAGGTCGGTGTTCAAAAGCGTTTCATAGCCTTCGCGCCCACCCCACAGCACATAGTTTGCCCCGCCCAGCTTATGGGTGGCATCCAGATTGGCTTTCACCATCGCCGCCGCATAGGCGTACACATCCGGATCGGGGTTGGTGGCAGCGCCGCTCATCCAGCGGCGGTTCGAGAACATGTTGGCCGTGCCCCACAAGAGCTTGGCCTTATGGGACGCTTGCTTTTCGCCCAGATAATCCACCATCGCGTCCAGATTGCGATTGCTTTCGGCAAACGTGGCCCCTTCGGGGCGCACATCGGCGTCGTGGAAGCAGTAGAAGGGCACGCCCAAGATATCGAACATCTCAAAGGCGGCATCGGCTTTTTGGCGGGCCAGGTCCATCGTCTCGCCAAACCACGGGCGCAGCAGGGTTTGGCCGCCAAAGGGGTCGTGGCCCTGATAGGCGAACGAGTGCCAGTAGGCGACGGCAAAGCGCAGATGGTCTTCCATCCGCTTGCCCAAGATCACCTCGTCGGGGTTGTAGTGGTGAAAGGCGAATTCGTTGGAGGAGGTCGGCCCTTCATAGGTGATGGCCGGGATATCTTTGAAAAAGTCGGTCATGGCGGCCCTTTAGTGGGAAAGTTTCAGAATAGCCGCTGCCGCGGCACGATAGCGGGCGTGACCGGCGTCAAAGGCGGCGGTCAGTTTGGTGTCGGGGTCGATGGTGCGGGCAATGGGGGGCAGGGTGGCAATTTCTGCCCCAGCACCCGTCGCAGCCATCATCCCCAGACGTGCTGCGCCCAAAGCACCGCCAAAATCGCCAGCGGCGGGGACTTGAACGGGGCAATCAAGGGCGGTGGCAATGGCTTTGAGCCAATAATCCGATTTGGCCCCACCGCCCACGGCCAGCAGGCTTTCCAGCTTGGTGCCGGTGGCTGCCAAAGCATCGCGGCTGTCGCGGAAGGCAAAGGTCACGCCTTCCAGCACCGCGCGCGTGCCTGCGGCGCGGTCGGTTTGGTGTTCCAGCCCCAAAAAGGCCCCGCGAATGGCGGCATCGTTCAAGGGCGTGCGCTCGCCGCCCAGATAGGGCAGGAACAGCGCCTTGCCGGGGGCCTGCAGCGTGCCAAGCTCGCCCGTCAGGGTGGCGGCTGTCTGGCCGACAAGGGCTGCATACCAGTTCAGCGCATCGGTTGCGGCCAAGACCACGCCCATCTGGTGCCATGTGTTGGGCAAGGCGTGACAAAAGGTATGCACGGCGGTTGCGGGATCGGGCTGATAGCCCGCATTGGCGGCAAACAGCACACCCGAGGTGCCAAGGCTGACAAAGGCTTGTCCAGCCTTCACCACGCCCACGCCCACCCCAGCCGCCGCATTGTCGCCGGCACCGCCCGCCACAACCACACCGCTGGTCAAGCCCCAGCGTTTGGCCAAATCGCCGCGCAGATGGCCCGAAACGGCCGATCCTTCAACCAGCCGCGGCATCTGTGCCCGTGTCAGGCCCGTGGCGTGCAGCAAGTCATCCGACCAATCGCGCAGGCCCGTGTCAAACCACGCCGTGCCTGCGGCATCCGACATCTCGCCCACATGCTCGCCCGTCAGCCACAGGCGCAGGTAGTCTTTGGGCAGCAAAACCTTGGCCACCTTGGCCCACAGGGCGGGTTCGTGCTTTTGCACCCAAGCAAGTTTGGGCGCGGTAAAACCCGGGAAGACGATATTGCCCGTGATGCGCCGAAAGATCGGGTCGGCGTCCATCTCGGCGGCTTGGGCATGGCTGCGGGTGTCGTTCCACAGGATGCAGGGCCGCAGCACATCATCGGCCCCGTCCAGCAAAGTTGCACCGTGCATATGACCCGACAGGCCAATACCGCGCACAGCCGCCAAACCATGGCCTGAAAGTCGGTCTAGAACGGTCTCGGCAGCGGTGATCCAGCTGTCGGGGGCTTGCTCGCTCCACCCGTCATGGGGGCGTTGCACGGTCAAGGCGGCCGTGGCCTCGGCGATGATCTTTTGATCGTCGTCGATCAAAATGCCCTTTAATCCAGATGTTCCAAGATCAAGACCGATGTACATTACGCAGCCTTTGCAGGTTTCTTTCCAAGGATGATCATGGAGAGGATATCTTCGTCTGTCACCTGTTTGACATCAACCGTGCCGACCAATTGCCCGTTTTTCATCACCGAAGCGCGGTCGCATAGTTTCATCACGTTGTGGATGTCATGTTCAATCAGGAAAATGCCCAGCCCTTGGGCCTTTAGCTCTTGGATCAGTTCCGCCACCATCTGGGTTTCTTGCGGGCCCAAGGCGGCGGTCGGTTCGTCCATGATCAAGATCTTGGCGTTGAAATAGACGGCGCGTGCAATGGCCACCGACTGGCGCTGCCCGCCCGATAGGGCGCTGACCGGCACGTTGAACTTGCGAAAGTTCGGGTTCAGTCGGGCCATGATCTTGCGGGTTTCAGCTTCCATCTTGCTGTCGTCAAGAAAGCCGCCGGGGCCTACAAGTTCGCGCCCTAAAAACAAGTTCGAGGCGGCGTTCAAATTGTCGGCAAGGGCCAGCGTTTGATAGATCGTCTCAATGTTTTGCGCGCGAGCATCGCGGGGATTGTTGATGTCAACCTCAGCCCCGTTGATCAAAATTTGCCCAGCATCGGCCTTATAGGCACCTGACAGGCATTTGATCAGCGTCGATTTTCCGGCACCGTTGTGGCCCAAAAGCCCGACGACCTCGCCCGGGTACAGGTCGACCGTGACATGGTCGACTGCCTTGATCCCGCCAAACGAGATCGACATATCCCGCAGTTCGACCAAAGGAGTTCCTGTTCTATTCAGCATGGTCTTGGCCCCCTCACTTGATGCGCTTGCGATAAACGATGTCCAGCCAAACGGCCAAGACCAAGGCGATACCGATCACGATGCGCTGGTATGAGCCATCGCCAAACCCGATCAACACCATGCCCGTCTGCAGGGACGTTAATATAAGCGCGCCGATAATGGCCCCATAGACCGTGCCCACCCCACCGGCCAGCGAGGTTCCCCCAACCACCGCGGCGGCGATCACATACAATTCGTCTAGGTTGCCCATGGCGTTGGTTGCGCTGTTTTGCCGGGCAGAGCCGATTACAGCGGCGATCCCCGCCAACCCGCCCATCAGGGCGAAGATCTTCACAGTCATCACTCGGGTGTTGATGCCCGACAAGGCTGCGGCTTCTGGGTTGCCGCCAATGGCAAAGACATACCGGCCAAAGCGGGTGCGCGTCATCAATACCGTCATGAAGATGGCGACGACGATCAAGATCAGCACGGGATAGGCGTAGCCGTGACCAAACTCTGCCCCGTCAGGCACGGCCATGCCCAGCTGGTCGTAGTATTTCTTAATGTTACCCTTGGGCCAGATATAGGCGTTCACGGTGGCCGTGGCCCCCAAGATCACGGCGCAGATCAGCCCGCCCATGAACCATTCCGCCCAAATCGGGCGTTGTTGAAAACCGTGCACCGTGCGTGCCTTGCGGCTTTTTACGACACCCCAAACCACGGCGACAACGGCAATAGCGGCAAAAATCCAGCTGCCAGTGCGGCCCAAAGCGCCGAAAGACCCGCCACCGATCAGCGCGAATGTGTCGTCCATCGGGGCGATTGTCTTGCCGCCGGCAACCAGAAAGGCCGCGCCGCGCCAGACCAGCAAGCCACCCAAGGTGACGATGAAAGAGGGAATGTTCAGATAAGCAATCATGCTGCCTTGCAAGGCCCCGATCAGCGCACCCATGACAATCCCGAAGATCACAGTGATCCCCCAGATCGCCGGATGACCCAGCCCAAGGGCAGGCGTTAGGTAATCAATCTGCAACAGCCCCATATACATCCCGACCATGCCCATGATCGAGCCGACGGATAGGTCAATGTTGCGCGTGATAATGACCAGAACCATCCCCGTGGCCATGATGCCGATATAGGCGGTTTGAACGCTAAGGTTCCAAAGGTTGCGCGGGGTCAAAAAGCCATTCGCTTCCGCTTGGGCGGCGCCCAGCAGCATGCTTGGGCGGCCCAGTACAAAGGTCGAATAGGCCTCAAACGCCACCCAGATCAGAACCAAGGCGCCGACCATGCCCAAAAGGCGCGGGTCAATTTCGGTGGCACGCAAGAACCGGCCAAAGCGGCTTTCCGGTGCTGATTGGGTCGCGGGGGAATGGGATGTGTTGCTCATGTCCTCGTCCAGCCAGAGAGGGGGGTGGTCTGCAAGCGCTTGGGGTAAAGGCCGCAACGCGCAGCGCCAGATCCGGCACGTGATGCCGCCCGATATCCATAAACGAAAACCGGCGCCGCCTTATGATAAGGCGGCGCCGGAAGGTCAGACTAGATCACTGGCAAGCAGCAACGTCGGGCAAAGCCCCTTCGCAAGCCGCTTCTTTCGAGATGTGACCTGCGTCAATCGCAAGGTTCAGGGTCTCTTTGGTGATCGGTGTCGGGTTCAGAAGGATCGCGTTCATTTCCACGCCCTTTTCGCCGCCCGAGAACTTGGAAGCGCCCGGAATTGCATCCAGCGCTGCCCCGTCTGCCAAAGCCGAGGCGATTTCGCCAGCGGCCTTGCCGAGATCACGTGCGTTCTTCCAGACCGAAACAGTCTGTGTGCCGCGTGCCACACGGTTGATCGCCGCCATGTCGCCGTCTTGGCCACCCAGCGGAACGTTCAAGCCCTGCGCTGCCAAAGCGGCAGCAGCACCACCGGCCATGCCGTCGTTCTGGCTAAGAACGGCGTCAACAGCGTTGTTGTTGGCGGTGAGGATCTGTTCCATGTTCTTTTGCGCATTCTCGGGCTTCCAGCCGTCCGAGTTTGCTTCGCCAACGATCACGATGTCGCCCGAGGCAACAGCCGCGCCGATGACTTCTTCCATGCCTTGACGCAGGAAGCCAACGTTCGGATCACCGGGGTCGCCCTTGATGATGGCATAGTTGCCCTTGGGGGCGACGGCAAAAACCGATTCCGCGATGATGCGGCCAACGCCGACGTTGTCGAACGTCAGGTAGAAGGTGCGCGCGTCTTCGATCAGGCGGTCGTAGCCTACGACCGGAATGCCTTCGGCAGCGGCTTTCTCGATAGCCGGTGCAATGGCGTCTTTGTCCCATGCGTTGATGATCAAGGCGTCAACGCCCTGTGCGATCAGCGCGTCGATGTCGGACAATTGCTTTTCAGCCGAAGATTGCGCGTCAGCCGAGACATACTCGTTGCCAGCCGCTTCAATCGCAGCCTTCATCGCGG
Source organism: uncultured Rhodobacterales bacterium (assembly GCA_903845215.1). Classification (GTDB taxonomy): domain Bacteria; phylum Pseudomonadota; class Alphaproteobacteria; order Rhodobacterales; family Rhodobacteraceae; genus Stagnihabitans. The sequence goes on along the minus strand of CAIMWI010000023.1, from coordinate 27,901 downwards.
CTTCGTCGATCTTCCAACGCTCTTCTTGGAACTGAGCCCAAGAGACGCCAATTTTTTTGCCTTCTGCATAAGCTGCAGTGGAAAGGCCGGTAGCTGCGATGACAGCAGCCAGAAGTACCTTACGCATGTAAATCCTCCCAATGGATGCGGCCCTGCGGTGGCCGTCCCTGCAGATTCGCGGGGATTTGCGGAAACTGCCCCTAATAAATTCAGTTGTCAAAATAAAAATCGGGTGGCAAGCTGAAGATAACGATAAATTACGCGCTAAATATGCTGCGGTGCAGCATTTATGGCAGGTATTGCGACCAAATGACCGATCTTTCGTTCGGAGTGTGAAGAAATGCGCAAAGATTTGGTCGCGGTGCCAGACGAAAGCCGCCTAGGCTGCGGCCCGCTGATCACACCGTGGTCTGAACAGATGCGCCCTTTGCGCCAACAGGTGTTTGACCGCGTGCGCGCCGAGGGTTTGGTGGCGCGCGTGCAAGTGGCCAAGGATCTGGGCGTCAGCCCTGCCACAGTGACCACGATCACGTCGGAATTGATCGAGGCGGGCCTGATCGAAGAGGTCGCAGTACCCCGCGACACCGACCATGGCCGTGGGCGGCCTGCGGTGGCTTTGGGTGTGCGCAGGGCTGCGCATTATGTCGTGGGCATGAAACTGTCTGACCGCGAACATACGGCTGTCGTGGTGGATTTTGCCGGAAACAAACTGGCCGACGACTCGATTGCGCGCGATCCAGGCCCGGCGTCGGTGGCCGATATGCTGGATGTGGTCGATCATCTGCTGAACCGTGTCTGTGCCAAGGCGGGGATCGGGCGGGGCGATTTGTCGTGGTTGGGCATCGGCCTGCCCGGATTTGTCGACCATGATTCAGGATTTGTGCATTGGTCTTCAACCTTGGTCGAACGCGCCGTGCCCTTTGCCGCTGCCGCCCAAGCGCGGATGGGTTTGCCCGTGGCCATCGACAATGACGCCAATCTGGTGGCCTTGGCCGAGCTGTGGTTTGGCGCGGGCCGCAGCTTGGCCGATTTTGCCGTGGTAACGATTGAACACGGCGTCGGCATGGGCTTTGTGATGAACCACCGCATTTACCGCGGCGCCCAACGGCTGGGGTTGGAACTGGGGCATATCAAGGTCGAACTGGACGGCGCGCTGTGCCGCTGCGGCCAGCGCGGCTGTCTTGAGGCTTATGTGGCTGATTACGCCCTTGCGCGCGAGGCGGTGACGGCCTTGAACCTGAACGCCAGTCAAAGCCTGTCGATGCCGGTTTTGCTGGAAAGCCTGTATGATCATGCCAAAGCCGGCAATGCCACCGCCCGCAGCATCTTTCGCCGGGCAGGGCGCTATCTGGCGATGGGCTTGGCCAATGTGGTCAACCTGTTTGACCCGGCCCTGATCATCCTGTCAGGCGTGCGGATGCAGTACGACTATCTTTATGCGGCCGAGACTTTGGCCGAGATGCAGGATCTTGTCATCAACTCTGGCCGTCCCCGCCTGCCGATTGAAATTCACGCTTGGGGTGATCTGATGTGGGCACATGGGGCGGCGGCCTTAGCCCTTTCGGCGGTGAGTGAGAAAGCCTTGACCGCGCAGCGCGAGATGGCGGCCCAATAGCGGCATTGGCGCTCAGCGCAAAGCCCAAGGCCGCCTTGCTGCAGGCTGGAGGGTTTCACACCCTCCAGACCTCCCGTGGAGTATTTTTGCCAAGATGAAGGGGGGGCGGGTTTTAGGCTGCCACCACCTGATAGCCCGCCGCCGCCATCACGCGGTGCAGTTCCTTGTTGCCCTTGGTTGACCATTCCAGCGGCGGGGCTTTTTTGGGGTCTTGCTCGGCTTCGACCACAAACCAGCCCTCGTAGCCATAGCTCGCAAGGCGTTTGACAATCGCCTCGAAATCCAAAGATCCATCGCCGGGCACAGTGAAGGCCCCCTTCACCACGGCGTCAAGGAAGCTGTCCTTTGACCGATCAAGGGCGTTGATCACCTGCATCCGCACGTCTTTGGTGTGCACATGGGTGATGCGGGCATGGTGATTGTCGATGGCGCGCAGCACATCGCCGCCGGCAAAGGCCAGATGGCCCGCGTCAAACAGCAAAGGAATACCCGCGCCAGAATGTTTCATAAACAGGTCAAGCTCGGCTTCGGTTTCGATCACGGCAGCCATGTGGTGATGGTAGGATAGCGGCATGCCCTGTTCGGCGCACCATTCGCCAAATGCGGTCATGTTGCGGGCATAGGTCTTGATCTGGTCTTCATCCAGCTTGGGCTTGCTGGCCAAAGGCTTAGAGCGGTCGCCTTGGACCGAGCGTGCCACTTCGCCGTAAACAATGCACGGCGCTTTGGCCGCGATAAACAGATCCATCTGGGCGCGGATGCGGTCTTTGTTCTCTTCCAGATCGCCCTCTAGCACGGTGCCGGAAAACCAGCCGCCGCACACCGAAATGCCGTATTTCGTCAGGATCGGCCCAAGTTCGGCCATGGTCATCGGAAAACGGCGCCCGGTTTCCATGCCGGTGTATCCCGCCTGTGCTGCCTGACGCAGGCATTCTTCCAAGCTGACATCGTCAGACAGTTCGACCAGATCGTCGTTCCACCAGCAGATCGGGGAAATCCCCAGTTTGGCCTTTAGCATCGCAGCACCCTTTGGTTTTGTATGGCCTTGACCTAGCCAATCTGCCCGCTTCGGACAAGGGGTTTGGAATGAAAATTCCAAAAACGGCGGGATGTGTCACAGATGTGTCACGGCCAATTCCCGCTTGCGGCTTGGGCCCGCGCCCCTATGGTCGCGCTTTACCTTGCAGGAGATTCCCATGGCCCGCCCGCGCCCGATTGACCAGATCATTGCCGCTGAAATTGGTGCATCCAGCGGGCAGGTGCAGGCGGCGGTGTCGTTGCTGGATGCCGGGTCCACCGTGCCCTTCATCGCGCGCTATCGCAAAGAGGCAACCGGCGGCTTGGATGACACGCAGTTGCGCACTTTGGCCGAGCGTTTGGTCTATCTGCGCGACTTGGAAGACAGGCGCGGGGCGATTGCCAGTTCGATCGAAGGGCAGGGCAAACTGACCGAAGGTTTGGCGCAGGCCATAGCGGGGGCCACCACCAAGGCCGAGTTGGAGGATTTGTACCTGCCCTACAAGCCCAAGCGCCGCTCTAAGGCGATGATGGCGCGGGAATTGGGGTTGCAGGGGCTATACGATGGCATTGTGGCACAACGCAGTGCCAACCCGCAGGATTTGGCCTTGGGATTTGTCAACGATGCCGTGCCCGATGCCAAAACCGCGCTAGAGGGCGCGCGCGATATTCTGGCGGAGGGCTTGAGCGAAAACGCCGAGCTTTTGGGCCGTCTGCGGGGCCATATGAAACAGGTGGGCCAGCTGTCCGCCAAGGTCGTTTCCGGTAAAGAGACCGAAGGTGCCAAGTTTTCGGACTATTTTAGCCATCTGGAACCTTGGGCCACAGCCCCGTCACACCGCGTGCTGGCCATGTTGCGCGGCCAAAACGAGGGGTTTTTGGCGCTGGATCTGGCCATTGATGCCGATGCCGCCAAAGGCGAAAGCCCCGCAGAACGCGCCTGTGCCGCAGTTCTTGGCGCGGGCGGTCAGGGATTGGGCGACAGGTGGTTGCGCGAGGCGGCCGCTTGGGCGTGGCGGGTCAAACTGCGCACCAGCTTGACACTGGACTTGATGGCCGAGATGCGGGCGCGTTCGGAAACCGAGGCCATCCGCATTTTTGCGCGCAATATGAAAGACTTGCTTTTGGCAGCGCCAGCAGGGGGCAAGGCCACTATGGGCCTTGATCCGGGCATTCGCACCGGTGTGAAGGTCGCGGTGATTGATGCCACGGGCAAGGTGCTGGCCACCGATACCGTCTATCCCTTCCAGCCCAAGAACGAAATGCGCGCCGCCCAAGCCAGCCTTGCGCGGTTGATTGCGGCGCACGGTGTCAAACTGATTGCCATCGGCAATGGCACGGCGAGCCGCGAAACCGAAAAGATGGTGGCCGATCTGCTGGCGGTTTTGTCGGGCGACAAGCCGGTCAAGGTGATTGTGTCGGAAGCGGGGGCCTCGGTTTATTCGGCCTCAGAACTGGCGGCGAAAGAATTTCCCGATCTGGACGTGTCATTGCGCGGGGCTGTCAGCATCGCGCGGCGCTTGCAAGACCCCTTGGCCGAACTGGTCAAGATCGAACCCAAGGCGATCGGCGTGGGCCAGTATCAGCACGATGTCGACCAAAGCCGCCTAGGGCGCAGTTTGGCCGAGGTGGTGGAAGATGCCGTAAACGCGGTTGGGGTGGATTTGAACACCGCGTCTTCCCCGTTGTTGGCCCAAGTCTCGGGCCTTGGCGCGGGGTTGGGTGCGGCCATCGTGGCCCACCGCGAGGCCCATGGCCCGTTTCAGACGCGCCAAGACCTGCTAAAAGTGGCGCGTTTGGGGCCCAAAGCCTACGAACAGGCGGCAGGCTTCTTGCGCATCAGGAATGGGGACGAGCCTTTGGATGCCTCGTCTGTGCATCCTGAAGCTTATGTGGTGGTGCGCAAGATTGTTGCCGCCTCGGGCCGTGATATTCGCGCATTGATGGGCGATGCGGCCACTTTGGCGCGGCTGGACCCACAGCGCTTTGTCGATGCGCGCTTTGGTCTGCCCACGGTCAAGGATATTCTGGCCGAGTTGGAAAAACCCGGCCGCGACCCGCGACCGGAATTCAAAACTGCCAGTTTTGCCGATGGGGTGAATGAGATCAAAGACCTGCGCGTGGGGATGCTTTTGGAAGGCACAGTGACCAATGTTGCAGCCTTTGGGGCCTTTGTTGACATCGGCGTGCATCAGGACGGTTTGGTGCATGTCAGCCAATTGGCCGATAAATTCGTCAAAGACCCGCACGAGGTGGTGAAAGCCGGCGATGTGGTGCAGGTGCGCGTGGTCGAGGTGGACGTGGCGCGCAAACGCATCGCCTTGACGATGAAAAAAGACAGTGCTGAGGCGCGTGAGATGGTGCGCGAGCGTGGCACGCCCCCGCCCAAGGCTAAGCCCGGGCCGATGACAGCCGCCCCGCAACAGGCCCCGGCCAGCGGCGCTTTTGCCGAGGCCCTGAAGGGGAAATTTTCGCGCAGCTAAAGGTCACTTGCCCCGAATTTTCTGCGAAAATTCAAGTCCAAGTCCCGAATTTTCTGCGAAAATTCAAGTCCAAGTCCCGAATTTTCTGCGAAAATTCAGATCGAAAAGACCTCGGCGTCGAAGGGGAATTTTCGCAGAAAATTCGTGGCCAAGGCGTTTTTCTAAGCGAACGCAACGGCCTAACTGGCCGATCCGCCCACCGTCAGACCACCGATCAGCAAAGTGGGTTGGCCCACCCCCACTGGCACATATTGGCCCGCCTTCCCGCAACTTCCAATCCCCGGGTCCATCTGCAAATCGTTGCCAATGGCGCGGATGTGTTTGAGTGCGGTCGCCCCGTCACCGATCAATGTTGCCCCTTTGACGGGCGCGCCGATCACACCGTTCTTCACGCGGTAGGCCTCGGTGCAGCTGAAGACGAATTTGCCATTGGTGATATCGACCTGCCCGCCGCCAAAGCCTACGGCATAAATCCCGTCTTTCAGGCTGGCCACAATGTCTTGCGGGCTGTCTTGGCCAGAGAGCATATAGGTGTTCGTCATGCGCGGCATCGGAATATGGGCAAAGCTTTCGCGCCGCCCGTTTCCGGTGGCAGCCACCCCCATGAGGCGGGCATTCTGGCGGTCTTGCATGAAGCCCACCAAAATCCCGTCCTCGATCAACACGTTGCGCGCCGAGGGCGTGCCCTCGTCATCAACCGATAGGGATCCGCGCCGGTTGGGGATTGTGCCGTCATCCAGCACCGTCACCCCTTGGGCTGCGATTCTTTGGCCCATAAGGCCAGAAAAGGCCGAGGTTTTCTTGCGGTTAAAGTCACCCTCTAGCCCGTGGCCAATGGCTTCATGCAGCAAAATGCCGGGCCAGCCTGGCCCCAAGACCACATCCATCATGCCTGCGGGCGCAGGTTCAGCGTGCAGGTTAACCAAAGCAATGCGCAGCGCCTCACGCAGTTGGGCTTGCCAAAAGGCAGGTTCTAGCAGTTGCGCCAGCCCATGCCGCCCGCCGCCGCCCGTGCCGCCTTGGTCGCGCTTGCCGTTCTCTTCAACCACCACCGACACATTCAACCGCGCCATGGGGCGGATATCTGACAGGCGCAAGCCTTCCGGGCGCAATATCTCGACCTCTTGCAGGCCTGCCGATAAAGTGGCCGAGACTTGAATCACCCGCGGGTCCAGCGCGCGGGCGTAGGCGTCGATCTCTTTGAGAATGTCGATCTTGGCGGCAAAAAGCGCATCAGCCATTGGATCCGCGTCGCCGTACAGGCGCGCATTGGTGCCCTTGGGCGGCGGAGCCATGACACCGCCGCCGTCGCCCACGGCCAAACGCGCGGTTTCTGCGGCGCGGATCATGGCCTTTTCGCTTATCTCAGTCGCATGGGCATAGCCTGCCACTTCACCGCGCACCGCACGCAGACCAAACCCTTCCGAGGCATCATAGCTTGCGGTTTTGATGCGGCGATCATCCAGCACAATGGATTCAGACCGGCGGCGTTCCAAAAAAAGCTCGCCGTCATCGGCCCCCGCCGTGGCATCGCGCAAAATGCGCAGGGCCACGGCTTCGTCAAGGTGGGTTTCAAACGGGCGGAAGGGGGCGTCAGATTGGCGATCGGGCATTTGGGGGCTTTCTATGTGTTGGGCAGAACCTAGGCTTCGGCGGGCCTACCCGCAAGACGGGCTGGGGGTTTTGTGATCCGTCGGGCCCAGCCAACCCCCAAAATCAGGCAGCTCACGCAAAAGTTCCAAAAAAAGGCGGCAGATCGCGGCGTTATCCCCTCTGATCCTGCGCGGTTTCTCTTGTCGTGGCGCGCTGAATATGGTTTCAGGGCCGTCATAACCAACCGGATTCTGCTCAAGTTGGGTGGGATCGAACAAGCGGCAAAACGGCCGCCCAGTCACGGGAATTGAACATGGCTCTTCTGACCCCCATTCGCGGTGTTACGACTTTGGCGCTGGCGTTTATGGCAAACCTGACGCTGACAAGCTTTGCCTTTGGCCAAGCGCTGCCAAAAATCGGCGTGCCTGAGCAAGGTAAAATGGGCTTTCAGCCGGCCTCTTCGACCGTGGCTGTTCAAGCCCAAGCGCTGGAAGGCCTGGTGATGTGGATCATCACAGCCATCACAATTTTTGTCTGTTTGCTGATGCTGTATGTGATCGTGCGCTTTAACGCCAAGCGCAATCCGGTACCGGCCAAGTTCACCCACAACACACCGGTCGAGATTTTGTGGACATTGGTGCCCGTGCTGGTTTTGGTCTTTATCGGGTCGTTCTCTTTGCCCGCCTTGTTTGATCAGGTGGAAATCCCGCCCGCCGATGTCACGGTGAAAGTCACCGGCAACCAGTGGTACTGGTCTTATGCTTATCCAGATGCAGATGTGGCGTTCGATTCGGTGATGCTGGAAAAGAAAGACTTGGTTGCCGCCGGCTATGCCGAGTCCGATTATCTGTTGGCCGTGGACAATGCCATGGTTGTGCCGGTGAACAAGGTGATCAAAGTTGAAATGACGGGCGCGGATGTGATCCATGCTTGGGCTGTGCCTGCTTTTGCCGTCATGCATTCGGCTGTGCCGGGCCGCTTGGGCGAGACTTGGTTCAAAGCCACGCAAGAGGGCGTTTATTTTGGTCAGTGCACCTCGCTGTGCGGTCAGGGCCACGCCTATATGCCCATCGCCGTTAAGGTTGTGTCTGACGCGGCTTATGCGGCTTGGCTAGAGCAGGCCAAGGGCGGCAACTACGAACTGGCCTCGAACTAAGGGCGCACTGCGCCGAAGCTGGAATTGGCGGGGGCCCTTGCAGGGCCTTCGTGGTTAAGAGTGCAACGAAAGCGAGTGCCATGACCGACATCAGGTCCAGCGGCGATTTAGGTGGCCAAATTGCGGCAGAGCCGGGCTTTTCCGATTTTGTGCAATTGCTAAAGCCGCGCGTGATGTCGCTGGTGGTGTTCACCGCCTTGGCGGGCATGATCGCAGCACCGGTGCATTTGCCGCCCGTCGCGTTCTTTACTGCGATTTTGTTTATCGCCTTGGGGGCAGGGGCTTCGGGCGCGCTGAACATGTGGTGGGATGCCGATATTGACGCGCTGATGAAGCGCACGGCGCGCCGTCCGATCCCCGCAGGCATGATCGCCCCCGGCGAAGCTTTGGGCTTTGGCATGGCCTTGTCGGTGGCCTCGGTGATCATGCTGTGGCTGGCCACCAACTGGGTGGCCGCAGCCCTGTTGGCGTTTACCATCTTCTTTTATGTCGTCGTCTACTCGATGGGGCTAAAGCGCTTGACGCCGCAGAACATTGTCATTGGCGGTGCTGCCGGGGCCTTTCCGCCCATGGTGGGCTGGGCGGCGATGACGGGGTCTGTCTCGGTCGAGTCTTTCTTGATGTTCGCGCTGATCTTCATGTGGACGCCACCGCATTTCTGGGCCTTGGCCTTGTTTATGAAAGAAGATTATTCGAATGCGGGCGTGCCGATGCTGACGGTAACGCATGGCCGCAAATCGACACGGCGGCACATTTTGGTTTACACCGTGCTGATGGTGCCGGTCGCCTTGGCCTTGGCTTTCACGCCGGTGGGCGGGCCTGTCTACCTGACGGCCGCAATCGTGATGAATGCGGGCTTTGTCTGGGGTGCGTGGCGCATCGTGCGGCGCGATGAGACCATGGCCGAGGCCGACCGCTACAAGGTGGAAAAGAAGGTGTTTTCGTTCTCTCTTTTGTACCTTTTCGTTCTTTTTGGCGCAATTTTGGTCGAGGCTGGCTTGCACAGCTTTGGCTATGGGGCACTGTGATGGCACTTCGGGCCGAACATGAAATTTACCGTCGCCGCTTGTCGCGCAATGTGGGTGTGGGCGTGGTCTTGGGGGCCTTTGTGCTGCTGTCCTTCTTGTTGACAGTGGAAAAGGTCACGCATGGCGACCCGATGCACGCCATTGAAGGCAAGGGGGCTGTGAACCCCGATGGTACCGCGATCACAACCAAGCCTTTGGTCAAGGACACGAACTGATGGCCAAACTGTCACCGCAAAACCGCACGGCAGGATGGCTGGCGCTGGTGGCGCTGGTGATGGTAAGCCTGTCTTTTGCGGCTGTGCCATTTTATGATTGGTTTTGTCGCACAACAGGGTTTGCAGGCACCACGTCGGTCTCGCAAAAGGCGCCGGATCAACCTTTGGACCAGTTTATAACGGTGCGGTTTGATGCCTCAAAAGAGCGCGATATGCCGTGGGTTTTCAAAGCTGCCCAGCCCAGCATGAAACTGCGCATCGGTGAAACCGGATTGGCGTTTTACGAGGCGACCAACCCGACCGACAAGCCCGTGGCAGGCCAAGCGAGCTATAACGTCACGCCGGACGGTGCAGGTGGGTATTTCACCAAGATCGCCTGTTTCTGCTTTACCGCGCAAATTCTGCAACCGCATCAAACCGTGCAGATGCCCGTAACATTCTACGTCGACCCCGCCATCGCCCAAGACCGCGAGGCGAAATACATCACCGAGATCACCCTTTCCTACACTTTCCACCAAATCTCGCTGGAGGATGCCGAGGCAGCCCTTGCCCCCGCCACCACCAAGCCGATAAACTGACACGAGAAAAACGAGGGAGCCCGCCCCATGGCGCATGCCAAGAACCACGACTACCACATCCTGCCGCCGTCAATCTGGCCCTTTGCCGGGGCCTTGTCGGCCTTCGTTATGCTGTTTGGCGTGGTGATCTGGATGAACCACGGCGCAGCCGAACGCGGCACGCCTTTTGTGATGCTGATCGGCTTGCTGGGCGTGCTGTACACCATGTACGCGTGGTGGTCGGCGGTGGTGCATGAAGGCAACACAGGCGATCACACCCCCGTGGTGCGCATCGGCCTGCGTTACGGCTTTATCATGTTCATCATGTCGGAAGCGATGTTCTTTGCCGCGTGGTTCTGGACCTTCTTCAAGCACCGCATGTATCCGATGGGGCCGATGAGCCCGATTCAGGATGGCGTTTGGCCGCCGGCGGGGATTGAACTGTTTGATCCTTGGCATCTGCCAATCATCAACACGCTGATCTTGCTGTGTTCGGGCGCTGCTGCCACTTGGGCCCACCATGCGCTGGTGCATGACAACAACAACCGCCGCGATATCAAGAATGGTTTGATCCTTTCGGTGGTTTTGGGCGTGATGTTCACGTTCTTTCAAGCCTATGAGTATGCCCATGCAGGCTTTGGCTTTGCAGGAAACATCTACGGCGCGTCGTTCTTTATGGCGACGGGGTTCCACGGCTTTCATGTGATCATCGGGTCGATCTTCTTGCTGGTCTGCCTGATCCGCACCTATAATGGCGATTTCACGCCCGAGGCCCATGTCGGCTTTGAAGCCGCTGCATGGTACTGGCACTTTGTGGATGTGGTTTGGCTGTTCCTTTTTGCCGCCGTCTATGTTTGGGGCGCTGGCTGACGCAAGATTGCTTTGCTTACCCAAGCCGGGGGTTTCACACCCCCGGACCCCCGTGAGATGTTTAGGCAAGTCTGAAAGGGGGCGCGGGTTTGCGCCCCTTTTGCTTTGGAGGATGTGATGGGTCGGATGATCGGGCCAAGCTTGGTGGGGGTGTTCGGGGTTTTGATCCTCATCACTTTGGGGATTTGGCAAGTGCAGCGTATGGGCTGGAAAGAGGCCAAGTTGGCCCAAATTTCGGCCATGCTGGTGGATGCGCCGGTGGCATTGCCTGCGCAGGTCACCCCAGAGGCGGACCGGTACCGCGGTGTTGTTCTGAAAGGCGCTTACACCGGCGAGGCGGCTTTCAAGCTGGACAGTTTGCAAGGCCAAGGCCCCGGCAAGCGGGTGATCGCCGTTTTTGTCATGCCCGACGGGCGGCGCGTGCTGGTGGATCGCGGCATCTGGCTGGATGGCACCGATGCCGCGCCAAATACGCCCCATGACGCCACCGTGGTGGGCAATCTGGATTGGCCGCAAGAGGCCGACAGCTACACCCCGCCGCCAGATGCCAAAACCGGCCTGTGGTTCGCCCGCGATGTGCCTGCTATGGCCAAAGCCTTGGGCGCAGAGCCGATCTTGATTGTCGCGCGCGATCCGACGGGGGACGGAATTGTTGCGATGCCGCTGGACACCTTGGCTATTTCCAACAACCATTGGCAATATGCCGTGACATGGTTTTCTTTGGCTGCTGTCTGGTTCGTGATGACAGGCTTTCTGTTGTGGCGTATCAGGCAGCAAACTGCAAAGGCTGGATGATGCGCTATATCTCGACCCGGGGGATGGCCCCGATTTTGACCTTTGGCCAAGCCATGATGACCGGGCTGGCGCGCGATGGCGGGCTTTATGTGCCCCAAACGGTGCCGCAGTTCACCAAGGCTGATTTTGCCGCACTGGCGGGCAAGTCTTATGAGGACATTGCCTTTGGCGTGATGAAACCCTTTATGGGCGACACGTTCAGCGACGATGAATTTCGCGGATTGATCGCCAAGGCCTATGCGGGCTTTGGCCATCCGGCGCGTGCCCCGCTGAAACAATTGGCACCGAACCATTTCTTGCTGGAATTGTTCCACGGGCCGACCTTGGCCTTCAAAGACTTTGCCATGCAACTGATCGGCCAGATGATGCAAGCAGCCCTTGCCAAGACGGGCGAGCGGATCACCATCGTGGGGGCCACCAGCGGCGACACCGGCAGTGCCGCGATGGAAGCGTTTCGCGGTTTGGCCAATGTGGATGTGTTCATTCTGTTCCCGCATGGCCGCGTGTCAGATGTGCAGCGCCGGCAGATGACGACTCCGATGGAAAGAAATGTGCATGCGCTGGCGATGGACGGGTCATTTGACGATGCGCAGGCGCGGGTCAAGGATATGTTCAACGACTTCGCCTTTCGCGATGGGGTGCGGTTGGCAGGGGTCAACAGCATCAACTGGGCGCGGGTTTTAGCGCAGGTGGTCTATTACGTCAGCAGCGCGCTGTCTTTGGGTGCACCGCATCGGCCTGTCAGCTTTACCGTGCCAACGGGCAATTTCGGCGATGTCTTTGCAGGCTATATCGCGCGGTCTATGGGACTGCCGATCGACAAACTGGTGATCGCCACCAACCAGAACGACATTCTGGACCGCGCGCTGCGGGCGGGGCGGTATGCGATGGATGGGGTGAAACCCTCGATCTCGCCGTCGATGGATATTCAGATCTCGTCCAACTTTGAACGCGCCTTGTTTGATGCCTATGGCCGCGACGGGGCGGCGGTGGCGGGGTTGATGGCGCAAATGAAGGACGGCGGGTTTCAGATTGGCGATGCCGCCTTACACAGCCTGCGGGGCACCTTCGCCTCGGGCCGCTGTTCGGAAGACGAAACCTTGGCCACCATCACGCGCACCTTCGCCCAAACCGGCGAGCTTTTGTGCCCGCATGGCGCGGTGGGGGTTAAGGTCGCCGAAGAGCATCTGGACGATGTGCCGATGATCACGCTGGCCACAGCCCATCCGGCGAAATTTCCCGATGCGGTGGAACAGGCCGTGGGTCTGCGCCCCGCCCTGCCACCGCGCATGGCGGATTTGTTCGAACGGCCCGAACGGGTCACCCGCGTGCCCAATGATCTGGGCGCTTTGCAATCTTTGGTCCGCGAAAGGATCGCTTCGTGACGGTCAAGCTTACCACACTTTCCAACGGGCTGCGCATTGTGACCGAAGACATGCCGGGGCTGAAAAGCGCCTCGGCCGGGGTTTGGGTGACGGCCGGCGGGCGCCATGAGCGGCCTGAACAAAACGGCATCGCGCATTTTCTGGAACATATGGCCTTTAAGGGCACCCAGCGGCGCAGCGCCTTGCAGATCGCCGAAGAGATCGAGGATGTGGGCGGCTATATCAACGCCTACACCAGCCGCGAGATGACGGCCTATTACGCCCGTGTCCTTAAAGACGATGTCGCGATGGCCTTGGATGTGATTGGCGACATCGTGCTGAACCCCGCCTTTGACGAGGCCGATATCGAAACCGAGCGGCATGTGATCTTGCAAGAAATCGGGCAGGCTTTGGATACGCCCGACGATATCGTGTTTGATTGGCTGCAAGAGGTGTCTTACCCCGACCAATCCTTTGGCCGCACGATCTTGGGGCCGCAAGAACGGGTGGGCGCCTTTACCCGTGCGGATTTGCAAGGCTTTGTGGCCGAACGCTATGCGCCGGGGCAGATGATCTTGGCCGCGGCGGGCGGGGTGGATCATGATGTGATTGTCGCCCAAGCGGAAGGGATGTTTGGCACCCTTGCGGCGCGTCCGGCCTTGGGTTTTGAAGCGGCACGCTTTGCGGGGTCTGAGCGGCGCGAGGTCAAGGATCTGGAACAGGTTCATTTCGCCATGGCCTTTGACGGGCCAGGTTATCGGCACCCCGATGTGCATGTGGCGCAGATTTATGCCACGGCGATGGGGGGTGGCATGTCCAGCCGCCTGTTCCAAAAAATCCGCGAAGAACGCGGCCTGTGCTATTCGATCTTTGCACAAGCGGGGGCGTCAGAGGATGCGGGGCAGATTACGCTTTATGCGGGAACCTCTGCCGACGAGATCGCTGATTTGATGGCGCTGACCATGGACGAGTTGAAACGCGCCGCGGACGATATGTCAGACGCCGAAGTGGCGCGCGCGCGCGCGCAGATGAAGGCTGGCATGTTGATGGGGCTGGAAAGTGCCTCGTCGCGGGCCGAGCGCGTGGCGCGGATGTTGGCGATTTATGGCCGCGTGTTGGATGTGGACGAGGTCGTGGCCAAGATTGATGCTGTCACCACCGCCGATGTGCGCCGCTTTGCCGGCGCTGTGACCGAGGCGGGGGCGGCGCTGGCGCTCTACGGGCCCGCCGGCGCTGCGCCCGATCTAGACACAGTGCGTGCGCGGTTGCGCGGCTGATGTTTGGCCTGCGCAAAAGGCCCAATATCGAAAGCCAGCGCATGACGCTGCGCTTGCCGGTGCATGGCGATTACCGCGCTTGGGCTGAACTGCGCGAAATCTCGGCGGATCATCTGATCCCGTGGGAACCGGTGCGCGCCGAAGATCATTTGTCGCGCAAAGCCTTTACCAACCGCGTCTATTGGGCGGGGCGGGCCGATGCGCAGGGCACGGCTTTGCCGTTGATGATGATCCGGCGGGTGGATAATGTGCTGCTAGGGGCCATCACGCTGGACAATATTCGCCGGGGTCCGGTGCAGGCGGGGACCTTGGGCTATTGGATCGGCGCGCCCTTTGCCCGCCAAGGCTATATGCGCGAGGCGATCCAAGCCGTGGTGCATAATGCCTTTCAGATCATGGACCTTAGCCGGATCGAGGCCGCCTGTTTGCCCGAAAACATCCCCTCGCGCGGGGTGTTAGAGACCAGCGGTTTTAAATACGAAGGGGTGGCACAAAGCTACCTGCAGATCAACGGGCGCTGGCGCAACCATGTGCTTTACGCCAACCTGCGCTTTGATCGGCGCGGGCGGACGGATGTGGGGTGAGGCGAGAATCTGTTGAGGCGAAGATCGGGGGGCTGCGCCGCCCCCCGACCCCCCGCGCCTAGGGGAGGCTCGCCTCCCCTAGGGACCCCTTGAGGATATTTGGACTCATGTGAAAGGGGCAGGGGGCTTTGGCAGGGGCCTTTGGGCGGGTATGGGGTGTGTGATGTTGAATGCGGCGGACCCATCGTTTCTGAGCGACCTTGAGGGGCACCTGCCGCAGGGCACGCTGCGCCCTGTTGCGCCGCGCTATCTGGAAGAGCCGCGCGGCAAGTGGCGGGGGCAGGGGGCGGCGGTGGCTTGTCCAAGCACTGCTGCCGAAGTGGCGGTGATTGTGCGCGCTTGCGCGGCGGCGCGGGTGGGGCTGGTGCCATGGGGTGGCGGGACGGGGTTGGTGGGCGCGCAGGTGATGGGGGCGGGGCCTGTGCCGCTGCTGATGTCTTTAGAGCGGATGGCGCAGATCCGCGCCATCTATACCAACGAGAATGTGCTGGTGGCCGAGGCAGGGGTGATCTTGGCCGATGTGCACAAAGCGGCCGAGGCTGTGGGGCGGATTTTTCCTTTGACGCTGGCCAGTCAGGGATCGTGCCGGATTGGCGGCAACTTGGCCACCAATGCTGGCGGGGTGAATGTGCTGCGCTATGGCAATGCGCGTGATCTGTGCTTGGGGCTGGAGGTGGTTTTGCCCGATGGGGCGATCTGGCACGGCTTGCAACGCCTGCGCAAGGACAACACCGGCTACGACCTGCGCCACTTGATGATCGGTTCGGAAGGCACGCTGGGGGTGATCACGGCGGCCAGCCTGCGCCTGTTTCCCAAACCCGCCGCCGAGGGGGCCGCGCTGATGGTGGTGCGTGATCCGGCGGCGGCCTTGCGGTTGCTGGCCTTGGCACAGGCGCGCAGCGGTGATGTTTCGGCGTTTGAGCTGATCTCGGGCATGGGGTTGCGGTTTTTGGCTGAAACCATGCCCCAAATCCGCCAACCCTTTGGCGAAGTGCCGGACTGGATGGTGTTGATCGACCTTGGCCTAGCGACAGGATCGCCCGAGGCGGTGCTGGGCGAGATATTCGAGGCCGCTCAGGCCGAGGGGCTGGTGCAAGACGGCCTGATTGCCCAATCCGGCCCCCAACGCGCCCAGTTTTGGGCGCTGCGCGAAACGATCCCGCTGGCCAACCGTGCGGTGGGGGCCGTGTCGTCGCATGACATCTCGTTGCCCTTGGGCGAGGTGGCGGGGTTTATCCGCGACGCCGATCAGGCCCTTGCAGGGATTGGCGATTGGCGGATCAATTGTTTTGGCCATCTGGGCGATGGCAATCTGCATTACAATGTCTTCCCGCCGAAGGGAGAAAAGGCCGCTGCCTATCAAGACAAGGCCGCGGCGGTGCAGGATCTGGTCCATGCCATGGTCATGGCGCGGGGCGGGTCTTTCAGCGCCGAGCATGGGATTGGCCGTCTGAAAGTGGCCGATCTGGAACGCTTTGGTGATCCGGCCAAACTGGCCGCGATGCGGGCGATCAAACAGGCCCTTGATCCTTTGGGCATCATGAACCCCGGCGCTGTCTTGCGCTAAGCCCTTCATCGATCGACAAATATTGCCCTTTTGGGGGCGGCCGCGGTTTTTGGCATAGGCACGCCCTGCCGGAGTTCCGACAGGGCGCTGGGGTGGGGTAGTGGGTCACTTTTGCAAGCAGCGCCCATCCAGTTGGGTAGACCGGATGCCGAAGGGATAGGCTGATTCGGGTTAGAAAAGCGTTAACGCCATGAAGAATTCTTCACGCCCTACAGCCCTTCAAAGGCGCATAGGGCGTGCACCTCCATCCCCATGGCTTCTAACTTTTTGCGCCCGCCCAGATCGGGCAGGTCGACCACAAAGGCGCAGCCGATCACCTGCGCGCCCAAACGCTCGATCAGGCGAATGCCGGCCTCGGCAGTCCCGCCGGTGGCCAAAAGGTCATCCACCAGCAGCACCTTTTCTCCGGCGCGCATCGCATCGTCATGCACCTCGACCACGGCCTCGCCATATTCCAGCTTATAGGCCTGCGAGATCGTTTGGCCTGGCAACTTGCCCTTCTTGCGGATCGGCACAAAGCCGGTCGACAGCTGGTGCGCCACAGCGCCGCCCAGAATAAATCCGCGCGCCTCTAGGCCCGCCACCTTGTCAATCCGCAATCCGGCATAGGGTGCCAGCAACTGGTCCACACACATGCGAAACCCGCGTGGGTCTGCAAAAAGCGTGGTGACATCGCGAAACAAGATCCCGTCATGCGGGAAGTCTACGATGGTGCGGATATAGTCTTTGACGCTTTTTTTCATATCGGCCCCTGAACTGCGCCCGCTATGGCTAGCACGACCCAAAGCTGCGCTACAAGCTTTGCTCAGTCGCGGATCGCACCGATCTGACGCACCGCAACCAATGCCCTAAGCAGCGCATCTTTCCGATGCAAAATCCGCAATCCGATCGAATGACGCGATGACAAATCCGCTGCGCTCAAATACCCCTTCAGCCATGACCAACCTCACACGAAAGGGCAAGCGATGACGGCAGAGCTTTTGGCTGCAGTGCGGGCGGCCTTTGATGCGGTGGGGGCGGCACGGCCGTTTTTGGCAGAGTGGCCAGAGATGGGGCCGTTGCGCGACGTGCAGCCAGCGAGCCTGCCGGTATGTCAGTGGTTAAGCACGATGGGCACGGCGGGCATCGTGGGGATATTGCGGGCGGCGGCGCCGTCCTTACGCTGGCAGCAAACCTACGGGGTGGGCGATTTCGGGGCGGATTTTCTGCAAGGCTATGGATGGGCGGAGTTTATTGGTCTGCGCGGGCCTTACCCCAGCACGCAGATCGCTTGCGGGGTTTTGCTGCTGGGGCCGCACATCACCTATCCCGCCCATGCCCATGCCGCAGAAGAGGTGTATGTGCCGATCTTCGGCCAAGCCGAGTGGCAGCAGGGCGACGGCCCCTTTGCCCCCGTGCCGGTCGGCCAGCCTATCCACCACGCGCCTTGGGTGCCCCATGCGATGCGGGTGGGGGCAGAGCCGCTGGCCGCCCTATACCTGTGGCGCGGCGGGGATTTGGCGGCGAAGTCGGTGATTTTGGGCGCTTAATCGGGGCGTTTTAGCGACAGGGTTTCGCTGATCTGCGCGTAATCCATATAGCCTAGGCGCGACATGACTTGGGCTTTGACGATGTCGAATTTGCCGGCTGTCAGATATTCATCGCCAATATGCACGCCGATCACGGTGCCGATCACCATAAAATCCTCACCACCTTCTAGCGTCACCACCTGTTGCAAGCGGCATTCCAGCGTTGCAGGCGATTGCGCCACACGGGGGCAATTGATCAGGCTGCATTCGGCTTTTTGCACACCGGCATGGGCGAATTCATCCACCCCAAGTGCCAGATGGGCCGCGGTTTGGTTCATCTGTTCCCACATCGGGCGCGAGACGACGTTGGTGGCAAAGACGCCGGTGTCTTGGATGTTGCGGATCGAATCCTTCATCGTACCGGCAAACATCACCTGCGGCGGGGTATAGGCAACTGCATTAAAGAACGAATAGGGGGCCAGATTGTCGCCCTGCGGGCCACGGGTGGAAATCCAGCCGATGGGGCGGGGGGCGACGATGGCGTTAAAGGGCGAATGGGGCAGGCCGTGGCCGTCTTTGGGCTGGTAGAACATGGGGCGGCTCGTTCGGTTTGGGGGACGCGCGCAGCTTAGGCGGGGCAGGGGCGGAAGGGAAGGGGGCGCCCAAAGGCATGGGATTTGATCCTGTCATCTTCGCATGTTACGCGCGTTTGCAGATGATTCCCTTGGGCCCGATGCGGAGGCGCCTTGTACCAGCTGGAAGAAGAAAGCGAAGCCGACTGGTGGGAGGTAGAGGCCCTGTATGACCTGTGCTTTTCGCCCGGTCGGACGGCTTTGTCCTCTTACCGCTTGCGCGACGGCGTGCCCACGGTTGCGGCGCTGTGCTTAACGCTGCGCGCCGACGGGGTGCTGGTGGCGGCCATTCGCTATTGGCCGATCGAGGTGGGCGGCGAGGATGCCTTACTGTTAGGCCCCGTCGCCGTGCACCCCACGCATCAGGGCGAAGGCCTGGGCGGTTTGTTGATCAACGAAAGCCTGACCGAGGCCCGCCGTTTGGGGTGGGAGCGTGTTTTGCTGGTGGGCGATCTGCCCTATTACCGGCGCTTTGGCTTTGAAAAACGCGCCAATGTCATCATGCCCCCGCCCACCAACCCCGACCGCGTGCTGGGCTTTGCCCTCAAAGCCGGGGCTTGGGACAATGTCGGCGGGCCGGTCACCAAAGTCACCGCTGCTTAAACCCGTCACGGGGCTTTTCTGTCTGCCCTTTGAGGCCCATATTGGGCCGATGAGCCACCTTCCCGCCCCCATCCTGCATGATCTAGAGTTAGAGGCCGCGACCTTGGCGCAAGAAAGCGCACGGGCTGAAAGCTCTTGGGTAGCTAAAAGCCGCAGCCTTGGTGCGGGGCTCGAAGCGCAATGGGCAAAGATGCCCCAAACCTTGCGCGCGCAGGTCGAGGCGCAGGTGGCCCAAGCCCTGCGGGTGGGGCTGGGTGTTGCCAAATCCGGCCCCCAAGCCAGCCCGCGCCAGCAACGCTTGCTGATTATCGCGGCAGGGGCGGCGGGCGGGTCTGTTGGTCTTGCGGGGGCCTTGGCGGAACTGCCCTTTGCCTTGGTGATCTTTTTGCAAGCCATCCGTGAAGAGGCGCGCGCAGCGGGGCTTGATCCTGACCGCGACGGGGTGGCTTTGGCCAGTTTGGACATTCTTGCCAGCGGGAAGGTGCTGGGCGCGGCCGAGGTGCTGGACCCTGCCTATCTGACGGGCCGCTTGGCGCTGGCGGGGCCCAGCCTGTCAGGCTGGATCGCGCGCACCGTGCCGCGCTTGGTGCCGCTGATCGGGCCAAGGCTTGCGGCCTCGGCTGTGCCGCTGGTGGGGGCCTTGGGCGGGGCGGTGCTGAACGCCGCTTGGCTGGACCACTACCGCCGTCTGGCACGGATTCGCTTTCGGCTGATGGTCTTGGCCGAACATCACGGTGCAGAGCCGGTGGTGCGCGCCTTTGCGCGGGCGCAAGCATTGCCGGCCGTGCAATAGGGTGCTTCACACCCCCGCACCCGCTGTAAGAGCGGGGGTTTCACACCCCCGCACCCCCGTGGGATATTTGGGCACATATGAAAGGGGGGTGTGGGGGGAGGCTTGGGGTTTGTGGCGCAGGGGTGTAAGACGAAGGCACGCGCGCCAATGGAGGTGAAAATGAGCATTGAGTTGGACCCCGACCTGGACCTTGAACTGGTCCGTGACCTGAACGCGCCGCGCGCGGCCCTGTGGACCTGCTGGACCGATCCGCAGCATCTGCCCCATTGGTTCGTGCCCAAGCCGCACAAAGTGGTGGCCTGTGCGTTGGACCTGCGGGCGGGAGGGGCGTGTTCGACCACCTTTGATCTCGAAGGGACCATCATGGAAAACAACGGGGTTTATCTTGAGGTGATCCCCGGCGAAAAGCTGGTCTTTACCGATACCTATCAGGCCGGATGGAAGCCTGTGGCAGAGCCTTTCATGACGGCCATCATCACCTTGGCGGATCTGGCACCCGGCGTCACCCGCTACCGCGCTGTGGTGCGGCATCGGTCGAAAGCGGCGGCGGATCAGCACCGCGCCATGGGCTTTCATGACGGGTGGGGCACCGTCGCCACCCAGCTTGAAGCTTACGCCCAAGAGCTTGCAGCCCGCCAGATCACGATTTCCACCCAGATCGCGGCCCATCCCGCCACGATCCTGCGCTGCTGGAGCGACCCTGCGCTGTTGCCCCGATGGTTTGGGCCTGCAGGATTTAGCTGCGTCACCAAAGAAATCGACCTACGCGCGGGCGGTTTGTGGCGGTTTGACATGGTGGGCCACGGCCAAACCTATCCCAACCGCCACCGCTATACCGCGATGGACGCCAACCGCATCGCCTTTGTGCTGGATGATGACGCCCAAAGCCCGCCCATGTACGCAGAGCTAACCTTGACCGCGCAAGCGGGCGGCACGCTGGTGACCCAAACCCTGACCCTGCCCGACGCTGCAGCGCGGGCGGCGGCCATGGGCTATCAGGCCGACGCGCGCGGGCTTGAAACCTTGGGCAAGCTGGCGGCGCTGGCGCAAAGCCTGTAATCCGTGCTGGGGCGGCTTTCGCCCCCGTTTCCCCATAAGGATCGACCCGATGACCGAGCACAGCCCCAAGACCGTCTATCTGGCCGATTACCAGCCCTTTACCCATCTGGTGACGGGCGTCTTTTTAACCTTCCGTCTGGCCCCAAAAGCCACGCGGGTCTTGGCGCGCTTGCAGATGCAGCCCAACCCCGCGCGCGGCGCAGGCCAGGATCTGCGGCTGGACGGCGAGGGGCTGCGCCTGATCTCTGCCCGCCTGAACGGCGCGGTGCTGGATGTGGTGCCCGATGACACGGGCCTGACCATTGCAGCCCATCTGCTGCCCTCGGGCGATTTCACCTTGGAAACCGAAGTCGAGATCGCCCCCGAAGGCAATTTCACGCTAGAAGGGCTGTATATGTCCAACGGCATGTATTGCACCCAGTGCGAGGCGCAGGGCTTTCGCCACATCACCTTTTACCCCGACCGCCCCGATGTGATGGCCCCCTTTGACGTGCGCATCGAAAGCGATCTGCCGGTGCTTTTGTCAAACGGCAATCCGGTGGCGCAAGGGGCGGGATGGGCCGAATGGCACGACCCTTGGCCCAAGCCTGCCTATCTGTTCGCGCTGGTGGCGGGCGATCTTTTGGCCCACCGCGCCGATTTCACCACGATCTCGGGCCGCAAGGTGGATCTGAACATCTACGTCCGCCAAGGCGACGAAGACCGCTGCGCCTATGCGATGGACAGTTTGATCCGCTCGATGCGCTGGGACGAGCAGGTTTATGGGCGCGCATATGATCTGGATATCTTTAACATCGTGGCGGTCGATGATTTCAACATGGGGGCGATGGAGAATAAGGGGCTGAATATCTTCAACTCTAAACTTGTGCTCGCCAGCCCGCAGACGGCCACCGACGACGATTATGGCCGCATCGAATCGGTCATCGCGCATGAGTATTTCCACAACTGGACAGGCAACCGCATCACCTGCCGCGACTGGTTTCAACTGTGCCTGAAAGAGGGGCTGACAGTCTTTCGCGACCAGCAATTCACCGGCGACATGCGCTCTGCCGCCGTCAAGCGCATCGAAGACGTGCTAACCCTGCGCGCGCGGCAGTTTCGCGAAGATGCCGGCCCCTTGGCCCATCCCGTGCGGCCGGAAAGCTTTGTCGAGATCAACAATTTCTACACCGCCACCGTCTATGAAAAGGGGGCCGAAGTTATCGGGATGCTCAAGCGCCTCGTGGGCGATCAGGGCTATCAGGCCGCACTGGATTTGTATTTTGACCGCCACGATGGCCAAGCCGCCACAATCGAAGATTGGCTGGCGGTTTTTGAAGAATCCACGGGCCGCGATCTGACCCAGTTCAAGCGCTGGTACGCCCAAGCCGGCACCCCGCACCTAAGCGTGACCGAGGATTGGCTGGCTGAAACCGGCACCTTCCGTCTGACATTGCGCCAAGACAATCCGCCCACCCCCGGCCAGCCGACAAAAGACCCCAAGGTGATTCCCGTGGCGGTCGGCCTGTTAAACCCCAACGGCGACGAGGTGCTTGCCACCACGGTGCTGGAACTGACCCAGACCACGCAAAGCTTTGACTTCGCAGGCCTGGCCAGCCGCCCCATCGCATCGGTTCTGCGCGACTTTTCGGCCCCCGTTGTGCTGAACCGGCAGGTCGCGGCCAGCGAGCGGGCGTTCTTGCTGGCCCATGACACCGATCCCTTCAACCGTTGGGAGTCGGGGCGTGCGCTGGCCAAAGAGGTGCTGATGGGGCAAGCCGACCCCGCGCCCCTGATCGAAGGTTTGGCACGCGTGGCGCTGGACACCAGCCTTGATCCGGCCTTTCGCGCCTTAACGCTGCGCTTGCCCGGCGATGATGACATGGCCGCGACCTTGGCCGCCCTTGGCCGCGTGCCCGACCCTGACGCGATCCGGCAAGCGCGGCTTACCTTGCAGCGCACCTTGGCGGATAAGTTGGTCCCGCATCTGCCCGCCCTTGCCGCCCCTATCGCGGGCGCCTTCAGCCCTGCGGCGGATCAGGCCGGCCAACGCGCGCTGCGCTTGGTGGCCTTGGGCCTTTGGGCGCGGCTTGATCTGGCGCCCTTGCGCGCAGCGCATTTGGCCGCGACCAACATGACCGAAGAGGTCGGCACGCTGGCCCTTCTGTTAGATGGCGGCGCGGGTCAGGATGAAGTGGCCCGCTTTGAAACCCGCTGGCAGGGCGAGCGGCTGGTGATGGACAAATGGTTCAGCCTGCAAATCCTGTGCGCCGCCCCCGATCGGGCGGCAGCAGTGACACAAAAGCTGGCCCAGCATTCGCTGTTTGATTGGAAAAACCCCAACCGTTTTCGCGCAGTCTTTGGTGCGCTGTCGGGCAATCATGCGGGCTTTCACCACGCCTCTGGCGCGGGCTATGCGTTGATGGCGGATTGGTTGATTATGCTTGACCCGCTGAACCCGCAAACCGCCGCCCGCATGTCTGGCGCATTCGAGACGTGGATGCGCTATGACGCGGGCCGGCAGGCGCTGATCAAAGCCCAGCTTGCGCGGATCGCCGCCGCTCCGATCAGCCGCAATCTGGCCGAGATGGTCGCCCGTATGAACGGGTGATCCTTTCATGCGTGTCTAAATATCCATGCTCCCCGCAGCCCCAAGCGTGGCGCAGGGATGTTTTTGCCAAGCCTGAAACGGATCAGGCGTGATACGAATTCAAGGCTGGCAATAGGCCTGCGCGCGCGTCCATTTGGCGATGCTGGCGCGGGTGCTGGCCTTGGCCCAAGGGCCCCAGTCGCGTGCGATGCCGCGGTTGCCTTTGCCGGCCACCATGCCATCGTTGGCCACGCGCGGGGCGATGATGGCGATGGCGCATGACAGGTTGGCCATGCCGTCCTTAAGGCTGGCGGTTGTGGTTGCTTCGCAGCCAGAGCGGCGGGCCGTGGCCAAGCTGATCTGCATCAGGCCCACATAGCGGCCATGCAGGCCCATGGCCTTGGCGTTGTATCCGCTTTCATATTTCGCCGTGGCCGACAAAATCGCCACCCAAAAGGCGCGGCGATCCTCATGCGAGGCTTTGGCATAGCTTGGGCAATAGGTTTCGATATCCTTGGGGATCAGATCTGCCAGCTTTGCGTCATGGTTTGCAACTTGGGCCAAAGCCTCGGCCGTCCATTGCGCACCATTGGCTGTGTGATCCCAGCGCATGGCCGGCAGGCTTGCCGTGGATTTGGCCTCGTTTGCTGCGGCAGGGGTGCTCACGCAAAGGCAAAAGGCGAAAATCGCCAACGTCAGACGCAAAGGATTTAAGACTTGCATGGAACCGAAAAGTTGCCGTCACACCGCGCGTGACTGCTGGCTTTTGCGGGCCAAGGGCGCAAAAGCCAACCCAAGGGCAGGGGCCTGCCCGCCCAAGCGGCGAATTTCCGCCGCCTTTGGCCTTGAACCGCCCCCGCCCCCCCCCTAAAAGGCCCTGAACAGCGCCGGAGGTTTTCATGCTTGATCTGACCTATACCCAGCCTATGCCCAAGGTGATTGCCGGGGCCAAGCACGATTGGGAACTGGTGATCGGGATGGAGATCCATGCCCAGGTCGCCTCGAATTCCAAGCTGTTTTCAGGGGCTTCGACCCAAGTGGGCGCAGAGCCCAATTCCAACGTGGCCTTTGTTGACGCCGCCATGCCCGGCATGTTGCCCGTGATCAACGATTTTTGCGTGGAACAGGCCGTGCGCACCGGTTTGGGCCTAAAGGCCGCGATCAACCTGCGCTCGGCCTTTGACCGCAAGAATTATTTCTACCCCGACCTGCCGCAGGGCTACCAGATCAGCCAGTTGTACCACCCCATCGTGGGCGAGGGTGAGGTTTTGGTGGAAATGTCGCCCGGCGTGGCCCGCTTGGTGCGCATCGAGCGTATTCATTTGGAACAAGACGCGGGCAAGTCGATCCATGATATGGATCCGGCCATGTCTTTTGTCGATTTCAACCGCACTGGCGTGGCCTTGATGGAAATCGTCAGCCGCCCCGACATTCGCGGCCCCGAAGAGGCCGCAGCCTATGTCGCCAAACTGCGCCAGATCCTGCGCTATCTGGGGACTTGTGATGGCAATATGCAAAACGGCAATCTGCGCGCCGATGTGAACGTATCGGTCTGCCGCCCCGGCCAATATGAAAAATATCAGGCCAGCCAAGACTTTTCGCACCTTGGCACGCGCTGCGAGATCAAGAACATGAACTCGTTGCGCTTTATCCAGCAAGCGATTGACTATGAAGCCCGCCGCCAGATTGCCATTGTCGAAGATGGTGGATCGGTCATTCAAGAAACCCGCCTGTACGATCCCGACAAGGGCGAAACCCGTTCCATGCGCAGCAAGGAAGAGGCGCATGATTACCGCTATTTCCCGTGCCCCGATCTTTTGCCTCTCGAGATTGAACAGGCTTGGGTCGACGATATCGCCGCCACCATGCCCGAACTGCCCGACGCCAAGAAGGCGCGGTTTATGAAAGATTACGGCCTGACAGATTACGACGCCAATGTGCTGACGGCCGAGCTTGATTCTGGCGCGTTCTTTGAAGCTGTGGCCACAGGCCGCGATGGCAAGATGGCTGCGAACTGGGTGATCAACGAACTGTTCGGCCGTTTGAACAAAGAAGGCCGCGCCATTGGCGACACGCCCGTCTCTGCCGCGCAATTGGGCGGCGTGCTGGATCTGATCGGTGCAGGCGAGATCAGCGGCAAAATGGCCAAAGACCTGTTTGAAATCCTGTGGACCGAAGGCGGCGATCCGGCCGAACAGGCCGCCAAACATGGCATGAAGCAAGTCACCGACATGGGCGCCATCGAAGCCGCCCTTGATGCGCTGATCGCCGCCAATCCCGATCAGGTCGCAAAAGCCAAGGTCAATGCCAAGCTGGCGGGTTGGTTCACGGGGCAGGTGCTGAAATCGACGGGTGGCAAGGCCAATCCGGCGGTGGTCAACGCTTTGGTGGCGCAAAAGCTGGGGTTGTAAGGGCAGCTTTGTTGCCCCAGCGTTGCGCGGGCTGAAGGGCCGCACGCTCCGCGGGGGATATTTGCACAAGTATGAAAAACGTTAAGATTTTCCCGCCAAGGCCGAGGTGTAAAGGGCCAAAGCAGCCCAGATCATCGGGAAAGCCAGCATTTGGGCGGTGCCGAAGGGCTCTTTGAAGGCCAAAATGGCGATGATCAAGATCATCGTGGGCGAGACATACTGCAAAATGCCGATGGTTGATAGGCGCAACCCCTTTGCCCCGTTGGCGTAAAGCATCAAGGGCACTGCCGTGACCAGCCCGCAGGCCAGCAAAAGCACCGTATCAGGCGCGCTGCCAGCCGCAAAGTGGCCACTGCCTTGCACCGCGTTCCACGCTATATAGGCCAGCGCAAAGGGGGACATGATCAAAATCTCTAGCATGAAGCCTTGGTTTGCCGCCAAGGGCAGGCTGCGCTTGAGATAGGCGTAAAAGCCCCATGTCACCGTCAGCCCCAAGGCGACCAAGGGCACCTTGCCCGCCTCCCATGTCAGCAGCGCGACGGCCAAGGCGGCAAGGCCAATGGCAGCCATCTGGCGGGGCGACAGCTTTTCTTTCAGCAAAACCGCGCCCAGAAAGATGCTGAACAGCGGGTTGATGTAATAGCCCAAGGCCGCGTCCAGCGCATGGCCCGCCCCGATGGCCCAAACATAGATGCCCCAGTTGACAGAGATCAGCGCCGCCGTCGCCGCCCCCATGGCCAGCATGCGCGGTTGGTGCAAAAGCGGCCAGATCCCGCCAAACTCGCCCCGCACCACCAGCACAAGGGCTGCGATCGGCACGCTCCACACCACGCGGTGGGCGATAACTTCGGGCGGTGGGATATGGCCCAAGGCCTTCATGAAAAAGGGCAAAAAGCCCCAGATCAGATAGGCTGACAGGGCAAAGGCAAAGCCGCGGGATGTGTCTTGCGATTTCATGGCGCGGGCTTAGCCCATTGCGGACCGACCCGCTATGGTAAACTGCGCGGCCTCTCGACACGGATGGGCCCCCGTGCGAGGTTTCAGCGATGCAGAATGTCGTGATCATTGGGGCCGGCCTGATCGGCGCGGGGCTGGCCTATCGTCTGGCCCAAGCGGGCGCGCGTGTCACTGTGCTGGACGCAATGGCCCAACCTGCCACGCAGGCCTCGGGCCACTCTTTTGGATGGATCAACGCAAGTTATTACCTGACCCCGGCCCACCACCACCTGCGGGTGGCGGGCATCGCGGCCCACCACCGTCTGGCGCGGGATTTGGGGGCCGACGTGTGGGAATGGCAAGGCTGTCTATGGGTCGAAGAGGCGGCAGCGCTTGACCAGATGGCCGCTGACCTCGGCCATCTTGGTTATGAGCTGCAAGATTTGACACGCCCGCAGATCGCAGCCCGCGCCCCCGCCTTGGCCCATCCCCCGCCCCGCGCCCTTTACCTGCGCCAAGAAGGCGCGGTGGATCCCGCCGCCCTGACCCGCGCCTTGCTGGCCAAGGCCGAATCTCTGGGGGCCAGAGTGCTGATGAACAGCCCCGTTACGGGCCTGATCCCGCGCGGCGAAAGCGTCTGCGGCGTGCGTTTGGCAGCACAAGAGATTGCCGCCGATCAGGTGATCGTCGCCGCCGGAACTGGCGCTGCGGCGCTTTTGGCTGGTGTGGGCCTGCACTTGCCCATGCTGCACCGCCCCGGGGTGATCTTGGCCACCCAAGCTGTGCCCCAAAGGCTGGCCCCGATCCTTGCGATCAACGGCCAAGAGGTGCGCCAAGACCGCAATGGCCACGTCTGGATGCCCGTGGCCGCACATCACCAGTCCGACGCCACCGAAACCCTGCCCGCTGACCCACAAGCCAGCGTCGATGCCGCCTTGGCCGCCCTGAACGCCCTGTTCCATGGCCCGCCCATCTTACGCGCCGCCCACTGGGCCGCGGCCTATCGCCCCGTCCCCGGTGATAGCCTGCCCGCCATAGGCCCCGTCGCCCCCGGCCTTTGGCTGGCCGTGCTGCACTCTGGCATCACCCTCGGCCCCCTCGTTGCCGATCTTCTAACGGCTGAGGTTCTGGGTGCCCCCGCAGCCCCCGACCTATCCCCCTTCCGTCCCACCCGCTTTTGGCCTTAAGCCCCCCGGTTTTGGGCTTACCCCCCCGCACCCCCCCCTTTCATATGTGCCCAAATATCCCCCCCGGAGGGTAAACCGACCT
>CAIMWI010000022.1 GCA_903845215.1 uncultured Rhodobacterales bacterium | reverse complement strand
GCTGTGATCACGTTCTTGCCCGACAGGGCCAGACCGCGGTGCGCCAGCAAGATCGCGCGGCTTGGGTCTTTGTCGACGCCGGTGTCGCAAGTCCAAAGCAGCTTGGCTTGCTTGCCATCTGACAGGTCGAACTTATAGGGCGTGCCCCATGGGTCCGACAGGTAAAGGAAGCCGTTGTCAACCAACGGTGTGGTTTCCACGCCGCCAACACCAAAACCAGCGGGTTCAGTGCCGCCAACTGGTGCGGCAAAGGCCAAATGCATACCCGCCACGTTGGATGCGTTAATCTCGCTCAGCGGCGAAAAACGGTTCCCGTCGTAGGTCTTGTGAACCATCAGCCAGTTGCCAGCCTCAGCCTCGGTTCCAGCAGCATTCAAACGGTCAGCGGTCACTTCGGCCTGAACGCTTGCGCTGGCCATAGCCAAAGCAACCGTACAAGAGCCGGCTAGTAAAATCGCCCTTCTCATCATTGCACCTCCCAGTACAAACAGATGTCAGCCATCTGTCAGCCGCGATGTTGGCACTTTGTGGATTTGGATTTGCTTATGTTGAGGATTAGTCACTGGCAGATCGGGCGGCTCAGCCTAATTTGTGCGCCCATAACTGGGCACAATGTCGCTAAGTTTGCGAATGACCTGCGCTTCCATGACGGGGGCATAATCCTCGCGGCAGAAATCGATGATCATCTGATAATAGCGGGCAAAGGTCGGATGCGATAGCAAATGCTTGCGCATCGCCAACACGACACGCAATTCCTGACCGCCTATTTCGAACAGCTTCACGTTATCCAGCACGGTTTGGCTTAGGTTCGGCAACAGTGACCGCAGCACATGACAGGTGGCCAGATCATCGGCCGCAAATTCGATCGACGAGGCAAAGGTGGGCGCGCGAAAGGTCGGGATCGCATGGGGCAAGTTGCCAACAAACCACTCATGCGACTGCTTGTGGGTCGGCACAGCCGAGTCGATTTCAACATAGTGGCGCAGGATCGGGTTAATCTTCTCGGGGTCAAATGCCGGATCAAAAGCGTTTTGGATATCCTCATCTGGAACAGAAGCGGGAACAGCCCAGATTGCCCTGTCAACAAATAAAGGGGTAATCGCGAAAGACGAAGCTTCTTCGATCAGGGCTTCTTCGGCCACGACGGCAAAGTTGATGTGATGCATCCGCAAGCGTTCAACCAAATTGGTAGAGTTCAACTCGTAAACCACCTCGAAGCGGGTGAAGTTCGAGTTGTCGCGCGCGATACGGGCGGCACCGCTTAGAAAGCGCCCCCGCAAGACAGGCGTTGCGCCAAACTTCAGCACAAGGTTGGAACTGCGAAACGTCTGTGCGTGTTCCTGCAGCAGGGTTTCCATTCGGTCGATGATCTCAATCGAATTGCGGTACCAAAACTCACCCGCAGGGGTCAAAGACACGGTTCCGGTGCGGTTGCGGTTGATCAATTGTACGCCAAGGCTTTCTTCAACCTTGGCCAAATGCTGGCTGATCGAAGGCTGCGACAGGCCAATTCGGTGGCTGGCCTTGGTGATAGATCCGGCAACGACGACGGCGCGGAAAATTTCCAACTGACGGAACGTGAAGTCCATGGCACCTACCAATTCGGAAATCCTGATATTCGGTATAGATTGCGCTTATGCTGACGGGAAGCGCGAGGTTCAGGCATTAACTTATGGTGCGCATTGGAAAATCGAATGATCTGGCAAAAGTCGCCTTTGAGAACGGTCGTTGGGGGAATTGCTGCCTTGTTTATCCCTCAGCACCGAATCTATCGTCACCAAACCGGGCGATTGCTGCGCACTTAAGGCCTAAGGATCATTTTCATTAAATTCAGCGATGTATGACATTGGCAGCTCTAATGCGCTCGCGGTTTGCCGGGGAAGGCGGCGCAAAGCGTTTTATAGCGGCAATCGCCCGTAAAGTAAGAAAGCGCGCCAAAGGCAAGTTGTGCATTTAGCGCGCTTTGTTTATGCGGCCCAAAATATGGCCGACAATGCATCGTATGCCGGATCCAAGCCGTTTGCTATGCCTTTGGCTTACGCACAAACAGGCCGCGAATTAGCGCCAAGAAGATAAGCGATGGGCCTGAGTAAAGCGCCAACCAGTAGCCGATTTTCAGCGCTGAGGTCATCTTGATCTTGGCATCAATCGTGCTGTTATGGATCATCGACTTGCCGATGAAATTGCTTCCAGCCCATCCGGCCCGCAACTCTCCAACGGCAAAGGCAAGACCAACGCAGCTCAGATAAGACAGGCCGACAAGGCCGATCAAAACAGTCGCCAGCGGTAACTTGATCCTGCCTATAGAGACGGTGCGATCCACAAAAAGACTGGCCGCTAGGGCCAACATGCATACGGTCAGATAAGTCCACATGAATGGGGCGAAGAACCAAGGCATGGAGTATAGTGATTCATCCGCATTGGCGCGAATCTGCGGCACCGCTTCGATCCCCCAGGGGTGTAACACCAAGTGATCATCGCCTGGCAAAACGGCAACCTTTGCGCCCCACCACGGCGCAAACCACGTATAGACCATGTATGCAGCCGCAGCCACGACCAGGACGCGGAAGATCCAGACACTCGCACTGGCTCGATTGGTCCCTACTTCAGTTTGCATTTTGATCTCCCTAGGCAAGCGTGCCATTTTGATGGCTGCGTCCCAATTCCATCGATTTGTTCAATCTTTACCGATGATCCTGCTTTTAGAGTAACAGGCGCATTTTCCGTTGGTCAACCCTACGAGAGTGTAGCACCAGCCCGTTGCCCGCCCCCTGAAGGTGACACTGCCCAGACACAAGCGGGCGCTTCACTGTCTATCGGCCCAAGGATCCTTTCGCCTCGCACTGGCTTGCGAGAGCACAAATGTCATACATTTCTTGGCAAAATTGCCTCTTTTGCACCAAATCAGCCACCGCGCCAAACCACGCGACGTTCCGGGCGCGCCGGCTTGAAAGCCACTTTAAGCTATCCAATCCAACTCTGTGCCGATCCAGTTGACATTCCAACCTAGAAAATGATCTGCAATATTGGAAAATCAAATGGCCCAAGAACATGGCTTCAGACGGTCTAGGGAGCCGCGATTGCATCTTAGACCAGCCTCTTGGTAACGATCTTAACTGAACCTGTTTCAGCGTTATCGGAGTGATTTGGCAAGATTGATGAGCACCCAGATAGGCATTCTTTTCAGAAAGTCCTTTAGGTTCGCAGAGTGATCACACCAAACAGAACGGCTTTGGCAACTCACGGTGGCTGCGCGCCCCCGCAATCATCGAAATTCATAACAATACCAACACCATAACCCCGCTAACGCGGGGTCTTATGCATTCGCACCACAGAACAATTGCCGCGTCTGTTGCCGCGTTGGGAAAATGTGTGAAAGACGACAAGGAAGCCTCGCGGCAAAAACTGGTCCGCAATAGCCGGATCCACGCGCCCAAAGTTCACCCATACCGACGAACCACACGCCCCCGTCCTTACGCGAGGACGGGAGCGTGGAAGGTTGGGCTGTGCTTTTAGAAGATCAGGACATCCGTGTAAGCCAGCGCTGGTACCTTATCAAGCACAGCGAATTGCACGGCGTCGGCCCCGCCTTGGCCATCTGCATCGTAGTAAAGCGCCCCGGTGGTTTTGTTGTAGATCACTCTGTCTGTGCCATCATGGGCAGTGACGGCTCCCGCCGCCGCATAGAAAGCCTCTGATGTCAGGGTACCAACATCCCCCAGACCTGAGAAGACCGACTTGGACAGGCTGATCTTATCGGTGCCCTTGGCAAAGTCTGTGATGCGATCAATGCCCGACGACTGGTTGAACACAAAGGTGTCTGCACCTATGCCGCCGGTCAGCCTATCGGCACCCGCACCGCCCTCCAGCGTGTCATTGCCCGCACCGCCCTCCAGCGTGTCATTGCCAGCATC
>CAIMWI010000021.1 GCA_903845215.1 uncultured Rhodobacterales bacterium | reverse complement strand
ACTATTGAGCGATCAAAATGGATCGAAAAATTGCGCGGAAATATTGCTGAACTGCTTTCCGTTCTTGGGGCGATAAGCAGGGATTCGGCGAAAAGTAAGAAAGCGCAAGATGAAAAGCATTTAGAGAAGGCGTCGGCTAGGCGCACTGAAGCCGACAAGCTTATTGCCTTAATCAGCTTGCAGCTTAACCCATTTGATAAAAGCGGCATCGACCAAGAGTTGATAAAACTAATGCCTAAACTTGTTGAAGCCGCTGAAGGCCAATCGTCAAATTACCGCAAAACTGAGCTGCAATTTGTTAAACACGCTCAGTTTCTTCTGAAAGAGGAATGGGAGAAGGTTAAATCTGAGGCCCAAGGCAGCATGGTGGCGTGGTGGTCTGGTTCGGAATACAGTCGTCGGCTTCGGTCGGTTCAATACCGCGAGTTTCGGGACGAAGGCGAATGAAAATACGTTCACAACGGTGCGCATTCACTGCACACCATTCGAACGCACCCCCCCCACCCCTTGCGAAACCGCCCCCCGTACCCCAATCCCGCCACGGGCCAAACCCGCTCCGCCCGATGTCCCGCCTCAATCCCGCTGCCGTGTTCACTTTGCCCGAACAAATGCCTGTAATCGTGCTTTGATCCCCTCTGGCCAAGGTTGCGGCAAAATCTCGCCCTGCCCCTCGGCTACCCAAACCAAAGTGATCGTCACCACCAGCCGCACCTGCCCGCCGCAAGCGCCCACAATCTCGAACGTCACGGAAGAGGTGCCAAGGCGCAGCACGTCCAAAGTCACCTCTAGCACGTCGCCCAAGCGGGAGGGCGCGCGAAAGTCGGTTTCCAAACGCACCGTGGGCACGCCAGACCGCTGGCGCATCATCTCGCCGTAAGACACCCCCACCGCCTCGCGGAAGAAGTTCTCGCAGACATGGTTGGTCATCTCAAAATAGCGCGGGTAAAAGACGATGCCTGCGGGGTCGCAATGGTTGAATTCGATCGGGTAGCGGCGGAGGTATTGCATCACGGTAACCTTTCAAACTCAAAGCAAAGCGCGTAAGAGCCAGATACCATGTCCCAAGTGCAAGGCAAACGGGGGAAGCTATGTCTGATGATCTGTCTGGCGAAAGCTATTTTCTGTACCATTCTATCGGCCAATATCCCGGCAAGGCCCGCGATCTGGCCGGCGCGATGGCCGAGTTTGCCTTTTCGTGGGGCAGGGCGGATGACGGGCAATGGGCTTATGCTTTGGGCAAACGGGGGGCGTTTATTGACCGCTGGCGGGCGATTATCAATGCGCCCGCAGGGTCAACCACCACGTTTGAAAGTGTGACGCAGGCCTTTCACGCGCTGCTGACCTCGCTGCCGTCTGGCCATCTAAAGGGGCGCACGGTGCTGGTGGGGGCGGATTGTTTCCCCTCAAACCACTTCTTGCTGCAAGGTTTGGCGGAGCGTCTCGGCTTCACGCTTAAGACTGTGGCCCTGCGCCAAGGGGCCGCCCATGTTGAAGATGAGGATTTTCTGCGCGATTGGACACCCGATGTCGGCCTTGCGCTGCTGACTTGGGTGTCGTCGACCACCTCGCACCGCATCAACCTGCCCCAGATGGTGGCGCATGGGCGCCGTATGGGCAGCCTGATCGGGGTGGATATCACCCAAGCGGCGGGCCTTTTGCCCTTTGATGTCAACGCGCCCGAGATCGACTTTGCGGTGTCCACCTCGCTTAAATGGATGTGCGGCACGCCGGGGGCGGGGATTTTGTACCTGTCGCCCCGCTTGATTGGCCATTGCCAGCCCGATGTGCAGGGCTGGTTCAGCCAAGACAACCCGTTCAACTGGGATATCACCCGCTTTGGCTTGGCCGCTGACATTCGCCGCTTTGACAGCGGCACGCCGGGGGTAATGGCGGCCCTTGCCTCGTTGCCAGCACTCGATTGGCACGCAGCACAAGATCAAGCGCAGATCTTGGCGCATAACCGCAGGCTGACCGCCCGCCTGATCGACGCTGCCGACGAATTGGGCCTGCCACTGCTGACCCCGCGCCCCGAAGCCAAGCGCGGCGGGTCTGTGATGGTGCGCTTGCCCGACCGGTTGCCTGCGGCGCAGGTTGTCGCTGGTTTGCGCGATCAGGGCATTACCACTGACGCCCGCAGCCAAACTTTGCGCCTGTCGCCGGGGATATTGACCACCGATGCGGGAACAGATCGCCTGATTGCGGCTCTCAAGGCCCTGCTCTAGCCTCTTGCCCTTTGCCAAAATACTCTCGCCGAAGGCCCTTGGGTTGGCCAAGGCGTTACTTGCGGCGTTTATGCTCTTCCAGTCGGGGCATGATTTCGACGAAGTTGCAGGGGCGGTGGCGATAGTCTAGCTGCGGTCTAAGGATTTCATCCCAAGCATCGCGGCACGCGCTGGGCGATCCGGGCAGGGCGAACAGATATTTGCCCCCCGCAACGCCCCCCGTGGCGCGCGATTGCACGGCAGAGGTGCCGATCTTTTGCATGGAAACGATGGTGAAGATCGTCCCGAAGGCCTCGATCTCTTTTTCATAGACATCGCGGTGCGCTTCAACCGTCACATCGCGCCCCGTCAGGCCGGTGCCGCCGGTGGACACGATCACATCTATCGCAGGGTCCGCGATCCATTGCCGCAGGTGGGCCGCAATCATCGCGCGGTCGTCTTGCACCAAGGCGCGGGCCGCCAGAAGGTGGCCCGCCTCGGTCAACCGATCCACCAGCGTGTCGCCAGATTTATCGTCGGATAGGCTGCGGGTGTCAGACACGGTCAGCACGGCGATGCGCACGGGGATGAAGTCTTTCGTTTCATCGATGCCGGCCATGGGTTAGCTCCTAATCTCGTGCAAGCGGGCCTTAAGGGCCAAAAGGTCGGCCCAAGCCTCGCGTTTGGCGGCGGGGGTGCGCAGCAGGTAGGCGGGGTGGGTCATCGGCAAAACGGGCTTATTCAACGCCTGCGCCCAAGTGCCGCGCAGGCGCAAGATGCCTTTTTCGTTCAGCAGCGCCATGCAGGGGATATTGCCCAAGGCGACGATGATGTCGGGGTTGATCAGGGCGATATGGCGCTCGACAAAGGGGCGCATCATGGCGATCTCCTCGGGCGAAGGGTCGCGGTTTTGCGGTGGGCGCCAAGGCAGAACGTTGGTGATGTAAAGGGCGCTGGCCGGATCGGACGACTGGCGCGACAGGCCGATGGCTTCGAACATCCGGTCCAGCAACTGGCCTGCGCGGCCGACAAAGGGCAGGCCCTCTTGATCCTCTTCGCGGCCCGGTGCCTCGCCCAAGATCAGCACACGCGCGACGGGGTTGCCATCGGCAAAAACGGTAGAGCGCGCGCCTTTTTTCAGATCGCAGTGATCAAAGGCGGCGATGGCATCGCGCAGGGCGGCCAAGCTGTCGGCGGCAGCGGCCGCTCGCTGGGCTACGGCCACCGGATCAGATTGCGGCGTTTGAGGGCCGGTTTGTGGAGTGCGCGCGGGGGCCGGCGCAGTCTCGCTAGGCCGCTCTAAGCGTTCGGGCAAGTCATAGCGGTTGACCGGGCCTTCTTGCACCCAGTCTGACAGGCCCATCTCGACCTGCCAATCCAAGGCGGCAAGGGCCGCTTGCCAATGGTCGGGGTCAAGGATCTGCGATGTGATTCCCATGGGATAAGGGTAAGCGCTTGGGCCGCGCAGAACAACCCGACTTTGCGCGCCCCAAGCGGGGGTTTCACACCCCCGCACCCCCGTGGGATATTTGGGCAAGCAT
Source organism: uncultured Rhodobacterales bacterium (assembly GCA_903845215.1). GTDB lineage: Bacteria > Pseudomonadota > Alphaproteobacteria > Rhodobacterales > Rhodobacteraceae > Stagnihabitans. Next base: position 12,827 of record CAIMWI010000021.1, on the reverse strand, counting down.
GAAAGGGAGGGCGGGGTTTGAGGATTGGTTGTTTGGCGTTATGATGACAGGCTTGGGGCGTTTTGAAAGGATACCGGCGATGACGACGATTGCGTGTTTTGGAACCGGTTTTGAACGGGGATGTGCGCACGGCGAAGGCGCGCGCGACAAGGTGCGCACCGCGTTGGCGCGGTGGGAGGAGGCGACCTTGGCCAACCTGCCCGATGCGCCTGGCATCACTCAGTATTCTGAGCGGTTCTTGGCCCAGACGGGTTTGTGGGACACAGCCCAACACCTGTGCCCCGATCTGGCCGACGAGGTGCGCGGCATCGCCCAAGGGGCTGGCCTGCCCGAGGCTGTGGTGGCGGCCTATAACCTGATGGACGAGCAGTGGTGGTATGATTTTGACGCCACCCAAACCCCGCCCGAGGCAGAACCGGGCTGCAGTTTGATCGCTTTGGCTGGCCCCGATCACACGGTGATCGCGCAGAATATGGACCTGCCGGAATTCATGGACGGCTCGCAGGTGATCTTGCACCTTGGCGGGCCAGATCTGCCCGAGACGCTGCTGTTGAGTGCGGCGGGGTTGATTGGCCTGACGGGGATGAACCGCACGGGTGTGGCGATTTGCGTGAACACCTTGTTGATGCTGCGCCATCAAAAGCGCGGCCTGCCGGTGGCCTTTATGCTGCGCCGCGCCTTGGCCGAGCGGACGGCAGAAAGCGCACTTGGCGTGTTGCGCGCTTTGCCCCATGCCAGCGGGCAGCACTATGCGGTGGCCCACAAGGGTGGGGTGACGGGGTTGGAATGTTCTGCCCTTGGCGCGGCGGTGAGTTCGCAGGGGCAGCGCCGCTTGCTGCACACCAACCACCCGTTGGCAAGTGCTGACACAGACACCCGTGCGCTGGCGATGCTGACGGCGCGGGGGCGGATTGCTGACTCCACTCAGCGACTGGCGCATATGGCGGCGCTGGGCCCGCAGGGGGTGCAGGATGTTCAGGCCATGCTGACCGACCCCGCCACGCCTTTGTGCATGGTGGCCGACGGCCCCAGTCGCAGCCAAACCTTTGGCTCGGTGCTGTTCGACTTATCTGACAGCCCGCAAGGGCAAATCCGCCTTGGCTTGCCCGGCCGTGACGACTGGCAGACCTTGGCCTTTACCGCCTAACCTTGCCCCCTTCGCCCGTCTTTGGCATAAGCCCGCCAACCTTAGGAGAGCCCCATGACCTTGCGCGCCCGCCATCTGCTTGGGATCGAGCAGCTTTCCCCGCCGGAGATCACCGAAATACTTGATCTGGCCGACCGCTATGTCGATTTGAACCGGCGGACGGTGAAATCTTCGGATGTTTTGGCGGGGCTGACGCAGATCAACATGTTCTTTGAAAACTCCACCCGCACGCAAGCCAGTTTCGAACTGGCCGGCAAGCGGCTTGGGGCCGATGTGATGAATATGGCGGTGGCGCAATCGAGCGTGAAAAAAGGCGAGACGCTGATTGACACCGCGCTGACCTTGAACGCCATGCGGCCTGACCTTTTGGTGGTGCGCCACCCCTCTTCGGGGGCGGTGAACCTGCTCGCGTCCAAGGTCAACTGCGCCGTTTTGAACGCAGGCGACGGGCGGCACGAACACCCCACCCAAGCCCTGCTGGATGCGCTGACGATTCGCCGCGCCAAGGGGCGCATCCAACGCCTGACCGTGGCGATTTGTGGCGATATCGCCCATTCGCGGGTGGCGCGCAGCAATCTGATCTTGTTGGGCAAAATGGAAAACCGTCTGCGTTTGATTGCCCCCCCAACGCTCATGCCGCCAGGCGTGCAAGATTTTGGCTGCGAGCTTTATGACGACATGAAAAAGGGGCTAGAGGGCGCAGATGTGGTCATGATGCTGCGCTTGCAGAAAGAACGGATGGACGGGGGCTTTATCCCCAGCGAGCGGGAATATTACCACCGCTATGGGCTGGACGCGGAAAAGCTGTCGTATGCCAAGCCCGATGCCATCGTGATGCACCCCGGCCCGATGAACCGCGGGGTCGAAATTGACGGGGAAATTGCCGATGACATCAACCGTTCGGTCATTCAAGAACAGGTCGAAATGGGCGTCGCCGTGCGCATGGCCTGCATGGACCTTTTGGCGCGCAACCTGCGGGCGGAACGCGGCCGGGCTGCGGTGGGGGTGATGGCGTGAAAAAACCGATGTCTGATGCAAGGATTGGCGGCATGATTGCCACAGTGGCCTTGTTGGTGCTGTTTGCGCTGGTGGCTTGGGTGATTTGGGGGGGGAACTAAGGCCGATGGACAACACGACCGAACTTCTTCACCTGACCAACGCCCGCCTCATCGACCCCGAGGGTTTGACCCAAGAGCTGGGCAGCTTGACCGTGCTAAATGGCCAGATCGTGGCGCGCAATGCCGCAGCGCCCAAGGGGGCCGAGGTGTTGGATTGCGCGGGCCTGTGTTTGGCGCCGGGCATTGTCGACTGGGGCGTCAAGATCGGCGAACCGGGCGAGCGGCACCGCGAATCCTTTCGCTCGGCAGGGCTTGCGGCGGCGGCGGGGGGGGTGACGACCATCATCGCGCGGCCCGATACCCTCCCCGCCATCGACACGCCCGAAACGCTGGAATTTGTCACCCGCCGTGCCGTGGAATCGGTGGTGCGCATTCGCCATATGGCCGCCCTGACCAAGGGCCGCGCGGGCCAAGAGATGACCGAGATTGGCTTTCTTTTGGATGCAGGGGCCGTGGCCTTTAGCGATGTGTTTCACGTGTCGACCAACACCAAGGCACTGGCGCGGGCGTTCACCTATGCGCGGTCTTTGGGGGCCTTGGTCGTGGGGCATCCGCAAGAACCGGGCCTGTCGGCGGGGGCTGCGGCGACCAATTCTAAATTCGCCAGCCTAAGGGGCTTACCCGGGGTGCATCCCATGGCCGAACGCTTGGGGCTGGACCGTGACCTAGGCTTGGTCGAGATGACAGGCGTGCGGTATCACGCCGATCAGATCACCACGGCGGGGGCGCTGCCCTCGATCGTGCGGGCCAAAGAGCGGGGGTTGGATGTGACGGCGGGTGTGTCGATTCACCACCTGACGTTGAACGACTTTGATGTGGGCGATTATCGCACCTTCTTTAAGCTGACCCCGCCCTTGCGGTCGGAAGACGACCGCTTGGCGATTGTGCAAGCACTGGCGGAGGGGGTGATTGATATAGTGGCGTCGTTCCACACGCCTGCCGACGAAGAATCCAAACGCTTGCCGTTTGAAGAGGCGGTATCTGGCGCCGTTGGTCTGCAAACCCTGCTGCCCGCTGCCTTGCGCTTGGTGCATTCGGGCGATCTGGATCTGCCCTCGTTGTGGCGCACCTTGTCGCTGAATCCCGCCAAGCGGCTGGGGTTGGCCCAAGGACGACTGGCCGAAGGTGCCCCCGCCGATCTGGTGCTGTTTGACCCCGACGCGCCCTTTGTGCTGGACCGTTTCAAGTTAGCGTCTAAATCCAAGAACACACCCTTTGACGGAATGCGGATGGAGGGTAAAGTGCACGCCACTTGGGTCGCGGGTTCTCAGGTCTATAAGGGCTAAACCATGCCGATGATGGAAACTTCCCCTGCGATTTTGGCACTGGTGGCTGTGGCGGCCTATCTTTTGGGCTCGGTGCCCTTTGGCATCGTAATCACGCGCGTCTTGGGGCTGGGCGATTTGCGCCAGATCGGGTCGGGCAATATCGGGGCGACCAATGTGCTGCGCACGGGCCATAAGGGCGCGGCCTTGGCCACTTTGCTGCTGGATGCGGGCAAGGGCGGGGTGGCGGTGGCCTTGGCGCGCATGGTCGGCGGGGCGGATGCGGCGGTTCTGGCGGCTTTGGCGAGTTTGTTGGGCCATCTGTTCCCCGTGTGGCTGGGCTTTGCGGGGGGCAAAGGGGTGGCGACCTATCTGGGCACGCTGTTGGTGCTGGATTGGCGCTTGGGCCTTGCGGCCTGTGCGACATGGGCGGTGACAGCAGCGGCGACGCGGATTTCGTCGCTGTCGGCCTTGGTGGCTGTGGCACTGACCAATCTATGGGTTTGGCTTTTGGGCGACAGCGCGATGTTGGGGTTAAGTGTGGTGCTAAGCGTGCTGATCTATTGGAAACACTGGCCCAACCTGCAGCGGATTGTGAGGGGAAGCGAACCTAGGATCGGTGCCAAGACATAGGCCTTGCTGCGGGTCTGACCGCAGCAAAGATGAGTATTTGAGCAAAGTGCAAGTTTACAGGCTGGCGGCTGCGTAAATCGGCGTCAGGCTTTTGCCCCAAGCGCCGTTGAACTGCGCTAGCCATCGGTCAGCTTGGGTGGTTTCGCTGGCCAGATTGGCGACCAAAGGGGCCAAAAAGCGCTGCTCGTCTAGGCCGCGCGCGGCCAAGCCTGCATGGCTAAGCCCCACGGCGGCGCGCGCGAGGTCAAGCAATTTCACGCCTTCGGCTTGCCCTTGCAGGGCCGAGACTGATGCTGCCACCCGCAAGCCCTGGCGGGTTTGTGTATCAAAGCCCTTCACCAAATCCCATGCGGCATCTAGCGCGGTTTGGTCATACATCAGCCCGACCCAAAAGGCGGGCAGGGCGTTGATATGGGCGTGATCGCCGCAATCCGCCCCGCGCATTTCGATGAACTTCTTCACCCGCGCCTCGGGGAAGACGGTGGTCATGTGATCGGCCCAATCTGACAGGGTGGGCTTTTCACCGGGCAAGGCGGGCAGTTTTCCGGCCAGAAAATCGCGGAAGGATTGGCCCAAGGCGTTGATATACTTCCCATCGCGGTAGACAAAGTACATGGGCACATCCAGCACCCAATCCACATAGGCCTGAAAGCCAAAATCCCCTTCAAACGCAAAGGGCAACATCCCCGTGCGCGTGTCATCCAAGCCGCGCCAAATCCGCGAGCGCCACGATTTATGCGCGTTCAGTTTGCCATCAAAGAACGGGCTAGAGGCGAAAAGGGCGGTGGCCACCGGTTGCAGCGCCAAGGCCACGCGCAGTTTCTTGACCATGTCGGCTTCCGAGGCATAGTCTAGGTTCACCTGCACGGTGCAGGTGCGGTACATCATCTGCGTACCATGCGTGCCCACGCGGCCCATGTAATCGGTCATCAGACGGTAGCGGCCCTTGGGCATGACGGGCATATCCGCAGAATTCCACTCAGGTGCGGCACCGATGCCCATGAAACCAATCCCCAAGGGGTCGGCCAAAGTGCGCACTTCGTCTAGATGGGTTTGCAGTTCGGCGGCGGTTTCGGTCATGTTCGACACCATAGCACCCGACAGTTCAAACTGCCCGCCCGGTTCCAGCGAGATATTGGCCCCGTTGCGCGTCATGCCGATAATGTTGTCACCCTCGCGCAGGGGGGTCCAGCCAAAGCGCGACTCTAGCCCCGCAAACAGGGCCGAGATCGACCGCTCTCCCGCATAGGGCAGGGGCGCATGGGTGTCTTTCAGGAAGCCGAACTTTTCATGCTCGGTCCCGATGCGCCATTGGTCCTTGGGCTTGTTGCCCGAGGCCAGAAGTTCGGCCAACTGGTCAAAGCTTTCGATGGGCCCGCCACCGGATTGAGGAATCGACATCAGGCTGGCCCTTTCGAAGCGGCATATTCACAGCGTCACAGGTGTCGCGCCCTGTGTGCCAAGTCAAGGTCTGCGGCATGGGCTTGTGCATTTCCTTAGGCGTAAGATTTGCGGACATAACCGCTTAGCTCGCCAGTCTGGGGCCAGAATGTTTCCGCCATATGACACGGGTTTCGGCGACAAGCTTTAGGTTTGCGTTTTGCGCAGCAGCGGGTTGCAGGGCCAAGACAAGGGCTGCGCTGTCCATGCCCGGTAGGCTGGCGAATACGTCAAACAGGCGCTCAGCGCCTTGGGCATCAACGGGGATCAGCAGGGCCAGCCCGTCAGCCTGCTTTAACCGCCACATCCGGCGGCCTTTGATTGCCAGCAGGCGGATTTCCATCAATTCGTCCAGCGACACAAACCCGCCCAGTTCGGGGGCCAGATAGCTGATCTGACGTTCGTCGATCTCGACAAGGCCGGGGGCTGCGACCTCTTGCACAAAGCGGGCGCGGCGCAGGGCGGTCAGGGTCAAGACCGCGCCGATGGTGGCGACGATCAGCCCCAAGGGCACCAGTACATAGCCGCCCAAGGCCATCAGCCAAAGGCCGGCAAGCACCACAAGGCCCGCCCCCAATGCCTCGCGGTAGCGCAACAAGGCGGCGGAAAGTTCGGGGCGGATTTGCCAGACAGGATCAGCCACAGATCACCTGCGGGTTAGCCAGCAACAGCAATGTCCATTGGCCGATCTGAGAAAAGCCTAAAGCGCGGTAGGTGTTGGACGCCTGCTCTGACGCCGAAAACAACACCGCCCGCTGCACGCCTGCCATACGGGCTTGTGCCAGATGCTGGCCAATGGCGCGGCGGGCATGGCCCCGCCCACGCAGCGCGGGGGGCGTGTAAACCCCGCCCACCTGCACGATCTGCGGCAGGCGGGCGTTAAAACCGCACATGGCCAGGGGCTGGGTTCCCTCCATCAGCACGACATGGCTGTTTGCCGCGACATAGCGGTCGTAGCGGGTGAACACCTCGGTATCGGCTTGGGCTTTGGTTGTATCAAGTGCTTCGATCATATAGGCGTGGATCCAAGATTTGATCGTGTCTTCGGGCGCTTGGGCAAGGGGGACGATCTGGCCCAAGCCTTGGGGCAGGCGCAGGTCTGACAGGACTAGCGCAAAATGCGGCTCGTCGCGGTTCAGCGTGTAAGGGCCGCTTACACCGCAAGCCTGCGCCATGCCCCGCGCCCAATCTTGCCGCCCGATAATGCCCGACACCGTGCGCCCGGCCAGAACACGGGCCGCCAACTCATAGGTGGCCGAGGGCAGCACGGGCAGCACCATGCCCGCACGGGTCAGCGCCAACACATCGCTGACATTTCCCCCATGACGGGAGAGCCACAGATCTTGCCCCTGCGGGTCATCGCCCGACATCCCATGCTGGCGCAGGTTGGTCAGCGGGAACATGGCACAGGTGACATGCGCAGACAAAAAGGCGTCAACCTCGGCCAAGTCGGCGGGCACAGCGGGGGTCACAACCAATCCCCCAACGTGGCCTGCCACAGCGTCAGGGCTGCAACCGCTGCCGTATCGGCGCGCAGGATGCGGGGGCCTAGGCTGATGGGGGTGACAAAGGGCAGGGCGCGCAGCTTGGTGCGTTCTTCGGGGGCAAAGCCGCCTTCGGGGCCGATCAGAATGGCCCAAGGGCCGGGGGCGGCTTGCAAAAGGGCGGCGCGGCCTTGCAGGCCTTCGTCGGCCCAAAGGATGCGGCGGGTGGGGGACCATGTGGCCAAGAGCTTGTCGAGGGGGATAAGGTCATCCACGGGGGGCACATAGGTGGCCTCGCACTGCTCGGCGGCTTCAACCGCGTGGGCGCGCAACTTGTCTTCGCGGATGCGTTCGTTGGTAAAGCGGGTCTGCACGGGCAGGATTCGCGCAGCCCCCAGTTCCACAGCTTTTTCTACGATAAAATCCGTGCGGGCTTTTTTGATCGGCGCAAAGATCAGCCACAGATCGGGGGGCGGCATCAAGGGGGCAGACAGCGTGGCACAGCGCAAGATGCCTTGGCGCTTGGCTGCATGTTCCACCACGGCCAGCCATTCGCCGTCCTGGCCGTTGAACAGTTTGACGTGGGCCCCGACGCCCAAGCGCATCACGTTGAAAAGGTAATTCGCCGGACCCTCGCCCAAGGCTACGGGTTGCCCCGCAGCCAGTGCCTGATCTACATACAGCCTGATGCGTGCCTCTGTCATAAGAAGAACCCTATGCGCCAAACCGCCAAAATGCCAGAGGGCCAAAGCGTGGCCGATGCCCCTGAGGGCAATTGGGTAGACCTTTACGCACCCCCCGCCACCCGGCCTTATCTGCGACTAAGCCGCGCCGATCGCCCGATTGGCACTTGGCTTTTGCTGATCCCGTGTCTGTGGGGCATAGCGCTTGCCTCTTTGGAAAGCGGGTTTGGCATGTGGGATCTTTGGCTGGCGGTATCGTGCGGCCTTGGGGCGTTTTTGATGCGCGGGGCGGGGTGTACGTGGAACGACATCACCGACCGCCACATTGATGCCGCCGTGGCGCGGACCAAAAGCCGCCCGCTTCCCTCGGGGGCGGTGACGGTGCGGGCGGCCGTTGTGTGGATGGCAGCACAGGCGTTGGCGGCGGCGCTGATCTTGTTCAGCTACAATTGGCTTTCGGTGGGGTTAGGTGTGGCCTCGCTGGGGTTGGTGGCGATCTATCCTTTTGCCAAACGCTTTACATGGTGGCCGCAGGTGTTTTTGGGGCTGGCCTTCAACTGGGGCGCGGTTTTGGCCTTTGCCGCACATCAGGGGCAGGTGGAGGGCGCATCTTTGGCGCTGTATGGCGCGGGGATTGCGTGGACGCTGTATTACGACACGATCTATGCCCATCAAGACAAGGATGACGATGCGCTGATCGGCGTTAAATCGACGGCGCGGCTGTTTGGCGACGCCAGCAGGATGTGGCTTTGGGGGTTTATCGGGGCCACATTGGTGCTGATGGCGCTGGCGGTCGTTCTGGCACAGGCTTCGGGCTTGCCGCTTGCCGTGGCGTTTTTGGGGATTTGCGCCTTTGGCTGGCATATGGTCAGGCAAATGCGGCGATTGGATCTTGACGACGCAACCTCTTGTTTGCGCGAGTTTCGCACAAACCGCGATGCGGGCCTGTGGGCTGCGCTGTTTCTTGCCGTGGCGGCGGCTCTTTGATTGAAGGCCCACGCCCAAGCGGCTAAGTCTGACTTTCCGCTTGGAGGTTTCGCCCTTGGCCCTGCTGCCCGCCCTTAAGATACCAGCCCTGCAACAGCCGGTGCTGGCTTGGGTACTGGCAGGGGCTGCCTTTGCGCTGGCGGGAGTTTTGGCTTTGTTTGCGGGCTGGGGGCTGGCTGTCCTCGTTGAAAGTCGCACCGCCGAGGTGATCCGCACGCGCATGTTGACGGCCGGTTACCCATGGGCCCAAGTCGGCACGGACGGCCTGATCGTCTCGCTAACCGGCACGGCGCCGACCGAGGCGCAGCGCTTTTCGGCTGTCAACTTGGCGGGGAGTTTGGTGGATTCGGGCCGTTTGCACGACGATTTCACCGTAGAGCCAGCCAAAGTCGTTGCCCCCCCACGCTTTTCTGTGGAGATGATGCGCAATGATGACGGTGTGCAACTGATCGGTCTTTTGCCCGAGGGTGACGGCAAGGCCCAATTGGCACAGGCTGCTGCGGCAATTCCCTCTGTCCGCGCGGCGACCGATATGCTGGAAACCGCAGCCTATCCCGCCCCACCCCAGTGGGCGGACGCGCTGCAGTTTGGGCTTACCGCGCTAAAGCTTTTGCCGCGTGCCAAGATTTCGATCTCTGCCGAAGGGGTAGAGATTATCGCCATCGCAGGATCCGAAGGAGAAAAGCGCCAGTTTGAGGCGGTCTTATACCAAGCCGCCCCACAGGGTTTGGCTGTGACCACCACAATCACAGCCCCGCGGCCGGTTTTGACGCCGTTCACCCTGCGCTTTGTCATCGACGCGGGGGGTGCGCGGTTTGATGCCTGCTCGGCCGATACGGAAGGCGCGCGCGCGCGTATCTTGGCCGCAGCGGTGGCTGCGGGGGCCAAAGGTGATTTGACCTGCACCGTGGGGATGGGCGTGCCCAGCCCGTCTTGGGCGCAAGCGACCTCAGCTTCGATGGCGGCACTGGCCACAATGGGGGCAGGAACGGTGACATTTTCGGATGCCGACATCACCCTTTTGGCGGCAGAGACTGTCAGCCAAGACAGCTTTGACAGTGCTATTGGCGCCCTGCGGGCGAACTTGCCGGATGTCTTTTCGCTGGAAGCCCAGCGGGTCGAACCGGCCGAAACCATCTCTGCCAGCGTCACAGCCGAGTTTATCGCCATGCTAGACCCCAAGACCCACAATGCGGAATTGCGTGGGCGCTTGGGTGACGGCTTGATGCAAAATGTGGTGACCAGCTTTGCCAAGGCGCGTTTTGGTGCGGACAAGGTCTATGTGGCAACCACGCCTGATCCAAACCTGCCCGCAGGCTGGACAGAGCGGGTTATGGCTGGACTGCAGGCTTTGGCAGTTCTGGATTCGGGCAAAGTGCAGGTCTTGCAAAACACAGTCGAGGTGACGGGGATTTCGGGCCAAAAGACAGCCTCCGACAAAGTCTCGCAGATTTTGTCGGACCGGCTAGGGCAGGGCCGACCCTTCAAGGTCGATGTGCACTATGACAAGGCGTTGGACCCGATGGAGGGATTGCCCACCCCACAGGAATGTGTTGAGCGGGCGCAATCTGTTCAATCATCGCAAAAGATCAGCTTTGATCCCGGGTCGGCTGCGCTGGACGCTGCATCCTTCGCGGCCATGGGGACTTTGGCGCAGGCCTTCAAGAACTGCGCGGCCGTCAAGATCGAGATTGGCGGGCATACCGATGCCCAAGGCTCGACCCAGGGCAATCTGGCGCTAAGCCAAGGGCGGGCCCAAGCCGTATTGATGGCGCTTTTGGATCGTCAGGTCGATGTTTCGGGGATGCGCGCGGTGGGTTACGGCGAAAGCCTGCCCATCGCAGATAACGCGACTGAAGCGGGGCGCGAAACCAACCGGCGGATCGAGTTTACCCTGATCACGCCAACCCAAAGGGCGGTGGCCGGGCCGGAGGCCAAGCCTGCGATCGAAACCGCCCCTGACGGCACGCCTCTAGCCCCGCAAGCGCCCACGATTAAACCACCCAGCCGCCCCAAGGGCTAACCACTGGCCTTGACGGCCCCCCCAGCAAAGACCAGACAAACGTTATGAACCGCATCCAATTGATCCTTGTCACGGCTGTTATCTTGCTTTTGGCATTTGCCTTGGGCTGGTTCACCTATTGGCTGCTGCACCGCTTTTCGCGCGTGGCGGGTGGCGACATCGCCGAGATGGACCTTTTGGCCCAATCCCTGCACGCGGCCGAAGAAGCCCGCGATCACGCGATCCTTTATCTAGAGCAGCGCGAGGCAGAATTGATGGACCAAATCGCCCAAACTGAGGCCGAATTGACTGCCACTTTAGAAAACCTTCAAGATGCCCGCCGCGAGGTGAAGGATTTAGGCGACTATATCGCCCGGATCAAAGCCAAAACTTAATCCTCTTGGCGGTGGCCCAAAGGCAGCGAGGCGGTAGCGCTCGGCCTTTGGGGGGCTGTTAGAAGATAAAGTCAGAAAAACCCAGACCCGGCACGACGTTGCCTAACCCTTCCAGTACGGCGATTTGCACCGCGGCCTTGGCGCCAGAGCCGTCAACATCGTAGTAAAGTGCGCCAGTGCTGGTGTTGAAGATCAGCCGATCATCGACATCCTGTCCGCTGACAGCGTCATAGGCTGCGTAGAATGATCCCTCTTGCAGCGCATTTGTGCCGCCCAAGGCCCCAACGAGGTTGGCTGCGAATTGGATTTGATCAACGCCAGAGACAAAGTCGGTGATATGGTCAAAACCAAGGACCCTATCAAAAACAAACCTGTCTGCATCATCACCGCCCGTTAAGACATCGTTGCCGGCGCCGCCCGCCAATTGATCTGCGCCGTCGCCCCCCACCAAAGTGTCGTTCCCGCTAAAGCCGATCAGCACATTGGCAGCGCCGTTGCCGGTGAGCCTATTGTCTCTGCCGTTACCAAAACCGTTGATGGATGCCGTCCCGATCAATTCTAACGCCTCTATGTTCGGACCCAGCATGTAACTGACAGACGCTTGAACCAGATCGGCCCCCTCGTTGATAAGCTCGACACAAAGATCCGCCGCGTTATCGACAAGGAATAAGTCGTCGCCTGAATTCCCGACCAGCCTGTCGGCCCCCGCGCCACCGTCAAGGTGGTCATTGCCCTCACCACCGAAAAGCCGGTCATTGCCGTCTGATCCATAAAGGGTGTCAGCGCCGACTAGGCCGCAGATTTCATTATCGCCAGTGTTCCCAACGAGGGTATTGTTCAGATCGTTGCCCCCCGCTGCGCGCGCCCTGGTGCCAGTCAGGGTCAGGTCCTCAACTCCGGTGCCTAAGGTGAAATTGGCAAAGGAATAAACCGTGTCATGACCTGATGAGCCCGTTTCAATGACTTGGTCCAAGGGGCTGTTGACGAGATAGAAATCGTCTCCATCGCCGCCGCTCATGCTGTCAAATCCATAGCGGCTCATCAGTATGTCATTGCCCGCGCCGCCATAAAGGGCATCGTCGCCCAATCCACCATGAAGGGTATCACCCCCTTCGCCGCCATAAAGTACATCGTTGGCGGAATGTCCGCATATCATATCGGGCCCATCGTCGCCAAATAGGCGATCGTTTCCGTCCCCGGCCCGAAGGGTGTCGTTGCCCTCGCCGCCGTACAGTGTGTCATCGCCGAAGTTGCCCCACAGATCATCTTGGTCATCGCCGGCATAAAACAAGTCGTTGCCGTCACCCCCTGACATTGCGTCATAGCCGAACCCGCCGTACAACGTGTCATTGCCGCCTTCGCCATTCAGGCCGTCCTCGCCATCGCCGCCGTCGAGCATGTCGTCACCTTCCCCGGCGGACAGCTCATCTTCGCCCTCGCCGCCGTAAAGCGCGTTGTTGGCGGAATTGCCTGTGATCGCATTATTCAGCTCAATTCCGGTGCCGTCGATGTCATCTGTGCCGGTCAGTGTCAGGGTTTCAAGGTTGTCGTTCAGACTGTAAGTGACCGAGGCGTTGACCTCATCCATTCCCTCGCCGGTGGCCTCTGTGATGACATCTGTCGAGGTGTGGACCACATAGATGTCATCGCCCAACCCGCCCGCCAGCGTGTTT
>CAIMWI010000020.1 GCA_903845215.1 uncultured Rhodobacterales bacterium | reverse complement strand
GGGGGGGGGGCTGCCGCCCCCCGCACCCCCTGCCGCAAGGGGAGGCACGCCTCCCCTTGAGAAACCCCAGTGGATACTTATGACAATGTGAAAGGGATTATTGGCCGCGCCAGACCCAGCCGCCGCCAAGCACGCGGGTGGAGGTAGGGTCATAAAAGACGCAAGCTTGGCCTGCGGCAACACCGTCTTCGGGATCAAGCAGTTCCACCTCGGCGGTGGTGGCAGACAGCGGGCGCACGATGGCGGGGCGGGGCGGGCGGGTAGAGCGGACTTTGACCTCGATCTGGTGGGGGCCACAGGTGAAGGGCGCATCACCCAGCCAGTTGATCTCGCGCACCGGTACAGTGCGGGTGGCAAGGGCGGCTTTGGGGCCCACGACCACGCGGCGGCTGGCCGGATCAAGGCGCAGAACGTAGATCGGGTCTTCAAGCCCACCCACGCCCAAGCCTTTGCGCTGGCCTACAGTGTAATGGATGACGCCGTTGTGCAGCCCCAGCACGCGACCGGATTGATCGACGATCTCGCCCGGATCGGCCGAGCCCGGGCGCAGCTTTTCGATCACGGCGGCGTAGTTGCCGTTGGGGACAAAGCAGATGTCCTGACTGTCGGGCTTATCGGCGACAGACAGGCCGTATTTTGCAGCCAAGGCGCGGGTTTCGGCTTTGGATTGCAGGTGGCCCAAAGGAAAGCGCAGATAATCCAGCTGGTCGGGCGTGGTGGAAAAGAGGAAATAGCTTTGGTCGCGGTTGGCATCGGCGGCGCGGTGCAGTTCTGGCGCAAGGCCCATTTTGCGCTGGATATAGTGGCCCGTGGCCATGCAATCGGCGTTCAGATCCTTGGCGGTGGCCAAAAGATCCTTGAATTTCACCCGTTCATTGCAGCGAATGCAGGGCACTGGGGTGGCGCCTGCCAGATAGGCATCGGCGAAATCTTCGATCACGGCTTGGCGAAAGGTGTTTTCATAATCCAGCACATAATGGGCAAAGCCCATCTGCTCGGCCACGCGGCGGGCGTCGTGAATATCGCGCCCGGCACAGCAAGCCCCCTTTTTGGCCAAGGCGGCGCCATGATCGTAAAGCTGCAGGGTCACGCCCACAACATCATAGCCCTCGTCTTTGAGCATGGCGGCCACGACCGATGAATCAACGCCCCCAGACATTGCCACCACGACGCGCGTGTCAGCCGGGGCCTTGGGCAGCCCCAGAGAGTTCAGTTTTCCGTCCAGCATGATTGCGGCCAAGTTAAGGGATTGGTTGGTACTATAGGAAAATGCGCGACAGTCTCAACCCCTTGCTTCACGCTTCGTTAAGACGACGGGCGCAATTTTGTGGAGGTGAAAGAGGGAGAGGACCATGTATTTGAAAAGGGTTGATGGCCCGCGCCAAGTGACGCTGCCCGATGGCAGCATACTCAGTCGGGCCGACCTGCCCGCAAATGACACACGGCGCTGGGTGGCCAGCCGCAAAGCCGTGGTTGTGAAGGCCGTGCAACACGGGCTGCTCGCCCTTGGCGATGCGCTGGACCGTTATGGGCTAAGTGAGGAAGAATTCAGCCTGTGGCGTGATGCGGTGGAAAAGCACGGCGACAAGGCACTGCGGGTCACAACTTTGCAGAAATATCGACAACTTTAGATGATTTTCCGGTTTCGTTCTGGCAAACTAACGCTTCATTAACCCTTGATCGGCAAAGTCTTTAACGGGCACTCTAGGACGGAGATTTTTAAAGATGCGCATTCTTTTGGTGGAAGACGATCCGACAACATCGCGCAGCATCGAAATGATGCTGGGACATGCGAATTTGAACGTGTACTGCGCCGATCTGGGCGAAGACGGCATAGATCTGGCCAAACTGTACGATTACGATTTGATCCTTTTGGATCTGAACCTGCCGGATATGTCTGGTCACGAAGTGCTGCGCCAATTGCGCCTGGCGCGGATCGAAACGCCAATCCTGATCTTGTCGGGGGCGGATGATACCGACAGCAAACTGAAAGGCTTTGGCTTTGGTGCGGATGATTATTTGACCAAGCCTTTCCACCGCGAAGAACTGGTTGCGCGCATTCACGCCATCATCCGCAGGTCAAAGGGCCATGCGCAGTCGGTCATTCGGGTGGGCAAACTGCTGGTAAATCTTGACGCCAAAAGCGTTGATGTCGATGGGCGAACGGTGCATCTGACGGGCAAAGAATATCAAATGTTGGAACTGCTTAGCCTGCGCAAAGGTAGTACGCTGACCAAAGAAATGTTTTTGAACCATCTTTACGGCGGTATGGACGAGCCAGAGTTGAAGATTATCGACGTATTCATCTGCAAGCTGCGCAAAAAACTGGCAGAGGCAACCGGCGGGCAAAGTTATATCGAAACGGTTTGGGGCAGGGGCTATGTGCTGCGCGAACCCGCTGCCACTGACCTGCCACGCTTGGCCGCCAGCGCCTGAGCGCTGGAATTCCGCTTCGTCGCCGCATAACCTGTGGCAAACAGGGGGCGGCGATGGATATAGCGGTTCACGATCTGGATCAGGCGCAGGCGCAGGCAGAGTTGGCACGCCTGGCCAAGGTGCTGGGCGATGCCAATGCAAGTTATCACACACTGGATGCGCCCGATATATCGGACGCAGAGTATGACGCCCTAAAACGCCGCAATGCTGCAATCGAGGCGCGGTTTCCCGACCTAAAACGCGCAGATAGCCCGTCTGATCAGGTGGGCGGGGCGATCGGTGCGGGTTTTGGCAAGGTCGCCCACCGCCTGCGGATGCTTAGTCTTGAAAATGCCTTTGCGGAAAGCGACGTGAGCGATTTTGACGATCGGGTGAAGCGGTTTCTGAACATTTCTGAGGTGAGTTATACGGCCGAACCTAAGATTGACGGATTGTCGCTGAACCTGCGCTATGAAGACGGCCATTTGGTGCAAGCCGCCACCCGCGGCGATGGCGAGGTAGGCGAAGACGTCACGGAAAATGCGCGCACCATTTCGGATATTCCCCAAACGCTGCGCGCCGCCCCGCCTTTGTTGGAGGTGCGGGGGGAAGTATATATGTCCCACGCTGATTTTGCCGATCTAAACGCACGGCAGATGGCACGCGGCGAGAGGGTCTTTGCCAATCCGCGCAATGCGGCCGCAGGATCTTTGCGGCAGTTGGATGCAGCCATCACAGCCGCGCGCCCGTTGCGTTTTTTTGCTTATGCTTGGGGTGTTGTCTCTCAGCCATTGGGTTCGACGCAAATCGCATCCATAGAGGCGTTCAAGCTTATGGGATTTCAGGTTAATCCCTTGACCATCTTGTGCCAAACAACCGCAGATATGGTTGCCCAATACCGCAAAATCGAAGCCATGCGTGCGACTTTGGGCTATGACATTGACGGCGTGGTTTACAAGGTGAACGATCTGTCCTTGCAGGAGCGTTTGGGGTTCCGCTCGACCACGCCGCGTTGGGCCATTGCGCATAAATTCCCCGCTGAACTGGCTTGGACACGGCTATTGGCGATCGACATTCAGGTTGGGCGCACGGGGGCCTTATCGCCCGTGGCACGTTTGCAACCGGTAACCGTTGGCGGCGTTGTTGTCGCCAATGCCACTTTGCACAATGAAGATTACATTGCTGGCCGCGATTCCAAAGGTGCACTGATCCGCGCGGGCAAGGATATTCGCCTTGGCGATTGGGTTCAGGTGTACCGCGCAGGCGATGTGATCCCCAAAGTGGCTGATGTTGACCTGTCTCAACGCAACAGCGCGGCCCAGCCTTTTGATTTTCCAGTCATTTGTCCTGAATGTGGCAGCCCAGCCCACCGAGAACCCGGTGATTCCGTGCGCCGCTGTAGCGGTGGGTTGATCTGCCCGGCCCAAGGGGTGGAACGGTTGAAGCATTTCGTCGCGCGCGGGGCGTTTGACATCGAAGGGTTGGGCGCCAAACAGGTTGAAATGTTTTTTGCCGACCCTGATTTGCCGGTGAAACAGCCCGCAGACATCTTTACACTCGCCCAAAGAGATGCCGATAATCCTTTCAAAAAACTGAAAAATCGCGATGGATTTGGGGAAAAATCAGCCGCCAATCTGTTTGCGGCCATCGAGGCGCGTCGCACCATTCCCTTGGATCGTTTGATCTTTTCTTTGGCCATTCGTCATGTGGGCGAAGTCGCTGCCGGAGTTATTGCGCGCCATTACGGCACCTGGCCCGAATTTGAGGCCGCAGTGACATCGGCAGAGCCGGGCAATGCTGCTTGGGCGGATCTTTTGTCTGCCGACGGGGTGGGCGAGGTTTTGGCCCAAAGCCTGACGGAAGCCTTCCATAACCCCGCCGAACGCGCCGCGATTGACGCTTTGGCGGCACAGTTGACCATTCTGCCGGTACAGGTGCGCGCCACCGTGGCCTCTGACATCGCGGGTAAGACGTTGGTCTTTACAGGCTCGCTGGAAAAAATGACCCGCGCCGAGGCAAAGGCCCGCGCCGAGGCATTGGGGGCCAAAGTGGCCGGATCGGTAAGTGCCAAGACCGATCTGGTCATCGCAGGGCCGGGGGCAGGGTCAAAGGCCAAAGAGGCCGAACGCTTGGGTGTGGCCTTGATTGACGAGGACGCTTGGATTGCCTTGGCTGGGTTGGCATGACACGGCCTGAAATTCTTTTCCCGCTGTTTGCCTCGCTTGAAACGCTTGACGGGGTGGGCCCGAAAACAGCCAAAGCTTTGGCCCCGTTGGGGATAGAAAAGCCCAAGGATTTTTTGTTTTTACTGCCCCATACGGGGGTGGATCGCGGGCGCAAAGCGTCGATTCGCGATGTTATAGCCCCGGCGACGGTGACGGTTGAGGTGGAGGTTGGTCTGCATCTGCCACCAAAGCAAAAGGGCCGACCCTACCGGATCCATGTGCGCGATTCGCAAGTGGAATTTCAGTTGGTTTTCTTTCACGCCCGTGAACCCTATTTGCGTGACTTGTTGCCCACGGGCCAACGGCGCGTTGTGTCTGGCAAGGTCGAGATTTTTGATGGTATCGGCCAGATGGTGCACCCAGATCACGTCTTGCGCCTTGAAGAGGCCGCCGGTTTGCCGGTGTTTGAACCGGTCTATCCGCTAACCGCCGGTGTGACGCAAAAGTTGGTGGCCAAGGGAATTGATTCGGCGCTTGCCCGCACGCCCGACCTGCCTGAATGGATCGACGGGCCGCTAAAAGCGCAGCAGGGTTGGCCTGATTGGCGCGCGGCGATAGGGATGGTTCACGCGCCGGATGGGGTGGCCGCGCTGTCGTTTGACAGTCCGGCGCGGGTACGGCTGGCGTATGACGAGCTTTTTGCCCATCAACTTACCCTTGCCTTGGCACGCAGTGCCCTGCGCAAGGGCAAGGGCCGATCTAGCCTTGGCAATGGGCAGTTGCAGGCCAAGGTTCTGGCAGCTTTGCCGTACCAACCCACAGGCGCACAGCGGCGGGCGGTGGCCGAGATTGCCGCGGATATGCAAACCCCCCTGCGGATGAACCGGTTGCTGCAAGGCGATGTCGGATCGGGAAAGACTTTGGTGGCCTTTCTCGCCCTGCTGGTTGCGGTTGAGGCGGGCGGGCAAGGGGTGATGATGGCGCCCACCGAAATTTTGGCGCGCCAGCATTACGAAGGTTTGCGCGCCTTAGCCGAAAGCGCGGGGGTCAAGCTGGATATGTTGTCTGGCCGCGATAGGGGGGCGGAACGGGCGAGCAAGCTTGCCGATCTGGCCGAGGGGCGCACACATGTGCTGGTTGGCACCCATGCTGTTTTCCAAAAAGATGTTCACTTTCATGATCTGCGCCTTGCCGTGGTGGATGAACAGCACCGATTCGGTGTGGCGCAACGCATGGAATTGGGGGCCAAGGGGCAGGCGGTTGATGTCTTGGTGATGACCGCCACACCGATTCCGCGCAGTCTGGCGCTGGCCAGCTATGGCGATATGGACATCTCGATTTTGGATGAAAAGCCCGCTGGTCGCAAACCGATCCGCACGGCGCTTATCTCTGATGGGCGGATGGAAGAGGTTGTGGCCCATCTGGCCAAGGCCTTGGGCGAGGGGCGACAAGCCTATTGGGTTTGCCCCTTGGTCGAAGATTCCGAAGTGCTAGATTATGCCAGTGCCGAGGCGCGGTTTGCATCCCTGCGCGCCGCCTTTGGTGATGCTGTAGGCTTGGTGCATGGCCAGATGCCGCCGGCCGAAAAAGACGCCGCCATGGCGCGGTTTCAATCGGGTCAAACCAAGGTGCTGGTGGCCACCACGGTGATCGAGGTGGGGGTAAATGTGCCCAATGCCTCGATCATGGTGATTGAGCGGGCCGAGATTTTTGGTCTGGCGCAGTTGCACCAATTGCGCGGGCGCGTGGGGCGGGGCACGGCCGATTCGACGTGCCTGTTGCTGTATCACGCCCCTTTGGGTGCCACAGGGGAACGCCGATTAAAGGTGATCCGCGACACCGAGGATGGCTTTCGTATTTCTGAAGAAGATCTGGCGATGCGCGGGGCAGGGGATTTGATCGGCCATGCCCAATCTGGCCTACCGCGCTTTCGCATGGCCGATCTGGAACGTCAGGCGGGGTTGATGGCCATAGCCCAAAGTGATGCGCGCCGCTTGTTGGGCGAGGATCCGGCTTTGGAAAGCCCAAGGGGCAAAGCCGCACGTTTGCTGTTATGGCTTCTAGATCAAGATCGCGCGATCAAGTTACTAACGGTGGGTTAATGTTATGTTCGGTTAATGTTCTTAAACAGTTCTTTACAGGGGTGCCGGAGTGTGAGAACAATTGAGGAACAAACAGGAGGTTCCCATGTTCAAGCACTTGACCCGCCAGATCCTTGCCCAAGCTGCCGACTTCGAAGATATCGTCGGTGTGGCCACGTTGTTTTTTGTATTATTCCTAGGCCTGCGCTTTTCAGGCGCGGCGTGATCTGCCTGCGGTTCTTGCGGGTGGCTTTGCCCTAAAGCCTGTCTTTCCTGCAATTTGACCTGCACCTTCCGCCGCCATCTTTTAGGATGTGCGGCGGTTTTTTTTAGGCTTGGGCAAGGGTGACTGCTTCGCAGGTGGCCTCGATCGCCAGTAAGATCGAGGCGTGCCGATTTTTATAAGCGCGGGCGGGTATAAGCACTTCAAACTCTGCGAATGGCGCTGATGGGGCGGGGCCGTCGTCCTTTAGCATGGCTAAAAGGGCTAGGCGCGCCGCTTCCAGTTCGGCCAATGTGCGGCCCATCACCCCATGCCCCAGCACGGCTGCTGCGGCTTGGCCCAAAGCGCAGGCCCGCACCTCTTGCGCAAATGCGCTGACCTTGCCGCCCTCCATCCGTACAGCGACCGAGACAGTAGATCCGCACAAGGGAGAGCGTTTCTTGGCTATCCCCTGCGGTGCGTCCAAATGCCCAAGATGAGGGATGTCGGCGGCCAGCGCCAAAATGCGGCCCGAGTAAAGGGAAAGAAGATCGCGATCGCTCATGGGGTTGGCTTTCGGTTGGGCGGCAAAGGCACTGGTTTAGGGCCCAGTGTTGCCGTAGATAGACCTTACACGCCCGCCCGCCAAGGAGGACCTGATGCCGTTCGATCCCGCCACGCTGAAATTCGATGCGCAGGGCCTGATCGCGTGCATCGCTCAGGATGCTGACAGCCAAGAGGTTTTGATGTTGGCTTGGATGAATGCCGATGCGGTGGCCCAAACTTTGGCCTCGGGGCGGGTGACCTATTGGTCGCGCTCTCGTGCGGCGTTTTGGGTTAAAGGCGAAACTTCGGGCCATGTGCAAGAACTGGTTGAACTGCGTCTGGATTGCGACCGCGACAGTCTTTTGGCCATCGTGCGCCAAACGGGCCCAGCTTGTCATACGATGCGACGGTCTTGTTTTTATACGGCCGTTCACGGAGGCGAAGAGGTGGAAGTTTTAAGTCCCATGGCCTGATTGGCCGCGAGGACAATTTCTGACACATCTTTGAGATGGCGTAATCCCCAGCCTAGCTACCCGTTGCGTTTCCCCCCCTATCTGTGACATTATATTGTTGAAGAGCGGTGCCTTGATCTGTGCAGGTGCGGCTTGATGAAAACCTGTCTTTGCTGGAATTGAGCCCTATGAGTGATTTTCAAACCCGCCGCATCACAATGGTGGATACCCAAGTCCGCCCGCAGGATGTGACCAAGTTTCCGATCATTGCCGCAATGCTGGCCGTGCCGCGGGAAGACTTTGTGCCGCAGGCCGCGCGCGAGGCGGCCTATGTCGGCGGAAACATTGCCTTGGCACCGCGCCGTGTGGTGTTGGAGGCGCGCAGTCTGGCCAAGCTTTTAGACGCTTTGGATGTTTTGCCGGGCGAAAGGGTTTTGTGCCTTGGGGCGGGGTATGGTTACAGCGCAGCGGTTCTGGCCGAAATGGGCGCTGTTGTGGTGGCAGTTGAAGAAGACGCCGTCATGGTGGCTGCCGCTGCGCAAAGCCTGACAGGACAGGCCAAGGTGATCAACGCTGCCTTAACCACGGGCGCTGCGTCTGAAGGCCCATACGATGTGATTTTGCTGGAAGGCGGGGTTGAATCCTTGCCGGCAGCGATCCAGGCGCAACTGAAAGAGGGTGGTCGTTTGGGGGCAATCTTTATGGAAGGCGCCCTTGGTGTTGCGCGTGTGGGCCAAAAACTTGGCGGCAAAGTGACGTGGCGGTTCAGTTTCAACGCCACGGCGCCCGTTCTGCCGGGGTTCGAGGCGGCACGCGACTTTGTTCTTTAAGCTGCCAAACCTAGGCTTGGTGAATTAAGTCATCCGGGATGACCGGACAGGCGATTTGATGGGGTAAATGATGCGGACTGTCCTAAAAGCGTTCTTGTTAAGTGCAGTGTCTTTCGCGCCCAGTCTGGCTTGGTCCGAAAGCCTGGCCGATGCTTTGATTTCGGCCTATCGCAATTCGCATCTGTTGGAACAAAACCAAGCCGTCTTGCGTGCGGCAGATGAAGATGTCGCAACCGCCGTGGGCAACTTGTTGCCGGTTGTCAGCTTTGTGAGCAAGCTGGGCCGATACGCGATGACCAACACGCCCTCTGGCTACGAAAGCTTTTCGTCCAGCGGTTCTGCCAGCTTGCAAGCCTCTTTGACCGTGATGGACTTTGGCCGTGGCAAGACAGCGGTGGCTATAAAGAATGAGCTGGTTCTCGCCTCGCAAGCGGCCTTGGTTGGGGTAGAGCAGCAAGTGATGTTCGATGCGGTGCAGGCCTATGTGAACGTGGCCCTGCAGGCCGATTTGGTGGCCACGCAAGAATCGAATGTGAAGCTGGTTAGCCAAGACCTACAGGCCACCAAAGATCGGTTTGAGGTTGGCGAGGTGACAAAAACCGACGTGGCCCTGTCGGAAGCACAGCTTGCTTCGGCCAAGGCGCAATTGGTTTCGGCACAGGGCAATTACAGCGTGGCAAAAGAGCGCTACAAAGCGGCGATCGGCCATTATCCAGATAACGTGACTGTGCTGCCGATTAGGCCAATGTCTGTAAAATCCTTGGACGAGGCGCAGGCCATCGCCCTGCGCTCTCATCCTGCGATGATCCAAGCCGCCCATCAGGCCAAAGCGTCCGATCTGGGTGTAGATCTGGCAAGCGCGCAAATGTCGCCCACGATGGGGTTAAGCGGCAGCTTGACAGATTCTTACAACGCTGACGGTCTGACCAAGCGAGAGGCGACCTTGGGGCTACAGTTAGATCAGACGATTTATGCCGGCGGGCGCTTGTCTTCGGGCCTGCGCAAAGCCATCGCCCTTCAGGGTGAGGCCCGTGCCGGACAGCTGCAAACCGGCGTCAATGTCACCGAAGCGGTGGGCAAGTCTTGGTCGAATATCGTGGTGGCCAATGCCTCGATTGCAGCAACCCAAGAACAAATCCAAGCCGCCCAAGCCGCCTATGACGGCGTCAAACAAGAGGCTGATTTGGGCAGTCGTACCACGTTAGACGTGCTCAACTCTCAGCAAAACCTGCTTTCGGCCAATGCATCTTATCTGCAAGCGCAGGCCAATCTTTCAATCAGCCAATATGCGCTTTTGGCGGCGATGGGCATGTTGACGGCTGATCAATTGAAGTTGGGCATCCCGACCTTTGACCCTTCGGCCTATCTGAATGCGGTCAATAAGGCGCCTGCCACTTCTTCGCGTGGGGCCAAGTTGGATAAGATACTGAAGACCTTGGGCAAGTAGTTTGTGCTTGCCTAAGTTTTGCCACATTTGCTGCACCATTGCTTGTGTGGGGGCTTTCGATCGCCTAGGTTCGCAACACGGCGGCGTTAACCTGCGCATCAGGCATTGCGGGTGACGGCAGAAGGACCAAAGGTAATTATGACAGACCCAAAGGTGACCAGTGACGATATTCTGTCTTCGATCCGCCGCTTGGTAGCGGATGAAGAACGGTTGGGGGCCGGCGCTAAGCTGCCCGCACATGACAAACTGGTCCTAAGCCCGAACTTGCGCGTTGTGACATCGACGTCGCGCGCACATCCCAAGGAAGCGTTGCAGACCTTGCATCTGCAAGCGCCCCCACGCGCGGGCCTGACCATACCGCAATTTGTGTCGACCGTGGCGCAAGGCATCGACCCGCAAGCCATGGATTGGGAGCCCGAGACAGACGCCGTTGCGTCAGACATGGACGATTGGGATATGGCCCGCCCAAACCAAAGCGCCCCGACAGCGCCAGTGGTGGAACCGACGATCCCTAACGATTTGCCCAATGACGGGCAAAAGCCCGCTGTGGATTTGCCGACTGAGGCGCTGCGCGATTTGGTGCGTGATTTGGTGCGCGAACAGTTTCAAGGCGATCTCGGTTTGCACATAACCCGCAGCATCCGCAAACTGGTAAAATCTGAAATCGCGCGCGAAATAGCACTGCGCGAAATGAATTAAGGTTGCCGTAAACCTACCTGATAAAAAACAAAAAACGCGCCTGTGGCGCGTTTTTTGTTTGCCCGATCGTAAAGCGTTTTAAGCAGCCTCTGCCTGATCCAATTCCAGCGCGTGGCGGCGTTCGCTTTCTTCGCGCGACAAAGCAACAGAGGTGCGCACACCTTTGCCCACAAATTCCATCAAGCCTTTTACAACGCGTTCGTTTGGATCAATGCCGGCGCAAGACAAAACTTCGCGTCCATCGCGTGAACGGGCCCACCGCGCAATTTGGTCTGGCCCGTTGCCATATTTCTTGTCATCGGCAATGGCATCATCCAAAGCAGCCAAAACCACGGCGGCAAACAATTTGCGCGCGCGCTGACCTTGTTCGAAATTAAAGGCGGTGCTGTCGATGAAATCGGCCATTCTGGGTCCTGCTTCTTACTCTTGTCTTTTCTTCCGTTTCGCGCTTGTAACGGTTTGAAGACGATTCGTCATGCTGTTTCTTACATGTCAGCCATGCAATAATTGCATAGCTTAAGGCAGACGCTGCGTGCTGTAGCCTATCCGCCAAAACATTCACATGATGAGATAGGGGCGAAAGGTATCAGGTCAACTCTTGGTTAACGAGTGCTCACTCTAGCCTGGAAAGGTGGGATATTGGCAAACACAGTGTGGTTTCTGCCCAGACACGCAATCTTTTTGCAAAAAAGTTAAACATCCCCACCGCAGAGCTTGCGGATTTTGCGCATAAAAAAGCTAAGTTAGGCCAATCGCGTTACCGTGGCACGGGCTGCCACCATTTTGCCCACAGCTTTTTCAAACTGCACATAGGCAATAGCCTGACCGCCTGATTGGGTGTAAATCGTTCCCACTTCGCGCCCTTCGGCCAAAAGAACGGTTCCCACCGCCACGGGTTGATCTATCTGTACCAAGACCAAACCTTTGCGCAACGCGGTCTTGTGCTTCATGCGCGCGGTAACTTCTTGCCCGACATAGCAGCCCTTGCGAAAGTCGACGCCGTTCAAGCGTTCGAATTCGCATTCCAACACGTAGCTTTCGTTCGGAATCAATTCGATCGCGGTTTCGGGGATAAGGTTCGCGACGCGAATGGCATCCCAATCCAGCGGGTCTTCAGCCAAAGACGCCCCGTAAAGGCGCCAGCCCAAGGCGGGATGGCGCGGGTCGGCCAGTGCATCGGCAGGGGGGGGGCCTATCCCGCGACAGACCGTCCACAATGACGGTGTCAGGGTGACATCTGCGCGCAGGCGGTACATTGACAGCCTGCGCAATGTGTCTTCGGCCAGAGCCTCTGGCAAGTCGATAAACAATGTGCCTTTGCTGCGGCCCACGAAGAAATCGACCAGATACTTGCCCTGCGCCGTCAAAAGGGCTGTCCAGATCAGGCCATCGCCATGTGCAAGGGGCAAGATATCATTGCTGACAAGGCCTTGCAGAAAGGGCAAGGCATCTTTGCCACCAAGATATATAATGCGCCGCATCATTTGGGTCATCTCACTCCTCTGCCGTCAGCATATAGGCTGCGACGGGCCTTGGGACAGGATTAATCCGCAAATTGCAGTCGGTAAAGGTCGGCATAAAGCCCGCCCCGCGCCAAAAGCTCGGCATGAGAGCCTTGGTCAAGGATCTTGCCTTGGTCCATCACCACAATGGCATCAGCTGCTTGGATTGTGGACAGGCGATGGGCGATGACAATGGTTGTGCGTCCTGCGCGCAGGCTATCCAAGGCTTGGGTCACAGAAAGCTCTGTTTGGCTGTCAAGGGCCGAGGTCGCCTCGTCCAGCAGCAAAATTGGTGCGTCGCGCAAAAGGGCGCGGGCAATGGCGATGCGTTGGCGCTGCCCGCCAGATAGGGCTGTGCCGCGTGGGCCTACGGCGGCTTGGGGATCTGTGACAAAATCAGCTTGGGCCATCTGTAGGGCCAGTGCCAGCCCCGCGTCTGACATATCTTTGGCCCCAAGGCGCACGTTGGAAGCCAGACTTTCATCAAACAGCGCCGTGTCTTGGCTGACCACGGCAAACAGGCCACGCACCGCGGCCAAATCCAGATCGCGCAGATCGGTGCCGTTCAGTAAGACTCGCCCTGCGGATGGGTCAACCAAACGAGTCAGCACATGAAACATTGTGGTTTTGCCAGCGCCCGATGGTCCGACCAAAGCGGTGACTTTTCCCGGCTCTGCCACAAAGTTGATGTCGTTTAACACCGCAGTGCCATTATAACCAAAGGACACGCCCTGCATCTGCAGGCGCAGGGCGCGGGTTTGGGGCAAGGCTTTTGGTATCGGCGGTGAGGTTATGGTGGGCGCATGGTCCAGCAAACCCCGCATCCTTTCTAATGCGGCGCGTGCGGCAGCCCATTGGCCCGACAGTGCGCCCAGACGGCGTAGGGGTTCAAAGACCAGACCCATCGCGGTGAAAAAGCTCAAGAACTCTCCCATCGTTTTTTCGCCGGCGGTGATCTGCATCCCGCCATAAAGCATGACCCCCGCAAACCCCAAAGCCGCGACGATGTCGATGATCGCAGGGATCGCCGCACTGGATCGATCCGAACGAAACTGCGCCGATAAAAAGCGTCCCAAGGCAGCGCGATAGCGGTTGACCTCTTCCGCCTCGGCCCCGGCCAGTTGCAAGGTGCGTATGCCGTGAAAGGCTTCATCCAACTGGGTGGAAAGTGCGTCTGCTGCAGCCCGCGCCCCACGGGCCGTGCCGCGCACATTCGCTTGCAAACGGACAAGGGGCAGCGCCAAAAGCGGCACGCCCGCCATGGCAATCAGCGTCCAGCGCCAATCAATCATCAGCGCCACGACCGCCAAAGAGATCAATGTCACCACATCGCGCCCCAAAGCCTGAAACATCTGTGGCCACAGGCCTCGCAAGGTGGCGGTATCACCGCGCAACCGCTCCATCAGGCTGCCGGGCGCATTGGCAAGGTAAAAGGCCAGATCCAAACGCAGGGCATGGGCCAACATGGCGGTCTGCAGTTCCGCGCCGATCTGTTCAGATTGGCGCAGGATAATCAGTTTTTGAAAATACCCCGCCAGCGCACGCAGCACAAAAACTCCGCCCACCGCAGCGGCAATCTTGATCACCACCCCAAAGGCCGCCCCTTGACGCACCTCGTCAAACATCGGGCGCACCAGATAAGACAGTCCGCCTGTCGCCGCTCCTTCAAGTGCCATCAAGGCGAAGGCCAGCGCCATCAAAGGCCAGCGCTTTGCCACATGATCCTGCCAAAGCCACCCCAACAGGCGTTTGGTTGAGGGGTTTTCCATCACGCCCGCTGCCTGCGCAGGGCGGCAAAGCTTTCGCTTAGTCGAGCGGGTTCATAATCTTGCACCACCCATTCACGGATGCTGCGGCCCTTGGCCTCGGCCTCATAAAGGGTCAAGAAGTGATCCATGATGCCGGTGTCGGTTGATTTCAGGTGAAGATACCGAAAGCTAAGCTGCCGCTTGGCTTCGGCGATAGAGCGGTGCTCCACGTCAAGCATATAAAGGGCCGAGATCAGGCCGGTGCGGTCAGCCCCTGATTTGCAATGGATCAGGACGGGCTTTTGCAGCGTTTCAAACAGATCAAAAATGGCCTGCAAAGCGGCTTTCTGCGGGGCTCTGCGGGCCGAAAAAGCGACATCATGCAAGGTTATGCCCAGCTTTTGGCAGGTCTCGGTTTCAAACAGATAAAAGCCTTGCTGGCTACCGCCCCGAAGGTTCACCACAGATTTCAACCCAAGTTTGCGCTGATAGATGCCCAAGCGTCGCGGCGAGGGTTGGTTGGCCCGCCACACACCGGGGGCAATCTGGTCAAGGTTGGTCCAGATCCCGCGCAAGAAGGCGTGGTCCATCAGTTGAAAATGCCACCACGCCGCGCGGCGGGCTTCAACGGTGGCGATGCTGGTGCCGTATTTTGCGGCGATGCGGTTCTGCCAGGCCAGCATTTTTTGTTTCAAGCCGCCCGCCATAGGGGTCGCCAACCTTCCTTGCGCAATTGCCCTTGGGTCAGGCTTGCACGACTTAGCCAATTTGATGCCCAACTTCAAGGCGAAGTGGCGGTTGACCCAAATCTCGGCAGGGTCTAGCCCTAGGGCAAACGGAGGATCGCTATGTCCCTATCCCAAGGCCGACCCTATCTGGCCATTCCCGGCCCGTCGGTCTTGCCCGACCGTGTGTTGGCTGCAATGCAGCGCCCTTCGCCCAACATTTATGCCGGTGCTTTGGTGGATATGGTGGCCAGCCTTTGGCCCGATTTGCGCGCTTTGGCACAGACTGCGGGCCATGTCGCAAGCTATATCTGCAACGGCCATGGTGCTTGGGAGGCGGTGAATTCCAACCTGTTTTCGCGTGGTGATCGTGCTTTGGTGCTGGTGACCGGCGTCTTTGGCCACGGTTGGGCCACCACAGCGCGCGGTCTTGGGGTTGATGTGCAGGTGCTAGAGTTTGGCGGCACCGCGGCCGTTGATCCTGCTTTGGTCGAGCACGCTTTGCGGGCTGACCCGTCGATCAAGGCGGTCCTGATGACGCATGTGGATACGGCGTCTTCCGTCAAGTCTGATGTGCAAGCGGTGCGCGCCGCGATGGATGCGGCGGGGCATAGTGCGCTGTTGGCGGTGGATTGTGTCGCCTCGCTGGGGTGCGATGAATTTCGCATGGATGCGTGGGGCGTGGATGTTATGCTGGGGGCCAGCCAAAAGGGGCTGATGTGCCCGCCCGGCATGGCCTTTGTGTGGTTCAACGATCACGCCCGCAAGCGGTGTGCCACGTCAAACCTGCGCACGCCCTATTGGGATTGGACCCTTCGCGCCAATCCAGAAGAGTTCTGGCAGTATTGGTTTGGCACCGCCCCCACGGCGCATCTTTATGCGCTGCGTGAAAGCCTGACGATGATCCTGCACGAGGAAGGCCTGCCCAAGTCTGGGCCCGTCACGCCACATTGGCGCGCAGCATCTGGGCGGCGTTTGATGCTTGGGGGCAGGGCCATGAGGGCATTCGCCTGAACGTGCCCAATGCTGCCCATCGCGGCCATTCCGTCACTGCCGCCCATCTGCCCGCCCCCGACGCCACCCGCCTGCGCCAATGGTGCGAGACGAACGCCGGTGTCACCCTTGGCATCGGGCTTGGCATGGCGACACCGCAAGACCCGCAAGCCTCGGGCTCTTTGCGGGTCGCCAGCATGGGGCATGTGAACGCCCATATGACCTTGGGCGCTTTGGCTGTGATGCAGGCGGGCCTGACCGCGCTGCGCATCCCGCATGGGGCCGGCGCGCTAGAGGCGGCGACCCGTGTGATCGCAACCGCTGCTGCGTCATGAGTATTTAGACCTCGGTGAAAGGGTGGGTCGCGCCTTGCCTTTCACCGAGGTAAAAATACTCACAGGGGGGTCCGGGGGGAGGCGTGCCTCCCCCCGGCTTCGCCGGCCGCAGGCCTAGCTCGGTTGGCCGAAAAGAGAGGCCAGTTTTTCGCAGTCTATGCTTGGCACGATCAACCCCTTGGGCTTCACCGCCGCCACTGGCTCGCCTGCGACAATCGCATTGACAACCGCCTCTTCTGTCGCCTCGGCTGCGGCCAGATAGAGGGGGTCGATGATCTCTTGGTTCACCTCCACCCGCGTCAACAGCGGCCCCGCGTCTTGCGGCATTGGGCCAAGGTTGGCGGTGGAAAAGGCCAAAAAGATATCGCCTGAAGAATTGCCGGCAGGCGTTCCGCCCCGCGCAACACCCATCGCCGCCCGCCGCGCCAGATGGCGCAGGCTAAGGGGCGACAGGGGGGCATCTGTGGCGATGATCACGATGATGGACCCCTGCTCTTTCTTGCGAAAGGCCCCTTCGGGCATCAAGGCCCCCACGGGCTTTCCCAGAATGGTCAGCCAGTCGCGCCGCCCGTGGTTGGCCTGCACCAGCACGCCCAAGGTATAATTCTGCCCGCCCAAAGCCACTTGGCGTGAGGCCGTTCCTGTGCCGGCTTTGAATTCATAAGCAATCATCCCGTTGCCCCCCCCCACCGACCCTTCGGCCACGGGCCCGTTTTTGGCGTTATGGATCGCGGCCTTGGCATGGGCGGGGGTGACGTGCAGCGCGTTGATGTCATTAAGAATGCCGTCATAGGTTTCCGCCACAACGGGCATGGCCCAAGCGTGTTCAGCCGCAAACCACGGGGCATAGGTTTGCATCATCCATTCGGTGGCACCTTGATGCAATGCGCCGATGGCATGGGTGTTCGAAATGCAGATCGGCCCGATAAAATAGCCTGCATCATGAATCCAATGGGTGCCGGTCATCTCACCATTGCCATTCAGGGTGAACTGACCCGCCCAAACCGGTTGCGGCGTGCCAGATTCAGCGCGCGGCAAAATGGCAGTGACACCGGTGCGCATCGCCTTGGCCGGATCGGTCAGCGTGCAAAAGCCCACCAAAACGCCGGGCACATCGGTGATAGCATTGAAGGGGCCGGGGGTGCCCGCAAAGGGCAGGCCAAGGTCACGGGCGCGGGGTTTTGTCATCGGATGGGTCCATGCAAAGGGGATCGTGCCAATTTGGGCATCACAAAGCGCACTGATCAAGGGATCTTGTTCAACTATGGGCAATTCGACCCTTTCGCAGACAAAATCACCCGCCTATTGTTAATCTATGTCAGCGCAGAAATCCAAACCCTTATGACACAGCATCGCCCCATCATCGGCATCATTGGCAATCACTATGTGATCGGCGACCGCTACCCTGCGCATACGGCGGGCACGATGAATGCCCATGCCGTGGCAGATGTGGCCGGTGCTATGCCGCTGATTATTCCAAGCGATCCGCGCTTTGTCTCGGTTCTAGAACTGTTGGAAACCTGTGACGGCTTTTTGCTGACAGGGGGGCGGCCCAATGTGCATCCGTCGGAATACGGCGAAGAGGAAACCCCTGCACACGGCGCCTTTGACCGCGCCCGAGATGCGATCACGCTGCCTTTGGTGCGCGCCTGTGTGGCGCGCGGGCAGCCGTTCTTGGGCATCTGTCGGGGCTTTCAAGAGGTCAACGTGGCGCTGGGCGGATCGCTTCACCCCGAAATCCGCGAGATTCCGGGGCGTATGAACCACCGCATGCCGCCCGATGGGCAGTTGGAAGAGCAATTCGCCCTGCGCCATACAGTGCGCTTTTCCCAAGGGGGGGTGTTTC
This sequence comes from uncultured Rhodobacterales bacterium, assembly GCA_903845215.1. Lineage (GTDB taxonomy): Bacteria > Pseudomonadota > Alphaproteobacteria > Rhodobacterales > Rhodobacteraceae > Stagnihabitans. The sequence goes on along the minus strand of CAIMWI010000020.1, from coordinate 103,375 downwards.
ATCGCCTGATGGGCGCCCAAGAGGTCATGACCAACACCCTGCACGGCCAAGGCATTCTGCGCCCCGCCGACAGCCTTGTGATTGACGGGCACGCCAGCGACGGCACGCCCGAAGCCACCTATGTCAAAGATGCGCCGGGGTTTACCCTTTCCGTGCAATGGCATCCGGAATGGAACGCGCAAAACGACCCCGTCTCGCGCCCGCTGTTTGCGGCCTTTGGGCAAGCCGCGCGCGATTGGCAGATGGCGCGCAACGCCCGCAAGCTTTCAGCCTGAAAGCGGTTGTTGGGCGCAAGGCTTGCGCTATAGTCGCCCCAAACCATTAGGAGATTTGCAATGAAACGCTCTCGCGTGAACGATATCATGGCAGCGGCGGATGATATGATCCGCCACTACGGCTTTGTTTTGCCGCCCTTTGCCAATTGGTCGCCGTCCGAGTTCAAGGCCAATGCCCACCGCGCGCGCCGTGTGATCGAGGGGCGCTGTGGCTGGGATATCACCGATTACGGCCAAGGCCGTTTTGACGACTTGGGCCTGTTTTTGTTCACCCTGCGCAACGGCGAACTGGCCGATCTGCAGCGCGGCGGCGGGATGTGCTATGCTGAAAAGCTGCTGATCTCGCGCCAAGACCAACTGTCGCCGATGCACACCCATGTCATTAAGGCCGAGGATATCATCAACCGCGGTGGTGCTACGCTGGTGGTGGAATTGTTCGGATCAGATGATCACGGCAACTGCGCCCCCGATCGCGGCGGCATGGTGCGCTGTGACGGCATCGATGTGCCCTATGCGCCGGGGCAAAAGCTGAAACTGGCCCCGGGCGAATCGGTTACGCTGATGCCGGGGGACTGGCACGCCTTTTGGGGCGAGGGGGGCGATGTGCTGATCGGCGAGGTGTCGACCGTCAACGACGATGTCACCGACAACGTGTTTCGCGAACCCATCGGCCGCTTTGCCGCGATTGAAGAGGATGTGGCCCCGACCCATCTTTTGGTCAGCGATTACGACGCTTGGCTGAAATAGGGCTAGGGTCTGAAGCCATTCAGCTTTTGGCAAAGATTTCGTTTAAAATCCGCGCGGCCTCGCCCCTTGGGGCACAAAGCGCCGCGCGGTCTTCGCCGGGGAAAAAGCGCGCACGCGTGGCGGTGGGCATCGGTGCGGGTTGGGCGATAATCACACGCGGCCCCACGCGCAGCGTTTCCGCCTGCCAAGACCCCACCAACGCCATTTGCGCCGCTTTCGATGCGCCATAAGCGCCAAAAAACTTTTGCCCGCCGCGCGGATCGTCAAAAAACACCGCTGTGCCTGCCCCTGCGCGCAGCAAGGGTTCCACCATCGGGATCAACTGCCCCGTGGCGCGGATGTTGGTTGCAAGGGCCTTGTCCCAATCTTTGGTGGCCAGCGATCCTGCGGGGGCCAAGGGTGTTGCGTGGATGGCGGCATGGGCCCAAAGGCCCAGCTTGCCCCAGCGTTCATGGATCGACAGGCACAGATGGCGCATGGCGTCATCGTTGGTGATATCCATCGGCGCCAGCGTCAGCCCGCCCGCACCGGGCAGGCCAAGCGCTTTGACCCGGTCGTCCAGCTCTTCCAAACCGCCCACTGTGCGGGCCACGGCCACCACATGCCACCCACGTGCGGCAAGCTGTTCGGCCAAGGCAGCACCAAGCCCGCGCGAGGCTCCGGTGACGAGGGCGATGTTTTGGGTCATGGCTGGGCTTTCTGCTGATTGCCTTGGGGATATGCCAGAGCGCTTTGCCTGACAAGGACCACTTCAATTGGATATTTGCATTGGGCCTTATCGGTTTTTGGCAGCAATCTCGGCCAAGCGGGCCTTCACCAAAATCTCCACCAAACGGTCCGGCAAAGGGTGTTCGGGTGTAAAAACGATGCCGCTTTTTGACGTCTGGAACCCAAGGGTTTCTTGCGCAAACTGTGGTATAATGCTGCCCGAGTGGGGATAAAAGCCACAATGCTTGGTAAATCCGGCATAGCCTGCCACCATGCGCCCCTTTTGCCCCGGTTGGCGAAACCCGGGCATAGCGTAGCTCAACACTTCCAGATGATCGGGCAGTAATCCGCGCAAAACAGCCCGCAAGTCTTGCAACACCCCACGGTGAGCGGGCAGGACCGAGGCGAGATAGGCATCAACCTCTCGGCTCAATCTGCGGCCTTCATTTCAAACCCTTCTTCGATCTTGTCAGACGGGGCGATAGGATAATCGCCTGAAAAACACGCATCGCAGAACTTCGGGGCCTTGGCGTTGCGGCCCTGCACCTCGCCTGCGGCGCGATAAAGCCCGTCGAGGGTGACGAATTTCAAACTGTCCACCCCAATCCAGTCGCGCATCTCGTCCTCAGACATGGTCGCGGCCAGAAGTTTTGAGCGTTCGGGCGTATCAACCCCGTAAAAGCACGGCCAAGCGGTGGGGGGCGAGGCGATGCGAAAATGCACCTCTGCGGCACCCGCCTCTAGGATCATATCCTTGATCTTGCGGCTGGTCGTGCCCCGCACCACCGAATCGTCGACCAAAATCACCCGCTTGCCCCTGATCAGCGCGCGGTTGACGTTCAGCTTCAGCCGCACGCCCATGTTGCGGATACTTTCAGACGGCTCAATAAACGTGCGCCCCATGTACTGGTTGCGAATGATCCCCATCGCATAAGGAATGCCGCTTTCTTGGCTGTAGCCAATCGCCGCAGGCGTGCCCGAATCTGGCACTGGGCAGACCAAATCCGCCTCAACCGGGGCTTCGCGGGCCAGTTCCACACCAATCTGGCGGCGGGTTTCATAGACCGACCGTCCGCCCAAGATCGAATCGGGGCGGCTGAAATAGACATGTTCAAAGATGCAAAATCGGGATGCAGGCGCACCGAAGGGACGCGACGAGGTGATCTTGCCGTCTTCGATCACAATCATCTCGCCCGGTTCAATCTCGCGCACGAATTCGGCGCCGATGATATCCAGCCCGCAGGTTTCGGAAGACAGCGCCCAAGACTGATCGCCCAAGCGCCCCAACACCAAGGGCCGCACGCCCAAAGCGTCGCGCACGCCGATCAGCTTGGTGCGCGTCATGGCCACAACCGAAAACGCCCCTTCCACGCGGCGCAGCGCGTCTTTCATCCGCTCGGGGATGGTTTTTTGGATTGATCGCGCCATCAAATGGATGATGCATTCCGAATCAGACGAGGATTGAAAGATCGACCCGCGTTCGATCAGCTCTTTGCGCAGGGCTGCGGCATTGGTCAGGTTGCCATTGTGGGCAATAGCCGCCCCGCCCATGGAAAACTCGCCAAAAAACGGCTGCACATCGCGAATGGCCGTGGCCCCTTTGGACCCTGCGGTCGAATAGCGCACATGGCCAATGGCCAAAGCCCCTGGCAGGGTGTTCATCACCTCGGGCTTGGTGAAATTATCGCGCACATAGCCAAAGCGTCGGGCCGAGTTGAAGCCGGATGTCGGTTCATAAGCCACAATTCCACCTGCTTCTTGGCCGCGATGCTGCAGGGCGTGCAGGCCAAGTGCGACAAAGTTCGACGCATCGCCCACGCCAATCACGCCGAAAATGCCGCATTCTTCCTTGAGCTTGTCATCATCAAACGGGTGGGCGCGGTGATGGGTCATTGGTCCTCCGGCGGCGGGTGGATTTGGCCGTGGTTTAGGGCTTGGGCGCGCGGATGTCACGCGCGGATCGCCGCATTGCGGCCAAAGGGTTTAGTTTCCGGCGGTTGGGGCTGTTGTCGGTGTGGCAGGATCGGTTGGCTCGGCGGCGGGCGCAAGCACAGTGGGTTGGCAGCTGGCCGTCAGTTCATTGTAACGTGCCATGACCGTGTTCAAAAGATCATCGGGAACGGCGCTTTGAACCCCGCCATTGAAATCGGCATAAACTTTGGCAGAGCGGGACTGTTCAACCATCGCCACCGATTGATGCGTCATATCATAGATCAAAAACGCCGCACCCACCAAAGCAATGCCGCGCACAGCGCCAAAAACAAAGCCAAAGCCCTGATCAATGCCACTTAAGAAAGATCGCTGGATCAGTGACGAAAAAAGCGGTGTGAACAGCGACGACACGATCAACCCTACCGCAAAAACCAAGGCAAAGGCCGTGATCATCGACACTTCACAATTATCCCCGATCACCTTGTTGATCACCGGAATTTCTTTGACCAAGGGCTGGGCCGCGGCTGCGAAAATAAAGGCCAAAACCGCCGCGCCGATCCATCCGGCAATGGCCAGCGCTTCGCGCACAAAGCCGCGCGAATAGGCCAGAATTGCCGATAAAAGGATCACCGCCGCCACAATGCCGTCAATCAGGGTAAATCCGTTCATTCCACTCTCCCGCGCGGCCTTGCGCTATTTATCCCAAAGGCCGGTCACCCCGCCCCGAACATCTCGCCCACAAAAGCCGTCAGATCGGCCATTTCGCGCATCTTCATGCCACTCGCCTGGGTGTATTTCGACAAACGCGGGGCAATCGCCTGTGAGAAACCAAGTTTTGACGCTTCTTTCAACCTGTTTTCGGTCTGCCCCACGGGCCGCAACGCGCCCGATAGGCTGATTTCGCCAAAAAGCACCATATCGGGCGGGATGGCGATGTCTTCGCGGGCCGAAAGAATGGCCCCCGCCACCGCCAGATCGGCGGCAGGTTCGCTGACGCGCAACCCGCCTGCCACATTCAAGAACACATCCAAACCCGCAAACGAAATGCCAACCCGCGCCTCTAGCACCGCCAGAATTGTTGACAGCCGCCCGCCATCAATGCCCACCACTGTGCGGCGCGGCGTGCCTAGGGTCGATGGCGCCACAAGCGCCTGAATCTCGGTAAGAACGGGCCTTGTGCCCTCGATTCCTGCAAAAACCGCTGATCCGGGCGTGGCTTTTTCGCGGTCTGATAAGAACAGGGCCGAAGGGTTTGACACCTCTGCCAAGCCCGCCCCTGTCATCTCGAACACGCCAATCTCGTCCGCAGGGCCAAAGCGGTTCTTGACGGCGCGCAGGATGCGAAACTGGTGACCCCGTTCACCTTCGAAATAAAGCACGGTGTCGACCATGTGTTCCACAACACGCGGCCCCGCGATCTGCCCGTCTTTGGTGACATGGCCCACCAAAATCACTGACACGCCGCGCTTTTTTGCAAAGGTCACCAGTTCGTGCGCGGCTGCGCGCACTTGCGACACCGAACCGGGGGCAGACTCGATATTATCCAGCCACATGGTTTGGATCGAATCGATCACTGCAAGGGCAGGGCGCTCGCGGTCCAGCGTGGTCAGAATATCGCGCAGGTTGGTTTCAGCGCCCAGTTGCACATGGGCGTCTTGCAGCCCCAAACGCTGGGCGCGCATCTGCACCTGCGCGGCAGCCTCTTCGCCCGACACATACATACATTTCAAACCCGCCCGCGCAAAGGCTGCGGTGGCCTGTAACAGCAGCGTCGATTTGCCAATGCCCGGATCGCCGCCCACCAAAATGGCTGATGCTGCCACCAATCCGCCACCCAGAACGCGATCAAGCTCTGCCATGCCCGAGGCCGCACGCGGCGGGGCCTCGGCTTGGGTGGCAAGATCGGTCAGGGCGATGGTGCGCCCCTTGGCGACAGGGCCTTTGGGCCCCGCCGAGAGAGGCGTTTCCTCGACCAAGGTGTTCCAAGCCATGCAAGCATCGCATTGGCCGTTCCACTTTTTGTGGGAAGCCCCGCACGATGTGCAAGTGAAGGTATTTGAGGATTTGCTCATGCCCCTTCATGGCAGAGCGGGGGGGGGCTTTGCAAGGCAGGTGAAGGGGCGCGGTCGTCTTCTGCCCCTACACCAATCCGGCGCAAAACGTTTGAATGCGGCGGCAGGCTTCGGCCAAGATGGTTTCCGAAGTGGCGTAACTGACGCGGAAATTGGGCGACACGCCAAAGGCCGCACCAAATACCACAGCCACGCCGGTTTCTTCCAACAAGGCTGTGGCAAAATCTTCGTCATTGCCAATCAGTTTTCCTGCGGCCGAGGTTTTCCCCATACAGCCCGAGATATCCGGATAAACATAAAACGCGCCTTCAGGATTGGGGCAGGTCACGCCCTTTGCGTCATTCAGCATAGACACCACCAAATCCCTGCGGCGCTGAAAGATCACGCGGTTGGGCGCCAAGAAATCTTGCGGGCCGCTCAAAGCCTCTAGGGCGGCATATTGGCTGACAGAACTGGGGTTCGATGTGGATTGGCTTTGGATTGTGGCCATCGCCTTAATCAGGGCAACGGGCCCCGCGGCATACCCAATACGCCAACCCGTCATCGCATAAGATTTAGACACGCCATTGCACGTCAGCGTGCGGTCATAAAGGCCGGGTTCGATCTGGGCGGGTGTGACGAATTTAAAATCGTCAAAGACCAGATGTTCATACATATCATCTGACATGATCCAGACATGGGGATGTTTCATCAACACATCGGTCAGTCCGCGCAATTCGGCGGCGGTATAGCCCGCCCCTGTGGGGTTTGACGGCGAGTTGAAGATAAACCACTTGGTTTTTGGCGTGATCGCCGCCTCTAACTGGGCCGGTGTCAATTTGAACTGTGTTTCAATCCCTGCCACCACTGGAACCGGTGTACCGCCCGCCAATAGCACCATGTCGGGATAAGACACCCAATAGGGGGCGGGAATAATCACCTCATCTCCGGGATTACAGGTGGCCATCAGCGCATTGTACAGAATTTGCTTGCCGCCCGTGCCTACCGACACTTGGTTGGGCTGATAGGTCAGGCCGTTTTCGTGCAAAAACTTGCCACAAATCGCCTTTTTCAATTCGGGAATACCATCCACCGGCGTGTAGCGTGTTTTGCCCGTATCAATTGCGGCTTTTGCGGCGATGCGGATGTTTTCTGGCGTGTCGAAATCCGGTTCTCCGGCGCCAAGCGCTATGATATCGCGACCTTGTGCTTTTAATTCGGCCGCTTTGGTCGTCACAACAATGGTCGGCGAGGGTTTGACGCGCGAGAGGGTGTCAGACAGGAAGGCCATGGCGGGCTCCACTTTGGGATGGTATTGCGACCTCATAGGCTCGGTCAGCACCGGGATCAAGGAGGCACGATGGAAACGTCCGAAGCGCGCTTAAAGCGGATGGCCATGCGCAGTTGGCGGCGCGGCACCAAAGAAATGGATCTGGTTTTAGGCCCCTATGCCGACACAGCGCTTGCCGCGATGTCTTTGGCCGAGCTGGACGCCTTTGATGCGCTTTTGGCGGAAAACGATCAGGATTTGATGGCTTGGATATTGGGCCAAAAGCCCACGCCAGCCGTGCACGCACCGCTGCTGGACAAGTTAGCCATATTTGCTGCGGGGCGTTTGCGGTCGCAGTAAGCAAAGTTTTTTCGACGAATCACCGTTCTGTTTACGTTATGTTTTTATTTTGTGCCGAATTTGTCCCTAACCCATGGTGACAGACCGGAGAGTTTTATGACAGTACACAGCCCCATGATCGACGCCCCACCCAAGGCTCTGCCTGCGGGGTATTTGGAAACTTTGGCCATGCTGGAACGATTACACCGGTTGCTGTTGGATGTGATCAAAGACGAATTCGAACGCCTTGGCATCTTAGAGATCAACCCCGTGCAGGCGCTGTTGCTGTTCAACATCGCCGAGAATGAGGTGACGGCCGGTGAGTTGAAGTCGCGCGGTTATTATCAGGGCTCAAACGTCAGCTATAACCTTAAGAAATTGGTGGAATTGGGGTATATGCACCACCAAAGGTCAGACATTGACCGCCGATCTGTTCGGGTGCGCTTGACCGAAAAGGGCCATCATGTGCGCGCCACCATGGCTGACCTGTTCGCCCGCCATTCCGACATCTTGGTCCGCCGTTCGGTGGTTGACGGCGCACTGTTAGACACGATCAACGGGTCTCTCAAGCGGATGGAACGGTTTTGGACAGAACAGATCCGCTATATTTACTAGGCCCGTTGGCCGCTTTTCGAAGCCGACGCTTGCGATGGTCGCATGGGAACGCTACCTGATAGAAAAACAGGAGTGTTTGCCATGTTCACCGGCATCGTGACCGACCTAGGAGAGGTGTTGGCCCTGCGCCAAGAAGGCGATCTGCGTGCGCGGATCGGCACCCAATACGATGTAAACCGCATCGATATTGGCGCTTCGATCAGCTGCGAGGGGGTTTGCTTGACGGTGGTCGATCTGGGTCAAAGCCCGCGCAATTGGTTTGATGTGCAGATTTCAGCGGAAACTGTGTCAAAAACCAACCTGCCAAGCTGGAAAGTCGGAAGCATTCTAAACTTGGAACGCGCCTTGAAAGTTGGTGATGAACTGGGTGGGCATATCGTTTCGGGCCATGTGGACGGGGTGGCAGAGGTGGTCGCCGTGCAGGCCGAAGGTGACAGCCTGCGCGTCACCTTTCGCGCCCCAGACGCCTTGGCCAAGTTTATCGCGCCCAAAGGTTCGATTGCGCTGAATGGCACGTCACTTACCGTGAATGAGGTGAACGGGGCAGATTTTGGCATCAACTTCATTCCCCATACCCGCGCTGTCACCACTTGGGGACAGGTGGCTGTTGGGGATTTGGTCAATCTAGAAGTCGACACAATGGCCCGCTATGTCGCAAGGTTGCGCGACTGGGGTTAAGCGCGGCGTTTGACCTGAAAGCAACTTTATTTCCCTACAGTATTTGCAACCGCGCCCAAGTGGCCTATCTGGCGCTGGACCCAGTTTTTCGCTAAGGGTCAAATAACCCCTGCGAGGATATGATGACCCAAGACCATTCCGAATTTTCCGCGGCCATCTCTTCGGTTGAAGAGATCATAGAGGACGCGCGTCAGGGGCGTATGTATATTCTGGTCGATCACGAAGATCGTGAGAATGAAGGCGATATTTGCATTCCGGCGGAAAAATGCACAGCGGATGTTATCAATTTTATGGCGACCCATGGGCGCGGCCTGATTTGTCTGACGCTGACGGGGGCGCGGGTTGATGCTTTGGGTTTGCCGATGATGGCGATGAAGAATTCGTCGCGCCATGAAACGGCCTTTACTGTGTCGATCGAAGCGGTTGAAGGGGTTGAAACCGGCATTTCGGCCAAAGACCGCGCTTTGACGGTGGCGGTTGCCATCGACAAGACCAAGGGCAAAGCCGATCTGGCAACACCGGGCCATGTGTTCCCGCTGCGCGCCCGCGACGGCGGGGTTCTGGTCCGTGCGGGCCACACCGAAGCTGCGGTGGATGTCAGCCGGTTGGCCGGCCTAGACCCATCGGGGGTGATCTGCGAGGTGATGAAAGATGATGGCACCATGGCGCGTCTTCCGGATTTGATCGCATTTGGTCAAAAACATGGGCTGAAAATTGGCACAATCAGTGATCTGATCGCCTATCGCCGTCGCCACGACAATCTGATCAAAGAGCGTTCTGCCAAACAGGTCAAGTCAGTGCATGGTGGCGAGTGGCTGATGCGGGTTTTCACCGATACGGCGCACGGTGATGATCACATCGTGCTATCTAAGGGGGATTTGTCAGGCGATACGCCAGTTTTGGTTCGCATGCACCAGTTGAACCCGCTGGAAGATGTTCTTGGTATTGGCGACGCCCATGTGGGTGATCTGCAAGGCGCTATGCAAGTGATCGCGGCCGAGGGGCGGGGCGCTGTGGTTTTGCTGCGTGACACAACGATGAAATTGCCGCTTGAGGGCGAAGTTTCACCACAAACGCTGCGGATTTATGGCCTGGGGGCGCAAATCTTGGCCTCGCTTGGGCTTAGGAACATCACTTTGGTGTCAAATTCGGTCGCACCCCGTGTGGTCGGGCTAGAGGCTTACGGCCTAACCATCTCCGGCACGCGCCGCATTAAGGATTAAGATCATGGCTGCCAGTGAAACCCATTACACCTTACCAGCGCCGAAATTTGACAAGCCGGTCAAATTGTTGATCGTCGTTTCCCCCTATTACCGCGATATTGCCGACAATCTGGTGGCCGGCGCAAAGGCGAAAGCCGCCGCTGTGGGCGCCGAGGTCGAGGTGCTAGAGGTGCCCGGCGCATTGGAAATACCCGCAGCCATCGCGATGGCCGGGCGTTTGGCGGCCTTTGATGGTTTTGTCGCGCTTGGGTGCATCATCCGTGGAGAGACAACGCATTACGATACGGTTTGCAACGACAGCAGCCGCGGGTTGATGATGCTGGGTCTGGGTGGGTCTTGCATTGGCAATGGGATTTTGACGGTGGAAAACCGCGATCAAGCTGTGATGCGCGCCGATCCGGCTGGTCAAGATAAAGGCGGCGGGGCTGCACTTGCTGCCTTGCACCTGATTGCAATCGCGCGCAAATGGGCAGGCCAAACCAAAGGGATCGGGTTCCGCGCATGAAGGTTGATAAGAAACAGATGAAATCTGCCGCCCGCCTTTATGCGGTGCAGGCCCTGTTTCAGATGGAATCCTCGGGCCAAACAGTCGAATCGGTCACCAAAGAATTTGAAACGCACCGATTTGGCGCGATCTATGATGAAGAAGAAATGGCAGACGGCGACGCAGATCATTTTCGCGCCGTTGTGGATCATGCGGTCAACCTTCAAGCAAAGATTGACCAATTGACAGACCGCGCTTTGGTGGCCAAATGGCCAATTGCGCGGATTGATCCGGTTCTGCGCGCCTTGTTTCGCGCGGCAGGGGCAGAGCTTAGCGCCATGCCCACACCGCCGCGCGTGGCCATCAGCGAATATGTCGATGTTGCCAAGGCTTTTTTTCCAGACGGGAAAGAGCCTAAATTTGTCAATGCTGTCTTAGACCATATGGCGCACGAACTGACCCCGGAAGGGTTTTGATCACGCTTTTCCAAAGGCTTGCGTGCGTTATTTAAGGTTGCGCGCGCATGGCGTTTTGGGCGCCCCGCACCTCGATCACGGTGATGCCTGAAAGATCGAACGTGGTCACAGATGCCGCAGCTGTAATCTCTCGTGAAACCTGCGTGCCATCGGCGGCAGGGACAGAGGGCGGGAAGATGCGAAATTCAAAGACCAAATGGTCCGACCCATCGTTTGGCAGGGGCACAAGGGCTGCATCCCAAAACCCTTGGGTCGGTGGCAAACCTGTGGCGCGCACCAGCACGCCCGAGCGAAGGGGTTCAATCTCTAGGGTCACCACTGTGGCAATCAAACCACGCGGATCAACCGGTGCCGCGTAAACTTCAACCTGGGCATCTTTGCGGGATTTGCTTAGCCACTTCAGTGGGTTCAAATTGGTTTTCCCGCAGCCGCCAAGTGTTAGCCCCAAAACGGTCATCAAGATCAGCGCGCGTTTCATATCGGCCCCCCATTTGTCTCTTGGGTAACGCAATAGCCAAGCTTTGAAAATCCCCCCGCGTGGCAGGTGGCCTTTACCTTCTGCCATGGCAGGGCTAGGTCTGCCCCATAGGAGAGTGACATGGCCACACAAGCCTTTGAAGATTTAGCCGATACTTTCGAATTCCTCGATGATTGGGAAGAACGCTATCGCCACGTCATCGATCTGGGCAAGGCGATGGCGCCGCTGGACGACAGTTTCAAAGTGCCCGCCCTTAAGGTGCAAGGATGCGCCAGCCAAGTTTGGCTGCGCCCCGTCGTGAAAAACGGGCTCTTTGACTTTGAGGGGGATAGCGATGCCCTGATCGTGCGCGGCTTGATCGCCGTGCTGCACGCGCTGTATTCTGGCTTGGCTGTGGCTGCGGTGGCGCAGGTTGATGCCGTGGCCGAATTGGGGCGTTTGGGGTTGAACGATCACCTCTCGGCACAAAGGTCGAACGGGGTGCGCGCGATGGTGGAACGTATTCGCAAAGTGGCGGCAGAAAGCTAGTGCCGTATTGGTCTAAAGTTGTTCCACTGTGATTTCTGGATAAAATGCCAGATAACCCGCAATGGCCAAAGCGGCACTTTTGGGGGTTTCATAGGACCAGATCACGTTGTGCGCTGCACCGACCGAGTAATAACGCGCCTCTCCTTTCAACGGGCAATGCGATGTGCGCGATGATTGGGTCAACAGGTTCATCGCAACATCGGCGCGGGGGACATACAGACGGCTTGGATGGCCGCCTTCTTTCACCCAAATAGCTTGGTTCGTTTCGCCCAAAATCACGTCATGAAAACGCAATCGATAGCGAGCCTTGGCTGGGCTGATATGAAGTGCCTGTTCCATTTTACAAGGCCGCGCAGGCCTGTTGGGCCCATGATCGGGCAAAGTCTGACAGCCGCGTCGCAAGAAGTGCCAGCACTTGGGCGTGGTAGTCGTTCAGCCAAGCGCGCTCTGCGGCCGACAGTTGGGTGGTGTCGATCAATCGGCGATCGAAGGGGACAAAGGTTAAGGTTTCAAAGGAAAGCTGATCGCGAAGATCGCCCATAGGGTCAGCCACTTTGACCACGATCAGATTTTCAAGGCGAATGCCAAAAGCCCCTTCGCGGTAATAGCCTGGCTCGTTTGACAAGATCATCCCCGGCTCTAGCGGCACTTCGCTGATGCGGCTTAGGCGTTGCGGGCCTTCGTGCACCGACAAAAAGGCCCCCACACCGTGGCCTGTGCCATGGTTGAAATCTTGACCCGCCATCCACAACGCTTGCCGCGCAAGGGGGTCAAGGTCGCGCCCGGCTAACCCGCGCGGCCAACGGGCCCGGCTAATGGCGATCACGCCTTGCAGAACGCGGGTATAGCAGGCGCGGGCCTCTGGCCCGGGGTCGCCCACGGCGATGGTGCGGGTGATGTCGGTGGTGCCGTCGCGGTATTGCGCGCCCGAATCAACCAAAAGCAGTTCGTTCTGCCCGACGGCGCGGTTGCTGTCTTCGGTCACGCGGTAATGCATGATGGCCCCGTTGGGCCCAGAACCACAGATTGTGTCGAAAGAAATGTCGTGCAAGACATTGGTGGCGCGCCTGAACCCTTCCAGCGCCTTCACCACGGCAATTTCTGTCAAACCGCCCGTCAGGGTCTGCGCATCAAGCCAAGCCAAAAATTCTACCATCGCCGCGCCGTCGCGCAGATGGGCCGCGCGCATTCCGGTGATTTCACCTTCGTTCTTGCAGGCCTTGGGCAAGCGGCAGGGATCGTCGCCCCAAACGACTTGGTCCATCACCTGTGACACCGCCAGAGGAGCCGTCGCCTTATCAACCCGCACCGGACCTTTTAGCGCCTTAAGCGCAGGGATGAATGCCCCTGTGTCGTGCAGATGCACGCCTGATCCCAGATGCCCGATCACGGCGCTGTCCACCTTGGCGGGATCAATGAACACATCCACAGTCCCAGCGCTAGATAGAATGGCGAAAGCTTGCACCACGGGGTTCTTTGGCACATCGGCACCACGAATATTCAACAGCCAGCAGATCGAGTCGGGCAATGTCAAAACCGCCGCCTTTTGACCCGCGACGTGCAAGCCGGCGGCTAGCCTAGCGCGTTTGGCTGCGGCCGTTTCGCCTGCCAGCGCGTCCGAATGCGCAAAGACTTTACCCTGTGGCGCTGCGGGTTGATCTGGCCAGATCGCATCCACCAAATTTTCCGTTGCCCGCAAGGTCACACCCGACCCGCGCAGATCAGATTGAATCTTTTCAATTTCTTCGGCGGTGTGCAGCCAGGGGTCAAAACCAATAGCACCCGTGGTCAGGTTTTCCAAGATCCACGGACCCGGCTTCGTTTCGGGCCAAGGCATGGGGGTGAAATGGGCAAGATCGACCTGCAATTTCACCTGCGTGCGGTAGCGCCCGTCAATAAAAACGCCCGCAACCTTTGGCAAAACAATGCAAAATCCCGCTGATCCGGTAAAGCCTGTCACCCATTGCAAACGATCATCGCGCGCCGCCACATATTCGCCTTGATGCGCATCAGCGCGAGGGATCAGATAGCCCTGCAGCCCCTGCGCGGCCAACTGTGCCCGCAAAAGGGCCAAACGTGCGGGCCCTTGGGCGGGAGAGGCCGGGCTATCAAAGGTTTGAAACATCGTTCTGCCTCCGCACGATTTTTCTGCGAAAAATCATCTATCCACCCGTTGCAACGCCGATTTTTCGCAGAAAAATCGCGGTCTTAGGCCACTTTGCGCCCAAAAGTGCGCGCACGTTTTTTCGCGTCCACCTCGAACAGGCCTGCCAATTGTTCCGTCATCGCACCGGCCAATTGTTCGGCATCGGTGATGGTCACCGCACGCTGATAATAGCGCGTCACATCATGGCCGATGCCAATGGCGATCAGTTCCACCGCCTTGCGCCGCTCGACCATGCTGATCACGTCGCGCAGGTGTTTTTCCAAGAAATTTGCAGGGTTGACCGACAGGCTGGAATCATCCACCGGCGCACCGTCCGAGATCACCATCAAAATCTTGCGCGCTTCAGGCCGCGCCAGCATGCGGCGGTGCGCCCATTCCAGCGCCTCGCCGTCGATGTTTTCTTTCAACAGGCCCTCTTTCATCATCAGCCCCAAATTGGGCCGCACCCGCCGCCACGGCGCATCGGCGTTTTTGTAGATGATATGGCGCAGGTCGTTCAGACGGCCGGGGCCGGGGGGGCGGCCGGCCGCCAGCCATTTCTCGCGGCTTTGCCCGCCTTTCCACGCCCGTGTGGTAAAGCCCAAAATCTCGACCTTGACCGAGCAGCGTTCTAACGTGCGCGCCAGCACATCCGCACAAATCGCCGCAATCGAGATCGGACGACCCCGCATCGAACCTGAATTGTCCAAAAGCATCGTCACGCAGGTGTCGCGGAATTCGGTGTCTTTTTCCTGTTTGAACGACAAGGGCGTTGTGGGGTTGGCCACAACCCGCGCCAAACGGCCCGCATCCAGCGTGCCTTCTTCCAGATCAAACAGCCACGAGCGGTTCTGCTGGGCCTGCAAGCGGCGTTGCAGCTTGTTGGCAAGGCGCGAGACAGCGCCTTTCAGCGGTTCCAACTGCTGATCCAGATAGGCGCGCAGGCGTTCCAGTTCGGCGGGTTCTGCCAATTCCTCGGCTTTGATTTCTTCATCAAATTCCGTGGTATAGGCGGAATACAGCGGATCGGCTGCAGAATGCGGGGCAGGGGGCGGCGGTTCCAGCGGGGCCTCGCCATCGGGAAGCTCGGCCTCTTCGCCTTGGTCAAGGTCTGAGGTTTCTTCCATCGTGACTTCGGCTTGCGATTCGTCAGGCTCTTCTTCTTGCGATTGCTCGGGCGAGGCGTCTGACTCTTCGCTGTCTTGCTGTTCGGATCCGGTTTCTTCGGGCGCGTCGTCGCGGTCTTCTTCGCCTGTGTCGTCTTGATTGTCGTTTTGATCGGGATCGTCGCCCAACTGGTCGCCGTAACCCAGATCTGCGATCACCTTGCGGGCCAGACGCGCAAAGCCCTGTTGGTCGGCCAGAACCTCGTCAAGATTGCTTAAAGTGCCTGCGGCTTGCTCTTCGATAAAGCCGCGCCACAGGTTCATGACGTGCTGCGCACCCTTGGGCAGGTCGCGGCCTGTTGCCAGATGGCGCACCAAATAGCCTGCGGCCACCGGCAAAGGTGCCTCGGACGCTGCGGCGATTTGCGAATAGCCTTTGCGGTCGGCCTCATGCCCGATTTTGGCATCGATGTTGGTGGCGGTGCCGGGCATGGCGCGGGCGCCCACGGCCTCGCAGCGTGCGGTTTCCATCGCGTCATAGATTTCACGCGCCAAAGCACCGGTCGGGGCGTATTTGGCTGCTGTCGCCTCGTTGTGGTATTTGCGTTTCAGCGCGAAGGCATCCGCCGTGCCACGGGCCAACAAAACCTCGTCCTTGGTCATGCGGCGCGACACTTGCGGCAGGCGCACGCCTTCTTTGTTCATGGTCGACGGATCGACGGAATAGGTCACCGTCATCTCAGGGTCGTCAGCCATCGTGCGCGTCGCATCAGCGAGCGCCTTTTTGAACGGATCAGCGGGGTTGTCGAGAGGTTTGCTCATCGTTGTAATCTGGCATTGTGGGCGGGCAAGGGCAAGGTGGGGCAGGTGGATGGGGGCTGCGGGTTTTGACTTTTTCAGGCTGGCATTTCGTGCAGGGGCGCACATTCGGGGCGCGATGGTGCCGAATTGTGCGGCAGGGCGAGCGTTATGTAAAAGTGCTGATCTTCTTTCCCCATCGCAGCAAAGGAACCTTCTGTGTCCAAACCCAAAATAGCGCTTATCATCGGCTCGACCCGCAAGACCCGTTTTGCCGATATTCCCGCCCAATGGATGCTGGCCCAAGCCCAACAGCGCGAGGATATGACAGTAGAGTTGGTCGATCTGCGCGACTTTGACCTGCCCTTGTTTGATGAAATGGCGTCGAATCTGTGGATGCCGTCCTCCGACGCGCGCGCTGTGGCGTGGCAGAAGAAGATCGCCGAATTTGACGGCTATATTTTCGTGGTGGCGGAATACAACCGCTCCATCACCGGTGCGCTCAAGAACGCGCTGGATCAGGCCTATGTCGACTGGAATCGCAAGCCGATGACGGCCATCGCCTATGGTGCGGCCGGCGGCACCCGCGCTTTGGAACATCTGCGCACCATCGCGGTGGAACTGCAAATGGCCCCCACCCGCAACGCTGTGCATCTGGGCATGGGCGATTTTTTCAAGGTTCACCCCGGCATGGGCGGATCGGGCAAGATGGCGGATGTAGAGGCGAATTTGCTGCCCTCGGCCAAGGCGTCTTTGGATGATCTGGTCTGGTGGGCCAATGCGCTGAAAACTGCGCGGGGCTGATCGCTGGCAAAAGACACACAACGGGGCTGCTTCGGCGACCTCGTTGTTATTTCAAGCGCTTAAAAGTGCGCTTTGCCTTGGCAGTGGGACCTGATCGCAAGATCGGCCTTTGGAATGGCTGGAATAGGGCCACAACTCTGCCGCGCTGACCAAACCGTGCCGCACCGGATTTTGCGCGCAATGGTCGATCGCGAGGTTCAAATCATCGCGGCTGCGAATCGCATGTTCGCGAAAGCGGCGCTGCCAGATCGGGGTGTCGCGGTTGGGGATGGCTTGGGCAAAGCGGGTTTTGATCCGCCTCCAGCGTTCGGCATACCAAACCCCGCCCTCAGGCTCTGTCCAGACCGCGTGCAGGTGATCGGGCAGAACCACCATGGCGTGGCAGGTGGCGGGAAATTCCTGCACTGCTTTGGCATAGGCGTAGCGCAGGCTTTCGATATGGTCGGTCAAAAGGCGGCTGCCCTTATCCTCCAGCCTGACGGTGAAGAAATAGGTCGCTCCGTGGATGATAAGGCGTTGCGGCTGGGTCATGCCGCCAGTTTGGCTCTAGGACGGTTAAGGAAAGATTGACGCCAGAGCGCGCGGTGGAAAGATTTGAGTATTTAGGCCAAGATGAACGGGCAGGCTTTTAAAGCGCAACCGTGTCGTGTTCCATGAACTGCGCCACTTCAGGGATCCAGCGCTTTTCGACAAATTCCACATGGTCGGGGTGAATGTTATAGGCTGCATAAGCGGCGTCATCGACGAAAGTCATCGATACGGCAAAGGCGAAGTCGTTTTTGGGGCTGATTTCGCGGGCGATTTGAAAATCGCCCACGCCGGGGATGGCGGCAAGTTCGGCCAAGGCCGCAAGAAAACTGGCCTCCTCAGCCGAGCCTGCCGGATGGATCAAGCGAAAGATCGCCGCGTGGCGGATCATTTCATCGCCATAGACACAGCGCTTTCTGGCAATTCTTCGCCAAAGCAGCGTTGGAAGAATTCAGCAACCGTCTGGCGTTCCAGTTCGTCGCATTTGTTCAGGAAGGACAGGCGGAAGGCATAGCCCACGTTGCGGAAAATCTCGGCATTTTGCGCCCAGTTCAGCACGGTGCGTGGCGACATCACGGTCGACAGATCGCCGTTCATAAAGGCTGTGCGCGTCAGGTCGGCGACAGTGACCATCTGGTTGATCGTCTTGCGGCCCTTGTCGGTGTTGTAATGCGGCGATTTGGCCAGAACGATGGCTGCTTCGGCATCGTGGCTTAGATAGTTCAGCGTTGCCACCAACGACCAGCGGTCCATCTGGGCTTGGTTGATCTGCTGGGTGCCGTGGTACAGGCCGGTCGTGTCGCCCAAGCCCACGGTATTGGCCGTGGCAAACAGGCGGAAATAGGGGCTGGGGGTGATGATCTCGTTCTGATCCAACAGGGTCAGCTTGCCGTCATGTTCCAGCACACGCTGGATGACGAACATCACATCCGCCCGTCCCGCGTCATATTCGTCAAACACAATCGCCACATTGTTGCGCAGCGCCCAAGGCAGGATGCCTTCGTGAAATTCGGTGACCTGTTTGCCGTCGCGCAGTTTGATGGCGTCTTTGCCGATCAGGTCGATGCGGCTGATATGGCTGTCAAGGTTGACGCGCACGCAGGGCCAGTTCAGGCGGGCGGCGACCTGTTCGATATGGGTTGATTTGCCCGTGCCGTGATAGCCTTGAATCATCACGCGGCGGTTATAGGCAAAGCCTGCCAAGATCGCCAAGGTCGTGTCGGGGTCGAACTTATAGGTCGGATCCACCTCGGGCACGCGGTCGGTGCGGTCGGCAAAGCCCTTGACCTTCATGTCGGTGTCAATGCCAAAGACCTCGCGCACAGAGATGTCTTCGGTGGGTTTTACAGCGGTATCCAGCATCGTTTTCGGCCCAATTTGATTGCCCACCCTGTGTGACTGATAAGGCGCGGGCCTGCAAGAGCCTGACGCGCTCTTGGCAGGGGCAACTCAAAGCTTTACAGCTGCACAAGGCTTCGTTACCGCACAAACGCCTTTCTTGCCCGTTCTATTGGATCAGCCCTATGACCCGCCACGCAAATGCCGCGATCTTTTATGCCACAGATGGTTACAGGCCTGATCAAAAGGGTATAAATGGCCGCCGTGTTGCGGGTGAAAGCTTTTTGAACGGGTTCTTGAAGCACGCCGATGTGGACGAGTTTGTCTTTTTGACCAAATCCGCGGGCGAGGTTGAAGAAATCAGACGGTTTTACGAAAAGGCGCGGCCTCGTCAACGGATGCGGGTGGCGGGTTTGCTGCGCCCGCAAGAGATTGCGCCAGTGGATGTGGTTTATTACCCCGCCGCCAATATTGCGTCTGAAGCTTGGCGGCGGTCAAGTTACGGCTCGGGGTCTTGGGCGCTGTGTGGGCTAACCCATACCACTTCAACCCAAGCGATCATGCAGGGGTTTTTTGATCTGCGGATGGCGCCTGTGATGGAATGGGATGCGGTAATCTGCACCTCGCGCGCGGTGCAGGGCGCGGTTCTGGCACAGATGGATTTGATCGATGCGCATATCCGGCAGCGGTTTGGCACGCAGCCACCGGCGCGGCCGATGTTTCCGGTGATCCCATTAGGGGTGCATCGGGCTGATTTTGCGCGCAATCCTGCCGCGCGGGCGGCTTTGCGTGCGCAGTTGGAGGCGGCCGAGACGGATGTGGTGTTTTCCACCATCGCGCGGTTAAGCCCGCATGAAAAGTTCGATCCTATCCCCGTTTTCATCGCGATGCAGGCTTGCGTGGCCGAACTCCCGCCCGGTGTGAAAATGCATGTCGTCATGTGCGGTCAGTTCCGTCAGGCCTATGCGCGCGGCGTGTTTGAAAACGGGGCTGCGCGTCTTATGCCGGATGTGGGATTTTTGCTGCTAGACGGTGCTGAGGCTGCGGAACGGCAAAAGACCCTCTCGGGTGGCGATGTATTTTTGTTTATGATTGACAATATTCAGGAAACCTTTGGCCTTGCGCCACTGGAAGGGATGGCTGCGGGCCTACCAGTTTTGACCTCGGACTGGGATGGGTTGAAAGATACCGTTAGCGCAGATTCGGGCCTGCGGGTCAAATCGCGCATGCTTGGGCCGCAACATATGGCCAATGAAAGCCTGCGGCTTTATGGCGGGATTGATAGTTTCATCCAATATTCTGCGGCCGTATCTGCCATGACCGAATTGGATATGGGCGATATGAAGGCCAAAATTCTGGCGCTGGCCAGCAACCCCGATTTGCGGGCGCGGTTGGGGCAGGGGGCTTTGGCGCGGGTGCAAAGCACCTACGATTGGTCGGTGGTGATCCCGCAGATGCAGGCGCTTTGGGGCGAACAAAGTGCGCGCAAGGCCGCAGCAAGTGCCAAAGCGCACAGCATCGCAGGATTTGCCTTGCCGGTTGGTCCCTCGCCCTCTTACCTTTTTGCGGGGTATCCGTCTGAAGTCGCCAGTTTGGGCAGCGATCGCTTTACAGCCCCCGATCGCAGCGGGCAGCCGGACCTGACCGAGATGGTGGCCCTACGCAATTACGCGGCCCTGTCCCATATGTTCACCAAGCCAAGCCAGATTGCGGGCGTTTATGTGGCGGTTCAGTCCGGTCATGAAACGGTTCAGGCCATTGCTGCGCAAACCAAAGACCCGATCATGGTTGTTGAGCGTGCGCTGATGTGGTTGTTGAAATACGATTTTGTGCGCCGTTTAGGCGAGCCTGTCGGTCATTCTTTGAAATAGCGGCTGTCTTTGATCTGATCCCAAGCCCAGACAACCTGCTGCAGACGATCTTCATCAGAACGATCCCCGCCGTTCATATCGGGATGAAGATCTTTCACCAAGCTTTTGTATTGCTTTCTAATCTCGGTTTTTGTCCAGGTGTCGCGCGCATCCATAATTTCCAGCGCCTTGCGTTCGGTTGGGGGCAATTTGCGGCTAGAGGTGCCGATGGGCTTGGCAGTGCTGGTCGCCGCTTTTTCGCCCATTGCGTCCAAGGGGTCATTGATGCCCAACCGCGCCCAAGACCGGCCATCATCCTTGCGGCTGAAGGGGGTGGTCTCACGCTCCCACAACCGATCTTTATCTAGCAGCTTTTGGAACTCTTCATCGGTTGCCGCGCCAAAGAAGTTCCATTTCAGGTTGTACTCTCGCACATGGTCGCGGCAGAACCAGAAGAACTCGTTCAAAAGCTCGGGTGATTTGGGCGCGCGGTAGGCCCCTTTTTCTTTGCAAGTTGGATAATCACAGGCCTTATTCGACATTTCAGACGCGCCAGACATGCCGCGCCTGCCGGTTTTGCGCTTGGCCTTGTCAGAGGACACGCGCAAATCAAATTCAAACGGGGGGCGACTGGTCATCGATAGGCCTTTCCGACTCAAGCACGCAAGAATAGGGCATTTGGTGGCAGATTGAAGGGGGAGAAATGAAAATGGCGATAAAGGATGAAATTGAGGCCCGTTTGCAGGCGGCTTTTGCCGTCAGCGAGTTGGTCGTGGTCAACGAAAGCCATCGCCATGCGGGGCATGGCGGCGATGACGGATCAGGGGAAAGTCACTTTGCCGTCAAGATCCGCGCACCAGACCTGGCCGCGATGGGGCGATTGGCCCGCCACCGCGCAGTTCAAGGGGCTTTGGGTGATCTGAACATGCGTGTGCATGCCTTGGCGCTGGATATCGGTTGAATGCCCAAACTTTGGGCAGACCAAAAGGGTGTCGGCTATTTTGCGCCCAAGAGTGAACTCTGGCCTTTTCATGGCGCAACCGAGTGTTACCTTACTTGCATAACAGGTGAGGTGCCCCATGTTGACGATGTTTTTTCTGCGCTTGGTCGACCATGTCAAAGACATCGTTTGGGCGGTTCGATCTTTCGGCGCGCCTAAGTCGCAACTTATCCCCATCCGCATCCGGATAGAGTCTTATCAGCAGCGCCGCCCAACCCGCCGCTAAGATAAGTCCCGCAGCGATACGACAAAGCCCGAAGCAGCGCTTCGGGCTTTGTCGTTTGCATCAGGTGGCGGGCCCGCAGCGGCCGTGGAGACGGAGTTTTCCCGAGAGCCAGAGGTCTCAGGTGGGTGCCAGGTAGCAAGACCAGGATCTTGCCAGAGCCAGCCCCCGTTCGCTTGCTTATCGGCCACTGGAAAAGGTGCCTCGCACGAGAAGAGCAGAACCCGCCATGGCCTAGATAGGCGCGGGGAAGGGGCAAAGCAAGGCTTGCCGAATGTTCACCTTTAGTTCATATTTGCCCGCATGATCACGCGCGTCACAGAATTTGACACCGCCTTGCCGTCTTTGCCCGGTCAAAGGCTGTCGCGTGGTGTCGCCCGCGCGTTGCGGGGGCTGGATTTTGTAACATTGGAAGAAATGATCCCAACCTCAGGCTTGCGTGTTGATCTGATGGCGCTGGGGCCTAAGGGCGAGGTTTGGGTGATTGAATGCAAATCTGGCCCGGCAGATTTTCGCGCTGACCAAAAATGGCACGGCTATCTGCCCTTTTGCGATCGGTTTTTCTGGGCCGTGGATGCCCATTTCCCGACCGAACTTTTGCCGGCAGATACGGGGCTGTTTGTCGCAGATGCTTATGATGCCGAAATCATCCGATTTGGTCCGCAAACGCCTTTGGCGGGGGCCAGACGCAAGGCGGTGCTGCATAAATTTGCGCGCCAAGCCGCCATGCGTTTGCAAGGTCTGCGCGATCCTGGGGTTGGCGCCCTGATCGGCTAGGGGCGCTTACTTGTTCTTGCGCGGGTTCGTGCCCTGACCCATCGCACGCACCGCTTCGGCCGCCGAGCGCAATTCTTCAGCGATGTCCAGCGCCTCTTCCGGATCAAAATCCATCGGCAATTCTGTGCCGTCATCGGCCTCGATATAGATGCGCACCATGCCCTGATCGGTCGGCCCGATTTGAATATTGGCCGACACGTCGCTTTGCTTGTCGATCCCCATGATCACCCCCGTTTTTTCTGCTGGTATGGTGTGCGTGAGGCGCGGGGTGCTGTCAACACTTGCCGAAGTGGCACCTAAATATTGCGTTTTCTGCGCGCGAAAACACTATTCAATGTAAACAAAAGTTAACAGAAATATGAACTTTAGGATATATTCGCGGAATGTACTTGACTGAGCGGATTCTTGCTCATCTTATCGGTGTGCGGCCAAATTGTGCAGCCGCACACAAAAGCTGCTCAAAAATTGGGCAGAGTAACAAACTGGAGGTATCTTATGAATATCGACGCCGTACGCAATATCATCCGCAGCATCACCGAACTTGGGATGGGTCTGCTGGCCTTGGCAATTGTTGCTTCGCTGCTGGTCGGCCCGGCCAACATGTCCTTCTTGGGCGATGTTGTCGGCAACGTAACCAACCTGGTGCAAACCCTCGGCAGCGCTGGTCTGGCTGGTCTGATCTCGCTGGGCGTTGTCGTCTGGCTGCTTCAGAACAAGTAAGATTTTATGGCACCGCCCCCCGCAGAAGAGAAACCCTTGAACTGGTTAGCCAGGCTGATCGCCCTGTCGTTGCAAATCGTACAGGCAGGCTTTGTGCTGATTTTGTTATGTGTTCTTCTCTACATTTTGCTGGGGGCGGCGGCTGGCCCTTATGTCAGTTCGGTGATTGGCAACCTTGCCCATTTGGTCGCGGTTTTCACGCCGCAAACCCTGATCGCTGTGGCTGTTGTGCTGACTTTGGGATGGATCGCCAAGCGCCCGCGGTGAGGGCTTGGCGATTTTGCGGGTTGACCCCCTCTTGTGAAATCCATAAATCACCCTCATCGCAAACGATGTTGCGGTGTTGATGTGCCGCTTTAGCTCAGTTGGTTAGAGCGCTAGATTGTGGATCTAGAGGTCTCCCGTTCAAGCCGGGAAAGCGGTACCATCACCTTCCCGACATGATCTTGCGACACCTCTGTGTCAGCTTAAGCAAGATATTGGTTGCGCACCGAATTCGGGGCCACGCCATAGGCCGCTTTGAACTGGTGGTAAAACTGGCTGATCGATGTAAAGCCAGAGGCTTCCGCCACCGATGCAATTGCAAGCGAGCTTTCCACCAACAATGCCCTTGCCCGCATCAGGCGCATGCGCAACACAAATTGCCTTAGCGGGGTTTGCATGATCTTGGTGAAAAGGCCCAAAGCGTAGTTTTCATGCAGCCCGGTCACAGCGGTGATTTCAGCGTTTTTCAAAGGCTTGTCGAGGTTTTCCAGAACCAGCCTGACCATGGCTATCACATGGCGGATATGCACCGAGCTGAGGGCGCGTTCGCCTGCCGTCTCGTTGCGCGGTAGGCGCAGAAATTCGGGTGTCTCTAAAAATGCCCGCCTGAACATGGCGTTCAAATCCATCTTCAAGACTTCCGTGCGTTCAAAGTCGCCCGAACGGTAATCGGCATACCACCGTCGCACCATTTCTTCATTGCACAAAGATTCTGGCAACAAAATGATCCCACCGCCCAAAAGCGCCACTTGCAGCGGCATAATGTGGTTCATCATTAAGAATGCGTCCAGCGGCAGATAGATATTGGCCAATTTGGGTTGGGCTGCAGCGGTCTTTGTGATGGTGTGCAGCCGATGCGGTACCCCGGCCCAAAAGATCGCCAGACGTCCTTCGGGAACCACGATCTGTTCGTTATCGACATCATAGCCCATCGTGTGATGCAGGCAGAAATTGGCCTCGACATGGCCGTGCCAATGCGGGGTTTCCATCGTCTGGGGTTCGAATATGCGCATACCGAATCGCCCAAAGGCGCGATTTGTGGCATAAAAGTGACGCTCGTGCTTTGGGGCAGCTTTTAGGCGGTCACGCTCGGCTAGGTCATTCATCTGTGCCCATCAATCTTAGAAAGCCAGAATAGATTGTGGCAAAACGCTATTGTTGTAAAGCCGGATTGTGCCCACAGTGGCAGATACCAGAGGGGGCAAGAAAACCGCCTCGGGATCGCATTTTCAAGCGAACAACACGGGCCCTTTTGGGCTTTGGGGAGGAGAGAACCATGAAAATCCAGCGCGTCGCTATGGCGGCGCTTTTGTTGGGTGTATCTGCTGTGGCGGTGCGTGCCGATGTGATGGCACCCACAACCCCGCCCGATGCACCGAAGTTTGACGCACAGGGTACACCCGTGTTCGTCAATCGGTCTGACATTTACGAATACAAAGCCTTGGCAGCTTATAACCAGCCAGAATGGGTCAAAGCCTTTGAAGCTGCGGGCAAATTGCCGCCCTTGGCTGACCGCTTGCCCAAAGAACCGCTGGTCTATAAAACCGCCAACCAGCCCGATGGCACCGGCGTTTACGGCGACGTGATGCGCCATGTGATCGGTGGGCGTCCTGAAGGGTGGAACTTCTGGGCGGGCCAATCTTACGGCTGGGGTGGCATTGATATCGGCTTGGTCGAATGTCTCACCCGCACCGGCCCGCTGTTTGAAGTGAACTCGTCCGATCTGCAGCCGATGCCCAACTTGGCCAAGTCGTGGGACTGGTCGGAAGACGGCAAAACCCTGACCGTGCACCTGATCGAAGGGGCCAAGTGGTCGGACGGCGCACCCTTCACGACTGCGGACACCGAGTTCTATTTCAACGACGTTGTGATGGACCCCGATGTCACGCCGCTGATGGGCGCATCTTCGGCCACCTATGCTGACGGTGTTTATGCCAATGTGGATGACTTTACCTTCACCCTGACCTTCCCCACCGCTTTCCCGGAATCGGTGCTGTACAACATGGCTTACGGCAACTTCTGCCCCGGCCCGGCCCATATGCTTAAGCCTCAGCATCCCAAATATGGCGGCAAAGATTACGAATCGTTCCAAAAGGCTTTCCCGGCCGATTACATGAACTTCCCCGTAATGGGCGGTTGGACTGTGGTGGAACATCGCCCCGACGACGTGGTCGTTCTGCGCCGCAACCCGTACTACTGGAAAGTTGACGAAGCTGGCAACCAGCTGCCCTATCTGGACGAGATGCAGTACCGCCTGTCGACTTGGGGTGACCGCGACGTGCAGGCTGTGGCCGGTACGGGCGACTTTTCCAATCTGGAACAGCCGGAAAACTATGTTGAAAGCCTAAAGAAGGCCGCCGATCCGGCATCGCCTGCCAAGCTGGCCTTTGGCCCGCGCACCATCGGCTACTCGCTGTTCCCGAACCTGTCGGGCAATGGCTGGGGTGAACCTGATGCCAACGGTCAAGCGATCCGCGACCTGAACCGCAACCTCGACTTCCGCAAGGCCATCTCTTACGGCCTTGACCGCCAGCGTTTGGGCGACAGCCTTGTCAAAGGCCCGTTCACCGCGATCTATCCGGGCGGTTTGTATGACGGCACGTCTTACTACGACAAGGCGTCGACCGTATACTATCCGTTCGACACGGCTTCGGCCAAGGCGCAGCTGGAAGCTGCAGGCTTGACCGACAGCGATGGCAACGGCTTTGTCAACATGGCGGGCGGCGCTGATCTGAACGTCACGCTGTTGACCCAAAGCGACTATGCCACCGACAAGAACCTCGCCGAAGGTGTGGTTGCGATGATGGGTGACATTGGTGTGAAGGTCACGCTCAACGCTTTGACGGGCAAAGACTTTGACAACGCACGCGACAGCGGCAAGTTTGACTGGATCATCATCCGCAACGGCACCGAACTGATCACCGTGGTGCAAAACACCGCGCAGTTGGCACCGACGGGGGCGACCACGTCGAACCACCACAAGGCCAATGGCGCGGGCGAGTTGGACCTGCTCGACTATGAAAAAGACATGGTTGATACGGTCAACAAGTTCATCGGCACCCGCGATGCGGCCGAGCGTGGCGAGTTGATGAAGCAATACCAGAACCTCTACACCGCCAATCTGGACGGTATCGGCCTGACGGCCTATCCGGGCGCTTTGATCGTCAACAAGCGTTTTGCCAACATACCGGCAGGGGCTCCGATCTTTATGTACAACTGGGCTGAAGACAACATCATCCGTGAGCGTGTCTTTGTTCCGGCCGACAAGCAGATCGACGCCGAACTGCACCCCGATATGTTGCCGGGTGCGCCGGGGTCTGCTGGCCCGATCGCGGCGAACTAAAACCCTTCCTCCGGCGGGCAGCCTTGCCCGCCGGAGGTTTTCGACCCATCGGGTCGTCGTCTGGGCTGATTTACCGCCCGAGCCATTCCCTTTGAGGTGCGCGATGCTGCGTTTTCTGGCCATACGCTTGGCGCAAGCGGTGCCGGTGCTGATTGTGATGTCGATCATCACCTTCATCATCATTCAGGCCCCGCCCGGCGATTATGGCGATTTCATCCGCACCAATATGATCACCCAAGGCAACGCCACCATGGCCGCCGCCGATGCCGCTGCCCAAGCTTACCGCGAAAGCCATGGTTTGAACGATCCGATGGCGATCCAATACCTGCGCTGGGTCTGGGGCATTGTGACGCGCCTGGATTTTGGCGAAAGCTATCTGTACAACAAGCCCGTCCTGGATGTGATCGAGACGCGCCTTCCCAAAACCATCCTGATCGCCTTGACCTGCCACCTGTTGGCCAGCCTGTTTGGCATCGGCTTTGGCATTCTGGCGGCTGTGAAGCAGTACACATGGGTGGATGTCGTGTTGTCCTTCGTGTCGTTCCTTGGCATGACCATTCCAAGGTTTTTGTTCGCGCTGCTGATCTTATACATCTTGGTCTATAAGTTGAACGTGCAGGAAATCGGCAGCTTTTTTTCCACCAAGTATGGTGGGCAAGATTGGTGGCTGGGCCTGTTTCAGTTCAACTGGCCGAAGCTGGGCAACCTGATCCAGCACGTCTGGCCCGTGGTCGCCGTGGCCACGATTGGCGGGCTGGCCTATAACATGCGGGTGATGCGGGCGAATTTGCTGGATACGCTGAACGCCCAATATGTTGAAACCGCCCGTGCCAAGGGACTGTCGGA
Organism: uncultured Rhodobacterales bacterium; assembly: GCA_903845215.1. Classification (GTDB taxonomy): domain Bacteria; phylum Pseudomonadota; class Alphaproteobacteria; order Rhodobacterales; family Rhodobacteraceae; genus Stagnihabitans. Next base: position 75,828 of record CAIMWI010000020.1, on the reverse strand, counting down.
AAGCAAAGTCGTGCTTTACCACGCCGTACCGAATGCCCTGCATCCCTTGGTCGCCTATCAAGGTGTGGTGCTGCCCTATATGATCACCGGAGAGATTGAAGTGGCGATTGTCTTTGGCTTGGCCACCATCGGGCCTGCCATTGTGGGGTCTATGGCGATTGGCGATGTGTTTGTGACCGCATCCTTGATGCTGGTGCTGGGGGCCACGCTGATCATCGGCAATATCATCGCCGATCTGATGCTGGCTGTGCTGGATCCGCGCATCCGAGTGGGGGGTGACGCATGAGCGCCCTGCATGACGGCGAGGTTGAAGATGCCCGCATTTCCACAGTTAACACCACCAATCAAAGCTATCCTGCCTTGGTCTGGCGCAAATTCCGTCGATCCGTTCCGGGCATGATCGGGCTTGTTTTGGTATCATTGCTGCTGCTGACAGCGATTTTTGCGGAATTCGTCGCGCCGATGGATCCGAACACCGCCACAACCTCGTTCACCCCGCCCGATAAGCTTTCGTTTTTCACCAAAGACGGCTTCACCCCTTGGCCTGTGGCCTATTCCATCGTGGAGGGGGCAGAGCTTGATCCCGTTACCTTCCAGCCGCTGACCGGCCCCGATCTGGACCATCCGCGCCATCTGGTGCTGTTTGCCAAGGGTGAACCCTTTCACCTATGGGGTCTGATCCCGATGGAGCGGCATTTGTTCGGGGTAGATGACGGCTCGGCGCTGCATCTGCTTGGCACCGACAAACTGGGCCGCGATATTCTTAGCCGCGGGGTGTTTGGCAGCCGTCTGTCCTTGATGATCTCGCTGGTGTCGATCACGCTGATCACGATCATCGGCACGATGCTGGGCATCACCTCGGGCTATATCGGGGGGCGGTTTGATATGTGGTTTCAACGCTTTGTCGAAATCATTCTGGCCTTTCCGCAACTGCCTTTGTACCTAACGCTGACCACGCTGATCCCGCCCAAATCTCCTTCGTCTATCTTCCTAAGCTTTGTGATCTTGGTGATCGTGGGGTTAGGCTGGGCGCAGTTGAGCCGCGAGGTGCGTTCAAAAACCATGGCCATGGCGCGGATCGAATATGTGCGTGCGGCTGTTGCCGTGGGTGCATCAGACGGGCGCATCATCACCCGTCATATTCTGCCCAATGTGTTAAGCCATGTGATCGTGGCTGTGACCTTGGGGATTCCCACGATCATCCTTTTGGAAAGCTTTCTGGGCTATCTGGGCTTTGCCGTGAAGCCGCCGCTGATCAGCTGGGGCCTGATGCTGCAAGATGCGGCGACCTTTGGGTCGATTGGCACCCACCCTTGGATCCTGTCTCCGGTCGGGTTCCTGTTGGTCGCGGTCTTTGCGTTTAACTCGCTGGGCGATGGCCTGCGCGATGCCGTTGACCCTTATTGAGGTGCCCATCATGACAGACATTCCCGTCGTGATTGACGCCAAGAACATCGCCGTGCGCTTTAAAGTTATGGGCGGCGAGATTGAGGCGGTTAAAGACGTGTCCTTTACCCTGCACCGTGGCCAAACCATCGCTTTGGTGGGCGAAAGCGGGTCGGGCAAGTCGGTGACGGCCCGTGCCGTGATGCGGCTGTTGTCAAAGCGCGCAAAGGTGTCGGACAGCACCTCGATCCTATATGATGGCAAAGATATGGCGCGCCTGCCGCAAAGCCAGATGCGGTTCTTGCGCGGCAATCGGCTGTCGATGATCTTTCAAGAACCGATGAGTTCGCTGAACCCCGTCTATAAAATCGGCACCCAACTGGCCGAGGTTCTGCGCATTCACACCAAGATCAGCAAAGCCGCCGCTTGGGCCCGCGCGATAGAGCTGTTGGCCGAGGTGCAAATTCCTGATCCAGAATCGCGCATCAACCAATATCCCCACCAGCTGTCGGGCGGCCAGCGCCAGCGCGTCATGATCGCCATGGCCTTGGCCAATAACCCCGATGTGCTGATCGCCGACGAACCCACGACCGCGCTGGATGTGACCGTTCAGGCCGAGATTTTGAACCTGATCAAGGCGCTGAAGGCCAAAACCGGCATGGCGGTGATTTTGATCACCCATGACCTAACGGTTGTTCGGCAATTCGCCGATCACGTCTATGTCATGCAACACGGCCTTGTGCGCGAAGAGGGGACAACCGAACAGGTGTTCACAAACCCCCAGCACCCCTACACCAAACGCCTGCTGGGTGCCGAACCCAAAGGGCAAGCCAATGCGCTAGAAGTTGGTCAAGACACCGTACTTTCGGGCAAAGATGTGCGCGTGACCTATACGCTGCGCCGTGGCGGGGTGTTTCGCGGCAGCTATTCGCAATTGCAGGCGGTGGATGGCCTGTCCCTAACCCTGAAGCGGGGTGAGACTTTGGGCCTTGTGGGCGAAAGCGGGTCGGGTAAGACCACCTTTGGCCAAGCCTTACTGCGGTTGAATACGCTCAGCGGCGGGGAAGTGTCGTTCTTGGGCGAACGTATCGAAGCCCACACCCGTGCGCAGATGAAACCCCTTCGCAGCCGGATGCAGATTGTCTTTCAAGACCCCTTTGCCAGCCTTAACCCCCGCATGTCGGTGCGCCAGATCATCGAAGAGGGGTTGATCGTCAATCGCATCGGGTCCAGCCATGCCGACCGCTTGGCCCGTGTGCAAAAGGCGCTACGCGATGCGGGCATGCCCGACACGATCTTGAACCGCTTCCCGCACGAGTTTTCCGGTGGGCAGCGCCAACGCTTGGCCATCGCCCGCGCCATAGCACTTGAGCCAGAGTTTATCTTGCTGGATGAACCCACCTCTGCCCTTGATCTGTCGGTGCAAGCGCAGATCATCGACCTTTTGCGCCAATTGCAGCGGGATCGTGGGCTGTCTTATCTGTTCATCAGCCATGATCTGAAAGTGGTGCGCGCTTTGTGCCACAGGGTGATTGTCATGCAAAACGGCCAGATCGTCGAACAAGGTCCGGTGCAAGATGTGCTGGAACGCCCCGCCACCGATTACACCAAGCGCCTTGTGCGCGCCGCATTTGAGATTGCCACCTAAATGGCGCGCCTTTCCCCCATCCCCGAACGCCACGGCGTTCGCGCTCACCTCAGCAGTTAAGGACATCCCATGGCCAAACCCATCGTCACCTTCATCGGTGCAGGCTCTAGCGTCTTCACCAAAAACATCGCCGGCGACATCCTTAGCCGCCCCGCCTTGGCCCAAGCCGAGATTCGCCTGATGGATATCAACCCCGAACGTCTGGCCGAGTCGGAAATTATCGTGGGTAAAATGGCCGCCACTTTGGGCGGCAAGGCCAGCGTGAAAACCTATACCAACCAGCGCGCGGCCCTGTCGGGAACCGATTTTGTCGTCTGCTGTTTTCAAGTCGGCGGATATGATCCCTGCACGATCACCGACTTTGAAATTCCTAAGAAATTCGGTCTGCGCCAAACCATCGCCGACACTTTGGGCATCGGCGGCATCATGCGCGGCATTCGCACGGTGCCGGCACTTTGGTCGATCTGCGAGGATATGATGCAGGTCGCCCCCGAAGCGATCATGATGCAATATGTCAATCCGATGGCGATCAACACCTGGTCGATTGCCGCGAAATATCCCAAGATCAAACAGGTCGGCCTGTGCCATTCGGTGCAAGGCACCGCATTTGAATTGGCGCGTGATCTGGACATTCCTGTCGAGGAAATCCGCTACCGCGCGGGCGGCATCAACCATATGGCGTTTTACATGACCTTTGAACACCGTCAGGCGGATGGGTCTTATAAGAACCTCTACCCCGATCTGGTCAAAGGCTACCGCGAGGGGCGTTTCCCAAAGCCCAGCCATTGGAACCCGCGCTGCCCCAACAAGGTGCGCTACGAAATGCTCACCCGTCTGGGCTATTTTGTCACCGAAAGCAGCGAACATTTCGCCGAATACATCCCGTGGTTCATCAAGCGCGACCGCCCCGACCTGATCGAAAAGTTCGGCATCCCGTTGGATGAATACCCCAAGCGGTGCATCGAACAAATCGCCCGTTGGAAGAAAGAGGCGACCACCCTAAAAGAGGCCAATACGATCGAGGTGAAAGAAAGCCACGAATACGCCAGCCAGATCGTAAATTCGGTCGTCACGGGCGAGCCTTCGGTGATTTATGGCAACCACGGCAACAAGGGCTTTATCCCCCAATTGCCCGAAGGTTGTGCCGTCGAGGTGCCAACGCTGGTTGATCACATGGGCCTGCAACCCACCGTGGTGCGCGATATTCCGCCGCAACTGATTGCCCTGATGCGCACCAATATCAACGTGCAAGACCTGACGGTTCAGGCGCTTTTGACCGAAAACCCCGAACACATCTACCACGCCGCCATGCTCGACCCGCATACGGGGGCCGAGCTTGACTTGCAGCAAATCTGGGATCTGACCCATGATTTGCTGGTGGCACATGGCGACTGGCTGCCCGAATGGGCGCGGCCCAAGACCTCTAAGGTCGCCTGATGGCACCGCGCCATCTGGTCATCGTCGGCGGTGGCACAGCCGGTTGGCTGGCCGCCCTGATGCTGGCCGATGTGGCAGGGCGCAAGGGCTGGGGGACGAAGATCACCGTGATCGAATCCTCTAAAATCGGCACGATTGGCGTGGGCGAAGGATCAACAGCCGTCTTTCGCCAAATGCTCAAACACCTTGCCCTAGACGAGGCCGAGTTCTTGCGCGAAAGCGGTGCGACGATCAAATACGCCATCCGCCACCGCGATTGGCGGCGAGTGGGGCACAGCTATGATGGGCCGATAGATGACCCGTCTTTGCTGACCCCCGGTTTGGCCCTTGACACCTATGCCGTCGCCGCAGGCCGCCCCGTGGCCGAGGCGCATGTGTTCCAGCACTTGCTTAACGCCAACCGCGCGCCTGTGGCGATCAAAGACGGCCGTAGCATTCCGGCAAGCCCTTTTCACCACGCCTTTCATTTCGATCAGGCCCGCGCGGGCGCTTGGCTGCGCAAAAAGGCCAAGGGCATATCAGTGATTGACGATCAGGTCCGGTCCGTGGAAACGGGCGAGGGCGGCATCACAGCCTTGGTCTTAGACAGCGGTGCGCGGGTTGAGGGCGATTTTTTCTTAGACTGCACCGGCTTTCGCCGCGCCTTGATTGGCCCCTTGGGGGCCGACTGGCTTAGCTACGCCCATATGCTGCCCGTCAACCGCGCCATGCCCTTTTGGGTCGATCTGAAAGACGGGGTCGAAATTGCGCCCTGCACCACCGCTTGGGCGCAAAAGAACGGCTGGATCTGGCAAATCCCCACGCAAGACCGCTATGGCATGGGCTATGTCTATTCTGACGCCCACACCACCCCAGACCAAGCCAAGGCCGAGGTCGAAGCCGCCCTTGGCCACGAAATCCACCCCCGCAACGACATCGCCATAGACGCAGGTCGGCTGAAATCAGCGTGGATCGGCAATTGCGTGGCCTTGGGCCTGTCGTCCAGCTTTCTCGAACCGCTCGAGGCCACCTCGATCCATGGCACCATCGTGCAACTGATGCTTTTGGCCGAATGGCTGGGCCATCCGACAGGGCAGGTTCTGTATAACGCCGCCGTGGCCCGTCAGGTCGACGACTTTCGCGATTTCATCCGGCTGCATTATGTCAGCGAACGTCGCGATTCGCCCTTTTGGCGCGATGTGGCGGAAAGTCATCCGCAGAATGTGCGCGACAGGCTGGCTCTGTGGCAAACCCGCCTGCCGCAAGCGCAGGATTTCGACCCCTTTCCCTTGGGTCTGCCGCATTTGCAAGGCCAGCTTTATACGCCGGTTCTGGATGGCCTGGGCCTGCTTAACCGCGCCGCAGCCAAGGCCGAGATGGAAACATCTCCTGCCCTGCGCGACAAAACCCGCATGGCCCATGCCAGCCTCGTGCGCGATTACACCCGTGCGGCCAGCCAATGCGCGCCGCACCGTGCTTGGCTGGGCAGCTTATAGGATCGCTGACGTTAAGCCCTGCTAAAGCAAATCGCGCACGACTGTTTCCACCATCTGCACATCTTGCGCCGTGCAATCAAATTGCCCAACCTGCACACGAATGACAAAGCGGCCCTGATGGCGGGTTTGGGTCAGATAGATGCGGCCATCGTCGTTGATGGCCGTCAGCAGCGCTTCGGTGGCTGCATCGCTGCCCAAGGCAAAGGTGAACAGCGACAACGATGGCTGGGTGACAATCTCAACCTCCGCCACCTTGCCCAAGGCCAAGGCCAAATCCTGCGCCCAAGCCACATGGTTGCGAATCCGCCCCCGCAGCCCCTCTAGCCCATAGGCGCGCAGCGTGAACCACAGTTTCAGCGCGCGAAAGCGCCGGCCCAAGGGCACGGTCCATTCGTTGAAATTCACCACCTCTTCGCGGTCCGCCGTTTGCAGATAGCTGGGCCGCAGGCCAAGGGTTTTGATCTGTGGGCTTGGGTCGCGCAGGAACTGCACCGCGCAGTCAAACTGCGCCCCCAGCCATTTGTGCGGGTTAAAGACAATGCTATCGGCCCCCTCCACCCCTGCCCAAAGGCTGCGAAACTCGGGGCAGATCATCGCAGACCCCGCCCAAGCCGCATCAACATGCACGGGCAGGTCGTATGCCTTGGCAACTGTGATGCAATCGCCCATCCGGTCAAAGGCCCCAACCGAGGTGCCTCCCGCACATAAAACCACCCCCGCAGGCACAAACCCTGCCGCCAGATCGGCGGCAATGGCCGCTTGCAGGGCAGAGGTGGTCATCGACAAAGTGGCATCGGTGGCGATCTTGACCAGATTGTCTTGGCCCAAACCCGCAATTCTCATCGCCTTATCCACCGAGGAATGCGTCTGATCGCTGGCATAAATCCGCAAACGCGGCTGGCCCTGCAACCCTTTGGTCAGCCCCGCCCACTCCAACGCTTGCTCGCGCATGGTCAGGATGGCCGATAGGGTGGTGGTCGTGGCGCTGTCATGGATCGTGCCGGTAAATTCCACAGGTAAGCCCAAAGACTGGCGCAGCCAATCGACCATGACCTGTTCAATCTCTGTCACAGCGGGCGAGGTTTGCCACAGCATCCCTTGGGCTGCGATGGCATTGGCCAATTGCTCGGCCAGCATCGAGGCGGGTGACGCATTGGCCGGAAAATAGGCAAAAAAGCGCGGGTGTTGCCAATGGGTCAAACCGGGGGGCACGATGCGGTCAAAGTCGGCAAAGATTGCCTCCATCGGCTCCGGCGCTTCCGGCGGGTGGGGTGGCAACTGGGAAGCGATCGCACCGGGGATCAAAGGCGCACGCACCGGCTTGCCTCGCAAGCCCGCATGATAGTCGTGCGCCCAGTCGGCAGCGCGTTTGGACCAGTGGCGCAGGTCGTCGTGGTTCATGGCATGGTCCTTTGGTGCGGGTTGGCGTGATGAAGGCAGAGGCCCGCCATCTTGGCAAGGGGCGTGCGATGCCAAAGCCCGCCCATGCACTTTCCCCTTGGTTTGCCCCGCCCTTTTCGCTAAAAGCCCCCCATGACGCGCAAAAGCACCATCTGCACCGCTTGCATTACCGGCTGACTTTGTCAGGCGGGCCCGTCATTTCGTCCTTCAGAACGAAAAGGTCCGCCCGATAGGGGCTAAGGGACGTTTGGAGGGACCATGACCACGATCCAGTTGTACAACACGGCCACGCGGACGAAAGAGCGTTTCGACCCGATTGATCCGTTGAACGTGCGCATGTATGTCTGCGGCCCCACGGTCTATGACCGCGCCCATTTGGGCAATGCGCGCCCTGTCGTGGTGTTTGACGTGCTTTATCGCCTGCTACGCCATGTCTACGGGGCAGATCATGTGACCTATGCGCGCAACTTTACCGATGTGGATGACAAGATCAACGCCACCGCCCAAGCCCGCAAAGCGGCAGGGGATGCGCGCCCGCTCGAGGCGCTCATCCGCGAGCGCACCGAAGAAACCATTGGCTGGTACCACGCCGATATGGATGCCTTGGGCGCGCTGCGCCCCAATCTGGAACCTCGCGCCACGGATTTTATCGCCCAAATGATCGCGATGATCCAAAGTCTGGTGGCCAGCGGGCATGCCTATGCCAAAGACGGCCATGTGCTGTTTCGGGTGCGCTCTTATGCGGCTTACGGTGCGCTGTCGGGGCGCTCGGTTGATGACATGATCGCAGGGGCACGGGTGGAAGTGGCGCCGTTCAAAGAAGACCCGATGGATTTTGTGCTGTGGAAACCCTCTGACGCCGATCTGCCGGGATGGGACAGCCCTTGGGGCCGTGGGCGGCCGGGGTGGCATATTGAATGTTCGGCCATGAGCCACGAGCTGCTGGGGGCGGCCTTTGACATTCACGGCGGCGGCTTGGATCTGCAATTTCCCCACCACGAAAACGAAATCGCCCAAAGCCACTGCGCCCACCCAGAGGCAGGCTTTGCCAAGGTCTGGATGCATAATGAGATGTTGCAGGTCGAGGGCAAGAAGATGTCCAAAAGCTTGGGCAATTTCTTCACCGTGCGCGATTTGCTGGACAAGGGCGTGCCCGGAGAGGTGATCCGGCTGGTGTTCTTGGGCACGCATTACAGCAAGCCGATGGATTGGACGGTAGAGAAAGCCGCACAAACCGAGGCCGCTCTGCGCAAGTGGCGAGGGCTTGTCACGGGCCTCGAGCCCGCGCCAAGCCCGCTGCCGGGGGTGATTTCTGCGCTGTCGGATGATTTGAACACCGCTGCGGCGGTTGCGGAATTGCACGCGGCCACTGCGCGGGGGGATTATGCGGGGCTTTTGGCCTCGGCGCAGTTTTTAGGTGTGCTTGGGGCGGATCAGGGCGCTTGGGCTGCATCGGTTGACTTGTCGCCTTGGGCGGCGCATTTGGCGCAATTGCGGCAAAAGGCGATCGCGACGAAGGATTTTGCAGCGGTGGATGCGCTGAAGGCGGTCTTGGTGGCGGCGGGTGTCGATGTGCGCATGAGCAAAGCGGGGATCGACCTTGTGCCAAGTGCGCGGTTTGATGCCGCGAAGTTAGGGGCGCTGGGATGAAGGATTTTTCGCTGAAAAATCGTGTCGCAGCGGGGCCAATCCAAGATGAGTATTTGCGCCAAGATGAAGGGCTAAGACCATGAAAGAACGGCTTTACCTCTTTGACACCACCTTGCGCGATGGCCAGCAAACCCAAGGGGTGCAGTTCTCGACAGCGGAAAAGCTGCAGATTGCGGCTGCCCTTGATAGCCTAGGGGTGGACTATATCGAAGGCGGTTGGCCGGGGGCGAACCCGACAGATTCCGAGTTTTTCGCCAACCCGCCCGCCACCCGTGCCACGATGACGGCCTTTGGCATGACCAAGCGCGTGGGGCGCTCTGCTGCCAATGACGATGTGCTTGCGGCCGTGCTGCAAGCGGCCACGCCCGCCGTGTGTCTGGTGGGCAAATGTCATGAGTTTCATGTGACGACAGCGCTGGGCGTGACGTTGGAGGAAAACCGTCAAGCCATCGCCGACAGTTTCGCCCACATCGCAGACCAAGGCCGCGAGGCGCTGTTTGACGCTGAGCATTTCTTTGACGGCTACAAGGCCAACCCCGCCTACGCGCTGTCTTGCCTGCGTGCCGCCCGTGATGCAGGGGCGCGGTGGTTGGTCTTGTGCGACACCAACGGCGGCACTTTGCCTGCTGAAGTGGGGCGGATCGTGGCCGAGGTGATCGCCTCGGGCCTAGCGGGCGATCAGTTGGGCATTCATTGCCACGATGACACCGGCAATGCGGTGGCCAATTCGCTCGCCGCCGTCGATGCGGGGGTGCGCCAGATCCAAGGCACGCTCAACGGCTTGGGCGAGCGGTGCGGCAATGCCAATCTGACCAGCCTGATCCCGACCCTTCTGCTCAAAGAACCCTATGCCAGCCGATTTGACACCGGCGTGACCACTCAAAGCCTGCGCGGTTTGCTGCGTGACAGCCGGATGCTGGACGATATTCTGAACCGCGTCCCGCAACGCCAAGCGCCTTACGTTGGGGCCAGCGCCTTTGCCCATAAAGCCGGCCTGCACGCCAGTGCCATCTTGAAAAACCCCGCGACCTACGAGCATGTCGACCCCGACCTGATCGGCAATGACCGCATCATCCCGATGAGCAATCAGGCTGGCCAATCCAACCTGCGCGCCCGCTTGTCGGCCATCGGCATCGCCCTTGCCCCCGGCGACGACCGTCTGTCGCGCATTCTGGATCAGGTCAAAGACCGCGAGGATCAGGGCTATGCTTATGACGGGGCGCAGGCGTCGTTCGAACTGCTCGCACGCCGCGCCTTGGGTCTGTGCCCCGCCTTCTTCGAGGTGAACCGCTACCGTGTGACGGTGGAACGGCGGCGCGCATCGACGGGGGGCATGGTCACGCTGTCTGAAGCGGTGGTTGTGGTGAAGATCGGCGATCAGGTGATGATGTCGGTCAGCGATAGCATGGACGAGACGGGGTCAGACCGTGGCCCGATCAACGCGCTGTCCAAAGCCTTGGCCAAGGATCTGGGCCCCTATCAGGCGGTGATCGACGATTTGCATCTGGTCGATTTCAAAGTGCGCATCACCCAAGGCGGCACCGAGGCCGTCACGCGGGTGATTATTGATAGCGAGGATTCCAACGGCCATCGCTGGAGCACGGTGGGTGTTTCGGCCAATATCGTCGATGCGAGTTTCGAGGCGCTTTTGGATGCCATCACATGGAAACTGGTGCGCGATGTGGGGCAGGGCGGATGACGGGTCTGTCATGACGCTGCAAGCCTGTGCTGCCTTGGTTGAACGCGGCGATCCTGATCGCTTTGCAGCCACCTTGGCCGCGCCTTATGACCTGCGGGCCAAGTTGTGGCCGATCTATGCCTTTAATCTGGAAATCGCGCGCGCCCCTTGGGTCAGCACGCAACCTCTTATCGCCGAAATGCGCTTGCAGTTCTGGCGCGATGTTCTTGTGGCCGAAAAGCCCCCCGCGCATGAGGTGGCAGGCCCCTTGCACGCGATCCTTGGCCAAACGCCGGGGCTGGCAAAGCTTCTTGACCGGATGGTCGACGCCCGTCGGCGTGATATCGCGCGAGAACCCTTTGCTTCGGCCGCAGAGTTTGATGGCTATATCGAAGACACCTCTGCCACGCTGCTTTGGGCCGCCGCCCTCGCCTTGGGGGCCGATTCCGTGGCAGAGACCGCTTTTCGTGCCTTGGGTTGGGCTGCGGGCTTGGCCAGTTATCTGCGCGCGGTGCCTGCCTTGACCAACCGCAATGTGACGCCGCTTTATGACGCCAGCCCAACGGCGCTGCGTGTTTTGGCGGCAGAGGGGTTAAACCACCTTGCCATAGCGCGCCGCCAACGTGCCACCTTTGGGCGGGCTTTTCCCGCAGCTTTGGCTGGCTGGCAAGCGGGCCCTTTGCTGCGCCAAGCCTATGACAATCCCACCCGTGTGGCCGAAGGCACGCTTGCTTTGTCCGAATTCACCCGGCGGGGCGCTTTGGTTTGGATGGGCCTGACAGGGCGCTTTTAGGGCGCAATGTCCAAGCGCTTGGAAAAGCGCTTGGACAAGCTTGCATGATGCGCATAGCCTAAGTGCTGGTAATAGCCTTGGGCTGCATGATTGTCAGGATGGGTGCCGATCATCACATAGGTGCAATCAAGTTCGCGCGCCAATGTCTCGACCGCGCGCACCAACTGGCGTCCCACACCTTGATGCCGCGCGGTTGGGTCCACGAAAAGATGATGCAACTCCAATCCCCGGGTGCCGTACCCCAAACGCCCCAAGGGCAAGGTGGCCGCATAGCCCACAACCTTTGGTCCGCGTACCGCCACCAGCCCATGATACCACGCCACAGGGCCAAAAAAATCGCGTGCAAGGCTCTCGGGCGTCAGGCGCGGTTCATCGTGGTGGTGCTTTGTCAAATCCACCACCATCGACAAAAGGGCGCTCAAATCTCTTTGCTCTAGCGCCCTTATCTGCACAATTTGGGCCAAAACCGCCTCCTCATTCAGGGCAGCACAAGGTTCCCCCCGCCCCCCCCTTTCATACTTGCCCAAATATCCCCGCCAGAGGCTCTTTCTTATCAAAAAGCCTTACCCCTGCAACGCCGCGACCCCGGGCAAAACCTTGCCCTCCATCCACTCCAAAAACGCCCCGCCTGCGGTGGAGATAAAGGTAAAGTCTTCCGCCACTCCGGCTTGGTTCAAGGCCGAAACCGTATCGCCCCCCCCCGCCACCGACACCAGCTTGCCCGCTGTGGTCAGTGCCGCAGCCGCACGCGCCGCGGCAGAGGTGGCAGCATCGAACGGGGCAATTTCAAACGCGCCCAAAGGGCCATTCCAGATCAGGGTTTTGCAGCTTTCAAAAACCTTGGTCAGGGTTGCAACAGTCGCGGGGCCTGCATCCAGAATCATCTGATCGGGCGGGCAATCCTTGGGGGCGACCACCTTGTTTTCTGCCCCCGCTTTAAAGGCTGCGGCCACCACCACATCAACGGGCAGGTGAATGGTGCAGCCGGCGGCTTTGGCTTTGGCCAGAATGTCCAAAGCAATCGGGGCCATATCGCGTTCGGCCAAGGATTTGCCCACGTCGATCCCTTGTGCGACCAAAAACGTGTTGGCCATCCCGCCGCCAATGACCAGATGATCGACCTTCGACACCAGATTGCCCAAGAGTTCCAGCTTGGTCGACACTTTGGCCCCGCCCACAACGGCCACAACAGGGCGCTGCGGGTTCCCCAAAGCCGCCTCAAGTGCGCGCAATTCCTCCTCCATCAGACGTCCGGCAAAGCTGGGCAATAGATGGGCGATGCCTTCGGTCGAGGCATGGGCGCGGTGCGCGGCTGAAAAGGCGTCATTGCAAAACACATCCCCCAACGAGGCCAAGAACAGCGCCATTTCAGGGTCGTTTGCCTCCTCCATCGGTGTGAATCGGGTGTTTTCAACCAGAACCACAGAGTCGAACGGCAGATTGTCGATCAAAGACCGGGTGGGGCGTTCTACAAAGACAACTTTGCGCCCAAGAGACTTTTCCAATGCTGGTAACACATGCCGCAAGCTCAACTCGGGCACCACTTTGCCTTGCGGACGGCCGAAATGCGCCAAGAGCACCACTTTGCCGCCGCGTGCGATGATGTCGTCGACGGTGGGGCGGATTTTGTCGATGCGGGTGGTGTCGGTGACGACATCGCCGTCCATGGGCACATTGATATCCACGCGCGTCAACACAGTCTTGCCCGCAAGGGCCAGATCGTCGATGGTTTTCCAGCTCATTAAAGCCTCCAAATCTATTTCCCCCTCTTTCCGCGCAAAGCACGTAAAGGTCAACCTTGGGCCCTTGGACATCCCCGCCGCTTTGCGCTAGTTTCCGCGCCAAATCGTAACAAAGGAATGAACATGCCCGATATCGCAGACCCCGAGAACACGATCATCATCACCTTGAAGGGTGGCGATGTGGTGGTGCAGCTTTTGGCCGATGTGGCCCCGCAGCACACCGCCCGCATGAAGCAGCTGGCCCGCGACGGGGCCTATGACAACGTGTGCTTTCACCGCGTGATTGATGGTTTCATGGCCCAGACGGGCGATGTGGCCAATGGCAATATGGAAACGGATTTCAACCTGCGCCGCGCGGGCACGGGTGGGTCGCAGTATCCCGACGTTTCGGCCGAATTTTCGAACCTGCCGCATGATCGTGGCACGATTGGCGCGGCGCGCTCGCAAAACCCGAATTCGGCCAACAGCCAGTTCTTCATCAATTTCAATGACAACCATTTCCTGAACAAGCAATACACGGTCTATGGCCGCGTTTTGTCGGGGATGGAGCATGTGGATGCGATTGTGCGTGGCGAGCCGCCAGCCAACCCTGATCGCATGATCAAAGTACGGGTGGCGGCTGATGTTGCGTAATCTTCTGGGCGCTGCGGCGCTGGTTTTGCTGGCCAATGCGGCTTTGGCCGAGGGTGATGGGCCTGGGCCCAATCTGGTGATTGCGATCGACGGTGTCGCCAAGGGCGAGATTGTGATTGATCTGTCCCCCGATCTTGCGCCCAAAGCTGTGGCGCAACTGGTGGCGTTGGCCAAAGCGGGGGCCTATGACAACGTGGTATTCCACCGCGTGATCGAGGTTTCATGGCCCAAACGGGCGATGTGCAATATGGCAAGAAGGGCGCCGACACCACGATGGCGGGGATGGGCGGATCTGATCTGCCCAACATTCCGGCCGAGTTCTCGACCACTGCTTTTGACCGTGGCATCGTGGGCATGGCGCGATCGTCTGATCCAAATTCGGCCAACAGCCAGTTTTTCATCATGTTCGCCCCCGGAGATTTCTTGAACGGGCAGTACACAGTGGTGGGTAAGGTGATTTCTGGCATGGAAGTTGTCGACCAGATCAAACGGGGTGACGGCGCGAATGGCGAAGTCACCGACCCCGATGTGATGACAAAAGTGACTGTGCAAGAGTAACGACATGACCCGCCGCACCCCGGCGGGTTTTTTCTTTTGGCCTTTGCACACCCCCCGACCCGAGGGCGCGCGGCGGCCCCGGCTGGGGGGCTGCCGCCCCCCAGACCCCCCGCGAGTATTTGTGCCTCGGTGAAGTGGGGGAGGGAGGCGGGGTCGGGTTAGCCCAAAATCACCAAAGCATGGCGCTTTTTGCCAGCCGTCAGTTTCAAAGTTTCGGCCAAATCGCCCGCCCCGATGCGGTGGCCTGCGTCCAGAACGATCTCGTCATTCAAGCGCGCACCACCTTCCAAGATCAGGCGCTTGGCATCCTTGCCCGTCGCCGATAGGCCCGCGCGCACGAAAAGCTGTGCTACCGTGATGCCTTCGGCCAGATCGGCGGCGTGCAGGGTCAAGGTGGGCAGGTCATCGCCCACACCGCCCTTTTCAAACACCTCGCGCGCGGTGGCTTCGGCCGCTGCGGCCGCTTCGGCCCCGTGCAGCAGGGTGGTTGCCAAGTTGGCAAGGATGATTTTGGCCCCATTGATCTCGGCCCCTTGCAAGGCGCCCAAGCGGTCGCATTCGTCGACCGGCAATTCGGTGAAGATTTTCAAAAACCGCCCCACATCGGCATCGGTTGTGTTGCGCCAGAATTGCCAAAAGTCATAAGGTGCCAGCATATCCGGATTCAGCCAAACCGCCCCCGAGGCCGATTTGCCCATTTTGCGCCCGTCAGAGGTTGTCAAAAGTGGTGTGGTTAGGCCGTAAATCTCGTGGTCCACCACACGGCGCGTCAAATCGACGCCGTTGATGATATTGCCCCATTGATCCGACCCGCCCATCTGCAAAAGGCAGCCATAGCGGCGGTGGATTTCAAGGAAATCATAGGCTTGCAAAATCATATAGTTGAATTCCAGAAACGACAGCGACTGCTCGCGGTCAAGGCGGGACTTCACACTTTCGAAACTCAGCATACGGTTCACGCTGAAATACCGGCCGATGTCGCGCAGGAATTCCAGATAGTTCAGGTTGTCCAGCCATTCGGCATTGTTGAGCATGATGGCATCTTGTGGCCCGTCGCCATAAGACAGGTAGCGCGCAAAGACCTTTTGCAGGCCTGCGATATTCTCGTCGATCTTGGCGGTTGTCAGCAAAGGCCGCTCTTCGGCGCGAAACGAAGGATCGCCCACTTTGGTGGTGCCGCCCCCCATGAGCGTGATGGGTTTGCCGCCGCATTTTTGCAGCCAGCGCAGCACCATGATGTTCATCAGGTGACCCACATGCAAAGAGGCGGCGGTGGCGTCATAACCGATATAGGCAGGCACGATCCCCTTGGCCAAAGCCTCGTCCAAGGCCTGATAATCGGTGCAATCGGCGACAAAGCCGCGCTCGAACATCACGCGGAGGAAGTCGGATTTTGGATGGTAGGTCATGGGGGCCTCGTGCTTTAACGTGGCATTGCTATAGCGGGGGATGGGATGAAGGGAAAGGGTATGACGCCGCTGTGGGTGTTGGGGCTGATGTCGGGCACCTCGCTGGACGGGGTAGATGCGGCGATGGTGCTGACAGACGGGGTAAAGGTGTTAGAGTTTGGGCCCCATGCCTACCGCCCCTATACCGAACTTGAACGCGCCACGATCCGCTTAAGCTTTGGCCAATGGCAAGGGCAAGCCGGGGTCGCCGCTGCGGCAGAGGTGGTCGAGGCGGCGCATATAGCGATGTGTCGCCAGTTTTCCGGCGTGGATCTGGTGGGGTTTCACGGCCAAACCCTTGCCCATGATCCGGGCGGGCGCGGCACGCATCAGGCGGGCAATGGCGCGCATTTGGCCCGCGCCTTGGGCCTGCCCGTGGTTTGGGATTTTCGCACCGCCGATGTTGCCGCAGGCGGGCAGGGCGCGCCCTTGGTGCCCTTCTTTCATCATGCCCTTGCCCGGCGGTTGGGGGCGGATCAGCCCTTGGCAATCTTGAACCTTGGCGGGGTTGGCAATCTAACTTGGATTGACCCGCGCCAACCTGATCCGGCGCATCCCGCAGCGCTTTTGGCCTTTGACACGGGGCCTGCCAATGCGCCGATGAATGACCTGATGCTGGCACGCCAAGGCCTTGCGCAAGATGATGGCGGGGCGTTGGCCCTGGCGGGTGTTGCAGACGCCGAAGTGGTCACCGCCTTTCTGCGCCATCGCTATTTTCACCGTCCCCCGCCCAAATCGCTGGATCGCAACGCCTTTGACCTTTTGCCTGCCGTGCAGCACCTGAAGGATGCAGACGCGCTCGCAACCCTGACCCATTGCGCTGCGGCGGCCGTGCGGCAGGGGGCTGCTTATTTTCCAGCGCCGATCACCCAGCTTTTGGTGGCAGGCGGTGGGCGGCACAATAGGGCGATGATGCAGGCGCTGTCGCAAGATTTTGCGAACGTGGCCGCAATAGATGCCTTGGGCTTGAACGGAGATATGCTGGAAGCCCAAGCCTTCGCCTATCTGGCGGCGCGGGTGCAAGCGGGCCTGCCCACCTCTTGTGCGCAAACGACGGGCGTTCCGAAAGCCACGATCGGGGGCCAGTTAAGCCTTCCTTAACGGCCCCCTGCATCTTGGATTAAAACGTCGCTGCGGGTGCAGGGGGGGTGGTTCGCTCCGGCTTTGGATTAGGTTTCCAAGTACCGCTTCACAGCCGCATCCACCCCATGCGCCCAAACATAGTCCAAAGTGTTGGAGAAACCGGTGACAAAGCCCGCATCCTTGATCAAATCGCCATAGACCTGATCCATCTCGATCCACACAGTCGGCCTGCTGCGCGCCGCCTTGGCGCGGGTTTGCAAATTGTCCCAGTTGGGGTCGTTGGGGGCAATCTTTTCGCCAGCCTCGGTCACCCCATAGCAATAGCGGCACCAAAAGGCTGAAAGCAGCGTCAACCCATCGGCTTTACGGCCGGCAGCCAAAGCATCGCACAGCGAGGGGATGATGAATTTCGGTTGCCGGTTTGACCCATCGTAACACAAGCGGCGCTCGGTGTCGGCGACATCGGGGTTTGAGAACCGCGCCGTGATCAGGGTTTTATAGGCTGCAAGCTCTTGGCCCGGCACAGGGGGCACGATGGGCAGGATTTCGCGGGTTTGCACAGCGTCAAGAAAGGCGGCAATCAGTGGGTCGGCCATCGCCTCATGCACGAAGTGGATGCCTTTAAGCCCCCCGGGATAGGCGATCAGCGCATGTCCGCCGTTCAGGATGCGGATTTTCATCGTCTCGAACGCATGGACATGGGCGGTGAAGGTGGCCCCCACCTTCTCCCAAGCGGGGCGGCCTGCGGGGAAGTTGTCTTCCAGCGCCCATTGCCGGAAGGGTTCGCAGGTGACAGGCACAGGGTCTGCGCCCAAGCCAAACTCTGCGGCGATGGCCAACTCGCGCGGGCCTGTTGCGGGGGTGATGCGGTCGACCATGCTATTGGGAAAGGCGACGGTGCGATGGATCCAATCCGCAAGTTCAGGCGATGACAGGCGGGCGGTGCCCACCACGGCATCGCGTGCGGCTTTGCCATTGCCGGGCAGATTGTCGCAAGACAACACCGTGAAGGGCGCGACACCCGCCGCCCGCCGCGCCTTTAACGCCGCCACAATGGCACCAAAGGCCGTGGCGGGCCGTGCGGGGTTTGCACTGTCGGCCACAATTTCGGGGGCTGTCGAATCAAACTGGCCCGCACCATCGACGAAATAGCCACCTTCGGTGATGGTCAGCGACACGATGCGAATTTCGGGGCGCGACATTGCGGTGATCAGGCTGGCATTGTCGGCCTCTACCGGTAAGAAGTCGATCATCGACCCAATCCGGCGCGCCGAGCGACCGGTGGGATCCAGTTCGATCACCGTCGACAGGTGGTCTTGCGCCCTTAACGCGGCCCGCATCCGCCCATCTGCCGGGCGCACACCAGCGCCGATGATCGCCCAATCATGATCCAGCCCCATCGCGAAGAGATCATCCATATAAACGGCCAAATGTGCGCGGTGAAAGTTTCCAAGGCCGATATGCACAATGCCCGGCGTCAGGCGCGCGCGGTCATAAGCGGGAAGTAAGGCCGTCGCCATGCAAATACCCTGTTTTGTGGGCCAAGCCTCTTTATGGGTGGCGTGTGCCCGTTTCTTAAATGGGATGTCCTCTCAAACGGGGGCTTTTGTCCAGCCCGCATGCGTGGCAAGCCTTGGGTCGGCTTTGGGCTGATCTGACGGGGGTTTCATGATATTTTCTTATGCCAACACGGCGGGCAAGCTCACACAGGCCAGCCTTGCGGACGCGGTGTGGATTGATCTGTGCAAGCCAGACGCCGAAGAGGTTTTGCGCGCAGCCCCCTTCGTTCCCGAGGTGCCTTCGCTGGAAGATTTGGAAGAGATCGAAATTTCCGCGCGGCTTTACCGCGAGGGTGGCTATAGCGTTTTAACCATCATGGTGCCCGGCCTGTCGCGCGAAGATGGTCTTTCCCCCGTTACCGGCCCTGTGGCCTTCATCCTGGGCGGCGGGCGCTTGGTGAGCGTGCGCTATCACATGGCGCGCCCCTTCGAAACCTACCCGCCGCGGGCAAAGAAGGTGGGCTTGGGCTGTGACGGGGCCGAGCGGGTGTTTTTGGGCCTGTGCGAAGAGATCATTGGCCGTATTGCCGACCTTTTAGAAGGGTCCGGCAAAACCCTTGACGGCATCACCCGCAAGATTTTCACCACCGAAGGCTTGGCCCCAGAGGCGGCGGTGCTGCAAAAGGCTTTGACCATTTCCGGCCAGCAAAGCGACATGGTGGGCAATTGCCGCCTGTCGCTGCTGACCATCGAACGCGCCTTATCCTTCTTTTTTGTCGGGCTAGAAGACAAACGCACTTCGGAAAGCTTGCGTGCCACGGTCAAGGGGCTGACGCGTGATATTCAGTCATTAGAGGTGCATGGCGATTATCTCTCTTCGCGTGTCGCGCAGACGACAGACGCGACCTTGGGCATGATCAACCTTGCACAAAACACTACCGTGCGGATCGTGTCGGTGGTGGCCGTGCTGTTCATGCCGCCGACGCTGATCGCGTCGATCTACGGGATGAACTTTCGCATCATGCCAGAACTGGACGTGGCATGGGGCTATCCGCTGGCGCTGGTCTTAATGGTGGCCGCAGCCTTTGTGACATGGTTCGTGTTTAAGTGGAAAAAATGGTTGTAAGCCGCAGAGGTCGCTATGAAAATCACCAAGCTTGAAACGATGGGCAACGAATTTGTCACCTTCACCCGTGTCACCACCGAAGACGGCGCGCAGGGTTGGGGGCAGTTGTCGACCTATAACGCCGATATCACGGCCGAAATCTTTCACCGCCAAGTGGCCCGTCACGCCTTGGGCACCCATGTCGAAGACATGGAAGACACCCTGCGCCTGATCGCCGAGCGCGAGCATAAATACCCCGGCAGCTACCTGCGTCGCGCCCAAACCGGCCTAGATACCGCCGTGTGGGATTGGCGCGGCAAGGCTGCGGGCCAGCCGGTTGTGTCGCTTTTGGGCGGCACCCCGGGCAAGCTGCGCGCCTATGCCAGCTCGATGAAGCGCGACATCACGCCGGAAGACGAAGCCGCCCGCTTTGTCAAACTGCGCGACGAGCAGGGCTTTACCGCCTTTAAATGGCGCGTCGGGGCCGAATGCGGGCGCGGGCGCGACGAATGGCCGGGCCGCACCGAAGCGGTTGTGCCCGTGGTCGCCAAAGCCTTGGGCGACGGGATCGACAAGCTGGTCGATGGCAATTCCTGCTACGGCCCGCAAGCCGCCATTGCCGTGGGCCATATGCTGCAAGACAACGGCATTGGCCACTTTGAAGAACCCTGCCCCTATTGGGAGGTGGATCAAACCGCCCAAGTGCGCGCTGCCCTGACGATGGATGTGGCAGGCGGCGAGCAGGATTGCGAATTCACCGCTTGGACCTTGGCCATCGAGCACAGGGCCGTCGACATTCTGCAACCCGATGTGATGTATCTGGGCGGCATCTCGCGCACGCTAGAGGTTTGCGCCATGGGGGCCAAAGCCGGCCTGCCCATCACGCCCCACGCCGCGAACCTGTCGCTGGTGACGATGTGCACGATGCACCTGTTGAAAGCCATTCCCAACGCGGGCAAATATCTGGAATTCTCGATCGAAGGGCAGGATTACTACCCTTGGCAAGAGGGGCTGTTCTTGAACGACCCCTACCGCATCGAAGACGGCTGCGCCATTGTGCCAGATGCCCCGGGTTGGGGGGTCGAGATTGATCCAGAGTTTTTACGCAAAGCCACATGGCGGGAATCTGTTCTATGATCCAAAGCGTTGTCATCACCGGCGCTGGGTCGGGCATAGGCCGCGCCACGGCGCATAAGTTTCTGGCGGCGGGCTGGAATGTCGGCCTGATCGGTCGGCGCACCGAGGCTTTGGCCGAAACGGCAGGCGATCATCCCGCCGCTTTGGTGCTGCCCTGCGATGTCACCCAGCCCGATCAGGTTGACGCCGCCTTTTCCCAAGCCAACGCAGCCTTTGGGCGGGTGGATGTGCTGTTTAACAACGCCGGCATGTCAGCCAAGGCCGCGCCGATCGACGAAATCCCGCTAGAGACGTGGTTTGAAGTGGTCAATGTCAACCTTAACGGCATGTATCTGTGCGCCCGCGCAGCCTTTGGCCAGATGCGTCGGCAAGATCCGCAAGGCGGGCGGATCATCAACAACGGCTCGATCTCGGCCCATGCGCCGCGTCCGGGGTCAGCGCCTTATACCACCACCAAACACGCCATCACCGGCTTGACCAAAACGCTGGGGCTGGACGGGCGCGCCTTTAACATCGCCTGCGGGCAGATTGATATCGGCAACGCGCTGACCCAAATGGCCGCACGATTTCAAACCGGCGTGCCGCAAGCCGACGGGCAGATCAAGATCGAACCTGTGATGGATGTCGACCATGTGGCCGAGGCGGTCTTGACCATGGCGCGCCTGCCGTTGGACGTGAATGTGCCTTTCATCACCATCATGGCCCGCGATATGCCCTATATCGGGCGCGGTTAAACACTCTTTGCCAAGGACTCCCCCATGACCCTGACCCTGCCTGCCTTCACCCACGCTGGCCGCTTTTGGCGCGGCAATCTGCACACCCATTCCACCCGCTCTGACGGCGTGCTGGACCCTGGCGAGGTCTGCCGCCGCTATCAGGCCGAGGGCTATGATTTTATCGCCCTAACCGACCATTTCGTGGGCCGCTATGGCTATCCCATCGTCGACACCGTGCCGTTTCGCGACGCAAATTTCACCACGATCTTGGGGGCAGAGCTGCATTCGGGCGCTATGGAGAACGGCGAGCTGTGGCATATTCTGGCCGTGGGATTGCCCGCCGACTTTGCCCCCTCAAACTCGCCGTCGTTCCTGCCCGTCGCGGGCCAAGAAACCGGCCCGCAAATCGCCGCCCGCGCGGTGGCGGCGGGGGCCTTTGTGGCCGTGGCGCATCCGCAATGGTCTGGCCTGACGGTGGAAGATGCGCGGTCAATCACGGCGGCCCATGCGGTGGAAATTTACAACCACGGCTGTGCTATGGGCTGTGATCGCCCTGACGGCTTTGCCATCGCTGACCAATTGCTGACCGAAGGGCGCAATCTGACCCTGATCGCCACCGATGACGCGCATTTTTCCGAGCCGGATTTTTTTGGTGGCTGGACAATGGTGAAATCGGAAACCAACACGCCCGAAGCCCTTTTGGCGGCGCTAAAGGCGGGGGCGTTTTATGCCACCCAAGGCCCCGAATTGCGCGATGTGCGGGTTGAGGACGGGCATTTGATCGTCGAATGTTCCGCCGTCAGTTCCATCGTCGCGATTGGCTGGGGAACGGGGGCAAAAGCCGTGCACGGCCATTCGCTGACACGCGGGGCTGTGCCGCTAGAGCGGTTGAACAATTCGCCCTTCGTGCGCGCAGCGGTGATTGATGCGGCGGGCAAGCGGGCGTGGTCAAATCCGATCTGGACGGGGGCTAAAGAGAAAAACCCGCGTTTGGCCTAAGGCGCGACCCGCAACGCTGGGGCCAAGATGCCTATGTGGGGGCGGGGGGGCAAGTTAGGCCTTCCCCTCTAACCCCTTCGCTGCGGCCTCTGATGCGCCCGGGATGCGCATTTCGAAAACTTCGGTCACCGATGTGTAATCGTAATAGCCCAAGCGCGCCAAGGGGCGGATGCCAAGGATGTCAAGCTTGCCATCGGGTAGGATCACCTCGTCTTTGACGTGAATGCGCGTGACCTCGCCGTATACCACATCGACCCCGCCGTGGGCAGAGTTGCCCTTTAGCCGCGTGGTTTGCAGATAGCGGCATTCAAACTGCGCGGGGCTTTCGGCCACCCGAGGGGCCGGGGCATCAAGGCAAGCGGCTTTGGTCAGACCGGCCTTGTCAAACTCGTCAACCCCCGCAGGCCATTCCATCGCCGAGATATTGACCGCCTCGCGCAGGGCATAGGTGGCCATGTTCCAGACAAACCACCCCGTCTCTTCGGCGTTCAGCACCGAATGTTTGCGCCGCCCGTCAGAATAGGGATTGGCGGCGAACATCACCATCGGCGGATCAAAGGACAGGTTTTGCCATTGGCTATAGGGCGCCAGATTGGCGCGGCCTTGGGCGTCAACGGTCGAGATCCAGCCGATCGGGCGCGGCACGGTGCAGGATTTGAAGGGCGAAAAGGGCAAAGGGCAAGCCTCGCGGCCGGGGGCGTAGTGCATGGGGTTTCCTATAAGACGGTAGAAAGGCGGTAGCCCGGGGCATGGATCAGGCGCACCCAAGTGATGGGCGCATCTGGGGCCCAAGTACAGCGTTCGGTGACAAAGACCGCCGAGCCTTGGGCGACACCCAAGGCGGCGGCGGCGGCGTCACTGGCGGCTTCGGCGCAAAATCTGATATCGCCGCTGGCATAGGAGATATGGGCCACCAGCCATTCATTGGCGCTGATGGCGGCAAAATCGGGCAGGGGGGTGGGCAGGATGGCAGGGTTCAGCCAGCGGTCCTCCAGCACAAACCCGCGGCCCGAGGCGAGGTGCAGGGTTTCGACATGCAGCATATCCCCCACATCCTGCCCCAAACGGGCAAGCACGGGCAAGGGCGGTTGGGCCAGATTGCAGCGCAACAGGCGCAAGCTGTAAGCCTCGCCGCGCGCTTCGACTTCGGCGCGGATCACGGGGATGTCCAGCGTGGCCTTGCGCACCGGAAGGGCTGCAACCCGCGTGCCCGCCTTGCGCTTGCGTTCCAGCACGCCCGACCTTGCCAGTTCCGACAGCGCGCGGTTCACCGTGGCGCGTGCGACGCCAAATTCCTGCGCCAAGGTGGCCTCTGTCGGGATCAGCGCGCCCAAGGGCCAAGCGCGGCTGCGGATGCGGGCCAGAACCTCGCGGCGGATGTCTTCCCAGCCGGACATCACAGCACCGATGCCAAGCGGGCCATGACGGTCGCAAAGCGCGCGCGCACGGCGTCGCGGGCGATGTGGCGGCCGTCTTGCACGATATGGCGGCCTGCCGACCAAAGGTGGCGAACCATGTGGTCATCGCCGGCAAAGGCAAAGGTGTCGAGCAGCCTGTCGCCCCTGCGCCCCGCCATATCCGGCCCGCTGGTATCGAGCGCCACCAGATCGGCCCATTTGCCCAGCTCAATCGCCCCCGCATCGCGCCCCGCCGCCTGCGCGCCGCCTTGCGCCATGCCCTCAAAGACCAATCGCCCGACAGAGCGGTGATCGGCCAGCACCGCGCGGGCCTTTAGCCCCAAGCGTTGCGAATATTCCAGCATGCGGATTTCTTCGCTCAGGGAAATGCGCACATTGCTATCCGACCCGATCCCGAACGCCCCGCCTGCCGCCAGATACCGCGCCCCGTCAAAAATGCCGTCGCCCAAGTTCGCTTCGGTGATCGGGCACAGGCCCGCCACAGCGCCTGACTGCGCAAGGCCCAAGGTTTCGGCGGGCAGCATCTGCGTGGCGTGGATCAGACACCAGCGCTGATCCACTGGCGCATGTGACAACAGCCAGTCAACCGGGCGCTGGCCGGTGTGGGCCACAAGCTCGTCCACCTCGGCCACTTGTTCTGCGACGTGAATGTGAATCGGCCCGTCTAAAGCCGCCGCCGCCGCAAGGCTGGTGGGCGAAACGGCGCGCAAAGAATGGGGCGCTTGGCCCAGCACGGCATCGCGGGGCAGGGTGGCCAGATGCCGCGCGGCCCCCTCGCGCAAGCGCAGATAGCCGTCCAGATCATTGCCAAAGCGCAACTGCCCGCCCGCCAATTCCCGCCCATCACAGCCGCCGCGTTCATACAGCACCGGCAGCAGCGTCAGCCCAAGGCCGGTTGCTTGCGCGGCCGCACAAATTTGCCCCGCCATCTCGGCGCGGTCGGCGTAGGGCACACCGCTGACCGCGTGGTGCAGATAGTGAAACTCTGCCACGGCCCCGTAACCCGCCTCTGCCATTTCCACCATGACTTGGGCGGCGATGATGCCCACATCTTCGGGCGAAAGGTGTTCCAAAAAGCGGTACATCAGGCTGCGCCATGTCCAAAAACTGTCTTGGCCAGCGGTGCGGTATTCGGTCAACCCCGCCATGGCGCGCTGAAAAGCGTGGCTGTGCAGGTTGACAGGCGCGGGCAGCAGGCAGCCCACGCGCATCCCGCCGCGTGCTGGACCAATCGCCGCGATCCGGCCATCGGCGATGTGAACCGTGACATCTTGCACCCAGCCTTGCGGCAACAGGGCATGGTCGGCGTGCAGCAGCATGGCCGCTCCTTGACTTTGGAATATGTGCAGACATAATAGCCATAAATCCAGACATAAGGCAAGGCGCATGCCGATTCTTCTAACCAATGCAACGCTTGCGACCATGGTGCAGGGCTATGGCCTGATCGAGGGCGGGGCTTTGGTGATTGACGGCGACCAGATCGCTTTTGCAGGCCCCATGGATGACCTTCCCGCCGCTTTTGGCGGTCTTGCGCCCCAAGACCTTGGCGGCAAACTCGTCACCCCGGGCTTGATCGACTGTCACACCCATATCGTCTTTGCAGGCGACCGCGCGGCAGAGTTTGAGCTGCGCCTGAACGGGGCCAGTTATGAACAGGTGGCCCGCGCAGGCGGTGGTATTCTGTCAACCGTGCGTGCCACCCGTGCGGCATCAGAGGCGGAGTTGTTGGCCCAAGCCCTGACACGCGCCGATCAGATCATCGCGGGCGGGGCGACGGTGATCGAGGTGAAATCCGGCTACGGCCTCACCGTGGCCGATGAGCTCAAAATGCTGCGCGTGGCCCGCCAGATCGGCCAGCACCGTGCGGTGCGGGTCAAGGTCACGCATCTTGCAGCCCATGCCATCCCGCCCGACTACCAAGGCCGCGCTGGCGCATATATCAGCGAGGTGGCCATCCCCGTGCTGCACCAAGCCGCCGCCTTGGGCCTGATCGACGCGGTCGATGCCTTTTGCGAAGGCATCGCCTTTTCGGTGGCCGAAGTTGACCGCCTGTTTGCCCAAGCCTGCGCTTTGGGCCTGCCCGTCAAACTGCATGCCGAGCAGCTTTCCGACCTCAAAGGCGCTGTCATGGCGGCGGGGTACGGTGCTTTGTCGGCGGATCATCTGGAATATCTGGGCGTGGACGGCGTGGCGGCGATGGCTGCATCAGGCAGCGTGGCTGTGATTTTGCCTGGTGCCTTTTACACCCTGCGCGAAACCCAAATGCCCCCCATTGCCGCCTTGCGACAGGCTGGCGTGGCGATGGCGGTTGCCACTGATTGCAACCCAGGCTCGTCGCCAATGACCTCGCTTACGCTGGCGATGAACATGGCCTGCACCCTGTTTCGCATGACCCCGCTAGAGGCGTTGCAGGGCACAACGCTTCACGCCGCCCGCGCCCTTGGGCTTGCCGATTGCGGCGTGCTGGCGGCGGGAAAACGGGCTGATCTGTGCATCTGGAACGCCCGCCATCCGGCGGAATTGTCTTATAGAATTGGGGCAACGCCGTTGCATGCCCGCATGTTTGGAGGCCGCTTTGACGCCTGAAATCCTCATCCCCGGACAGACCACCTTAGCCCAGTTGGAACGCCTGTTTCGCACCGAAGCCCCTGCCGCGCTTGACCCTTCGGCCCGCGCGGGGGTGGAATGGGCTGCAGCGCAGATTGCCAAGGCTGCGGCAGGATCAGCGGCGGTTTACGGGGTGAATACGGGGTTTGGCAAGTTGGCCAGCCTTAAGATCGCCCCGCAAGATACGCAAACCTTGCAGAAAAATCTGATCCTGTCACATTGCTGCGGTGTGGGCGACCAAATGCCGCGTCCCGTCGTGCGTTTGATGATGGCGCTGAAACTGTTGTCTTTGGGGCGCGGCGCCTCTGGTGTGCGCTGGCAGATTATTGAGATGCTGCAAGCCATGCTCGCCGCCGGTGTGACGCCGGTGATCCCCGCCCAAGGCTCTGTCGGGGCCAGTGGCGATCTGGCCCCCTTGGCGCATATGACCGCAGTGATGATCGGCCACGGTCAGGCTGACCATAACGGCCAGATCAAAACCGCCGCGCAAGCCCTTGCTGATGCTGGGCTTTTCCCCGTGGTGCTTGGACCCAAAGAGGGACTGGCCCTGATCAACGGCACGCAGTTTTCCACCGCTTACGCGCTAGCAGGTCTGTTTGGCGCGTGGCGCGGGGCGTTGAACGCCCTTGTCACCTCGGCCCTGTCGACAGATGCCATCATGGGCTCCACCGCGCCGCTTGCGGCGGAAATTCATGCGCTGCGCGGTCAACCGGGGCAGATTGCGGCGGCTTCCACGCTGCGCGATTTGCTGGCAGGATCGGTCATCCGCGAAAGCCACCGCGAGGGCGACGCCCGCGTGCAAGACCCCTATTGCATCCGCTGCCAGCCGCAGGTGACGGGGGCGGCGATCGATATTCTGCGCCAATCCGCCCGCACGCTGGAAATCGAGGCGAATGCCGCCACAGACAATCCCTTGGTGCTGTCGGATGGGCAGATTGTGTCGGGGGGCAACTTTCACGCCGAACCCGTTGGTTTTGCAGCCGATATGATCGCCATGGCCATCAGCGAGATCGGGGCCATCGCACAACGCCGTGTGGCGTTGATGGTTGATCCGGTGCTTAGCTTTGATCTGCCAGCGTTTTTGACCCCGCGCCCGGGCCTGAATTCCGGCCTGATGATTGCCGAGGTGACAACGGCCGCTTTGATGAGCGAAAACAAGCATATGGCCCATCCAACCGTGATCGATTCCACCCCCACCTCGGCCAATCAGGAAGACCACGTTTCCATGGCCGCCCACGGTGCGCGGCGCTTGGGGCGGATGGTGGAAAACTTGAATGTGATCTTGGGGGTCGAGGCGATCACCGCCGCGCAAGGCATTGATTTTCGTGCACCCTTGCCAACTTCGGCTCCACTGGCGGCTGTTGTGGCGCGGTTGCGCCAAGATGTGGCGACCTTGGGCGATGATCGCTACATGGCTCCTGATCTGGCCGCCGCGGCACGGTTGGTGGCTTCGGGCGCGCTTGTGGAAGCCTCAGGCGTTGAAATGCCTGCGCTATGATGTTGAAGGGCCTTAGAATTCTTGATCTGACCCGCGTGATGGCTGGTCCCTTTTGCACGGCCCTTCTGGCTGATTTGGGGGCCGAGGTGATCAAGCTGGAACCGCCACAGGGCGATGATTACCGCCACATTGGCCCCTTTGTGCAGGGCGAATCCGCGCTGTTTACGCTGATGAACCGCGGCAAACAGTCGATTGTGCTAGACCTGAAAGACCCAAAGGCCGTGCATGTCGCCCGTTCCATCGCCTTGCACTGCGATGTGGTGGTGGAAAACTTTCGCCCGGGCGTGGCCGCCCGCTTGGGGCTTGGGCCAGAGTTGCGGCAAGACAAGCCTGCGCTGATCTATGCCTCGATTTCGGGCTTTGGGCAAAGCGGGCCGGATGCGCATTTGCCCGCCTATGATCTGGTGGCGCAGGCCATGTCAGGCCTGATGGCCGCGACGGGAGAAGCGGGGGGCAAGCCCTTGAAAGTGGGTGAAAGTTACGGCGATTTGATGGCGGGGCTTTACGCCTCATGGGCGATCCTTGCCGCCCTGTACCGCCGAAACGCCACGGGCGAGGGTGCCACCATTGACGTGGCAATGTTCGATGCGCTGTTTTCTTTGCTGCCCACCAGCCACGCCCTGCAGTTCTACGCAGACCGCACGCCCAGGCCGGTGGGCAACCGCCACCCGCTGTCGACCCCCTTTGGCTGCTTTACCTGCAGCGATGGCCAAGCTGTCATCGCCGTTTTGGGTGATCGTCAATGGCAAGCCCTTTGCGCCGTGATCGGGTCAGACATGGGGGGCGATGCGGCCCTATCCACCGACGAAGGCCGCACCGCGCGAGAGCCGCGCATCAAGGCCGCGATTGAACACTGGACGATGCAGCGCCCCGTGGCCGAAGTTGTTGCAGCCCTCGCCGCCGCCGGAATCCCCACCGCCCAAGTGCAAACGCTGGCAGAGGCGGCAGCATCGCCCCATGCCATCGCCCGCGATTTGGTGGCGCAAATGCCCCATCCTGTCTTGGGCACATCGGCCATCATCGGCCAACCCGTGCGCTTTGACGGCGCAAAGCCCCTGTCGCCCAACACCGCCCCGCAACTGGGCGCCGATGGGCCCGCCATTCTGGCCAAATTTGGGATCGCCCCATGACCCCCGAAGAGCAAAGCTTCTTAGACCAACTCGGCCGCGCTTTGGCCGATAAGATCGCCCCCTTGGCGGCTGAAACCGATGAAACCGCCCAGTTCGTGCACCGCCAGCTGGCCATCTTGGCTGACCTTGGCCTGATGGGGGCCAATCTGCCCGCGCCCTATGGCCCCGACATCGCAGCCTCAGCGCTCTATGCGGCGGTAGAGGCTGTTGCAGGGGCTTGCGGGTCAACCGCCTCGGCGCTGACGGCACATTATCTGGCAACCGACTCGCTGCTGCTTGGGGCCGATGCCGCTTTGCAGGCGCGGTTTTTGCCCGATGCGGCGGCAGGGTCGAAGCTTGGGGCCTTTGCGCTGACCGAACGCAACGCAGGTTCTGACCCCGCCGATATGCGCACCACGGCCACCCGTCAGGGCGATCACTACCGCCTGAAAGGGGCGAAGTGCTTCATTTCCAACGGCGGTGTGGCTGATTTTCTAATCGTTTACGCCCTCACAGACCCCGCCGCAGGCCATCGCGGCATTTCGGCCTTTGTGGTCGAAAAGGGCACGCAGGGCCTGACTTATGGCCGTGTGGAACGCACCATGGGCCTGCGCGGCGGCCATGTCTGGGAGCTGGAGTTTGACTGTCTGATCCCGCAAGAAAACCGCCTTGGCCCCGAAGGCACGGGCTTTAAGACGGCGATGAAGGTGCTCGACCATGGCCGCATCGAAGTGGCCGCGATGGCCACGGGCATCGCCTCCACCGCGCTAAAGCTGGCGCAAGACTGGTGCAAAACCCGCATCATCGGCGGTGAGGCGCTGTCAACCCGCCAAGGTATCCGCTGGCAACTGGCCGATATGGCCACCGACCTTGCCGCCGCCCGCGCGCTGGCCGCCCAAGCTGTGGCCCTGCGCCAGTCTGGCGCGCGCTGCACGCTGCAAGCCTCGATGGCGAAACTCTTTGCGTCAGAAATGGTGCACCGCGTCACCGATGCGGCGTTGCAATTGCACGGCGGTTACGGCTTTACCCGCGACTTTCCCCTTGAACGTCTTGCCCGTGATTGCCGGATTTTCCGCATCTACGAAGGCAGTTCTGAAATCCAGCGTATGATCATCGCTGGCCACATTCTTTGAGGTTCCCATGACCCGCCACAACACCCGCGACATCTACCCCGCCACTGGCACCGAGCTGTCGGCCAAATCTTGGCTGACTGAAGCCCCCCTGCGCATGCTGATGAACAACCTGCACCCCGATGTGGCTGAAAACCCGCATGAGCTGGTGGTGTACGGTGGCATCGGGCGTGCTGCCCGCACATGGGAGGATTTTGACCGCATCTGTGCTGGCCTGCGCGATCTGGAAGCGGATGAAACCCTTATCGTGCAATCAGGCAAGCCCATTGCCATCATCAAAACCCACACCGATGCTCCGCGCGTGCTGATCGCCAATTCCAATCTTGTGCCCCATTGGGCCACTTGGGAGCATTTTAACGACTTGGATAAAAAGGGCCTGATGATGTACGGGCAGATGACCGCAGGGTCGTGGATCTACATCGGCACCCAAGGCATCGTGCAGGGTACTTATGAAACCTTTGCCGAAGCTGGGCGGCAGCATTACAATGGCAATCTGAAAGGTCGGTGGATCCTGACCGGTGGCTTGGGCGGCATGGGCGGGGCGCAGCCCTTGGCGGCGGTGTTTGCCGGGGCCTGCTGCCTTGCGGTCGAGGTTGACGAGACCCGCATAGATTTTCGCATCCGCACCCGCTATGTCGACGCCAAGGCCAAAACGCTCGACGAAGCCTTGGCCATGATCGATGCTTGGACAGCGGCGGGCGAGGCCAAATCGGTCGGCCTTGTCGGCAACGCCGCCGAGGTTTTCCCCGAGATTTACCGCCGCATGAAAGCGGGCGGGCACAGGCCCGATATCGTCACCGACCAAACCTCGGCCCATGATCCGCTGCATGGCTATTGCCCCGTGGGGTGGACCATCGGCGAATGGCGCGCCAAGCAGGAAAGCGATCCCAAGGCCGTGCAACTGGCGGCGCGTGCTTCTATGCGCGCCCATGTCGCGGCGATGGTTGATTTTTGGAATTCCGGTGTGCCCACGCTCGATTACGGCAACAACATCCGTCAGGTGGCGAAAGAAGAGGGGCTAGAGAACGCCTTCGCCTTTCCCGGTTTCGTGCCCGCCTATATCCGCCCGCTGTTTTGCAAAGGCATCGGCCCCTTTCGCTGGGTGGCGCTGTCGGGCGATCCGGAAGATATCCGCAAGACCGATGCGGCGATGAAAAAGCTGTTCCCTGAAAACCATCACTTGCACCGCTGGCTGGATATGGCCTCCGAGCGTATCGCCTTCCAAGGCCTGCCCGCCCGCATCTGCTGGATTGGCCTGGGTGATCGCCACCGTGCAGGGCTGATGTTCAACGACATGGTCGCCTCGGGCGCGTTGAAAGCCCCCATCGTCATTGGCCGCGACCATCTGGATGCAGGCTCTGTGGCCTCGCCCAACCGCGAGACCGAGGCAATGAAAGACGGATCAGACGCCGTCTCTGACTGGCCGCTGCTCAACGCGCTGATCAACACCGCCTCAGGCGCCACTTGGGTCAGCCTGCACCACGGCGGCGGGGTTGGCATGGGCTTTAGCCAGCACGCAGGTGTGGTGATCGTGGCGGACGGCACGCCTGAAGCCGCCAAACGCTTGGAAAGGGTGCTGTGGAACGACCCCGCCTCAGGCGTATGGCGTCATGCCGATGCGGGTTATGATACGGCCATCCAATGCGCCAAAGACCACGGGTTGCGCTTGCCGGGGATCACGGGGCTTTAACCCTTCACCGAGGTTCAAATACTCCACGGGGGGTCTGGGGGGTGTGAAACCCCCCAGCCGGGGCCGCCGCGCGCCCTTTGCCTCAACTGCGCCCCGCAATCTCGCGCGCCACAATCCGCGTCAGGTGGCGGTGCATCCGGCTGGTGCGGTGGCGCTGGTGCATGGCGGCAAAGATCGGTTGGCTGATCGGCTCCACATCCGACACGGCCGCAAAGCCACCTGCGGCGATCATCTGCTCCGCAGTTTCGGCCAGCACAAACCCCGCCCCGCCCATCCGCGCCAAAAGCCCTGCCACCGCCGCATTCTGCCCCGATGCCAGCACCGCAACCGCGCAATCGGGCAGCACTTGGCGGTGGGTTTCATCAAAGGCCGCCGAATAGGCACCGCGAATGTAACGCGCGGGGTCAATACTTGTCCGTCTTGATCCGTCCGAACTGATCAGGCGGTATTTCACATCGCCCACCGAGGTGATGTGCAGATCCGGCAAAGCTTGCGGTGAATACAGCACGGCAAAATCCAAAAGCCCGCGGTCAAGGTCTTTGCACATCTGTGCGGAATAATCCGGCTCGATGTAAAATGAACATTCCGGCAGCGATTTGCGAAAATTCGCCACCCAGTCGCCGATATTGCCCGCCGCCAGATCATTCTGGATACCAATGCGCAGCACCACCGCCGCTGTACCAGACGGCACCACCGCCCGCTGCGCCTCGGCCCAAGCATGGCGCAGGGCGCGGGCGTGGGTTTCGAATTTCAGCCCTTCGGTGGTCAGGTCTGTTCCCGCGCGCGAGCGTGTGAACAACCGCGCGCCCAAGGTCACTTCAAGTGCTGCAATGCGGGCGGAAATGGTGGATTGTTTGACCTGCAACCGTTCCGCTGTGCGATGAAAGCTGCGGGTTTCGATCAGGTCTAAAAATGTGTCAATAACTTCGGTCTGCATCTCGCCCTCTGATCGAATTTATCGATCAATAGCGCGGTCTGGCACGAATTGAAAGCAGGCCCCAAGGGGGTGATACTGGCGCCAACGATAAGGGAGTGTGACATGGCTGATTTTCCAACAACCGCGCGTGTGGTGATCATTGGCGGCGGGGCCGTTGGCGCCTCGTCGCTTTACCATCTGTGCAAAGCGGGATGGACCGATTGTGTCTTGTTGGAAAAGAACGAGCTGACCGCAGGGTCGACCTGGCACGCGGCGGGCAATGTGCCGACCTTTTCGTCGTCTTGGTCGATCATGAACATGCAGCGCTATTCAGCCAGTTTGTATCGCGGCTTGGGGGCCGAGGTGGATTATCCGATGAACTACCACGTCACCGGATCGGTGCGTCTGGGCCATACCAAGGAACGCCTGCAAGAATTTCAACGCGTGGTGGGCATGGGTCGCTATCAGGGGATGGATCTAAATATCCTTTCTGCGGCTGATGTCAAAAACGTCTACCCTTTCTTGGAAACCCACGATCTGTCGGGCGCCTTGCACGACCCCTATGACGGCGACATTGACCCTGCGCAATTGACCCAAGCCTTGGCCAAAGGCGCGCGGCAAATGGGCGCGCGGATCGAGCGGTTCTGCCCCGCCACCGGTGTGCGGCGTGAAGGCGACGAATGGGTGGTGTCCACCCCCAAGGGTGATATCCGCTGCGAAATCGTGGTCAACGCCGCAGGCTACTACGCCCGCGAGGTGGGCAAATGGTTTGGCCGCGATCTGCCGATGATGGTGATGAGCCACCAGTATATGCTGTTCGACACCATCCCCGAGTTGGAAAAGTGGTCGCGCGATGTGGGCCATAAGCTGCCGCTCTTGCGCGATGTCGATTCCAGCTACTACCTGCGCCAAGAAAAGAACGGCTTCAACCTTGGCCCCTATGAGGGCAATTGCAAAGCCCATTGGACAACCCCCGACGACCCCTTCCCACAAGACTTCAGCTTCCAACTGTTTCCCGACGATCTGGAACGTCTGGAATGGCACATCGCCGATGCCATGGCCCGCGTGCCCTTGCTGGAAAAGGCGGCGCTGACCAAGGTTATCAACGGCCCCATTCCCTATACGCCCGATGGCAACCCGCTGATCGGCCCGATGCCCGGCGTGCCCAACGCGTTTGAAGCGTGTGTTTTCACCTTTGGCATCTGCCAAGCCGGTGGCGCGGGCAAGGTTTTGGCCGAATGGGTCACCGAAGGGGCGACCGAATGGGATATGTGGTCGTGCGACCCGCGCCGCTTTACCGGCTTTGAAGACCCTGAGTATTGCGTCAAAAAGGGGATGGAGGTGTATGGCCACGAATACGCCATCCACTTCCCCCACCATTCTTGGCCGGAAGGGCGCGGTAAAAAGCTGTCAGCCGTTCATTCCCAAACCCAAGCCTTGGGCGCTGTTTATGCCCCCTATAATGGCTGGGAACGCGCCACGTGGTACGCCCGCCCGGGCGACGATATCAGTGAAGACGCCCAACGCACATGGGAGCGTAAGGGCCCATGGTTTGGGGCCGTGGCCGAAGAATGTGCCGCCGTGCGCGATGCGGCGGGGATTTTGGACCTGCCGGGCTTTAGCCGCTATATGATTTCGGGCGAGGGCACGGTGGCTTGGCTGTCGCGCCAGATTACGGGCAAGATCCCGTCGGTGGGGCGCTTGGGGCTGGCCTATTTCAGCGACGACAAGGGCCGGATTGTCACCGAAATGTCTGTGGCACGGCTGGGCGAGGATCAGGTTTTGCTGATCACCGCTGCCACCGCGCAAAGCCATGACAAGGAATGGTTGCTAAAGCACCTCGCCCCCGGTTTGACGCTGGTGGATGCGACTGACCAATGGTCTTGCCAGATCTTAACCGGCCCCAAGTCGCGCGAAGTTTTGGCGCAGTGCTGCGATGCCGATCTGTCCAAAGGCTGGCTGACCTTCCAGAAAGCCAAGATCGCGGGGGCTGAGGTTTACTTGTTCCGCGTGTCATTTGCGGGTGAATTGGGCTGGGAGGTGCACTCGCCCATCGGCGACACCGCGAAAGTCTGGGATGTTGTGATGAAAGCCGGCGCGCCCTTGGGGTTGAAACCCTTCGGGATGTTCGCCCTTAATTCGCTGCGCGTCGAAAAGGGCTACCGCGCGTGGAAGGGTGATCTGTCGACCGATTACACCATCTTGCAAGGTGGGCTAGAGCGGTTTGTCGATTGGGCCAAGCCGGAGTTTCGCGGCAAAGCCGCGCTAGAGGCGGAAAAGCAGCGCGGCGTGTCTAAGCGGTTTTGCACCTTGGTCATCGAGGCGGGCGAACAAGATCCGCCTTATATGTCAACCATCTGGCACAAGGGCCAAGTGGTCGGCGAACTCACCAGCGGGTATTTCGGCCACCGAGTGGGCGTTTGTATCGGCCTTGGGATGCTCAAATCCGAGGTGAACGTGGCAGGCACGGCGGTCGAGGTCGAAATCTTTGGCACCCGCTATCCCGCCGTGGTGCAAGAAGACCAACCGCTATGGGATGCCAAGAACGAGCGGATCCGCGCATGACCTTGCCGCGCACCATGTCTGGCGCACAGCTGACCCGCCACGGCGGGCCAGAGGCGCTGGTGTGGCGCGATGATATTCCCGTACCCCGCCCTGCACAGGGCGAGGTGCTGGTGCAAGTGCTGGCCGCCGGTGTGAACCGCACCGATATCAACACCCGCATCGGCTGGTATGGCCGCGAAGGCCGTGCCGGTTGGGCCGGCGCGATGGAATTTCCGCGCATCCAAGGGTCTGACCTGTGCGGCCGCATTGTGGCCTTGGGTGACGGGGTCGAGGGGCTGGCCTTGGGCGCGCGGGTGATTTGCCCGACCAATCAGGGCGAACCTACGGCGGAAAACCCCTTGGCCTTTGTGTCGATCGGATCGGAATTTGACGGGGCCTTTGCGCAATATTGTGTGGTGCGGGCCAAGCATTTGCATGATGTGACGGCCTCTCCGCTTTCCGATATCGAAATTGGGGCGATGCCTTGCGCGCATGGCACAGCGCATAACCTGCTCACCCGCGCCAATGTGGCGGTGGGCGAGCGGGTCTTGGTGACGGGCGCTTCGGGCGGTGTGGGGTTGGCGGCGGTGCAACTGGCGCTGCTGCGCGGGGCGGTGGTGACAGCGCAGTGCGCGCTGAACAAATCCGCCCCCTTGCGCCAGATCGGGGCCATGATCCTTGACCGCGACAGCGCTCCCAAGGCGCGCAGCTTTGATGTGGTGATTGATGTGGTGGGCGGCGATGGTTTTTCTCAACGCCTTGACGCACTTAAACCCGGCGGGCGCTATGCCACATCGGGGGCTGTCGGCGGGCCGATGGTGACGGGCGATCTGCGCACGATTTACCTCAACGACTTGACGCTACACGGCGCCACCCACCAACCGCGCGAGGTGTTTGGCGGCCTTGTCACCCTGATCAACACCGCCCGTATCCGCCCCGTTGTGTCCAACACCTACCCAATGCGCGATATCGCCCGCGCCCAAGCCGACCTAATCGCTGGAACCTTCCCCGGCAAACGTGTCCTGATCCCGGAGACCCAAGAATGAGCATCCCACCTTCCGCCCGCGCCGTGATCATTGGTGGCGGTGTTTCTGGCTGTTCGGTGGCCTATCATCTGGCCAAAATGGGCTGGACCGATGTGGTGCTGCTGGAACGCAAACAGCTTACCTCGGGCACGACATGGCATGCGGCGGGGCTGATCGGGCAGTTGCGCAGTTCGGCCAATATGACGCGGTTGGCCAAGTATTCGGCAGATTTGTATGTGAAACTGGCAGCGGAAACCGGTGTGGAAACGGGGATGCGGCAGGTCGGGTCGATCTCGGTCGCACTGACCCAGCACCGGCACGAAGAGCTTTTGCGCCAAGCCACCGTGGCGCGGATTTTTGATGTGGATGTGACCGAGATTTCGCCGTCAGAGGTGAAGGCCATGTATCCGCATCTGAACGTATCAGACGTGGTGGGGGCCGTGCATCTGCCATTAGATGGCCAATGCGATCCGGGCAATATCGCCATGGCCCTGGCCAAAGGCGCGCGGATGCGCGGGGCGCAGATTTTTGAACATACCAAGGTAACAGGCGTGACAAAAGCGGGCGGCCGCGCCACGGGGGTCGATTACATCGACGCCAACGGCGTGCCCGGCCATATTGCCACCGATGTGGTGGTGAACTGCGGCGGCATGTGGGGCCGCGATCTTGCGGCACAATCGGGCGTGACCTTGCCCTTGCATGCCTGCGAGCATTTCTACCTGATCACCGAACCTGTCGCGGGATTGGGCCATTTGCCCGTGCTGCGCGTGCCCGACGAATGCGCCTATTACAAGTCTGATGCAGGCAAGATGATGATCGGTGCGTTTGAACCCAAAGCCAAGCCTTGGGGCATGGGCGGCATTCGCGAAGACTTTATGTTCGACACTTTGCCCGAAGACTGGGACCATTTCCAACCGATCTTGGAAGACGCCATGAACCGGATGCCGCTGTTTCAAACGGCGGGGATTCATACGTTCTTCAATGGGCCGGAAAGCTTTACCCCCGATGACCGCTATTATCTGGGCGAGGCCCCCGAACTGGGCGGGTACTGGATTGCGGCGGGCTATAACTCGGTCGGGATCGCAGGGTCTGGCGGGGCGGGGATGGCGCTTGCGCATTGGATCGTGGAAGGCGAAGCGCCGTTCGATTTGTGGGAGGTGGACATCCGCCGCGCCCAGCCGTTCCAGAAGAACCGTAAGTATCTGAAGGAACGTGTCTCTGAAACCTTGGGACTGCTCTACGCCGACCACTTCCCTTATCGGCAAATGGAAACCTCGCGCGGGGTGCGGCGCACGCCGCTGCATGAACATCTCAAAGCACGCGGCGCAGTGTTTGGCGAAGTGGCCGGATGGGAACGCGCGAACTGGTATGCCCGCGAGGGGCAGGCGCGCGAATATCAGTATTCGTGGAAGCGGCAGAACTGGTTTGACAATCAAAAGGCCGAACATCTGGCCGTGCGAAACGGGGTCGGCTTTTTTGATATGACCTCGTTTGGTAAGATCAGGGTCGAAGGGCGCGATGCTTGTGCATTCCTGAACAAGGTTTGTGGTAACGAGATGGATGTGCCGGTGGGGCGCATTGTCTATACCCAGATGCTCAATGCGCGCGGCGGGATTGAAAGCGATCTGACCGTGACGCGCCTGTCGGAAACCGCCTATCTGGCTGTGGTGCCCGGTGCCACCTTGCAGCGTGATCTGGCGTGGATGCGCCGCCATGTGGGCGATGCCTTTGCGGTGATCACCGACATAACAGCGGCGGAATCGGTGCTGTGTGTCATGGGCCCCAAAGCGCGCGAGGTGATGCAGGCCGTCTCGCCCAACGACTTTAGCAATGAAGCCCACCCTTTTGGCACCGCGAAAGAAATCGAAATCGGGATGGGGTTAGCGCGCGCGCACCGCGTTACTTATGTGGGCGAATTGGGCTGGGAATTGTACGTCAGCGCCGACCAAACCGCCCATGTGTTCGAGGCGCTGGATGCCACGGGTCTGATGACGCTGTGTGGCCTGCATACGCTGGATTCCTGCCGGATCGAAAAGGCCTTCCGCCACTTTGGCCATGACATCACCGACGAAGACCATGTGCTGGAAGCGGGCCTTGGCTTTGCCGTGCGCACCAAAAAGCCCGCCTTCATCGGCCGCGATGCCGTGCTGAAAAAGCAAGACGAGGGGTTGAACCGCCGCATGGTGCAATTCCGCCTGACCGACCCTGAGCCGCTGCTGTTTCACAACGAGGCCATCGTGCGCGATGGTAAGATCGTGGGGCCGGTGACCTCGGGCAACTATGGGCACCACCTCGGCGGGGCTATCGGCATGGGCTATGTGCCCTGCCAAGGCCAAAGTGAGGCGGATGTGCTGGCTAGCAGCTATGAAATCGAAGTCGCAGGCGTGCGGCACAAGGCCGTGGCCTCTTTGGTGCCGATGTATGACCCCAAAGCGGCGCGCGTGAAGATGTAACCACGGGGCAAAGCGGGGGCCAGCCCCCGCACCCCCGGAGTATTTATGCCAAGATGAAAGGGCAAAGCGATGAGCGATCTTGGAGACATTTGTGAACCTGCACGGGCGCGGTCTGGCCGTTCCGGTGGGCGTCAGGCCCGCGTGGCCATGCGGGCAGCGCCCTTGGCCGATGACGTGCGCCCCGTGCGCGGTGGCTTGCCCGGAGGCACCTATAAGCCGCTGACCGAGGCGGGGATGGCGAAAATCCATGCCTCGGCCCTAGAGGCGCTAGAGGTGATCGGCCTGTCGAATGCGCCCTCGTCGGGGGTGGAAATTTTGACTGGCGCGGGGGCGATGACGGGCG
Organism: uncultured Rhodobacterales bacterium; assembly: GCA_903845215.1. Taxonomy (GTDB): domain Bacteria; phylum Pseudomonadota; class Alphaproteobacteria; order Rhodobacterales; family Rhodobacteraceae; genus Stagnihabitans. Next base: position 36,707 of record CAIMWI010000020.1, on the reverse strand, counting down.
ATGACGGGCGCATCCGCTTTCCGCGTGCCTTGGTCGAAGATATGCTGGCGGTGGCTGCGCGCAACATTACGCTGCACGCCCGCGACACCCGCCATGATTTGCATCTGTCGGGCACCAATGTGCATTTCGGCACGGCAGGGGCTGCTGTGCATATCGTTGACCCGATCACGCTGGACTACCGCGATTCGACCGCGCAAGATCTGTATGATGCAGCACGCTTGGTCGATAACCTTGACAACATCCACTTCTACCAGCGCACGATGGTGTGCCGCGATGTGATCGACAACGTCGATATGGACCTGAACACGCTGTATGCCTGCCTTGCGGGCACCAAAAAGCACGTCGGCACCAGCTTTTTTGACCCCGACGCCGTCGCCCCCGCCTTTGACATTCTGCATCAGGTCGCCGGCGGCGAGGATAAGTGGCTAGAGCGGCCTTTTGTCAGCAACTCCAACTGCTTTGTCGTACCGCCGATGAAGTTCGCCGAAGAATCCTGCCGCGTGATGGAAGACTGTATCCGGCGCGGCATGCCGATGCTGCTGCTGAGCGCGGGGCAGGCGGGGGCGACCGCTCCGGCCCCGATCGCTTTGGCGATTGTGCAGGCTATGGCGGAATGTTTGGCGGGGGTGGTTTATGTCAACGCCATCAAAAAGGGTGCACCGGCGATTTTTGGCACATGGCCCTTTGTGTCAGACTTGCGCACGGGGGCGATGTCGGGTGGCAGTGCCGAGCAGGCTTTGCTGACCGCAGGCTGTGCGCAAATGCACCGCTTTTACGACCTGCCTGGCGGGGCTGCTTCGGGGATTTCCGATAGCAAACTGCCTGATATGCAGGCCGGATGGGAACAGGGCATCACCAACACGCTGGCAGGTCTGGCCGGATTGAACATGTGCTATGAAGCGGTCGGCATGCACGCCTCGCTTTTGGGGTTCTGCATGGAAAGCCTGATCTTGGGCGATGATCTTTTGGGCCAAGCCATGCGCTGCGTGCGCGGCATCGAGGTCACCGAGGATTCAACCTCGATCGAGGCGATGAAAGAGGTCTGCTTGGGCGGGCCGGGGCATTATCTGGGGTCGGACCAAACGCTCAAACTGATGCAAACCGAGTATATCTATCCCAAAGTCGCCAACCGGATGAGCCCGAAGGAATGGAACGAGGCAGGCAAGCCCGTCTTGCTTGACAAGGCCATCGAGCGCAAGAATGAAATTCTGTCGCGCGCAGGCAACGTGATTGATCCCCAGATCGACGCTGCCATCCGCGCCAAATACAACATCCATTTCAAGTGAGGATATGATGGTTCCGGCACATATGGAAAAGTTCTACATCGGTGGCGCTTGGGTCACCCCCCATTCCAGCGCGCGGATGGGGGTGGAAAACCCCGCGACCGAAGAGATCGTGGCCCAAGTCGCCTTGGGCGATATGGTTGATATTGACACCGCCATCGCCAGCGCCAAGGCGGCCTTTCCGGCTTGGACGGTGACCCCCGTCGCCGAGCGGATCGCCTTAGTCAAACGCATCCTTGATACCTATAACGAGATGTACGAGGAATTCGCCCAAGTCATGAGCACCGAGATGGGCGCGCCTATCGAATGGGCGCGCGGCGCGCAGGCTTGGGCGGGCCAAGTGCATATCGAAAGCACGATCAAAGCCGCCGAGGCGATGGCCTGGGAATATATGCGCGGCACCACACGCATCGTGCACGAAGGCATCGGTGTGTGTGCGCTGATCACGCCGTGGAACTGGCCGATGAACCAGATCGCCTGCAAAGTGGCACCCGCGCTGATTGCCGGCTGCACGATGGTGCTGAAACCGTCTGAAATTGCGCCGATGTCGGGGGTGCTGTTTGCCCATGTCTGCCATAAGGCGGGCGTGCCTGCGGGTGTGTTCAACCTTGTCAACGGCACGGGGTTGGATGTGGGCGCGCGTATGTCCTCGCATCCCGATGTCGACATGGTCTCCTTCACCGGTTCCACCCGTGCGGGCACCGCCGTGGCCGCGGCCGCCGCCCCCACGGTCAAGCGCGTTGCCCAGGAATTGGGCGGCAAATCGCCCAACATCATCCTGCCCAGTGCTGACCTTGCCGCGGCTGTCAAAGCAGGGGTCGAGGCGTGCTTTGGCAACACGGGCCAAAGCTGCGATGCGCCAACACGCATGTTTGTGCCCGCCGATCTGCATGACGCCGCCTTGGTATATGCGGCTGAGGCCGCAGCCGCCGTAGTGGTGGGCGATCCAACGGATAGCGAAACAACCATGGGCCCGCTGATTTCAAAGCTGCAGTTCGATAAGGTGCAGCGCCTTATTCAGGCGGGCATCGACGAAGGGGCTACGCTGGTCTGTGGCGGGATCGGGCGTTCACTAGGCCTGAACCACGGCTGGTTTGTGAAGCCCACGATCTTTGGCCATGTGACCAATGACATGACCATCTCACGCGAGGAAATCTTTGGGCCTGTCCTGTCGATTCTGCCCTATGACAGCATCGACCACGCGGTCGAAATGGCCAACGACACGCCTTACGGTCTGGCCGCCTATATCGCAGGAAGCGTTGAAGAGGCTAAGCCTGTCGCCCGCCGTCTGCGCGCGGGCACGGTGAACCTGAACTATCCCGCTTGGGATACATTCGCCCCCTTTGGCGGCTACAAACAGTCGGGCAACGGGCGCGAATATGCCGATTGGGGCATTCATGATTTCTGCGAAGTGAAAGGCATCGTTGGGTGGGCGGAATGAATTATGGCTATATCGGGCTTGGCAATCTGGGCGGTCATCTGGCCGCCAGTCTGATCCGGGCCGGTCATCAGGTCACGGTTTACGACCGCAACACTGACCTTGCGGCCCGCCATGCGGCGATGGGGGCAAAGGTTGCGGCCTCGCCGGCGGAACTGGCGGCGGGGGTGGATCATATCTTCACCTGCCTGCCATCACCTGCGGTGTCAGAAGCCGTTCTGGCGCAGATTTTGCCGGCGATGCGCGCGGGGGCCACTTGGGTGGAAAACTCTACCCTCGGGCGGGAGGATGTGCTGCGCTTGGGCGAATTGGCGCAAGGGTTTGGCGTGCGGATGCTGGAAGCGCCGGTGACAGGCGGGGTGCATCTGGCAGCGCGCGGCGAGATCACCGTGCTGGTGGGCGGCGCGCAAGACCTGTTCGACCTGCACCGCCCCGCTTTGCAGGCGATCGGGGACAAAATTTTCCACATGGGGCCACTGGGATCGGCGGCGGTGATCAAGGTCATCACCAATATGTTGGCATTTATCCATCTGGTTGCCGATGGAGAGGCATTGATGCTGGCCAAACGCGGCGGTCTTGATCTGAAAACCGCGTGGGAGGCGATTACGGCCTCGTCGGGGTCTTCTTTCGTGCATGAAACCGAAGGCCAGTTGATCTTGAATGGGTCTTACGACATCGCCTTCACGATGGATCTGGCGCTGAAGGATCTGGGCTTTGCCATGGGGTTCGGTAAGGAATACGGCGTGCCGTTGGATTTGACGTCACTGACCAACCAAACCTTTATGAAGGGCAAGGCGGTTTATGGCGGGCAGGCGCAATCAACCCAGATCGTCAAATTGCTGGAAGATGCGCTTGGCACCGATCTGCGCGCAGCGGGCTTTCCGGCACGGCTTGAATAACTTCATCTTGGCCTAAATACTCAACTTTTGCCGGGGGTCTTTCCCTCGGCTTTTTTCAATAGGATCCCTGCCATGACCCATGACCGCCGCTTTGCCGATATGCTGCACCACAGGGCGGACAGGTTGGGGCGCGGCGATCCGATTGCCCCGCCTTTGGTGTCGGCCACGACCTATCATTTGCCTGCTTTGGAAAATGCCGCCTATAAATACGGCCGCATGGCGATGCCCACTTGGGAAGAGGTGGAAGAGCAACTGGCTATTCTGGAAGGGGCCACTGTCGTGGGCTTTCCCTCTGGCATGGCTGCGATTGCGGCGGCGTTGTTTTGCACCTGCACTGCCGGATCCGAGGTGATCTTGCCCTCCGACGGCTATTACACAACCCGCCTGTTGACGGATCAGTTCCTCGCCCCCCTTGGCGTGAACATGCGCCTGATTGCCACCGCCGACATGGACGCGGCTGATTTTACCGGCGCCTCGGTGGTCTTTGTCGAAACACCGTCAAACCCCGGGCTGGATTGCTGCGATCTGTCCTTGGCGGCGCGCAAGGCCCATGCTGTGGGGGCGCGGTTGATTGTGGATAACACCACGATGACCGCCTTGTTGCAGCGCCCCTTGGATCTGGGGGCCGATCTGGTGGTGGCGGCTGATACCAAGGCCCCGGCGGGCCATTCCGATGTGCTGTACGGCCATGTCTCGGGGCGCGATCCGGCATTGATGGCGCGGGTGGCCGAATGGCGCAAACTGTCGGGATCGGTGCCGGGGGCGTTTGAGGCGTGGTTGTTGCACCGTGGCCTTGAAACGCTAGAGGTGCGCTTGGCCCGCATGTGCGCCAGCGCGCAGACGATTGCCGAACGCTTGGCCCTGCATCCGCGCATCAAAGCCCTGCGCTATCCCGGCCTGCCCACCGACCGCGCCCATGCCATCGCCAAGCGGCAGATGAGCGGTTTTGGCTTTTTGCTGACGTTTGAGTTGGAAGGCGAGGCCGAGGCCGAAGCCTTCCTGTCGCGCTGCGCCTATGTCACGCAAACCACCTCTTTCGGCGGCACCCATTCGGCGGGCGAGCGCCGCGCGCGTTGGGGCGATGCGGTGGCACCGGGGTTTATTCGCTTTTCGGTGGGGGTCGAACCGGTGGAGGTGCTTTGGGCGGCCATTGCGGAGGCGTTGCGCTTTTAAGTGCGCCCACAAATTTTCTGCGAAAATTTTCAGAACGATCTTTCGCAGAAAGATCGATGACCAGAGTTTTCGCAGAAAACTCGTTTGCGCCACCTCTGGACCTTTTCCCCCCGTTCCGGCATAGAACGCTAAAGCATTCGGAGGTCAGCCATGTCTGTTCTAAAGCGCGCAGTGACTTGGTGGAATAGCCAGACCTTGGGAACCCAGCTTTTCACCGCACGGCGCGGGGTCAAGGTGGGGGCGGATGGCCAAGGCAACCTGTATTACCAAACCGCCGATGGCAAAAAGCGCTGGGTGATTTACAACGGCGAAATGGAAGCCTCGCGCGTCTCTCCCGATTGGCACGGCTGGCTGCACCATACGTGGGATCACCCTCCCACAACGTCCCCGTTGCCGCATAAGGCGTGGGAAGAACCGCATCAGGAAAACCTGACGGGCACGGCTGCGGCTTATGCGCCACCCGGATCCATCCGTCGGGCCGCCCCTGCGGCGCGGGCCGATTACGAAGCTTGGACACCACAATAAACTTGGCAGGTTAGGCAGGGCAGATCATGGCCGAAGATAAGCTAGAGATTGCCGCCGGTGTGCTTGTTGTGGCTGCCGCCTTGGGCTTTGCCTTCTTTGCCGGCCAAGGTGCTGGCTTGGGTGGGGACCAAGATACTTACGATCTGCATGCGTCGTTCCGTTCGATCGAAGGGGTTGGCCTTGGGTCAGATGTAAAGCTTGCCGGGGTAAAGGTGGGCACGCTGACGCAAGTGACGCTGAACCCGCAGACCTATATGGCCGATGCGGTTCTTTCATTGAACAAGGGCCTTGAATTGCCCAGTGACAGTGCCGTTTTGATATCTTCCGAGGGCTTATTGGGCGGCAATTATATCGAACTGCAACCTGGCGGGATGCCGGATGTTTTGGCGCCGGGCGACGAAATCGAAGACACCCAAGGGGCCGTGTCGCTGGTGTCGCTTTTGATGAAGTTTGTCGGTTCCAAACCGGCAAGCGGTACGGAAAACGCCCCATGACAGCCTTGGTCCGCCTTGGTCTTGCCGGGGCAATGGTCTTGGGATTGGCCATGGCGGGATCGGCCCAGGTGGTTGTGGCCACCGGCGGTGTGGTACGGCTTTTAGATCGACTGACGGGGACGGTGTCTGACTTTGATCTGGCCCCGGGGCAACTGCAGGTCGTGGGTCGATTGACGCTGCGTTTGGATGAATGCCGCTATCCGGCAGACTCTCCTTTGACCGATGCCTTTGCCCATATGACGATCTTGGATTCGGGCCTTACCGATCCGGTGTTTCATGGCTGGATGATTGCCTCCAGCCCGGCGTTATCGGCCCTTGATCATCCGCGTTATGACGTTTGGATCTTGCATTGTGACATACCCGCCGGATCTTTAGCCCCCGCTCAAGACAGCACAAAGGCCACCTCTGGTTCAGACGGGTAGCCCTGCGGCGCGAATTGGGCGGTGTTTGCCAAAGCCTCGGCCAAGCGCTGGCGATAACTTGCCCGCGAGATTTCCACCGCGCCTAGGCTGGCAAGGTGGTCGGTCAGGAACTGCACATCAAACAATTGGAAGCCCCCCGCCTGTAAGCGGTGCATCAAATAGGCCAGCGCCATTTTTGACCCGTTCACTTTGGCCGAAAACATGCTTTCGCCAAAAAACGCTGCCCCAAGAACCACACCGTAGATGCCGCCGATCATCTCAGACCCGTGCCAAACCTCTAGGCTATGGGCGTGACCTTGATCGAACAAAGCGCTGTAGGCGGCGAAAATCTCGGCGTTGATCCATGTTTCCGGCCGATTGGCGCAGCCGCGCACCACGCCGGCGAAATCCGCGTCCACCGTAACGCGCGGTTGGGTGCGGCGGATATGGCGGGCCAAACTGTGCGAGGTGTGAAACCCCGGCATGGGAAAGATGGCGCGGCGCTGCGGGTCGATCCAGTGGATAACGGGGTCTGCACGCCCCTCGGCCATGGGAAAAACGCCCGCTCCATAGGCCCGCAACAGCAATTCAGGGGTCAGTTTCATCGGTTCGGCCAAGCCAGCATTTGCGTCATCAGCGCCGCTTCCAACCGCCGCGCGAGGGGCCTCAGCTTGGCCGTCGACACCAGATAAACCGGAATGCGGGGCAGGGCAGGTAGACCTGCACCTCCCTCGCCCAGATCAGGCGGCGCTGTGCCCGTGGCCACCGCACTGACCGCAACCCCCGCGCGCACCGCCGCAAAGATGCCCGCGTGGCTGCTGCTTTGCACTGCCACTTGCCATGGCCGGCCGGCAGCTTGCAGACTGGCAATCATCGCCCGGCGAAAGACGCAGCCCTCAGGATAGGCCGCAAGCCGCACCGTGCCACCTTGCGCAGCCCCCACCCAAGACAGCGGCACTTCGGCAGCAGCCCGCGTCAGCGCCGGTCGGCTATCAAGCGTGACAAGGGCCAGATCCAGATCTTGCCGTTGCACCTTGGCCATCAGATGGGCCGACAGATCGCAGGTGATTTCCACCTCGGCGCGATCCAGCGACAGCTTGGCCAAAACTGGCCCCAGCCAGCCCAAGGCGTAATCGTCGGGCATCCCCAAGCGGATCCGCTCGGCCATCGGGCGCGCGCGGGTGGCGGACATCATCTCGTCATAGGCCGCCAGCACGCCCAAGGCTTTGGCGTAAAGCTCTGCCCCGCGTGGCGTGGGGTCCAATCCCTGCTGGGTGCGCAAAAACAGGGCTGCGCCCAGTTCTGTTTCGATGGTCTTTAACCGCATCGACATGGCGGCCTGCGTGCACCCCATCCGCTCAGCCGCCCGACTGATCGAGCCCGCCTCGTGCATCAAAGCAAAGGAACGCAGCAGTCGCAGTTCAATATCCATGCATCCCAACCGCAGGCCATAAGCCCGCCTTATCCCCGCCTTAACGGGCTTTTGTTGGACAACCTAGGCCCAAGGGGCGCAGGCTGCAACCCAGCAGCCAAAGGAGGACAAATATGCGCATCGGTTTCATCGGTTTGGGCACAATGGGCAAGAATGCCGCAGCCAACATACGCCGCCACGGGTTTGACATGGTGGTCTACGACATCCGCCCCGAGGCGATGGAAGGGTTGGCTGCGATGGGGGCGGCCAAAGCCACCAGCCCCGCCGATGTGCTGGCGCGCTGCGATGTGGTGGTGACCATGGTCTTTGGCCCTAAGGAGGTTGAGGCGGTGCTGCGCGGCCCGCATGGCTTTTTGTCGGGCGATTGCACGGGAAAAATCTGGGTCGATATGACGACCTCTTCCCCCTTCCTGATGCGCGATCTGGCAGCGGAGTTTGCTGCCAAAGGTGGTCAGGCGGTGGATGCGCCCGTCACAGGGTCGGTCGATGCGGCGATCCGGGGCGATATGCCGATGTTTGTGGGCGGGGATGATGCGGTGATCGAACAGGTTCGTCCCGTGATCGAAGCCATGGGCCAACTGCGCAAAGTGGGGGCCTATGGCAACGGCTATGTCGCCAAACTGGTCAACAACCAACTGTGGAAAATCCACGCCGCTGCGATTGGCGAGGCGATGGTGACAGCCAAGCTTGCCGGATTAGACCCGGCCGTCTGGTGGGAGGTGATGAAAGGCGGTGCTGCCGACAGTTTCGTTCTGTCGCATGATGTGCCTTCGATCTTTGCAGGCCATTACGACCCGTCTTTCCCGATTGCCTTGTGCCTGAAAGACCTGAGCCTGATCAAAGAGTTGATGGATAAAGTCGGCACCACCAACTCCCTGACCGAGGCGACCCACGAACGTTTCCGCGAAGCAGGCCGACGTTATGGCATGGGCGCGGGTGAGATGACGGTGTGCAAGGTGATCGAAGATGACGCCGGCATTGACCTGCGCGTTGCGGGCGACTGGGTCAAACCTTGGGAAGTGGCCCCTCCTGCCTAACTTCCCCCCCCCGCACCCCCCTTTGCCCTTTGTCGCAATACTCCACGGGAGGTCTGGAGGGTGTGAAACCCTCCAGGATGCAGCAGGGCAAGGGCGGGTCATCTCACCCGCCCAAAGTGCTAAGCGCCGAACTGATGCTCCAGCCACTTTTCCAGCCAATGGATGTTGTACTCTCCATTCTGGATGTCCGGCTCTGCCAGCAGGGCGGCAAACAGCGGGATCGTGGTTTCCACCCCGTCGATGATCAACTCGCCCAAGGCGCGCTTCAGGCGGGCCAAAGCTTCGGGGCGGTCGCGGCCATGCACGATCAGTTTGCCGATCAGGCTGTCGTAATAGGGCGGGATCGAATAGCCGCCGTACAGGGCTGAATCCATCCGCACGCCCAAGCCGCCGGGGGCGTGAAAGACTTTGACCTTGCCAGGGCGCGGCGCAAAGTCGGGCAGGCGTTCGGCGTTGATGCGCACTTCGATGGCGTGGCCGTTGATTTCCAGATCGTCTTGGGCAAACGACAAGGGCAGGCCTGCGGCCACGCGGATTTGTTCGCGCACAAGGTCGATGCCAAAGATCGCCTCGGTGACAGGATGTTCCACCTGCAAACGGGTGTTCATCTCGATAAAGAAGAATTCGCCGTCTTCATAAAGAAACTCGATCGTGCCTGCGCCGATATAGCTGATTTTCTGCATGGCTTGCGCGCAGACCTTGCCGATCTTGGCCCGCAGCGCGGGGGTGATGACGGGGCCGGGGGCCTCTTCGAACACCTTTTGGTGGCGACGTTGCAGCGAACAATCGCGCTCTCCCAGATGAACAGCGCCGCCTTTGCCATCGCCAAACACCTGAATCTCGATATGGCGCGGCTTTTGCAGGTATTTTTCGATATAGACTTCGTCATTGCCAAAGGCGGCCTTGGATTCTGATCGTGCCGTGCGAAAGGCAATCTCAAGCTCTTCAGGGTTGCGCGCCACTTTCATGCCGCGCCCTCCGCCGCCCGCCGTGGCCTTGATGATCACCGGAAAGCCGATTTTCGCGGCCACCCCGATGGCCGTTTCATAATCGGCCACCCCGCCATCAGACCCCGGCACCACCGGAATTCCCAAAGCTTTGGCGGTTTCCTTGGCGGTGATCTTGTCACCCATGATGCGGATATGTTCGGCATTGGGGCCGATGAAGGTGATGCCGTGATCTTGCAAAGCCTGCGCAAAAGAGGCGTTTTCCGACAAAAACCCATAGCCCGGATGCACAGCCTGCGCGCCCGTGATCTCGCAAGCCGAAATGATCGCGGCCTTGTTCAGATAGCTTTGGGTCGAAGAGGCCGGACCGATACACACCGATTCGTCGGCCATGCGCACATGCATCGCATCGGCGTCAGCCGTGGAATGCACGGCCACCGATTTGATGCCCATCTCGCGGCAGGCTCGAATGACACGCAGGGCAATCTCGCCGCGATTGGCGATCAGGATCTTGTCGAAAATGGGCAGAGCGGGGCTTTGCGTCAAAATGCCGCCCTCACTCGATGATCATCAAAGGCGCGCCGTATTCGACGGCTTGGCCGTCATTGGCCAGAATGCGCTTGACCGTGCCTGCGCGCGGGGCGGGGATATGGTTCATGGTTTTCATCGCTTCGATGATCAACACCGTCTGGCCTTCGGTCACGGTGGCGCCAACTGTCACAAAGGTGGCCGCACCGGGTTCTGCCGATAGATACACAGTTCCTACCATGGGAGAGGTGACAGCACCGGGGTGTTGGGCGGGGTCTTCGATGGGGGCAGGGGCGGGTGCTGCTGCGACCGGCGCGCTGGGGGCCGCGTGCTGCACCATCGGCGCTGCCTGCATCACGGGGGCAGATTGTTGCACCACGGTGACCTGTTTGACCACCTTCACATCCAAGCTGTCATATTCGCCATATTCGCGCATCACAGACAGTTCGGTCAGCTCGTTCTTGTTAAGCAGCTCTGCCAAGGCCGAGATAAAGGCCACGTCCGCATCGGGGGAATGTTTGCTCATGCGATCCTCTGTTGGCGTCGTTGATGGGTGGCCTTTGTGGCCAAACGCGCAATTGAAAGCCTCGTATAGTGCACAGATGCCCAAAGGAAAAGCATCTGATGCGGTTTGGGGCTTGGCGCGCATCAATTCTTCGCTTTGGACGAAATTTACCATTTGATAAAAAACTAAACCTGTGCCAGCCTTCCCCCATAAGGTTCCCTTCTGAGAGATGGCGGAGGCCCCATGCCCAATTCCCCCCAAACGCCCGGTATCGTGGCGCAGCGCTTGTCAAGCGAGCAAGTGGCGCAGAATTTTGCCACTTATCAGCCTGCCTATGACGCGCACGAAGCCCGCGTGGCTGCGGATCGGTGCTACTTTTGCCATGATGCGCCCTGCATGACGGCTTGCCCCACGGCCATCGACATTCCCCTGTTCATCCGCCAAATCGCCACCGGCACGCCCGATGCGGCGGCCAAGACGATCTTTGCGCAAAACATCATGGGGGGCATGTGCGCGCGTGTTTGCCCGACCGAGACGCTGTGTGAAGAGGTCTGCGTGCGCGAAGTGGCCGAAGGCAAACCGGTCGAGATTGGCCGTTTGCAACGCTATGCCACCGATAGCCTGATGGCAAAGGGCGTGCATCCCTTCACCCGCGCGGCCGATACGGGCAAGCGCGTGGCCGTGGTGGGGGCAGGGCCTGCGGGTCTAGCCTGCGCGCACCGCTTGGCGCTGCATGGCCATGCGGTGACAGTCTATGACCGCCGCCCCAAGGCGGGCGGGCTGAACGAATATGGCATAGCAGCCTATAAATCGACCGACGACTTCGCGGCGCAGGAAGTGGAGTGGTTGTTAAAGATTGGCGGGATCACGCTGCAAACGGGCAAAGAATTGGGCCGCGATATCACACTGGCCGGTTTGGAAGCTGCTTTTGATGCGGTGTTTTTAGGCTTCGGTTTGGGCGGTGTGAACAGGCTTGGGCTGGCGGGTGAGGATATGGCCGGCGTGGCCAACGCGGTCGATTTCATCGCCACGCTGCGGCAGACCGACGACAAAGCTGCGCTGGAAGTGGGCCGCGATGTTGTGGTGATTGGCGGTGGTATGACGGCGGTGGATGCGGCGGTGCAGGCCAAACTTCTGGGCGCGCAGACCGTGACGATGGTGTATCGGCGCGGCAAGGAAAAGATGAGCGCCTCAGTTTACGAGCAAGAACACGCAACGGCTTGCGGTGTGACGATTGTTTACGGGGCGGCACCGGTGAAGATCTTGGGCGCTCGCAAGGTTGAGGGTGTTGAATTTGCCTATGAGTCGGGTGAGACTTTCACGCTGAGGGCCGATCAGGTGTTCAAGGCCATTGGCCAGACGCTGGTGGGTGAGCCTATTGCGCGGGACGGCAAAAAACTTTCCAATCGCGTGGGAAAGGTGTGGGCGGGCGGCGATTGTGCAGTCGGGGGCGAAGACTTGACCGTCACCGCTGTGGCCCAAGGGCGCGATGCTGCGGAAGAAATTCACTCAGTCTTGACGGGGGCGGTGCGCTAAGGCGCGCTTTATCAAGGATCACATCATGGCAAATCTGGCGTCCAATTTCATCGGCATCAAATCCCCCAACCCGTTCTGGCTGGCCTCGGCCCCGCCGACCGACAAAGCCTATAACGTCGAACGCGCCTATGAGGCGGGCTGGGGCGGGGTGGTTTGGAAAACCCTCGGCTCGGAAGGGCCACCTGTGGTGAACGTATCGGGCCCGCGCTACGGCGCGATCTGGGGCGCGGATCGCCGGTTGTTGGGATTAAACAACATCGAACTGATCACCGACCGGCCGTTGCAGATCAACCTTGACGAGATCAAGGCCGTCAAGCGCAAGTGGCGCGATCGGGCCTTGGTGATCAGCTTGATGGTGCCCTGTGACGAGGAGTCATGGAAGGACATCCTGCACCGGATCGAGGATACCGAAGCCGACGGGGTGGAGCTGAACTTTGGCTGCCCGCATGGCATGGCGGAACGGGGCATGGGGTCAGCGGTTGGGCAGGTGCCAGAGTATATCGAAATGGTCACACGCTGGGTGAAAAAGCACTCGCGCATGCCCTGTATCGTCAAACTGACCCCCAATATCAACGACATCCGCAAACCGGCTGAGGCGGCACATGCTGGCGGGGCGGATGCGGTGTCACTGATCAACACGATCAACTCTATCACCTCGGTCAACCTTGACAGCTTTGCCCCCGAACCGATGATTGACGGCAAGGGGACGCACGGCGGCTATTGCGGCCCGGCGGTCAAGCCGATTGCGTTGAACATGGTGGCCGAAATCGCCCGCAACCCTGCCACCCGCAACCTGCCCATCAGCGGCATCGGCGGGGTGACCACTTGGCGCGATGCGGCAGAGTTTTTGGCCCTTGGGGCGGGCAATGTGCAGGTCTGCACGGCGGCGATGACCTATGGGTTCAAGATTGTCTCTGAGATGATTTCTGGCCTGTCGGACTATCTGGATGACAAAGGGATGGACCTGTCCGATCTGGTCGGGCGTGCAACCCCGAATGTGACCGATTGGCAGTTCTTGAACCTGAACTACGTCACCAAAGCCGTGATCAACCAAGACGATTGCATCAAATGCGGCCGCTGCTTTGCTGCCTGCGAAGACACCAGCCACCAAGCCATCGCGATGAGTGCGGACCGCACCTTTACCGTCAAAGACGAGGAATGCGTCGCCTGCAACCTGTGCGTCAACGTCTGCCCTGTGCAAGATTGCATCACCATGGTCGAAGTGCCCAAAGGCGGGGTGGATCAGCGCACGGGGCGCAAGGTGGGCGAGTATGCCAATTGGACAATGCACCCCAACAACCCCTCGGTCGCCGCAGCAGAATGACGCGGGGTGTGGGGCTACAGCGGGTGGTGGATGCGGCAGAGCAGGCCTTTGCCGAGGCTGACCTGTCCTTACAGGCGCGCGCAGCCCTGAGCAAAGTGTTTGAACGCCTGAAAACCGTTCACCCTTCTGGGGCTGTTACGTCAGAGAATGTGCCAGTCCTATCCCTTTTGACGCAAGCTGTGGCGAACCTTCAGAGCCACTGTGAAAGTTTGCAAACCTTGGGGCAGGCGGTGCAAGCCATCGCCCCCGCCTTGGGGTGGAGCACGCGCAAAAGCGTGGGCCCCACGGCCAGCGCGGGGTTTGCGCTGGCCCATGCCAATGCAGTGCTGATTGGCCCGAACGGGCTGGAACCGCGCGAGGATGTTTGGGTGGGCCTAAGCCTGATGGAACCGTACACCCGCTACCCCGACCACGACCATGCGCCAGAAGAGGTGTATTTGGTGCTATCAGACGGCGCGTTCCTGCAAGGCGATGCCGATTGGCTGCCCCGCACCGCTGGCCAAACCGTGTATAACACGCCGTGGATTCGCCATGCCATGCGGGCCACCGATCAGCCCTTTTTGGCCCTGTGGTGTTTGCCCGTATAAGGCGCTGGAAATTGGGCCCAAATCGGCCCATATCTTACCATTGCCGACCAAGAGGGCCAAAATGCGCTATTCCGTGTTAGACTTGGCCCCCGTGGTCGAAGGCCAAACCCCCACCGACGCGCTTCGCAATGCGGCCGATCTGGCACAAAAGGCCGAAAGCTGGGGATATCACCGCTATTGGCTGGCCGAGCATCACAACATGCCCGGCATCGCCAGTGCCGCTACGGCCGTTGTCGTGGGCCATGTGGCGGCCCATACCAAGACGATCCGCGTGGGGGCAGGGGGCATCATGCTGCCCAACCACGCGCCCTTGGTCATCGCCGAACAGTTCGGCACGCTAGAGGCGCTGTTTCCCGGCCGCATCGACCTTGGTCTTGGCCGTGCGCCTGGGTCTGATATGGCCACAGCGCGGGCGATGCGGCGCAATATGGAGTCGTCTGACAATTTCCCCAACGATGTGGTCGAGTTGCTGCAGTATCTGGATATCGCCGATCCGCAATCACCGATCCGTGCTTGCCCGGGGGAAGGATCACAGGTGCCTGTGTGGATATTGGGGTCCAGCCGGTACGGTGCGCAACTGGCGGCCTATCTGGGCCTGCCTTATGCTTTTGCCAGCCACTTCGCCCCCGCCCATCTGGCCGAGGCAGCGCAGATTTATCGCAGCACCTTTCGTCCCTCGATCTGGCGCGCGACCCCGTATTTTATGATGGCGGTCGGCCTTTGTGCGGCCCAAACAGATGCGCAGGCACAGTTCTTACGATCATCTCAGGTTATTTCCTTTGCCCGATTGCGCACGGGCCAGCCCGGCCTTTTGCCGCCGCCAAGCGCGGATCTGTCGTATATTCCGGCCCATGTCCTTGCCGGGGTGGATCAGGCCTTGTCTTGTGCCGCGGTGGGGTCTTTGGCCAGCGTTCAGCGCGCTTTGGAAACCCTGATCGCGCAATATCAGCCCGATGAGGTGATGCTTACGGGCATGACCCATGCGCACAGCGCAAGGATTGAGTCCTTTCAGATTGGCGCAGAAGCGATGCGGGCTTTAGGGGCTGTGGCTGCAGATCTCGCCGCCTAAACCTTTTTGCGATAAAAGACCTTGCGCCTGTCTGGGTGCCAAGTTGTATGCAAAGCGGAATACCGCTGTAACGCCAGAGGATGGGCATGGATCAAGATATCTTGGACGAGGTTCTTTCCGGCCTGCCCTTGCCCGCCCTGATGGTTGGCGCGGATGAGCGGATTTCTGGATGCAATGGCACAGCGCTGGCTCTGTTGGGGGCAGGTTTGGTGGGCCGCCATCACGCCTTTGTGCTGCGCCAGCCAGAGGTTTTGGCCGCTATCTCTAAGGCCATGGTCAACCGCCAAATGGCCGAGGCGCGCCATGTCATCCCCGGCCCCAGCCACGAAGTGATCCATCGCCTGACAGCAGCGCCGGTGGGCCGTTCTGTGCTGTGTACGTTTGAAGACCTGTCTGACCGCGAGCAAATGGATGCCATGCGCCGTGATTTTGTGGCCAATGTTAGCCACGAATTGCGCACGCCTCTGACGTCGGTTTTGGGGTTCATCGAAACACTGCGCGGGCCGGCACGCGAAGATTCGGCCGCGCGGGACCGGTTCTTGGGCATCATGCAGACCGAAGCTGAACGTATGGTGCGGTTGGTGCGGGATCTGTTGCATCTGTCAAAGGTCGAGGCGCAAGAACGTCAACGCCCGACTGACCGGCACGACGTCGCGCGCCTGATTTACTCTGCCGCCCAATCGCTGCGCCTGATGGCGGATGCGGCAAAAATACGCTTGGTTCTGGTCGGATTAGACGACCCTGTCGAGATTTTTGCCGATCCTGACCAAATCACCCAAGTGGCCACCAATTTGATCGAGAATGCGATCAAATATGGCGGGCCTAACAAAGAGGTGATCGTGACCCTTAGCCATGAAAGCGGCCTGCGCGGGCCAAAAGTGCGGTTGGCCGTAAAAGATCAAGGTGAAGGTATTGATTCTTTTCACCTTCCTCGCTTGGCCGAGCGGTTTTACCGCATTGATGGCCATCGCAGTCGCGAAAAGGGGGGGACAGGCTTGGGCTTGGCCATCGTCAAGCATATCGCCCAACGCCATCGCGGCCGTTTGGTGATTGACAGTGTGCCCGGGGAAGGTTCGACGTTTTCGGTTCTTTTGCCGGCGGGTTAAGGTTTCAAGGCGAAAAGGCTTCGGCAATTGTGCCAGTTTTAGGGCGTGTCATTATACTGTTACATTGGTGTCGCAAAAACGTAGTCCTGCCGCCGTAAAGGAGCATGATGAGTGTATAAGCTTCGTTCCTGCCGGAAAGACTGGGAAATTTGATGTCGTTGATGACGGTTTCGGCCGCGAGCATTGCGAGTATAGCTGCCAGCGGTTTGAACGCGCAGGCGCGTGGTCAATGGCAGGGCCCAAAAGCCATTGCTGATCGGCCTTACCCCGTGTCGCGGCCGTTGTTCATCTGTGACACAACGCAGAAGATCAGCGCGGTCGTGGGCCTGCAAAAGTTCTGCGATCTTGCCATGTCTGATGACATGGTGGGCCACGAAAATACCTTGGCACGCAATGGTGTGCCCTTTGACCCAGATTTGCCCATGACCCAGTCGGCTGAACAACTGGGCAGTTTAATCGAACCTTTGACGTAAACCCAAAACCGGCGCGCGGCGATGTCGTGTGCCTTTCTCTAGCCTTGCAGGACGACCATGAGCTTAGGCCTTTTATTTCTGACTGTTCTTGCGCTGGCAGCCCTTGGCTATGCCGTTGGCCGTCGTAAGGCCATGGGCACTGTGGGCGGCGATATGCGCAAGCTGCATTCCTTGCCCACATTTTACGGGTGGATCACGGCACTTGGGGTGGTTGTTCCGGTCTTGGTTGTCAGCTTGGTTTGGCTGTTTTTGGAAGGCTTTGTGATCCACAACAGTGCGCTGTCCCAGATTGATCCGGCAGATGTGCCCGCGGACAGTTCGATCAATCTGATGATGGCGGATGTGACACGGTTGTCGCAGGGCTTGTCGGTGCTGGAAAGCAACGGACTTGATCTTGCGGTGATCAAACAAGATCTCGATGCGTTGAAAATCGCCTTGGGAGAGGCGGGCGTTGCCATGGGCAACGATCCGACGCCCAATATGATTGCGGCGGCTGAAGCCGTGCGCACGACAGCATCTTACTCGCGCCTTGGTTTAACGCTGGCCACTTTGGGGCTGGCTTTGGCTGGTTTGGCCTGGGGATTGCGCCGCATTTCGCCAGACTTTCGGGCGCGCAACGCAACAGAACGCGTTTCGATCGGGCTGCTGATTGTGGCATCTTTGATCGCGGTTTTGACCACGGTTGGCATCGTTGTGTCGTTGATGGCGGAAACGGTGCATTTCTTCCGCGTCTATCCTGCCTCGACCTTCTTCTTTTCCACCACATGGGATCCCAAGTTCGGTGGCGGATCGACTTTGGGGATTATGCCCTTGGTGTGGGGCACGCTTTACGTCTCGGTGATTTCGTTGATCGTGGCGGTTCCGATTGGCTTGTTCTCGGCGATTTACTTGGCGGAATATGCCTCGCGCCGGGTGCGCAGCGTGGTCAAGCCCCTGATCGAGGTTTTGGCCGGTATCCCGACGATTGTTTACGGTCTTTTCGCGCTAATCACCGTTGGCCCGATCTTGCGCGATTGGATCGCAATGCCCATGGGGTTTGGCAATTCGTCATCCACCGTGATGACAGCGGGTTTGGTGATGGGGATTATGATCATTCCCTTCGTCTCCTCCCTGTCCGATGACATCATCAATGCGGTGCCGCAATCTCTGCGTGATGGCTCGTTGGGTCTGGGGGCAACCCCGTCCGAGACGATCCGCCAAGTGGTTATACCGGCCGCTTTGCCGGGCATCGTGGGGGCCGTTTTGCTGGCCGCGTCGCGCGCCATCGGCGAGACGATGATCGTGGTTCTGGGGGCAGGGGCTGCGGCCAAATTGTCGCTGAACCCGTTTGAAGCGATGACAACCGTCACCGTGAAAATCGTCAGTCAATTGACCGGCGATACCGAATTCTCCTCGCCCGAAACGCTGGTGGCTTTCGCGCTTGGCCTGACCCTTTTCACCTTCACCTTGGCCCTGAATGTGGTGGCCCTTGTGATTGTGCGTAAATACCGGGAGCAATACGAATGACGACCGTTCCACCAAACACCGGCGCCGCACCGTCAGCCCAAACGCCGCGCGCGAAACATTCCTTGTTTTCGCCAGACAAGCGGACAGCTGCGCGCAATGCGCAGGAATCGCGGTTTCGCTCTTACGGACTGGTTGCGATCGTATTGGCGCTTTTGGCGCTGGTGTGGCTGCTGTTTTCGATTTTCTCGGCAGGGCTTCCGGCGTTTCGTCAAACCTTTATCGAAATTCCGATCATGCTGGATGCAGCGGTTTTGGATAAGGACGGCAACGGTGATCCGGCTGAAATGGCATCTGTCACCACGATTGGCTATGGCAAGCTGATCGGCAAGGCCTTGGGTATCGAACTTGCCGCCAAGGGCATAGACATTGGCGAAATGACGGCCAAAGACCTTGTCGGCATGGTGTCGGAAAACGCTGCCGCCGATCTGCGCGATATGGTGTTGGCGGATCCCAAATTGCTGGGGACCACGATTCAGTTTACGGCCTTGGCCCATGGCAGGATCGATGGTTATTTCAAAGGCCGTGTGACGATGGAAACGGCCGTGCGTGACAACAGCACCTCGCCCGAAAAACTGATGCTTGCCGATCAGTTGGTCGCGGCCGGCATGATGAAAATGCGCTTCAACAGCGGCTTTTTGTCGATGCCTGATGCGTCTGACAAGCGGCCAGAGGCGGCAGGGTTGGGCGTGGCCATCATAGGTTCGCTTTATATGATGTGCGTCGTTTTGTGCTTGGCCTTGCCCATCGGTGTGGCTGCTTCGGTTTATCTGGAAGAGTTTGCGCCCAAGAACCGCTGGACCGATTTGATCGAGGTTAACATTGCCAATCTCGCGGCTGTGCCGTCGATTGTTTACGGCATCTTGGGGCTTTCGTTTTTCATCAACTTCGCTGGTCTGCCGCAATCTGCGCCGATTGTGGGGGGGCTGGTGCTAACGCTGATGACGCTGCCTCGGATTATCATCCCGACCCGCGCGGCGCTGAAAGCCGTGCCGCCTTCGATCCGCGATGCGGCTTTGGGCGTTGGGGCATCGAAATTGCAGACTGTCACCCACCATGTGCTGCCCTTGGCCATGCCGGGTGTTCTGACCGGTACGATCATCGGCCTTGCCCAAGCCTTGGGCGAAACCGCCCCCTTGCTGCTGATCGGCATGGTGGCCTTTGTGCGCGACTTCCCCGGCGCACCGCTTTCGGGCCTGTTTGATCCCGCCTCTGCCCTGCCTGTCCAGATCTACAACTGGACCCAGCGCGGCGACCCGGGCTTTGTCGAGCGGGCCTCGGGCGCCATCATCGTGCTTTTGGCCTTCCTTATCATAATGAACACCGCCGCCATCATCCTGCGCCGCCGCTATGAACGCCGCTGGTAAGCAGGAGAATTCCCCCATGAAAGATCTTAGACTGGAGCGCGACGTGCAGACCGAAACCAACAAAATCGAAGCTCGCAAGGTGCAGGTATACTACGGAACCAACCACGCGCTGAAAGATGTCGATGTCGACATTCTGGACAAAACCGTCACGGCCTTTATCGGGCCTTCGGGCTGCGGCAAGTCAACGTTTCTGCGGTGTTTGAACCGGATGAATGACACCGTCGCCTCTGCCCGCGTCGAAGGTATGATCACGCTGGAAGGTGAGAATATCTATGACCAGCGCGTTGACCCTGTGCAGTTGCGCGCCAAGATCGGCATGGTGTTTCAAAAGCCCAATCCTTTCCCGAAGTCGATTTATGACAATGTGGCTTACGGCCCCAAGATCCACGGCCTTACCCGCACCAAGGCCGAACTGGATGAGGTCGTCGAAGCTTGCCTGCGCAAAGCAGCCCTGTGGAACGAGGTGAAAGACCGCCTGCAATCGCCCGGCACAGGCCTTTCTGGTGGTCAGCAACAGCGCCTGTGCATCGCGCGGGCCATTGCGACCTCGCCCGAAGTGCTGTTGATGGACGAGCCTTGCTCGGCCCTTGACCCGATCGCAACCGCTCAGGTCGAAGAGTTGATCGACGATCTGCGCAGCCAGTTTTCCGTGGTGATCGTTACCCATTCGATGCAGCAAGCCGCCCGTGTGTCGCAACGCACGGCGTTTTTCCACCTTGGCTATCTGGTTGAATATGGCGAAACGGGCACGATTTTCACCAATCCAAAGGATCCGCGGACCGAATCCTACATCACTGGCCGGATCGGTTGAGGAGAAAAACATGAACACAGACCTTCACATAGCCTCGGCATTTGACCGCGATCTTGAAGGCGTGCAGGCGCTCGTGCTGCGTATGGCGGGCCTTGTCGAGGCCGCCCTGTCAGACGCCGCCACCGCCTTGGAAACCCGCGACGAGGCCTTGGCCGAACGCGTGCGCCAAGGCGACACGGCGATTGATCTTTTGGAAGAGCAGGTCAACACAGAATGCGTGCGCCTGATTGCTATCCGCGCGCCGACCGCCGGTGATTTACGCATTGTTTTGACCGTGATGAAAATTGCGGCATCGCTGGAACGCTGTGGCGATTATGCCAAGAACTTGGCCAAACGCTCGATCGTTTTGGCGCAGATGCACACGATTGAAGGGGCTGCAGGATCAATTCGTCGCATGGCGCGTCAGGTCAGCCTTTTGCTGAAAGACGCGCTGGATGCCTTTATCGGCCGCGATGTCGAATTGGCCAATGCCGTGCGCCAACAAGATCGCGACATCGACCAGATGTATTCGGCCCTGTTTCGCGAATTCCTGACCCATATGATGGAAGACCCGCGCAACATCACGGCCTGTATGCACCTGCATTTCATCGCCAAAAACATCGAACGCGTGGGCGACCATGCCACGACGATTGCCGAACAGGTGATTTACTTGGCCACGGGCGATCTGCCGCGTGACCCACGGCCCAAATCTGAATCGGTCACGATAGGGAACCTATAATGGCACAGCCAACCGTCCTTTTGGTAGAAGATGAACCAGCCCAGCGGGAAGTCTTGGCCTATAATCTTGAGGCGGAAGGCTTTGTCGTGCAACGCGCCACCAATGGCGAAGAGGCGTTGATGCTGGTGGCGGAAAACCCGCCGGATCTGATCTTGCTGGATTGGATGATGCCGCATGTGTCGGGGCTAGAGGTCTGTCGCCGCTTGAAGATGCGGCCTGAAACCCGTGCGATTCCGATCATCATGCTTTCGGCCCGTTCGGAAGAGGTTGATAAGGTGCGCGGTCTGGAAACAGGGGCGGATGATTATGTGATCAAGCCCTATTCGATCATCGAACTGATGGCCCGCCTGCGCGCACAACTGCGCCGTGTGCGGCCGTCAACGTTGGGGATGGTGCTGGAATGGGAAACGATCAGCCTTGATGCCGAAACCCACCGCGTGATCCGCGATGGCCAAACGCTGAAACTTGGCCCAACAGAATTCAGGTTACTGGCGACGTTCCTTGAAAAACCCGGCCGCGTCTTTTCGCGCGAGCAGTTGCTGGACCGTGTCTGGGGCCGTGACATCTATGTCGACAGCCGCACGGTTGATGTGCATGTGGGCCGCCTGCGCAAAGCGCTTTGCGCTTTTGGTGCTGACGACCCGCTGCGCACGGTGCGCGGTGCTGGGTATGCTTTGGGGTGACCTAAGCGGCCAGCGGCGAGATGGCGCGCAACAGGTTCAGCCGCGCCAAAGCCTGCCCCGAATCGATCGCAGCGCGTGCCATGGGGACGCCCTCTTTCAAACTGGGCGCTTTGCCTGCAACCAGCAATGCAGCCGCCGCATTCAACAGCACGGCATCGCGGTAAGCACCGGTTTGCCCGTTTAACAAGGCACGGAAAGCTGCGGCATTATGGGCCGGCGTGCCGCCCAAGATCGCTTCAAACGGATGCACCGGTAGTCCTGCATCTTCGGGATGTACCGTAAATTCGCGAATTTCGCCCGATTCCAGCGCAACCACGGCTGTGGTTCCCGCAATGGTGATCTCGTCTGTGCCGTCGCTGCCATGCACCAGCCATGCCGCCTCTGACCCTAAAGCGCGCAGGGTTTCGGCCATGGGGCGCAGCAAGCGGGGGGCAAAAGCGCCGGTGAGCTGCCGCTTTACGCCGGCGGGGTTGGTTAGGGGCCCAAGGATATTGAAAATGGTCCTTGTGCCCAATTCGGCCCGAACGGGCCCCACATGGCGCATGGCGGGATGGTGCATGGGGGCCATCATAAAGCCAATTCCGGCTTCGGTAAGACAGCGTTCAACCACTTGGGGCCCGACCATCACATTCAGCCCCAACTCGCTTAGGGCATCTGCCGCGCCTGATTTCGACGACAGGTTGCGGTTGCCATGCTTGGCCACGGGCACGCCAGCCCCCGCCACAACAAAGGCTGTGGCGGTCGAGATGTTCAGTGTGCCCTTGCCGTCGCCGCCCGTACCCACGATGTCCATCGCCCCCGCAGGTGCGCGCACGCTGTGACACTTGGCCCGCATCACGCTGGCGGCAGCGGCGAATTCATCCACCGTTTCCCCCCGTGTGCGCAGCGCCATCAGCAAACCGCCCATCTGGGCCGGTGTGGCATCGCCTTCAAACAGCGCGGTAAAGGCCAGTTCCGCCTCGGCCCGCGTCAAGGGCCGTTCGGCGGCAAAGCCGATCAGGGGTTTAAGCGTTTCACTCATGCCGCCACCTTGGCTTTGCTGCGGGTTAAGAAGTTTTGTAACAACTGGTGCCCATGTTCAGAGGCGATGCTTTCGGGGTGAAACTGCACGCCTTCGATCGGCTTGGATGTATGACGCAATCCCATGATCGTGCCATCTTCCAACCAAGCCGTCACCTCTAGACACTCTGGCAGGCTGGTGCGTTCTACGACCAAGGAATGATACCGCGTCGCCAAGAAGGGCGAAGGCAAACCGCCAAACATCCCCTGACCGTGATGCAGCATCGCACCCATCTTGCCATGCACAATCTCGTGACAGCGCACCACCTTGCCGCCAAAGGCTTGGCCTATGGTTTGATGGCCAAGACACACGCCCAACAACGGCGTGTTCGTCTGTGCCGCCGCAAGCGTCAGGGCCAGGCAGATGCCCGCCTGATCGGGATCACAGGGTCCGGGTGACAGCACAATCGCTTCAGGCCGCAGCGCCATGGCCGACGCCACATCCATCGCATCATTGCGCACCACACGCACATCTTCGCCCAACTCGCCCAGATAATGGACAAGGTTGTAGGTGAAACTGTCGTAGTTATCGATCAAAAGCAGCATGCTGGGTCGGCCTTGGGCAAATGGACATCTCGCAGAAGAAACAGAAAGCCACAGGTACAGCAAGCCCCCTGATCAGCTGGAAGCAGATCGTCTGTCGAGAGTTAGGTTTGGCCCCTTTCTTATGAAACAGGAAAAGGCACAGGGTCAGCGGGGTTTAGCTGTTGCGCCGATGGGCAAAGGTACCTGCATCTTCGGCCGCGCGGCGCAGGGCTTTGGATTTGTTGACGGTCTCTTGATATTCCGCCTCGGGGTCGCTGTCATAGACCACGCCGCCGCCGGCTTGAATGTATAGCTTTTCATCTTTCAGAACTGCCGTGCGCAGGGCGATGCAAAAGTCCATCTCGCCGTTGGCGGCGAAATAGCCAATGCCGCCGCCGTAGATGCCGCGTTTTTCGGGTTCTAACTCATCAATTATTTCCATCGCGCGCACTTTGGGGGCACCCGATACCGTGCCTGCGGGCATACCAGCCAAAAGGGCGGATAGCGCGTCTTGGCCATCGGCAATCTGGCCCACCACGTTCGAGACGATGTGCATCACATGCGAATAGCGTTCGACGATGAACTGTTCGGTCGGGCGCACGCTGCCCAGTTTGGCGACGCGGCCCACATCGTTGCGGCCCAGATCCAACAGCATCAGATGTTCGGCGCGTTCTTTGGGGTCGGCCAGAAGATCCGCCTCTAGGGCGCGGTCTTCTTCGGGGG
This sequence comes from uncultured Rhodobacterales bacterium, assembly GCA_903845215.1. Lineage (GTDB taxonomy): Bacteria > Pseudomonadota > Alphaproteobacteria > Rhodobacterales > Rhodobacteraceae > Stagnihabitans. The sequence goes on along the minus strand of CAIMWI010000020.1, from coordinate 12,561 downwards.
TGGACCCGCGTTTGCGCGTGCCTGCGATAGGGCGGATGGTGATTTCCCCTTCGCGCAGGCGCACGAGGATTTCGGGGCTGGCCCCCACGACCTGAAAGCCGCCAAAGTTGAAAAAGAACATGAACGGCGAAGGGTTGGTGCGCCGCAGCGAGCGGTAAAAGGCAAAGGGCGGCAATTCAAAGCTTTGCGTCCAGCGCTGGCTGGGGACGACCTGAAAGATATCACCGGCGCGGATATAGTCTTTGGCCTTTTCCACTGCGGCGCGGTAGGCATCGGGGGTGAAGTTTGACCGCGCTTCGCCCACCTCTGCCGCCTCGCCCAGATCGCGCTGTGCGGGGGGCGCGCGGTCAAGATCGCGCAAGGCGTCCATCACACGTTCGCCGGCTTGGGCATAGGCTGCCCGCGCTGACAAGCCCGAGGAGATCCAAGCCGGGGCCACCACCGTCACCTCGCCCTTGACGCCATCCAAGACGGCGACAACCGAAGGGCGCAGCAACGTGGCATCGGGCAAGCCCAAAGGGTCGGGGTTGATATGGGGCAGGTGTTCGACAAGGCGGATCATGTCATAGCCAAGATAGCCAAACAGGCCCGCCGCAATCGGAGGCAGGCCTTCCGGCAAATCAATCCGGCTTTCGGCAATCAGCGCGCGCAGGGAGGTCAGCGGGTCGGACGGCTCGGCCATAAAGGCGGTCGCATCAAAGCGCGCTTCGCGGTTAAGGCGGGCCTTTTTGCCGTGGCACTGCCAGATCAGGTCGGGCTTCATGCCCACGACAGAATAGCGCCCGCGCACCTCGCCGCCGGTCACCGACTCTAGCATAAAGGTATCGGTGCGCGCTTCGGCCAGTTTCATCATCAAGGACACGGGCGTGTCCAAATCGGCCGCCAATCGGGCATAGACCACTTGATTGTGCCCTTGCGCCCAAGCTGCCGCAAAGGTGGCAAAGTCGGGCTGCAAGGTCATGGTCAGTTCATCCGGGCCTGAACAGCGGTGATGGCGGCTTGGTCAATCGTCAATCCGCCTTGCGTGGTCATCGCGGTTGAGAACAGCTCATAGGCATCTTGCGCCATAGATTGTGCGGTTTGGGTGGCGAGCGTGTTCATATCCGACTTTGCGGCATCACTGTTCAGATCGGCCGGTGTGACCCCATCCAACCGCACAAGGGCCACGATGCCATTGGCGTCCACCTTGGCAATCTCGCCCGGCTTCAGCGTAAAGGCCATAGCCAGCACATTCGCGGGAACTGCAGGTAATTTTGCACCGCGGGTGGCAGAGGCCACGTTGTCGGTAATGCCCAATGTTTCCAGCCTTGCGCCTGATTGGGCGGTTGCAAGGTGGCTGTCGGCCAAGGTTGTCAAGGCTTTGGCCAAGGTTTCGGCGTGGTGGGCGGCGCTGACTTTGGCGCGCGCTTTGTCAAAGGGCACGGGCGTGGGTGGTAGCGTTTCGATGACTTGCACCACCATCACGCTGCCGTCTGAAAGTGTGATGGCTTGGGCAAAATCACCCGGTTCCATCACATTGACGGCCGTGGCGAATTGCGCATCTTGCGTAACAGGATCGTTGTCATCAGCCCCTTTGGCGTAATCTGTGCTGCCTTCGGTCATGCCTTGATCTTTGGCTGTTTCGGCAATGGTCGCCCCGCCCGCCAAAAGATCATTAATCGGTTCAAGCCGGTCTACGACGATCTTGCTGGCCATGGCCAGTTGAAGGTCATTTTTCAATGTGTCTTTGACGTCGTCAAAAGACGTCACCTGTGCCGGCAATATGGTGTTCATCCGATAAAGCGCTGGTCCAAGGTCTGAGGGCAGGGGGCCTAGAACCGCCGGTTCTGTCAGCGCAAAGACCTCTTGTCCGGCAGCCCCCAATTCCGCTTGCGTCACATCGCCCATATCGATGTCTATCAAGGCCAAACCACGGTCGGCCACCAGATCTTCAAAGGTCGCCCCCGCATCAAATTTTGCCTTGGCGGCCTTGGCTTCGTCATCTGAGGGGTAAACCAAGCGTTCGACCAAGCGTTTCTCGGGGATGTTGTAGAGGTCTGCGCGTGCGTCATATGCAGCTTTGATGTCGGCATCCTCAACCGGTTGGTCTTTCGCCAAATCGGCGGGGGTCAGCAAGGCATAAGAGACGCGCTTGGCTTCGGGGCGGGTGAAATCGGCAATATGGTCTGTGTAAAAGGCGTTCAGCGCGCTGTCTGTCGCGGCAGCCAGCTTTTCGGGCAAGCTTGCCTCGGTCAACTGCAGCACGGTCATGGCCCGTGTCTCGGCTTGAAAGGCATAAAGCGTGTCGGTCAGGGCTTGGGGTGTTTGCATACCGCCAACGATTGCCGCTTGCAGCATTTGCCGCGCCATATCATCGCGCAGCCCCGTTTCGAATTCTTGAACAGTCAGACGGTTTTGTTCCAGCACCTGAGTATATGTGGTGCGGCTAAACTTACCGCTAAGATCCAAAAAGGCCTTGTTTGTGGCAATTTGCTGCGCCACGCGCACATCCCCCGCCGAAAGGCCCAAGCGTATCGCCTCGTTATCCAAGGCGGCGTCGGCGATCAGGCGTTGGAGTGTTTGCGCATCAAGGCCGAACATCTGGGCTTGGGCAAACGTGAATTGTTGGCCGAATTGCTGGGAAAACTGGTTGATTTGCGCCGTCAGGGCGCGGGCATATTGGTTGGTGCTGACTTGCGCTTTGCCAACGGTGACAACCGTGTCCACCTCTTTGCCAAAATTACTGACACCAAAGCCCCCAAGGCCTATGACAAGCATTCCAAGCATGACAAACGACAAGACCTTTGCTGCCGGGGTCGAGGATTTGCGCGGGTTGATCTCGTCTGGGTCTTTGGGCGTGGTGATTTTGGCCATGGCCTGCATCCTTTTCAAAGTGGCATGGGTGTAAGCTGAAAGGCAGGTTCGGGGCAAGGGTGGCGCGCGGGGCAACGACCATTCTTTGAAAAATCACAGGCTTTTGTGGGCTTAGGGTTTGAATTTTGCCAGTCTCTTGAAGAATTCGGCAATGCCGTCTTTGTCGATATTGGCGAAGGCGATGCGAATTTGACGCGCACCTTGCGGTGAGCCTTGTGGTTGAAACATCGACCCCGGCAACATCAGTAGCGAGGCGTCCGCCACAGCGCGCTTGCACACCTCGGTCGAGGAAATTGCGAAAGGGTGTTCGACATAAGCAAAATAGGCGCCGCAGCCTAACAGCTTCCATGCTGGCAAGGATGCAAACCCAGCGATCATCGCGTCGCGTCGTGATAGGATTTCCGTGCGTTGCTGGGCGACCCAAGGGCCAAGATTGCGCATTCCCCAAAGGGCTGCGATCTGGCCCAGTTGGTTGGGGCAGATTGCCACCGTATCAAGAAACTTCTCTACCTCGGCCAAACGGGCCACAGAGGCCACAATGGCCCCAACCCGGTGGCCTGTTAGACGATAGGCTTTGGAAAAAGAGTACAGTTGGATAAAGCCGTCAGCCCAATCGCTTTGGGTGAACAAATCGTGCGGCCTTCCTGTGCGGCTGTCAAAATCGCGGTAGGTTTCATCCACAATCAATACCACCCCACGCCGCCGCGCCAGATCGCGGAAATCTGTCAACGTCTGGGCCGGATATTCCACCCCGCCTGGATTGTTCGGCGATACAAGTACGATGGCCTTGGTCTTTGGGGTTATCAAAGCCTCTGCCGCCGCAGCGGACGGGATCAGATCTGACGTGACGGACAGGGGAACCGCGTGGATACCCGCCATGTCCAGCCACATCTTATGGTTGAAATACCACGGGCAGGGCAAAATCACCTCATCGCCCGCCCCGGCAAGAGTAGAGATGATGGCACAGAAGGCTTGATTGCAGCCTTGGGTGATAGCGGTTTGTTCGGGCGAGATGGTTGCGTCGTAGGCGCGGCTCCACTGGCTGGCGACTTCGGCGCGCAGATCGGGCAGACCGAGAACAGGGCCGTACAGATGCGCGTTTGGGTCGTTTAGTGCAGCATCTGCAAGGGCTTGGCGCAAGCCAAGGGGGGGCAGATCAAGCGGGGCTGCTTGGCTGACATTGATCAGGGGGCGATCGGCTGGAAAGGTCACACCATTTAGCCAGCGGCGGGCCTCCATAACGGGGGGCAATTCGGTGGCGGCCATGGCGGGGTTGAGAGGGGAAAGCTGTGTCATGGCGGCATCCTTTGTTTGCGCCCAAGTGAACCTTGCAAAAGCCGCAAGCGCAAGGGGGCTGGTGCGCAGCCTGTGCCAGCCTAACCCTTCAAAAATGCTCTACGCGCCTCTTCGGCCATGGCTTGGCGCATTTCGACACGGGCGAGTTCGGCCATGGCAGCTTTGATGGCTTGGGCGTCAGTTAGGGTTGCCAAGGTTTCGCGTAAGGCGATGGCCTGCTTTTTTAAAGTAATCTCTTCAGGCAAAACCCCCGCCTCGGCCATGATGCGAAAGCCCATCGCATCGCCTGCCGAGATAAAGGCATCGCCGGGCCGTTCGGGCAAAGGCTTTCCCTCGCCCGCTAAACCTTGCAACTGGCCTTGCAAGCGGGCCTTGGTCATCTGTCGTTCCGCCATGCGTGAAAGCCAAGACATCGCACTCTCCTGTGGGAAGGGTGATTATGGCACATCTGTCGGCACAATCAGGGGGCCTTCTGCCCCCTCGGCGCAAAAGCGCCTCACCCCCGAGAGTAGTGCGACAAAGGGCAAGAGAAAGAGGGGGTTAATGTGATCTTGCCCGACATAACTTGGCTGTGCCGCGCCCCAAGCTGGGTGGCGGCATGCCAGAGGCGAGATGAAACATGGCGCTGTCGACGCGCCTTGGAATTTGCGGCGGGGCCGTGATCAGCCTAGGTCGGCAAGGCGTTTGAGGGCAGCTTGCAGCTTGGCGGCTTCTTCCTCGCGCGCTTCGAGATTGGCCTTGGCCTCGTCGACCACGTCTTCGGGGGCGGAGGCCACAAAGCTGGGGTTGTGCAGCCGCCCCTTCAGCCCGCCGATTTCCTTGGCGAGCTTTTCCATCGTCTTGGACAGGCGGGCCTTTTCCTCGGCAATGTCGATCAGGCCGGCCAAGGGAATGGCAAAGGCGGCACCTTCTAGCGCCAAGGTGATCGAACCCTTTGGGGCGGGGCCTTCGGAAAAGCCGTCGAGCCGCGCCAGTCTGCGGATCAGGCTGTCGTTACGCCCCCAAGCGGCACGCGCTTCGGCCGACAGGGCGGTGGCGACCAGATCAACTTTCAAGCCCGCCGCCACATGCACCTCGGCGCGGGCAGAGCGGATTTCGTCGATCAGGGTGGTCACGAATGCCATTTCGCGGTCGGCTTCGGGGGTGATCAGGTCTGCGCCGTAAGACGGCCAGTCGGTATGCACCAAAAGCTTGGCTCGTGTGCCCGTGGTGGACCACAGCTCTTCGGTGATGAAAGGCATGATCGGGTGCAACAGGATCATCGACTGGTCCAGCACCCACGCCATTGTGGCGCGGGTTTCTGCAGCGGCAGGCCCATCAAACAAAGGTTTGGCAAATTCGACATACCAGTCGCAAACCTTGCCCCAGACGAACTTGTAGAGCGCATCGGCGGCGGTGTCGAAGCGGTAGTCTGTCAGGGCGGCATCGACCTCGGCCAAGGTCTTGGCGGTTTCGCCGATGATCCACAGGTTGGCCGTGGCCGTCACCTTGGGTGGGGTGGTTGCGGTGGTGTGGCCTTCCCACACGCCGTTCATCTCGGCAAAGCGGCAGGCATTCCACAGTTTGGTGCCAAAGTTGCGATAGCCCGCGATGCGCTGCGTATCCATTTTCAGCGTGCCGCCCAGCGAGGCCATGGCCGCGTTGGCAAAGCGCAGGGCATCAGCCCCGAATTCGTCAATGATTTCCAAGGGGTCGATCACATTGCCCAAGGATTTGGACATTTTCTTGCCCTTGGCATCGCGCACAAGGCCGTGCAGGTAGACCGTCTTGAACGGCACCTGATCCACCACGGCCAGTTGCATCATCATCATACGCGCGACCCAGAAGAAGATGATATCCGCGCCGGTGATCAGGGCCGATGTTGGGAAATAGCGCTGCAATTCTAGTGTGTTATCGGGCCATCCTAAAGTGCCGATCGGCCAAAGACCCGATGAGAACCATGTGTCGAGAACGTCTTGATCACGGTGGATGCCAATCCTGATTTCAGCACTAGCGTCATCGCCGACCCAGCCAACCTCAGTCGCAGTCGGATGTTTTATAGCTCGACCTACTTCGTCTTTTGAAAGAGTGAAGGTCCGTTCGTCGACGAAGACATTCACGTTCTTACCCGGATTTGCCAGAGTATGATGTGCTTTGGCTAAAGCAATCGCTTCAGCCTGAGATGGCGCGCAGAATTGGTTCCCATAAAGATCAAACCACACCGGAATCTGGTGCCCCCACCACAACTGGCGCGAGATGCACCACGGTTCGATATTCTCTAGCCAATGGAAATAGGTGCGCTCGCCCGATTGGGGCATGATCACGGTGTCGCCATTGCGCACAGCGTCGAGCGCGGGGCCGACGATCTTGGCGGTGTCGACGAACCATTGGTCGGTGAGCATCGGTTCGATCACCACTTTAGAGCGGTCACCGAAAGGCTGCATAATCGGCTTGTTATCAACCACCGGTTCCAGATGCAGGGCTTCTGATCCGGTTTCTTCGTCAATCGTTTTCACCAGCACAGTGACGGCAAGGCCAGCGGCGTTGATATCGGCGACCACCTGCTTTCGTGCCTCGAACCGGTCAAGGCCGCGGTATTTTTCGGAGACAAGGTTCAGGCTATCCACTTCCGCCTCAGTTGTGGGCGAGCCTGCGGCGATCTCGCGGGCGCGCGCCACGGCCAAATCATAGGGCGCACCATCGGCGCGCATGGCACCGCGCGTGTCCATCAGGCGGTAGCAGGGCAGATTGCCACGTTTGGCGACTTGGTAATCGTTGAAATCATGCGCGCCGGTGATTTTCACAGCACCCGAGCCAAAGGCAGGGTCGGGGTATTCGTCGGTGATGATCGGGATCAAACGGTCACACAGCGGCAGGTGCACCATCTTGCCCACGATAGGCGCATAGCGGGCGTCTGAGGGGTGCACGGCAACCGCACCGTCGCCCAGCATGGTTTCGGGCCGCGTGGTGGCGATAGAGATGTAATTGCGCTTTTCACGCAAGATCACATTCCCTTCGGCGTCTTTCTCAATATATTCATAGGTTTCCCCACCGGCGAGGATATATTTGAAGTGCCACATATGGCCCTTCACCTCGATATTCTCAACCTCTAGGTCGGAAATGGCGGTTTCAAAATGAGGGTCCCAGTTGACCAAACGCTTGCCGCGGTAGATCAGGCCCTTGTTGTACATATCGACAAAGACTTTGATCACGGCATCGGGGAAATTGCCCGACATGGTAAACGCCTCGCGGTCCCAATCGCACGATGCGCCAAGGCGTTTGAGCTGGTTGATGATGGTGCCGCCAGATTGGTCTTTCCATTCCCAAACCTTGGCCAAGAACGCCTCGCGCCCCATGTCGCGGCGCGAAGGGGCTTTGGCCTTGGCCAGTTCGCGTTCGACCACCATTTGGGTGGCAATGCCTGCATGGTCGGTGCCCACTTGCCACAACGTGTCGTGACCGCGCATCCGGTGCCAGCGGATCAAGATATCTTGCAGCGTGTTGTTGAACGCATGCCCCATATGCAGCGAGCCTGTCACGTTTGGCGGCGGAATCATGATGGAAAAGGCTTCTGCGTCGGGTTTGGCATTGGCGCCAGCACGACCGACCTTTTGGTCGATCCACAGTTTAGAAATGCGCGCCTCGGATTCGGCCGCGTTGAAGGTCTTTTCCATGGGCATTTTGGTATCCTGCAAAGGTTTGACAGCCTCTTAGCGCCTTCGCAGGGCTTGGAAAAGCCCATAGCGCTTGGGGCAGGTCCGATTGACGGGTGCTGTTCAGACTTTGTTAATCCAAAGCTGACAAAAAGAGGTGATGAAGATTTACCTTGAAATGTTCCTGTTTTGGTCTCATAAAGCAGATACAAAGCAGGAACACATCCGGCGATTGCCGCAGAGGCGTGGCCATGGAATAAGGGGAAGATGAATGACTGTTGCAACCCTCTTCGAACTGGACGGAAAGCGCACGATGGATAAGAAAGACGCCGATAAGGCCAAGGCTTTGGAATCTGCACTGGCGCAGATTGAGCGGCAGTTTGGCAAAGGCTCGATCATGAAGCTGGGCCAAAACAACGCCGTGATGGATGTGGAAGCGATTTCCACCGGATCCTTGGGCTTGGATATTGCCCTTGGCATTGGCGGGTTGCCCAAAGGCCGCATTATCGAGATTTACGGGCCGGAAAGTTCGGGCAAGACCACACTGACGCTGCATGTGGTGGCCGAAGCGCAAAAGAACGGCGGGGTTTGCGCCTTTGTCGATGCCGAACATGCGCTTGACCCGCAATATGCCAAAAAACTGGGCGTCAATTTGGACGAATTGCTGATCAGCCAGCCCGATACGGGCGAACAGGCGCTAGAGATTGTCGATACGCTGGTGCGCTCGGGGGCGGTGACGACGATTGTGGTGGATTCGGTCGCCGCTTTGGTGCCGAAATCGGAAATCGAAGGCGATATGGGCGATATGCAGATGGGCTCGCAGGCCCGTTTGATGAGCCAGGCGATGCGCAAATTAACGGCGTCTATCGGGCGGTCGAACTGCATGGTGATTTTCATCAACCAGATTCGCATGAAGATTGGCGTCATGTTCGGGTCGCCCGAAACCACCACGGGCGGCAATGCGCTGAAATTCTACGCCTCGGTGCGGTTAGATATTCGCCGGATCGGGTCGATCAAAGACCGCGACACGGTGATTGGCAATTCAACCCGCGTGAAGGTGGTGAAGAACAAAGTCTCGCCCCCCTTCAAAGAGGTGGAGTTTGACATCATGTTTGGCGAGGGCATTTCCAAAATCGGCGAGATTGTCGATCTGGGCGTCAAATGTGGCGTGGTGGAAAAGTCGGGCTCTTGGTATTCGTACAAAGACGAACGCATCGGGCAGGGGCGCGAAAACGCTAAGACCTTCCTGAAAGCCAATCCCGCCATGGCGGCGGATATCGAAGAAAAGATCCGCTCGGCCTCGGGTCTGGATTTTTCGATGGCACCGGGCGATCAGGAAGCGGTTCTGGACGATTGATCCCAAGCCAAAGGCTGAAAAGGGCCGCCCCGGCACGGGCGGCCCTTTTGCATTCAGAATGGACAGTGCAGGCCCTTGCGGCTAAACGGGGCCTAACCCTGCGACCCTGTGATAGGACCGATTTCCGCCATGCCCACGCTGAACGACATCCGCTCGACCTTTCTTGATTTCTTCGCCCGCAACGGTCACAAGGTGGTCGACAGCTCGCCCTTGGTGCCGCGCAACGATCCGACCTTGATGTTCACCAATTCGGGGATGGTGCAGTTCAAGAACTGCTTCACCGGTGTTGAAACGCGCGATTACAAACGCGCCACCACAGCGCAAAAGTCGGTGCGCGCGGGCGGTAAGCACAACGATCTGGACAATGTGGGCTATACAGCGCGCCACCATACGTTCTTTGAAATGCTGGGGAATTTTTCGTTCGGCGATTATTTCAAGGAACAGGCGATCAGCTTTGCGTGGGAATTGCTGACCAAAGATTTCGACATTCCCAAAGACAAGCTGTGTGTGACCGTCTATCACACCGACGACGAGGCGGCGGGCTATTGGAAAAAAATCGCGGGCCTGCCCGACCACCGCATCATCCGCATCGCTTCTGATGATAATTTCTGGCGCATGGGGCCGACGGGCCCCTGTGGCCCCTGCACCGAGATTTTCTTTGACCACGGCGACAGCATCTGGGGCGGCCCACCGGGCAGCGCTGACCAAGACGGCGACCGCTTTATCGAGATATGGAACAATGTCTTCATGCAAAACGAACAATTCGCCGATGGGCGTTTGGTTCCGCTGGACATGCAATCCATCGACACCGGCATGGGGCTGGAACGCATCGGCGCTTTGCTGCAAGGCAAGCACGACAATTACGACACCGACCTGATGCGCTCGCTGATCGAAGCCTCGGCCCATGCCACCAGCACCGATCCTGACGGCGCGGGCAAGACGCATCACCGTGTGATTGCCGACCACTTGCGATCGACGTCTTTCCTGATTGCTGATGGCGTGATGCCGTCGAACGAGGGGCGCGGCTATGTGCTGCGCCGCATCATGCGCCGTGCCATGCGCCATGCCCATATGTTGGGTGCGCAAGATCCCGTGATGCACCGTTTGGTGCCCGCTTTGGTGCGCCAAATGGGCGGGGCCTACCCCGAACTGACCCGTGCGCAAAGCCTGATCGAAGAGACACTGCGCTTGGAAGAATCGCGCTTCCGCACCACGCTGGACCGTGGCTTGCGCCTGCTGGATGACGAGTTGTCGCGCTTGCCCGAAGCATCGGCCCTGCCCGGGGCTACGGCGTTCAAGCTTTATGACACCTACGGCTTCCCGCTTGATCTGACCCAAGACGCCCTGCGCGAAAAGGGCCGCGAAGTGGATGTGCAAGGCTTTGAAGTGGCCATGGACGAGCAGCGCAAAAAGGCGCGCGCGGCTTGGTCGGGTTCGGGTGAGGCGTCTGATGCCAATATCTGGTTTGAACTGGCCGAAGCGTATGGTGTGACGGAATTTCTGGGCTACGATACCGAAACCGCCGAGGGCGAGATCAAGGCGCTGGTGCGCGATGGTGCCGCCATCGGCGCGGCAGAGGCTGGGTCAACGGTGCAAATCGTGGTCAACCAAACGCCGTTTTATGCCGAAAGCGGCGGGCAAGTGGGCGACCACGGCTTTATCCGCACGCAAACCGGCTTGGCCGAGGTGACAGATACCCGCAAAGCGGCAGGTGTTTTTATTCATGTGGCCAAGGTGGTCGAGGGGACGGTTCTTAAAGGCCAACCCGCCAAGCTGGATGTCAGCTACACCCGTCGCGCGCAAATTCGTGCCAACCATTCGGCCACCCACCTGCTGCACGAAGCGCTGCGCCGTGCCTTGGGCGATCACGTCGCCCAACGTGGCAGCTTGAACGCGCCAGATCGGTTGCGGTTTGATTTTAGCCATGGGCAGGGGATGACGGCTGCGGAACTCGCCACCGTGGAAGCGGAAGTGAACGAATACATCCGCCAGAACACCCCCGTCGACACCCGCATCATGACCCCCGATGACGCCCGCGCTTTGGGCGCACAGGCGCTGTTTGGCGAGAAATACGGCGACGAAGTGCGCGTTGTGTCGATGGGCGCCTTGGCCGGATCGGGCAAGGGCACAGATGGGCAGACCTATTCGCTGGAACTGTGCGGCGGCACCCATGTGGCGCGCACGGGCGACATCGGGGCCTTTGTGGCGCTGTCGGAAAGTGCGTCTTCCGCCGGTGTGCGCCGGTTTGAGGCGTTAACAGGCCAAGCGGCGCTGGATCATCTGCGCGCGCAGGATGCGAAGTTGATGGAAGTGGCAGGCATCTTGAAAGCCTCGCCCGCCGAACTGGCCGACCGCGTCAAGCAACTGGCTGACGAACGCCGCGCTTTGCAAAACGAGGTCGCAACGCTTCGCCGTGAACTGGCGATGGGCGGCAAATCCGGCGGGCCAGAGATTGTAGAGATCAACGGCATAAAGCTGATCGCCCAAGTGCTGCAAGGCGTGTCGGGTAAGGACTTGCCGGCTTTGATTGACGAGATGAAAGTGAAACTTGGCTCTGGTGCCGTGGTGTTGATTGCTGACACCGGCGCGAAACCTGCGGTGGCTGCAGGTGTCACCGCTGATCTGACAGGGCGCATTAGCGCTGTGACGCTGGTCAAAGCGGCCTCGGCCGCTTTGGGCGGTAAGGGGGGCGGGGGGCGGCCCGATATGGCGCAGGCGGGGGGCGAGGATATCGCCTTGGCAGAGGCAGCTCTGAAGGCGGTTCACGCCGCGTTGGGGGCGTAAGATGCCAAGCGCTTTGTGGATTGCCCATGTCACTGTCACAGATCCCGTGGCTTACGGCGAATATGCGAAACGCGCCACGGTAGCGATTGCAGCCCATGGCGGGGTTTTTCTAGCCCGCGCGGGCCGTTATGTTCAGCTTGAGGGCAAGGACCGCGCGCGCAATGTGGTGGCGCGGTTTCCCAGCTTGGAAAAAGCAGTAGAGTGCTACCACTCAGTAGCCTATCAAGAGGCGCTGTCTTTCGCCAAAGGGGCAGCCGAGCGGGAATTGATGGTGGTGGAAGAGGCGGAATAACCGGCCCGCCCCTTTCTTACGAAAAAGGTTTTTAAGAAAAAGGTGCTTAAGAAAAAGGCCGCCCGTTTGGGCGGCCTTTCTTTTACTGCCCGCTGCGCGATTGGCGCTTGCGGTCGTTGGAATCAAGAAAGCGTTTGCGCATCCGGATGTTTTTCGGCGTCACTTCCACCAACTCGTCGTCGTCAATATAGGCGATCGACTGTTCCAGCGACAGTTTGACAGGCGTGGTCAGGCGCACAGCCTCATCGGTGCCCGAGGCGCGCACGTTGGTCAATTGCTTGCCCTTCAGCGCGTTCACTTCCAGATCGTTGTCGCGGTTATGCTCGCCGATGATCATGCCGCTGTAG
>CAIMWI010000019.1 GCA_903845215.1 uncultured Rhodobacterales bacterium | reverse complement strand
CCGCGACCCCCGGCGTGACAGGCCGGTACTCTAACCAACTGAGCTACCACCGCAAAGCCATCCGGGCCCGCCCGAACGTGTGGCGGTATTACGGAAGCATGACAGCGGCGTCAAGCGCCATGGGCCAATTTTCTGAACCAAGGTGCCTTTCGTTCCTACACCGCGCGCAGGGGCCATCAACGCTCGGGTGCAGGAATGAATTCGGCGTTGTCATTGGGTGGCAATTGAAAGCGGCCATGCTGCCAATCGCCTGCCCGCCAAGCTTCCTTTGCCGCCGCGATGCGCTCTTGAGAGGAGGCGACGAAATTCCACCAGATATGGCGCGGCCCCTCCATCGTGGCCCCGCCCAGCACCATCAAACGCGCCCCCTGCGCGCCGGCCTGAAGGCCCAGCCGGTCACCGGGGCGAAACACCAACATTTCGCCGGCCTGATGGGTAAGCCCGCCAACCGAGACAGCACCCTGCAAGACATAAACCCCGCGATCTTCATGGGTGTCGGGCAGGGGCAAAACGGCACCCGCTGACAAGATGGCATCGGCATAAAGGGCATCCGCAGGCGCATCAGCCCCCTTCGCACCCCAAGCTGCCCCCAAGATCAGGCGCACCTGTTTGCCCTCTGCCTTGAGCAGCGGCAGGTCAGCCTCTGGCACATGGGTAAAGGCGGGCGGGGCATCTTCCAGATCCAACGGCAGGGCCAGCCAGGTTTGCAAGCCAAACAAGCTTTGCGGCGCTTGGCGGGCGGGGCCATCCATGCGTTCGGAATGGGTGATGCCCTGCCCTGCCTGCATCAGGTTCACCGACCCCGGATCAATCCAAGCATCTGTCCCCAGCGAGTCGCGGTGATGGATGCGCCCCTTAAGCAAGTAGGTCACCGTGGCCAGCCCAATATGGGGATGCGGGCGCACGTCAATGCCCTGCCCTGTTAGAAACTCGGCCGGACCCATCTGATCGAAAAAGATAAACGGCCCCACCATCTGCCGCTGGGTCGACGGCAAAGCGCGGCGCACTTCAAACCCGCCCAGATCCCGCGCGCGGGGGATGATGACAGTCTCGATGGCATCAACGCCGCTGCCCAAGGGGATGGAATGGTCTAGGTCGGGGTTCCAGCTCATCTTTAGGCTCCTTCTTTTGGGATATATAGGCGCAAATGGCCAAACCCAAAGACGCGCCTGCGCACAGTGGCTGTTCATGACGCTTGAGGGGAATATGGTGGGTCGTGACGGGCTCGAACCGCCGACATTCTCGGTGTAAACGAGACGCTCTACCAACTGAGCTAACAACCCGTAAGCTGCGATCTAGCCAAGGTCTGCGGCCACCGCAAGCCCCTTTTAACGCACAAAGCGCGCCCTTTGCGGACGCGCTTGGTGAAACATGGTGGGCGATAACGGATTTGAACCGCTGACATCTTCGATGTGAACGAAGCGCTCTACCGCTGAGCTAATCGCCCGATGCGGGTTCCTTAGTCGGGTTCGAAATGCTCTGCAAGACCCCTAGCCGCCAAAGCCTGTGTCAAGCAGTGATTTTTCGCAGAAAAATCGGCGGCGATGTCACGATTTTTCTGCGAAAAATCGAAAGGAAAAGGCGCCCCGAGGGGCGCCTTTTTTGCTCAATGCGCGGTGGGGGCGGCCACCTCGTCGCGTTTGGCTTGGCGGGCCAGCGCTGCAGCCTCTTCTGCCGCCTCGTCCCATTCCACCGGCACGGGGTCACGCACCAGCGCGATTTTAAGCACTTCGCGCACATGGCTGACGGGAATGATCTTCAATCCCTTTTTGACATTGTCCGGAATATCGGCCAGATCCTTGGCGTTTTCTTGCGGGATCAGCACCGTCGTCATGCCGGCCCGCAACGCTGCCAGCAGCTTTTCCTTCAAGCCGCCGATGGGCAAGGCGTTGCCGCGCAGGGTGACTTCGCCCGTCATGGCCACATCTTTGCGCACCGCAATGCCGGTGATCACCGACACGATCGAAGTCACCATCGCCAAACCTGCCGAAGGGCCATCTTTGGGCGTCGCCCCTTCGGGGACGTGCACATGGATGTCCATCGTTTCAAACTTGGGCGGCTTCACCCCCAATTCGGGGCTGACCGAGCGGACATAAGACGCCGCCGCATCGATGGATTCCTTCATCACATCGCCCAGCTTGCCCGTGGTCTTCATCCGCCCCTTCCCGGGCAGGCGCAGGGCTTCGATTTGCAAGATCTCGCCCCCAACCGAGGTCCAGGCCAATCCGGTGACAACGCCGACCTGATCTTCCTTTTCCGCCAGCCCGTGGCGATAGCGCTGCACGCCCAGATAGTCTTCCACCTTGGCCTCATCGACATCGACCGACTTGGTTTTGGCCTTCAGAATATCCGTGATCGCCTTGCGGCCCAGCTTGGCAATCTCGCGCTCTAAGTTCCGCACGCCTGCTTCGCGGGTGTAGTAGCGGATCACATGGGTCAATGCGGCGTCCGATACGGCGAATTCGCCGCGCTTAAGCCCGTTGGCCTTGATCTGCTTGGGCAGCAAGTGGCCCTTCGCGATTTCCAGCTTTTCGTCTTCGGTATAGCCCGACAGCGGGATGATCTCCATCCGGTCTAGCAAGGGGCCGGGCATGTTGTAGGAATTGGCCGTGGTGATGAACATCACGTTCGACAGGTCGTATTCGACCTCTAGGTAATGGTCGGTGAAAGTGCCGTTTTGTTCGGGGTCCAACACCTCCAGCATCGCCGAGGCCGGATCGCCGCGGAAATCCTGACCCATCTTGTCGATTTCATCCAGCAAGATCAGCGGATTGGTGGTCTTGGCCTTTTTCAGCGCCTGAATGATCTTGCCGGGCATCGAGCCGATATAGGTGCGCCGATGGCCGCGAATTTCCGATTCGTCGCGCACCCCGCCCAACGAGATGCGGATGAACTCGCGCCCCGTGGCCTTGGCAACCGACCGCCCCAGACTGGTCTTGCCCACACCCGGAGGGCCGACAAGGCACAGGATCGGCCCTTTCAGCTTGGCCGACCGCGCCTGCACCGCCAGATATTCCACGATGCGCTCTTTGACCTTTTCCAGCCCGTAATGGTCTTGATCCAGCACCTTTTGCGCCTCGATCAGGTCTTTTTTCACACGGCTCTTGACACCCCATGGCACCGACAACAGCCAGTCAAGGTAGTTGCGCACCACGGTGGCCTCGGCACTCATCGGGCTCATGGATTTGAGCTTTTTGAACTCGGCTTCCGCCTTTTCACGGGCTTCTTTGCTGAACTTGGTCTTGAAGATACGCTCTTCCAGCTCGGCCAGCTCGTTTTGGCCATCCTCGCCGTCGCCCAGTTCCTTCTGAATGGCCTTCATCTGCTCATTCAGGTAATATTCGCGCTGGGTCTTTTCCATCTGGGTTTTCACCCGCGATTTGATCTTTTTCTCGACCTGCAGCACCGACATTTCGCCCTGCATATGGCCGAAAATCTTTTCCAGCCGCTCGGCCACATCCAGCGTTTCCAGAATGTCTTGTTTCAGCGCAACATCCGCCCCCAAATGGCCTGCGACCAGATCGGCCAGACGGGCCGGTTCGGTGGTATCGGCCACAGCTTGCAGGGCCTCTTCGGGGATGTTTTTCTTGATCTTGGCGTAGCGTTCGAATTCATCGGTGACCGCGCGCAGCATCGCCTCGGCCGCGGCTTTGTCGCCGGGCACTTCGGTCAACCGCGCGGCGCGGGCTTCGAAGAAAGCGGCGTTTTCGACAAATTCGGTGATCTTCACGCGGCCCTTGCCTTCGACCAGCACCTTAACGGTGCCATCGGGCAATTTCAGCAGTTGCAGCACATTGGCCAATACGCCCACGCGGTAGATGCCATCGGTGCCCGGATCATCGACCGAAGGGTCAATCTGGCTGGACAGCAAGATTTGCTTGTCATCTGCCATAACCTCTTCCAAGGCGCGGACCGATTTTTCGCGGCCCACGAACAAAGGCACAATCATATGCGGAAACACCACAATGTCGCGCAGTGGCAACACGGGGTAACTGGGTGACAACTTGTCCGTCATCTTCGTTCCTTTCTAGCAGGAAGGCCCCGTCCCGATCGTCGGCAACGTAAGGGTCTTCCCCTGCTCGCTGACTGTATCTGGGGTGGCGGGGGGGTCATGTCAACCATCCCTGCCCTTCTCAATTTCGCGATCATGCGGCGCGGGGGGCCAAGGTGCAAGGGCCAGATTGGGGGGCGCGCAAGGCGGACAGATCGGCTGAGGGCCGCCTAGAGCGGCTCTATATCCCCTTGCGCGCGCTGGGCATGAAACTGCGCGACAAAGGCGGCAAGCTTGCCCGCCGCAATCGCATCGCGCAGGCCCTGCATCAGCTCTTGGAAATAGTGCAGATTGTGCCATGTCAGCAGCATGCTAGAGATGATTTCCTCGGCCTTAAAGACATGGTGCAGATAGGCACGGCTGTAGCCCTGGCAGCAGGGGCAGGTGCAGGCCTCGTCAATCGGGCGGGGATCGTTTTGGTGGCGGGCGTTTTTGATGGCCACAGGGCCACGACGTGTCCAAACCTGCCCCGTGCGGCCAGAGCGTGAGGGCAGGACGCAATCCATCATATCAATGCCGCGTTCCACGGCCCCTACGATGTCATCGGGCTTGCCCACCCCCATCAGATAGCGCGGCTTGTCATCGGGCAGCATATCGGGCGCATAATCCAGCACGCCAAACATCGCCTCTTGCCCCTCGCCCACGGCCAAACCGCCCACCGCATAGCCGTCAAAGCCGATGGCACGCAAAGCATCCGCACTTTCGCCGCGCAGATCGCGGTTCACGCCGCCTTGCTGAATGCCAAACAGCGCATGCCCCGGCCTGTCGCCAAAGGCTTGGCGCGAGCGGTCGGCCCAGCGCATGGACATGCGCATCGATTGCGCAACGGCCGCGTCGGTTGCAGGCAAAGCGGGGCATTCATCAAAACACATCACAATATCAGACCCAAGCAGGCGCTGAATTTCCATGCTGCGTTCGGGGGTTAGCATGTGTTTTGACCCGTCGATATGCGACGAAAAGCGCACCCCCTCTTCAGTCAGTTTGCGCAAGGCCGACAGGCTCATCACCTGAAAGCCACCAGAATCGGTCAGGATCGGGCGAGACCAATTCATGAATTTGTGCAACCCGCCCAAGGCGGCAATGCGTTCTGCCGTGGGGCGCAGCATCAGATGATAGGTGTTGCCCAGCAAAATATCCGCCCCCGTCGCACGGACCGAGTCTGGCAGCATCGCCTTGACGGTGGCGGCCGTGCCCACGGGCATAAAGGCCGGCGTGCGGATTTCCCCCCTTGGGGTGGAAATCACGCCGGTGCGGGCTTTTCCGTCTGTGGCGTGAATGTCAAAAGCAAACCGTTCGGTCATGGGACGCTCCCCTTTACCCGCCCTTCTGCGTCAGACGGGCGCGAAAGCCAAGAGGAGCTGCGCAGCGCTTTTTCAAATCCAAGCCCTCACGCAGCGACATTAATCCATGCGCGGCACAGGTGTCTCACCCACGTTTACGCCCCACAGACCACCCGCGTTCTGGGGGCACTTGACGGGCATGGCCGCGCAACACCCCGCCGCCACGCCGCTTTGGGCCAACATTCGTGGCACGATCTTTGCCCATATAAATCACCCTAGCCCCGCCCATGATCGATGCGCTCTAAGGTGATTGGCTGCACCGCAAGGGTGTAATGCCCATCGCCAAACGGCCGCAGCGTACTTATCGCTGCCAAAGGCGGAATTGGGGGCCAAATTTGGGGGCATCCCCAAAGGGGCACTATTGGGTTGATTGATTTTGTCAGGCCCTTGGTTAGAAAAGCGCGGCGTTTTTCTTGTCTCGAAGGTTCAAACCATGCATCGCTTTTTGGCATTCACTTGCGCTGTTGTCATTCTTGCGGCCCAATCTGCGCAGGCCATGCAGATTTTCGTTGATCTCCCCTCCGGCAAGACGCTCACTTTGGATGTCGAGCCTTCAGACACGATCGAAAACGTAAAATCAAAGATCCAAGATAAGGAAGGAATAGCGCCCTACGTCCAATGCCTGATATTCGACGGGGAAACCTTGGAAAATGACCATACACTTTCCGACTTTCAGGTCAAAAAAGAAGATTATCTGACCTTAGTGTTTGTGCAAAACAACATAACGCAAGGCATCGTGTATCGCAGCGCCGTCACGCAACTTGGCGCTGTCAGCGATGGTATCTCGTCCCGCGTACAAGATGCCGCTGGCGAGGGGGGTATATGGGCGTCCAGCACAGTCTCGGCGCAGGACAGCGCGCTGAGCTTTGGTTTTGATCGCCCCCTTGGCGCGCAGGGCCTGATCGGGGTTTATACCAGCATGGGCTGGGCGCAGGCCGAAACAGACGCCACCGCAGAGTCCCCTGCTTTGGGCGTGTATGTGGGCTTGCCCCTCGCCCCGCTTTGGGCGCTGGATGCGCATCTTGGCACCGCGCGCCCGCAATATCAGGTTGGGGTCGATGGCTTTTCCGGTGACCGCGTCATGGGTTCGTTGGGTGTGACGGGCACTTGGAACACCGCCAGCCTAAAGCTAAACCACAGCCTTCGGATGTCCTTCATGGATGACACTATCCCCGCCCATGACGAAGGTGTGGTGACGATGACCGAAGATCACAGGCAGACACGCATCGCCGCCGCCGCGCTGCGGGCGACCGGGCTGCGCGCTATGGGACAAACCGGTCTTTTGCCCTATGCTGAGGTCAACGTGACGCGCACCAGCCTGTCGTCGCAGAGCCACGGCAACGACACGGTGGCGACAGGTGAAGCCTTACTCGGCGTCAGCACCACAATCGGCACGGGGCGCCTGAAGGTTGACCTGTCAGTCATTGCCCAAAACGGCAGCGCACCGACGCGCAGCCTTCGTGCCACCTTCCAGCTAAGCTTCTAACTCCCCACTGCCTGCCCAAGCAAAAAGCGGCGCACATGGGGCAGAACAACCTCAGTCGCTTCGATGAAGATCGCGTGTTTGAGCTTGTCGAGGATCACCAGTTCCGATCCCGTCAGGGCCTGCTGGATCAGCCGGTTCAGGCGCGGGTTGCAGCCGCCGTCCAATTCGCCGGTGATGATCTGGCAGGGGGCTTTGACCTGCGACAGCCAAGGGGCCATTTCGGTTTCAGCATAGATATCAAAGACGTTCAGGAATATCTTCGCGTCGGTATCCATCACTTGCGCCTTGCGCCAGTCGATCACATCGGGGCGCGCGGCGCAGAAATCATCGGTGAACCAGCGCGCGGTCAAGGTATCCAGCACCGGCCCGATGCCCTTTTCGCGCATCAGTTTCACCACGCCCATCACCTTGGCGCTGTCATCTTGCGTGCGAAAGGCCGCCGTCGACCACAGGCCCAAAGACAGCACCCGATCGGGATAGCGCAGCGCATAGCGCGGCCCGATCATCCCGCCCAAGGAATGGCCTGCAAAATGCGCTTGTTCGATGCCAAGGCGGGCGCGCAGCTCTTCCAGATCATCGACCAGATCATCCAAGCCAAAAGGCGCATCGGGCAAAGGCGATAGTCCATGGCCGCGCAGGTCATAAGAAATGCAGGTGAACCTGTCGCGCAAACCGTCCACCAGCCTGTCAAACGTGGCGCGGCGCGCACCGATGCCATGAATCAAGAACAAGGCCGGCCCCGCACCCGCCACCGAAAAGGCGCTGCGCATTGCTTATTCCTTGGGGTCAGACGCCAAGCGCCCCGCCGTCGCCCAATCGCTTTTGGCCACATCGCCAAAGATGATCGTCACCGAAGCGGCTGTGCCGCCGCAGGTGTCGACCCAGGCTTTGGTCACAGCCTCGGCACAGGCGCGCTTTTGGTCAGTTGTGCGGCCTTCATACATATCAATACGGATCACGGGCATGGCTTTTCCTTAGGCTGCGATGGGGTGGGGGCGAAATTGCGGCATGATCTCGGCCGCGAATTGGGACATCATAGAAAGCGTTTCGTCTTGTGGTTGGCCGAAGTTTGACGTGACGATGATCTCGTCAATCCCTAAGGCGGCGTAGTCGGCCAGACGGTCGATCATCTCGTCCTTTTGGCAAATCAGGATGTTCTGGCCCAACTCTTCCGCGGTTTGGGCGCGCGGCAACGGGCGGATGATGCCCTGATCGACAATCCCCGGCCCGCCGAACACATTGTCAAAGCTGCTATAATAGCGGTGCGCAAAGGCCACCATGCGGCGGCGTTCGGCTTCCGATTGCACCAGATAGACCCCGCGCTGCAGCGACAGGCGGTTGGCATGGCCGCCCGCCGCCTTGCCACGGTGAAAGGCTGAAACCTGCGCCTCCAGCTGGCCATGGGCCGCCCCCAGCGGCGTGGTTTGCACATGATAGCCCTTGGCCGCCGCCGCCTCGATCCCGGCGGGCAGCATAACGCCCAGCATCAGGGGAATCGGGTCTTCGGGGCGCGGCATGATGGTCAGCGCATCAAACTTGTACTGCGCCCCGTCCCAAGACACATCGGCGCGGGTCAACAGGGCTTCCAGCACGGCAAGCGCCTCTTCAAAGCGCGGCTTGGTTTGGCCAAAGGGCACGCCCATCAGGTCGGTTTCAAAGCCAAAAGCCCCCTTGCCCACGCCCAGCATCAAACGCCCCTCGCACAAGGCTTGGGCCTGCACCACCTCGCCCGCAAAGACCCGCATATCGCGGAGCGGCAATTGGCAAACCGAGGTGACAAGCCGCAACCGTTTGGTGTGTGCTGCAATCTTGACGGCCATTTGCAAGGGCGAGGGGATCAGCAGAATATTGACCAAATGATGTTCCGGCAGGGCCACGCCGTCATAGCCCACACCCTCGGCATGGATGGCCTGTGCCACCATGTTGCGATACAGCGCTTTGCCGCCCAAAGCCGGGTCCAGCATGTGGCTGGATAAAAAATGCACGAAATCCATCAGACCCTCCGCTTTGGGCAAACCTTGTCCATCTGTGCTGCTGCGTCAACACTTCCCTTTCGCGGCCGGACCTGATTTGTGGCGGCATGAGCAAAGCTTTCGTTCCCAACCCCCGCCTTGGTCTGGCCTATACTTTGGCCGGAGCTGCGCTTTTTGTGCCGGATGCGCTGCTGGTGCGGATGATTGGCGGCGATGTGATGGATGTGGCCGTCTGGCGCGGCATGATTGGCGGGGTGGCAACGCTGGGCGGAACCGCGCTTTTTGCGCGGCATTTGATCCCGTCATGGCGAGAGTTGCTGTCATGGCCGTCGCTGCTGCTGATTTTGGCGCAGGGGCTTGGGTCGTTCTTGTATCTGATGGCCTTGGGGCAGACGAGTGTGGCCAACACCATGCTGCTTTATGCGTCTTCGCCCTTCCTGTCGGCCCTTTTGGCCTTTGCCGTGCTGAAAGAAAGCATCGCGCGGATGACGCTTTTGTGCATGGCCGCCGTTTTTGCGGGCGTGGTCATCATTGCCAGCGGGTCGCTGGGCGGCGGGCATCTGTGGGGCGATGTGATCGCTTTTCTCAACGCCGGCTCAGCCGCCGCCTATTACGTCATCTTGCGCAAAACCGGCGCGCAAAGCCTGATCGTCTCAGCCGCCCTTGGCTTTTTTGCCACGGCCCTGCTGGCCTATCCCTTCGCCCCGCATCACAGCTTTGATGCCACCCAGATCAGCCTTGTGACGATCAACGCCACCATTGGCCTTGCCTTGGGCTGCGCGCTGCAAATGATGGGCCCGCGCCATCTGCCTGCCGCCGAAGTCTCGATGATCACCATGCTGGAAATCGTGGCCTCCCCCCTGCTCGTCTGGGCCGTGCTGAACGAGGCGCCAGGAACCCTCACCCTGATCGGCGGTGGCGTGATCTTGGCAGCCCTTATCACCCACGGCATCTGGCGCCTGCGCCAAGCCCCCTAACCGCCCTTTCATATGTGCCCAAATATCCCCGCCGGAGGCTGCAACTCCCGCCCCCCAAAGCAAAAGGGGCAAGACCATTGCGGCCCTGCCCCCCAAGTCTTGCGCCGCTAAAGGGCGATCAGCTGCATCCGCTCGTCCCGCCGCAGGTGTTGCACTTCATGCAGGTGCCGTTGCGCACCAAGGTGTAGTTGCCGCATTCGCCACACGGATCGCCCTCGTAGCCCTGCATTTTGGCCTTGGAGCGTTGGTCCATGCTGACCGTGCCCGAGGCCCGCGCCGTAGAAGACCCGCCCCCCACAGCCACCCGCACGGTTTCGGGCATCAACAGCGCCGTGGTATCGCCCGCAGCGCCCATGCCCGAAAAGCCCGTCATCCCCATGCCGCCTTGCAGCACCACCAGATCCTGTGGCACGCGCTTGCGCAGATATCCGGTGGACGAGATTTGCTTGATCACCTCTAGCCCGCGTGTGGCGGCGGTTTCGGACACATCGGCGATGTTGCGCTTGCCCTCGTCATCGCCGCGCCCCAGATCGTCGAACGAATGGCCCGTGGGCTTGACTTGCGCCAGATCGGTGCGGTCCAGATAAGAAATCGCCAGTTCGCGGAAGATGTAATCCAAGATCGACGTGGCATTCTTGACCGAGTCGTTGCCCTGCACCATGCCCGCCGGTTCAAAACGGGTGAAGGTGAAAGCCTCGACATATTCTTCCAAGGGCACGCCGTATTGCAGACCAACCGAAATCGCGATGGCGAAGTTGTTCATCATGGCGCGAAAGCCAGCACCTTCCTTGTGCATGTCGATGAAAATCTCGCCCAAGCGCCCGTCGCCATATTCGCCCGTGCGCAGGTACACCTTATGCCCGCCCACGATGGCCTTTTGCGTATAGCCCTTGCGCCGTTCGGGAAGCTTTTCGCGGTTGGTGCGGATCACTTCCTTGATGATGATCTTCTCGACGATCTTTTCGGCCAGAACAGCGGCCTTTTCCTGCGCCGAGCCGGTGGCCATGATCTCTTCGGCCTCTTCGTCGTCTTCAATCAGGGCCGAGGCCAAGGGTTGGCTAAGCTTCGATCCGTCACGGTACAGCGCGTTGGCCTTGATGCCCAAGGAATGCGACAGCTCGTAGGCCGCCAGCGTTTCGGCAATGCTGGCCGAGTTTGGCATGTTGATCGTCTTGGAAATCGCCCCCGAGATGAAGGACTGTGCCGCCGCCATCATGTAGATATGGCTTTCCACCGACAGATACCGCTTGCCCCTTTTGCCGCAGGCATTGGCGCAATCAAAGACATTGTAGTGGTGCTGTTTTAAGAACGGCGCGCCTTCCAGCGTCATCGTCCCGCAGACATGATCGTTGCAGGCGTCGATCTGGGCTTTGGTAAAGCCCAAATGGCGCAGCAGGTCAAAGCTGGGGTCGGCCATTTTGTCGGCAGGGATGCCCAAGGTGCCCTTGCAGAAATCCTCACCCAGCGTCCACTGGTTAAAGACAAAACGGATGTCAAAGGCCGTGGGCAAAGCCGCTTCGATCTTTTCAATCTCGCGCGGGCCAAAGCCGTGGCCGATCAGCGTCGTGTGGTTGATCGCAGGGGCCTGAGCGATAGAGCCGTGGCCGACGGCATAGGCCACCATTTCGGCGATCTGGTGGCTGGGGTAGCCCAAGGTTTCCAAAGCGCCCGGGACAGATTGGTTGATGATCTTGAAATAGCCCCCGCCCGCCAGTTTCTTAAACTTCACCAGCGCAAAATCAGGCTCGATGCCGGTGGTGTCGCAATCCATCACCAGCCCGATCGTGCCGGTGGGGGCAATCACGGTGGTTTGGGCGTTGCGATAGCCATGCGCCTCGCCCAAGGCCAGGGCTTCATCCCACGCCGATTTGGCCAAGGACACCAGCGTCTGGTCGGGGCAATTGCGGTGATCCAGCGTGACGGGATCCACATTCAGCCCTTCGTAAGCGCCCGTGCCATGCGCTGCGGCACGGTGGTTGCGGATCACGCGCAGCATGTGCTTGGCGTTGCGATCATAGCTGGGGAATGCGCCCAGTTCCTTGGCCATCTCGGCCGAGGTGGCATAGGACACACCCGTCATCAGGGCCGTCAAAGCCCCACACAGCGCGCGGCCCTCTTTGCTGTCGTAGCCTAAGCCCATATTCATCAGCAAACCGCCGATATTGGCATAGCCAAGGCCCAGCGTGCGGAAATCATAAGACAGTTGGGCAATTTCCTTGGACGGGAACTGCGCCATCATCACCGATATCTCCAGCGTGATCGTCCACAACCGTGTGGCGTGCATATAGGCTTCGGCGTCGAACTTGGCGTTTTTCTGGAAGGTCAGCAGGTTCATCGAGGCCAGATTGCAGGCCGTGTCATCCAGAAACATATATTCCGAACAGGGGTTCGACCCACGGATCGGCCCGTCTTCGGGGCAGGTGTGCCACGCATTGACCGTGTCGTGAAACTGGATGCCAGGGTCAGCGCAAGCCCAAGCGGCATGGCCGATCTGGTCCCACAGTTCGCGCGCTGAAATGGTCTTGGCAACCTTGCCATCGGTGCGGCGGATCAGCTCCCACGGCAGATCGTCTTTGACGGCCTTAAGGAAAGCGTCCGTCACACGCACCGAGTTGTTCGAATTCTGGCCAGACACCGTCATATAGGCTTCAGAATCCCAATCCGTGTCATAGGTGGGAAATTCGATCGAGGTGAAACCCTGCTTGGCATATTGCAGAATGCGGAAGGTGTAGGTGTCGGGGATCATGGCCTTTTTGGCCGATTTGATCGCGGCTTTCAGCGCAGGGTTCTTGGCCGGATCAACCGAATCTTCCGACGATCCATCCCATGTGCGAATGGCGGTGAAAATCTCGTTCAGGCGCGCTTCATGCGCCTTGGAACCCGCCACCAACGAGGCGACCTTTTGCTCTTCGATCACTTTCCAGTTGATAAAGGCTTCCACATCGGGGTGATCCATATCGCAGATGACCATCTTGGCCGCACGGCGCGTGGTGCCGCCCGATTTGATCGCCCCCGCCGAGCGGTCGCCGATCTTGAGGAACCCCATCAGGCCAGAAGACTTGCCACCCCCAGACAACCGCTCGCCCTCGCCGCGCAGCGAAGAAAAGTTGGTGCCGGTGCCAGAGCCGTATTTGAACAGACGCGCCTCACGCACCCACAGGTCCATGATGCCGCCGTCGCCCACCAGATCATCGCGCACGGATTGGATAAAGCAGGCATGGGGTTGGGGATGTTCATAGGCCGAGTCTGACTTGGTCAGCACTTTGGTCTGGTGGTCGACGTAATAGTGGCCCTGTGACGGCCCATCAATGCCGTAAGCCCAATGCAGGCCGGTGTTAAACCATTGCGGCGAATTGGGCGCAGCCATCTGGCGCGCCAGCATAAAGCGCATCTCGTCGAAATAGGCTTTGGCGTCGGCTTCGGTGGTGAAATAGCCCCCCTTCCAGCCCCAATAGGTCCAAGCGCCGGCCAAACGGTCAAACACCTGCTTGGCGCTGGTTTCGCCCACATAACGCTTGTCTTCCGGCAGTTGGTCTAACGCTTCCAGATCGGGAACTTGCCGCCACAAAAAGCGCGGGACGCCTTTTTCAGAAACGCGCTTGGTGACAGCGGGAATGCCGGCCTTGCGGAAATACTTCTGCGCCAGAACGTCGGCGGCAACTTGGCTCCATCCTTCGGGCACTTCGACGGCATCGTTGCGAAAAACGATCTTGCCATCTGGATTGCGAATTTCCGACGTGGTCACCTGAAACGACAGCGCCCCATAGGCCCCGGTGTCAGTGGATGTAAACTTGCGCTCGATCTTCATTGCCCCATCACTCCTTATTGTGGCGAGGCTCGTGCGGCCCCGTCCTTCGCTGATCCCCGAGCCAACTCGACATGCCACACACCGCCCCCGTCTTCAGGCGCGCGCCTCATAATTGAAGCTGTGATCGATCAAACTTGTCCCCGTCCGGGCCCCGCCATTTTTATGGCTTTCACCTGACCTCGCTAAGGTGGCGCAAGATGATGTGCACGACAACAAAATTATTGCCAAAAAGTCCATATTTTGTGCTTGACGACAAGTATGTGTCTAGGTGTGGCGTTTTGGCCACCGTTTCGCACCTGTGGACAAAGCAGGGGATGACAGGATTGGCGCTGTGGATCGTGGCCAAAATTGCCATGAAAAAGACCTACTTGGCCCCTGCCAAAGCCATGATCAGATCATCCACATGACAGGCTGGGAATCAGGGCACTTGGTCAGCGGGATTTTTGGTTGATCAAGACAATTCCCACCGAAACCAAGGCCGCCGCGCCCAAGAGCGTCAGGCTTAACGCCTCGCCAAACAAAAGATGGCCCAAAAGGATCGACAGAATCGGGGTCAGAAAGGAAAATGACGCGACCGTCGAGGTGGGGTAAACCGACAACAGCCACATCCAAGTCACAAATCCCCCGGCAACGACGACGCCTGATTGTATCACCAACCACACCCAATGCATCGGCGTGACATCGCGGATCAAAGGCCCGAACAGCGGCGAAACCGCCAGAAGAATCGGGGCCGACACTATCACCATCCAGAACAACTGCGCCTCTGGCCCGGCATGGCGCAGCCGCGACGTGCGTGCGATAAAAGCCGTGCCCGCCCAGCCCAAGGCCCCCACCAGCGCCAAAGCGTCGCCCTGCCAAGTGACCTGTCCCGCATTGGCCCCCCCGCGCGACGTGATGGCCCAAGCCGTGCCCAAAAAGGCCAGCGCCAGCCCTGCGGCTTTCAACGGCGTGGCCCTTTCCCCGGGAATGAAAAAATGGGCCAAAATCCCCATCCAGACCGGCATGGAATACATGATCAAAGCGGCATGGCCGACCGTGGTAAGGTCAAGCGCCAGAAACAATCCGATGAACTCAATCGCAAAGACGGTGCCGATCAAGACCCCCGGCCCCAAATCGGCCCAGCGCATCCGGCCCAAAAGGCCGCGGTAAGCCATCCAAGCCGCGACAAACAAAATAGCAATGGCCGAGCGCGCGCCGGCAAAGAACACCGGTTGCAAGCCTTGGTCGACGATCTTGATGATGATCTGGTTGGCCGCCAAGATGCACGCCACGCCAATCAGCGTGGCAAAACCCAACCCGTCCAACCTGTCTTTGCGCATTTCAAGCCCCCCAAATTCGCCGCCACCCTTTCCGCCTAAGCCTGCAGCGTCAAGCGTGCAATGGGGGCGGTATCAATCCTCTGGCTGCGGCAGCGCTTTTGCCCTAAAGCCCGCGCTGGAACAGGAGGCGTCATGACCGACATCATCGCCCGCAGCATGGCCAAAGGCCTGCGCATGACCGACCAGCGCCGCGTGATTGCCCGCGTTCTGGGCGAGGCCTTTGATCACCCCGATGTCGAAGAGCTTTACGCCCGCGCCGCGCGGATTGATGCGCGCATATCGCTGGCAACCGTTTACCGCACTGTCAAACTGTTCGAAGAAGCAGGCCTGCTAGAACGCCACGAATTCGGCGATGGCCGCGCGCGTTACGAAGATGCCGAACGCGATCACCACGACCATTTGATTGATGTCACCACCGGCCAAGTGATCGAATTTGTCGACCCCGAGATTGAAGCCCTGCAAGAAAAAATCGCCGCCCGTCTGGGCTATCGGCTGATCGGCCATAGGCTGGAACTGCTCGGCGTGCTGCAGCGCAAAGACTTAGGCCAGCCATGACCCCCGCTGACAATCTGCGCGGCATTGGTTTGATGACAGGGTCGATGGCGCTGTTCGGGCTAGAGGATATGTTTTTAAAATTCGCCGCCCGCGATATTCCGACCGGCGAAATTCTTCTGGTCACCTGTCTG
Source organism: uncultured Rhodobacterales bacterium (assembly GCA_903845215.1). Lineage (GTDB taxonomy): Bacteria > Pseudomonadota > Alphaproteobacteria > Rhodobacterales > Rhodobacteraceae > Stagnihabitans. The sequence continues at coordinate 10,480 of CAIMWI010000019.1, read as the reverse complement.
TTCAGTTTGGCCTTTTTCGCAGCCCTCGCCCGATTTGAAGGCAAGCGCACCTTCACCCGTGATGCTTTGCACCCTTGGGTTTTGGCGCGCAACGCGGGCGAGATGGTGGGCACGCTGGCCTATATCTCGGCCCTTGCCTCGGTGCCTTTGGCGACTGTCTCGGCCGTTTTGCAGGCGATGCCCTTGGCGGTGACGATGGGGGCGGCGCTGTTTATGGGCGAAAAGGTCGGCTGGCGGCGGTGGATTGCGATTGCCTTGGGCTTTTGCGGCGTTTTGCTGGTGATCCGCCCGGGGCTGGACGGGTTTCGCCCTGCCGCTTTGTGGGTTTTGGTGACGGTGGCCGGGTTGGGGCTGCGTGATCTGGCCTCGCGTATGGTGCCGCCGACCTTTTCCACCACGCAGGTGTCAGCTTGGGGCATCGCGTCGGTGGCACTTTTGGGGGCGGGGATGCTGGCCTTTCAGACGCCCGTCATGCCTGATCTGGAACAATCGGGCATGATGCTGGGCGCTATGGTGGTGGGCACGGCGGGCTACTGGGCCATCACTTCGGCCACACGGACGGGCGAGGTGTCGGTCGTATCGCCCTTTCGCTATTCCCGACTGGTCTTTGCGATCTTGCTGGGCGTGGTCGCTTTCGCCGAATTCCCCGACAGGCTGACCCTGCTGGGCGCTGCCGTTATCATCGGATCGGGCCTTTACTCCTTTGCCCGCGAACGCGCGCGGTCACGGGCAAAGCGCGGCTAGGCCCTCCCCTCTTCCCCTTGTTACAATCCACGGGTAAAGGAAGCGCGAGAGCATTCCCCTTTTGCCATTGGAGCCGTCCATGAGCACGATCATCGACATTCACGCCCGCGAAATTCTTGACAGCCGCGGCAATCCCACCGTCGAGGTGGATGTTATTTTAGAAAGCGGGGCCATGGGCCGCGCCGCCGTCCCCTCGGGCGCATCCACCGGCGCGCATGAAGCCGTAGAACGCCGCGATGGCGATGCGTCCCGCTACAAAGGCAAGGGCGTGCTGGAAGCCGTGGCCGCCGTAAACGGCGAGCTGGCTGAGGCGATCATCGGCTTTGACGCCACCGAACAGGTCGGCATCGACATGACGATGATCGAACTGGACGGCACGCCCAACAAGGGCCGCCTTGGGGCCAATGCGATCTTGGGCATCTCGCTGGCCGTGGCCAAAGCCGCTGCCGAATTCACCAGCCAGCCACTGTATCGCTATATCGGCGGCACCTCGGCCCGTGTGCTGCCTGTGCCGATGATGAACATCATCAACGGCGGCGAACATGCCGACAACCCGATCGACATTCAAGAATTCATGATCATGCCGGTGGGGGCCGAGAACGTGCGTGAAGCGATCCGCATGGGATCGGAAGTGTTCCACACGCTGAAAAAAGAACTGCAAGCCGCTGGCCACAACACCGGCATCGGCGACGAGGGCGGCTTTGCGCCCAACCTGTCGTCGGCCCGCGATGCTTTGGACTTTATCCTCAAATCCATCGAAAAGGCGGGCTACCGCCCCGGTGAAGACATCTATCTGGCGCTGGACTGTGCGGCTACCGAATATTTCAAAGGCGGTCGCTACGAGATGACGGGCGAAGGCAAATCGCTGTCGATCGAAGAAAACGTGGCCTTCTTGGCCGGTCTTGCCGCCGACTATCCGATTATCTCGATTGAAGATGGCTGTTCGGAAGACGACTGGGCCGGATGGAAGCTGTTGACCGACACCTTGGGATCGAAAATCCAACTGGTCGGCGATGATCTTTTTGTCACCAACCCCAAGCGGTTGGAGATGGGCATTAAGGGCGGTTGCGCCAATTCTATGCTGGTCAAGGTCAACCAGATCGGCTCGCTGACTGAAACGCTGGCCGCTGTCGATATGGCGCACCGCGCGCGCTATACCAACGTGATGTCGCACCGCTCGGGCGAGACAGAGGACAGCACGATTGCCGACTTGGCCGTGGCCACCAACTGCGGGCAGATCAAGACCGGCTCACTGTCGCGCTCGGACCGTTTGGCCAAGTACAACCAACTGATCCGCATTGATGAGATGTTGGGCGATATCGGCACTTATGCGGGCCGTTCGATCCTGAAGGCCTGATCTTTGCGATAATCCTTTGAACGGCGCGCCCAACAGGCGCGCCGTTTTCGTTTGGGGCTTGCCCTATCCTGCCGCCAAGGCTTGATCCAACCCGTCTAAGAACCGGTCGCAATCCTCGGCGCTAAAGGCGGCGGGGGGTTTGATTTTCAGCACATTGTGCAGCGGGCCTTCACTGGACAGTAAGATGTGGTGATCCTGCTTCATCCGGCGGATGACACGGTCCAAAAGGTCTGGCGCGGGGGCAAGGGTGCTTTGGTCTTGCACCAGTTCTATCCCGCAAAACAGCCCCAAGCCGCGCACATCACCGATGGCCTGATGCCGCGCGGCCAAATTGCGCACCCCGCCCATCAACCGCGCGCCCATGGCATCGCAATGCGCCATCAGCCTTTCGTCGCGGATCACATCCAGCACCGCCAGCCCAATCGCGGCAGAGACGGGATTGCCGCCGAAGGTGTTGAAATACTCCATCCCGTTGGCAAAAGCCTCGGCTATGGCGGGTGTGGTGATGACAGCGCCCATCGGGTGGCCGTTGCCGATGGGCTTGCCCAAGGTCACGATGTCGGGCACCACCCCTTGCGCCTCAAAGGCCCACATATGGGTGCCGATCCGCCCAAAGCCCACCTGCACCTCGTCGGCCAAACACAGCCCGCCTGCCGCGCGCACATGGGCATAGGCTGCGGCCAAATACCCCGGCGGCGGCACGATCTGGCCTCCGGTGCCCAAAACCCCTTCCGACAGGAACAGCGCAGGCCCCCGCCCAAGGCGGTGCAGGGCGGCGACCTGATCCGCCACGCTTTGGGCATAAGAGTGCCCCGCCGCCGCATCGCCGTAGCGCCAGCGCCCGCGATAGGGGTCAGGCATTTCTGCCACCCGCACATGGGGCGGGCACCCCGCGCCACCTTTGCCGTTGAACTTATAGGGGCTGACGTCAATCAAGCTGGTCACATGGCCATGATAGGCGTGATCGACACAGATCACATCGTGCTGCCCCGTGGCGGCACGCGCAAGGCGGATGGCCAAATCATTGGCCTCACTGCCCGAGTTGACAAAGAAGCAGACCGACAAGGGATCGGGGAAAAGGGCTGTCAGCCGCGCGGCATAATCCATCAAACCATCATGCAGATAGCGCGAATTGGTGTTCAGCCGCGCCATTTGCGCTTGCCCTGCCGCCACCACGCGCGGATGGGCATGGCCGCAGTGCGCCACATTGTTGACCATATCCAGCCAGCGGCGGCCCTGATCGTCAATCAGATAACAGCCCGCACCGCCCACGATCTTCAACGGCTCTGGCGCGTAAGCGGTTGAAAGGGCGCGCCCCAACCGCCGTTGGCGTTCTGCCACCAACTGCCCCGCAGGGCGCGGCACTGTGACAGCCGCCGAAATGGGCAGGCCAAGGATGACTGAAGGATCAGGACTGATCGCCCGCCAGACCGACCAATCGCCGTCGCCCGCATGGTGAGGCATTTCGGCCCCAAGGCCCAAATCGTCGGTGACAATTTGCAGATGCAGATGGGCCGGCTTCTTCCCAGCTTTGGCCAGCGTCGCAAAAACCTCTCCGCCGCGTATCTGGCGCCCCAAGTGCAGTGCTGTCACGCTGTCAGGCGACAGATGGGCATAAAGCGTCCAGAAGCCTTGGCCCGCGCCGTCATGGGCCAGCAGCACCGCATCCTTGGCCAAGCCCGCCACCCGCCCCGCAAAGGGGGCCTGCACCCCCGTGCCCGCAGCGGCATAAAGGTCGATGCCCAGATGAGGCGAAACGGCACCCTTTCCCCGCATCTCGCCGTAAGGGGCCACCTGCCCACAGTTCGGCCACATCGGGCTGTCTAACACCGGTGCAAAGCTGTGGGCGTTTTGGCCCAGCCACTGCTCTGCCGGCTTGGCCCCCGCCACCGGATCAAACCCGCAGGCCGCTTGCAGGCGCAAGGTGGCAAGCTTTGGATTCAAGCCACCCAACCGCTGCAATTCGCGCCAGACATCCTCTTGGCTGATCAGCAGATAGGCGTTTTCCGGATGGGCACGGATTTGCACCGCAGCCATCGTGATCGACACAGCGTAGCGCAGTTGGATCAGGGGGAAGAGAACCTCGATCTCATCCATGCTCAACGGATTTTCAGCGTGATACCCCGCCACCAAAGGCAAGATCGCGCCCAGCGGGTCAGGCGAGCCTATCAGCGCATAAGCGCAAGCCACCGCCAGTTCCACAATGCGCCAGCTTTCGACCATATCGCCAAAATCCAACAGCCCGCAGACAAGGCCAGCGTCATCCAGCAAGACGTTGTAATCGTTTGCGTCATTGTGAATAACCTGACGCGGGCAGTGCGCCAAGATGGGTCGCACCCGCGCGCTGAAATCACCCAGCAACCCCGCCACAACGGCGCGCTTTTCGGCAGGCTCAATCGCCCAAAGCGACGGGATATGCTGGTCCGCCTGCCCGATATCCCACCCATACACCCGCGCTGCCGCCGGATGGGCAAAGCTTGCCAAAGCGCGGTCCAGCCGCCCCAAAAGCCGCCCCAACCCTGCGGCACTGTCGGCATGGCGGGTGGCCTTGGCCCAAACCTGCCCCGGCAACCAGCTAAGCACCCGCGCCTGATAGCCCGCGCAGGGGATCAAAGCGCACCCGTCCCGCCGCAGTTGGCGCGAGACGGGCAGATCGGGCGCCACGCGGTGCAAATGATCCAACACGGCGATTTGCAGATCCAGCAGGGCGGGGTCGTTGTCGGGCGCGTGCAGCTTTACCAGCGCCTCTTGCGGGCCAGACAGGCGAAAGTTCAGGTCATGCTCGCCAGGCAAAGCGATCAGGTCGCCCGTCAGCCCAAAGCCAGCCAATAGTTCGGCGCATTCTGCCGCAATCGTCGCATTACCAGCCAATATCCACCCCATCCCAAGCCCGAAAACTGCCACTTGGCGCTGTTTTGATCTGGGCCAGCAGGCCCTGCGCACTCACCTCGGGGGGCACATCCGCCTCTGGCCCGCCCATATCGGTTTGCACCCAGCCCGGATGCAGCGCCAGCACCGACAAGCCCGTTTCATCCGCCAGCTTCAACCCCGCCATATTCAGCGCGGCTTTCGAGCATTTATAGGCATAATCCCCTTCATCACTGCGCCCTTCGGCCAGTGACCCGGCCCTGCTAGAGATCATCACCACCTGCCCCGCCCCTGCGCGTAGATTGGCCAACAGCGCACGGGTCAAAAGCAAGGGTCCAAGCACATTCACCCGCATCACCGCTTCGAAATCGGCGACCTGAAGCGAGGCAAGGCCGCCCGTGTCGCCGCGAAGTGCGGCATTGTGCACCAACAGGTCCAAGGGGCGATGGCCCAAAGTGGCCGCGAAGGGGGCAAAGGTTTCGGGGCGCGACAGGTCAAGACCCGCGCTTCGGGTGGCCGCGATCACCTCGTAGCCGTCATCGTGCAAAGCCAGCACCAAAGCCACGCCCAACCCGCGCCCTGCCCCCGTGACGACCGCCGTTCGCCCCAAGCCCGCCATCAGCGCCGCGCCTTGATGATCTCGCGGTAGGTCTCGCCCGAGAATTTGATCTGCCGCGCTTGGGTGGCATAATCGACCTGCACGATGCCGAAGGGGACGGTGTAGCCGTAAGCCCATTCGAAATTGTCCATCAAGGTCCACGCGAAATAGCCTTTGACAGGCACGCCCTTGCGGCGCGCACGCTCCATCTCGGCGATGTGGTCGACGTAATAGGCGGCGCGTTGCAGGTCTTGGATATTGCCCTGTGCGTCAGGGGTTTCGATGGCGGTGGCCATGCCGTTTTCGGCGATATAGATCGCCTTGGGGCCATAGGTTTCGTGCACATAGATCAGCACATCATGAATGCAGCGCGGGAAGATTTCATATCCCACGGCGGTATACTCGCCCGGCGGGCTGACACGGGCGAAGTTCAGCGGGGGCCATTCGGTGCCTGCGGCCATAACCGAGCGGCGGTAGATATTGACCCCCAGATAATCCAAAGGCTGGGCGATCGTCGCCAGATCGCCGTCGCGGATATCGGGCAGGATATCGGCGCACAGGTCTAGCAGTTCGGCGGGGTAATGGCCCTTGAACAGCGCATCCAGATAAAAGCGGTTCTGCGCCAGATCAAAGTGGCGGGCGGCGGTTTGGTCTTGGGGCGACGGGCTGGCAGGTTCGGCCACGTTCAGGTCCAACACAATCCCCATCTGCGCCTTGGGCGCTGCGGCGCGAATGCGGGGCACGGCAAGACCATGCGCCAAAAGCGCGTGGTGACTGGCAACAAGCCCGCCCTTTGCACCATCTGTCAAACCCGGCGCATCCTCGCCCGAGGCGTGGCCCGACCAGCAAAAGGTCCAAGGTTCGTTCAGCGTGGTCCAATGGCCGATCCGGTCGCCAAAGGCTTGCGCCATATGCCCGGCATAATCGGCCAAGCGGTGGGCTGTGTCGCGGTTGTACCATCCGCCCTTGTCTTGCAGGGCTTGGGGCAAGTCCCAGTGGTACAGCGTGACATGGGGCGCAAGGCCTGCGGCCAAAAGGCCGTCGATCAGGCGATCGTAAAACGCGATCCCCTTGGGGTTCAGCGCGCCAGAGCCATCGGGCTGCACCCTGCTCCACGCGATGGAAAAGCGGTAGGCATCCAAATTCAGCGCCTGCATCAGGGCGATATCTTGCGCCCAAAGATGAAAGTGATCGCAGGCCACATCGCCTGAACTGCCATCAATCACAGCGCCGGGCCTACGGCAAAAGCGGTCCCAGATGCTTTCGCCTTTGCCGTCCGCATTCCAGCCGCCCTCGATCTGATAGGCCGCTGTCGCGCCGCCAAAGACGAAATCCTTTGGCAGATGCAGCCCCTTCGCCCGCGCTGTCAGGGCTGCGGCTTTAGCGTTTGACATGGAATTTCCTTTCGATGGCGGCAATCAGGCTGGCGGCCATAAGCGTCAGCAGCAGATAGAAAATCGCGGCCGAATTATAGGGGGCAAAGGGCAGAAAACTGGCCGACTGGAATTCGCGCATCCTTTGGGTGACATCGCGGATCGACAAGATCGACAGCAGCGAGGTGTCTTTCAGAATAGCGATAAATTCGTTGCCCAAGGGCGGGATGACGATCTTGAACGCCTGCGGGATCACCACATGGCGCGCCGTTTGCCAGCGCGTCAGCCCCAAAGATCGCGCAGCCTCGATCTGGCCTTCGGGAACGGCGGCGATGCCGGCACGAAAAATCTCGGCCAGATAGGCGGAATAGGCCAAAGCCATGGCGAAAATGCCGCGCAGCATATTGGGCGGGTCGATAAAGCCGCCTGTGCCAGCCTTGACCGCGCCCGCCAAGGGCAGGCCGATGTACAGCACAATCACCAGCATCGGAATGCCGCGCAGCGTGTCGACCAGAAACTCGGCCGCAACCGACATCGGGTGGCGGCGGTGGATCGCCCCGCCAAGGGTGAGAAGGGCCAGCACCAGCCCCAATACCCCAAACGCCGCTGCGGCCGTTTTGTGGCCGTCCGACAGGGTTTGCACCTGCCACAGCACAGGGCCCGTGCCCTGCCCTTCGGGCAAAAGGGCTGCGCTGATGGCGGGGCCAAGGGATGCAAGGGCGGTGGGGGCGTTTTTGAATGTCTTCAGATCCCGCGCGACCCCGCCGCCTTGGGGGAAATCGCCTGACCGCACCGCATCTATCACCGCCTGCGGCGTGGCGGGGATGACGGCGATTTTGCCGCTTAGCGTGCCGTAGAGGGCAAAGTTCTCCTTCGGCGCCATCAGGTTTTGCGCACAAAGACCAAAGCACAGCACAATCAGCGCACCAAATAGGGGCCAAGTACGTCTGCGCGGCACAAGGTTCAAAAGGCCTATCCAGCCCAAACCCAAAATCACGGCCAAGATATAGGCCAGCACCGCCGCCCGCAGCGTAATCGCAAGCCCTGCGGCAAAGCCCAGATAGGCAAACAGCAGCAGCCAAACTGCCCCTGCCCCGTTCACGCCCAAGGTCAGCCAAAACCGCCCCCGCACAGGCAACACCTGCGCCAGCACGCCCAAGGCCACATAGGCCCAAGCGCCGCGCTGCACCCAAAGGCCCAGCGCGGCAAAGGCGGTATCCGTCAAGCGGCGCGGGTTTTCGCCCCGCACCACAAGGTCAGAGGTAAACCCATCAACCGCATTGGCCACCGCCGCCGCCCAAAACGGCTGCGCCAGGCCCAAGGCGACCAAGACCGCAGCCCCCAAACTGACGCAAGCCAAAGGCCAGCGCAGCCTAGGCCAGCGCAAACTGCCCAAGCCGGCGGCAAAAGCCGCCAGCACCAAGCCAAACCCCGGCACCTGCGCGCCCGCCCCCGCCTCTACCCCCACAATCGCGGCCAAAGAGCGGGTGTAATCGCTAGAGGCCGCGAAGAGGTAGGCGATGAAGGGCAGCGCAAACAGAATGACCAGATTGCTGGGCCTGATTTGTTTAAGCAGCGCCAGAATGGGCTTAGTTCCCCGTCCAGTATTTGGCTTTCAGCGCATCCAGCGTGCCGTCAGCCGCGATGGCGGCCAAGCCTTCGTCAAAGGCCGCAACATTGGCGTCTCCCTTGCGGAACACCAGCCCCAAGGGATCAGCGGCAAGGCCTGTGACGCCGACAACCAGCTCTCCGGCAAATTGCGCCTCGTAAGCCGGACCATTGGCGCCGTTGATCACCACGCCGTCGACATCCTTGTTCTTCAGCGCCAGAACCGAGGCGTTGAACGTGTCATAGGTGAGCACATTGCCCTCGCCCACGATCGACTTGGCCATTTCGGCATCGGTTGTGTTGGTTTGGGCCGACAGCTTCTTGCCAGCTTTGAAATCGTCCAGCGTCAGGCCAGAATCTTCGGCGCGCACCAGAATGGCTTGGGCGTTGATCATATAGGGTTCGGTGAAATCCATCGTCTGCTTGCGCTCGTCGGTGATGGATACGCCCGAGGCGACCAGATCAAACTGCCCCTCTCCAAGGGCCGCAAAGATGCCGTCCCAGCCGGTGGTGACAAATTCGGCCTTGCAATTGATCTTGGCGCAGATGGCGTTGACCACGTCGACATCAAAGCCCACGATCTGGCCTGTCGCTTCGTCAATCATTTCCATCGGCGGCGAGGTCGTGTCAGAGCCAACCTTTAACGTCACCCCCCCAAGATCAGCCGCCATCAGCGGTGCTGCCATCAGGCTAAGTGCAAGTGCGAGTTGTAGTTTTTTCATGTGTTACCCTCCCAAGGTAAAACCCGCTCCAGCCGGTCGCTCTGCCGGGCGACAAGGTCTGGGCGGGTCAATTGTTGCAAAGTTGCAGGATCTTCACCGGCAAGCCGGCGCAGCAGAAAACCGCCCAATTGGCGGCCAAGGTCTTCGATCGGCAGATAGAAGGTGGTTAAGGGCGGCGCAAAATAGGCCGAGGCGTTGATATCGTCATAAGCAATGACCGAGGCCGTGCGCCCAACATCAACCCCCAGATCGCGCAGGCCCGCCAGCGCGCCTAGGGCGGTGGATTCGTTCACGCAGACAAAGCCCGTGGCCGGATCGGGCAAACGCGCCAGCGTGATGGCGGCTTGCTTGCCAAAACGGGTGCTAAGGTCGCCGGCCATGATCAGGTCTTGTGGCACGGGCAGGCCTGCATCGGCGAAGGCGCGGGTGAAGCCGTCGATCCTATCCAGAGCATAAGACAGGCGCGGGTCGGGGTTGATCAAGGCAATACGGCGGTGCCCGCCCGCAATCAGCCGCGCGGTCGCAGCCCAAGCGGCCCAGTCGCTGTCAACATCGACATGGGCATAGGTCAAATCCTGACGGCAGCGGCCCAGCGTGACAAAGGGAAAGCCCGCTGCACACAGATATTCCACGCGCGGATCTTGCGCCTGAATGCCTGAAAAGATCAGCCCGTCGGCCAGATGCCCTTCAACCACCTGCCGCGCCGTGGCCAAGCCTTCACCGGCGTCGCGCACCACCTGCACCGACATGCGGTAAGGCGACCCTTCCAGCCCCGCCGCGATGCCGGACAGGATCTGCGCATAATCCACCCCGTCCCATTCAAACCCTGACGGCGCAGCCACGGGCATCAAAACCGCCACCTGATAGGTCCGCCCCGTGCGCAGCGACATGCCCCGCAGCGAGGCCGCATAGCCGATTTGCCCCGCCGCCTGCCGGATCGCGGCCTTGGTGGCCTGCGTGACCACGGGCGAATCGTTGAGCGCCTTGGAAATGGTCGCAATCGAAAAGCCCGTCACCTCGGACAGGGTTTTGATCGTGGGGCGGGTGGGATGGTCTGCCATAGACTGCGCCTTGCCGGATTTGGGAAGGCTAGCGGCGGATAAAAACGATTTCAAGGGGGAAGAATGCGGCGTTCTGGATCGTCGGCAATGGGGGCAAAGGTCGGTTTACCCTCCGGGGGGGATATTTGGGCACATATGAAAGGGGGGGG
>CAIMWI010000018.1 GCA_903845215.1 uncultured Rhodobacterales bacterium | reverse complement strand
CTATGAAGACGGGGTTCCGGTTGAAGTCACCTCGATCGTGCTGTCGCACCAGCACGCGCTGGAAAGCCAGACCTCAGACGATATCCGCGCCCTAGTCGAACCCTATCTCCGCGAAGTTCTGCCCTCGGGGTGGATCACCGAAAAGACCGAATGGTGGGTGAACCCGACCGGAACCTTCGTGATCGGCGGGCCGGACGGCGACGCGGGCCTGACGGGCCGCAAGATCATCGTTGACACCTACGGCGGGGCAGCTCCCCACGGTGGCGGCGCGTTTTCGGGCAAGGATCCGACCAAGGTTGACCGTTCCGCCGCCTATGCCGCGCGCTATCTGGCAAAGAATGTGGTGGCCTCAGGCTTGGCCGACCGCTGCACCTTGCAGGTCAGCTATGCCATCGGCGTGGCCAAACCGCTGTCGATCTACGTTGACACCCACGGCACGGGCCGCGTGGAAGAAGCGCGCATCGAGCACGCGGTGGCCCAGTGCATGGACCTGACACCCCTTGGGATCCGCAATAAGCTAGAGTTGAACAAACCCATCTACGCCCGCACCTCGGCCTACGGCCACTTCGGCCGCGCACCCGAAGCGGATGGCGGGTTTTCGTGGGAAAAAACCGACCTGATCGACGCGCTGAAGAAAGCCGTCTGACGCTTAGGGCTGGGCCAAAGGGAAACCCTCGGCCCAGCCCCCGTTTCTATCAAATCCGACACACTTGCCCCCTGCGAGCCTCTTGACCCCAGCGCGCAGGTCCACTATCCCCATAGGCCTTACGCGGGCGTTGTGTAATGGTAAGACCTTAGCCTTCCAAGCTAAAGACACGGGTTCGATTCCCGTCGCCCGCTCCAAGAGCTTGGAAAATGCGTTTCTTCTCAATGGTTGTCCGCCATGATTCGTCTTCATGATTTGGCAGACTTACCCCTACCTTTTGAATGATCAGTTCCTGCGCGGGGTTGTAATGCGTTGTCGTAAGAGTAGCATCGTCCACTGAACCCAATCCAGAAAGATCAACTTCATGGCAGACTGTGTAGAGTGCGGTAAGAAGATTGGCTTCTTGAATGCTGGTTCCAACGGTCGTTGTGTTGGATGTAGTGACGCTGCGAGCCGACGGGCTTTTAAAGAACGCGATGAAGCGCATGCTTCAGATCAACATATCCGCGATGCAGCAATCGAAGCCATAATGCTGACCACTGAGACAGCCCCCAACCTTAACATCATCAAGCGGATTGAGATCGTAACGGCAGAATGTGCCTTCGGGATGAATGCTTTCAAGGATATGTTCATCGCTATTTCGAACGTGGTTGGCGGGCGGTCTGAGACCGTACAAAAGGCGATGCGAGACTCCCGCAAGACCGTGCTTTATGAACTGAAACGTGAAGCATACCTAGTCGGTGCAAACGCGGTGGTCGGGGTTGACCTTGATTATGTTGAAATGGGTAGTGCGGCGTCGAATATGGTGATGCTGGTCGCGTCAGGAACCGCAGTCGTGATAGATCACGCGCAATGACGATAGGCTTGATCCTTTAGCGAAGCCTTGCGGATCTAACCTTCTCAAAATTCCCCACAGCCCCATTCCGGCAGGCCCATTAGGCCCGCCGGACGAGAACCCTAATTCACCCGCACTTCGAATGCCCGCAATCGTTGCAGGT
>CAIMWI010000017.1 GCA_903845215.1 uncultured Rhodobacterales bacterium | reverse complement strand
CGATGATCCCGAAATTCCGGTATCGGTTCAGCGCATATTCGCGTGCCATAGTGCCCTCTTACCAGCGATAGTGGCTGAACGCTTTGTTTGCGTCGGCCATTTTGTGGGTGTCTTCGCGCTTCTTCACGGCCGTGCCACGGTTGTTCACCGCGTCAGACAGTTCTGCCGCAAGACGTTCTTCCATGGTGTTTTCGTTGCGCTTGCGCGCAGCGATGATCAACCAACGGATCGCAAGCGCCTCGCGACGCTCTGTCCGGACTTCGACCGGCACCTGATAGGTCGCACCACCGACGCGGCGCGAACGCACTTCGACGGAGGGCTTCACATTTTCCAAGGCTTCATGGAAAGCTTGGACGGGTTCACGCTTTAGACGCGACTGAACGCGGTCAAGCGCACCATAAACGATCGATTCTGCGACAGACTTTTTGCCATCCAGCATCAGGTTGTTCATGAATTTCGACAAAACCCGATCACCATACTTGGCATCGGGCAGGATTTCGCGCTTTTCAGCGGCGTGACGACGGGACATTCTCTATCTCCTCACTTCGGACGCTTAGCGCCATACTTCGAACGGCGCTGGCGACGTTCTTTGACGCCCTGGGTATCCAGAACGCCGCGAAGGATGTGATAGCGCACACCCGGCAAGTCTTTGATACGACCGCCACGAATCAGAACCACAGAGTGTTCCTGAAGGTTGTGCTTTTCACCCGGGATGTAGCAAATCACTTCGAAGCTGTTGGTCAGACGCACCTTGGCGACTTTCCGCATAGCCGAGTTCGGCTTCTTCGGGGTGGTGGTGTAAACGCGGGTACAAACGCCGCGCTTTTGAGGGCAAGATTCCAAGTGTTGCGACTTGGACTTACGAACTGGTGCCTCCCGCGGTTTGCGGATCAGCTGTTGAATAGTCGGCATGCACGTTCCTCGTGTTGCTCTGTCAATACTCGCACCAAAGCTTGATGCGCCACTTCTCGACACGGCTTTTGCGCTTATCGCAAAAACCAAAACCGCAGACGCGCCCAAGTATGGGTGCGGTGCGGTGGAATTCCAGAGGATCGGGGCTTGCACCCGGATCATGACCAGTTCCATGTCTTAAATCATCCAAAGGCGCACCCTTGGATAAGATAGGCGGCTGATAGGGGGAATCATTAGGGAAGTCAACAGCTGCCAAGGCAGACTGACGCGACACCCTGTGTCAGGTATCGCTTGGGCGCGCAGCCAAAACTTGTTGGCGGGCGGCGAAGACAAAGCACGTTTGCGAGCACCTAGGATCGAAAGCCCAACACCCCGCCCCACAGACCACTGAACAGCAGCCCGCCGTCAAAACGCGACACACGCCGGACAGGGCAAAGGCCTGTTTGGCATGGGTGGTTTTAAAAACCCACCGACTTTATATCGAGGCTTTGTCAAAAAGGCGGCGCAAAACCGCCGCCAACAGGCAGACCAGCAGGCAGCCCAAGACCACATCTGAAAGGTAATGCCGCCCCGCTGCCATGCGCTGCAAAGCCGTCATCAAAGGGACCAACAGCGCCAGCGCGACGCCCATCTGGTATAGATATGGGCGCATTCGATCGCGGTTGGCGCGCAACACAAAGCAAATCGAGATGGCCAAGGCCGTAGCGCCAGCCGCCTCTCCCGAAACAAAGGAACAATTGCGCGCGCATTGGTCGGCAAACTCCCAAGCGCGGCTGAACTGTACCTGCCCGCCAAAGTCTTGAATGCTAAAGGGCCGCGCCCTGCCCCAAAAGCGTTTAAGCAGCCCATTCACAATCAGCCCCGGCCCAAGCAGAAAGATCAGCGCCAGATAGGCCCAATCGCGGGTAAGCAGGTTAAGAATGGGGCGCTTGCGGCTGACAATCCACGCGATCACCAGCAACACAAAGCCGCCGTCCTCGGCCCAGATCATCGTCGTGCGCAGGCCCTCGACCCAAGGGTTGCCCGCGACCGGAAAGGTGGCGCCATCGAAAAACAGCTGCGATGTGGCAATATCGAACGCGGGATAGGCAGCAAACAGCCAGCTTGTGGCAAGAACGGCCAATGCAAGGGCTACAACCGCCCTCATTCCTTTTCTTTGCGCAGCAGCCAAAGGTTGCGGGCATAGATCACGGTGCCGGGCAATTGGCCGATGATGATCACAGGTTCCAACTTGTGGATGCCATAAGCCAGCACGATCAGGCTTCCCAAAATCGAGAAATACCAAAAGGTGACAGGCACCACCGATCGCCCCGCCTTTTCTGACGCCCACCATTGCACGACAAATCTGGCGGTGAACATCAACTGGCCCAAAAGGCCCACGGTCAGCCACATGGCGTCTAACGGCGTATCTGCGCCAATCATTTCCAACAGGTTATACATGGGGTTCCTCGGGTAAGGGTTTCACCTTCTTTCGGCGGCGCAATAGCCAGGCCACGCCCAGCAAATCGACCGCACCCACCAAGGCCCGCTGCAGGTTAGAGTAGTTCGACGCCCCTGCCCCCCTTGGCCGGTGGCTGACATCCACATGGGCGACCTGCCAGCCATCCCGAGCAAACAGCGCGGGAAGATAGCGGTGCATATGGTTGAAATAGGGCAGCGCTAGGAAAGCATCGCGGCGAAACGCTTTAAGGCCACAGCCCGTGTCGCGCGTACCATCTTGTAACAGCCAACCGCGCAGGCCATTGGCTAGGCGCGAGGCCAGTTTCTTGGACCAGGTGTCTTGCCGCTTGACCCTTTGGCCAGCAACAAGGCCGATCAGCCCTGCCGTGTCGGCGAACAGGGGCGCAATCAGGCGGGGCAGTTCTTCGGGCGGGTTTTGTCCGTCGCCATCCAACGTGCAAATCAAAGGCGCGCGGGCGGCCAAGACGCCGGAATGAACAGCAGCACTTTGACCAGCCGATGTGGGATGGCGCAGCAGGCGCACATGGGCCAGACCCATCGCACGCACGCGCGCCGCCGTGTCGTCACTAGATCCATCATCAACCACGATGATTTCAAAGGGCTGATGCGCCTGCAACGCATCCCCAATAGCGCGCACAAGACCGGCGATATTCTCGCTCTCGTTACGGGCGGGGATGACGACTGACAGCGTGGTCATGACCGGAAATCCATCTTTTTGTCAGACATTTGCGATTGTGGGGTCGATAAAGGCAAAGCCGGCTTAATTCAACCCACCCGTCAACACCACCAAGGTAACGCGGTTTCCGTGCGGGATCTCGACGGACCGCTTCGGGGTCGCGGCAGCAACTTTCCGCGCCAAAGCGCCTTCTTCTGTCAGCACGAGGGTGTCGGGCAAATCGTCTTCTTGGGCGATGCGCAAGTCTAAATCAGGCTTAAGAAAGGCGAGGTTGCCCAACACCCAGATCGAATCCGACGCAATCGGCGCTTGGGCGGGAACCACCGATAAAAGTTTTGAAATGTCGGCGTTGCGATAACCGGGGTTGCGCAAGGTGGCATAGGGTAAGGCAAAGGCTGCGGTCAACCACAGCGCTGACAGGCCTAGCGCTAGATTACGTCGGCCTGCGTCAGCCAACCGCATAGAAAGTGCCACGGTTACAGCCACAACCAATGGCCAAACAACGGGCATAAGCCAGCGGCCACGCACCGCAGTGGCACCTGACATCAGGCCCAACACCAGCACAACCACCAAGGTGAAAAGTGCGCTGCGCCAGAAAAATGCAAGGCGGCCATCACCCGTGTTCAACCCTTTCCAAACGGCCATAGGGCCGATGATGATAAGGGGCAGTGCCAAAAGCCCTAATGCTGCCTCGCCAAAGGCCGCTAGATACAAAAGAGGGTCCATCAAGGAACGTCCGCCGTGAATGGCCAGCTTGTGAACGCTGGACAAGGCCTTGTCTGGGCCAAAATAAACAAAGGCCACCAAGGGCAGGGCCAAGATTAGACAAAGACCTAAAGACGCCGCCAGCCGCCTCATTTCGCCACGCGCCCGCCACTCTGCAGAAAAAGCCAAGGCGCATATCAAGCCCAAGATGTTGAAAGCAAAATTATATTTTGACAAAAGGCCCAGCCCCAGAACCAGCCCGAAGGCCAGGTAATCCCGCCAGCGCCCAAGGGTAAGAACATTTAGGGCCACCCTGAATGCCAATATCGTCAGGGTCAGGACCAGCACAGTGTGGGTTAAGGCACGCTGGCTTTCCCAAACCACCTCGGGCAGAAGACCTAGGGATAACATCCCAATACATGCGACTTGTCGTTCGAAGCCCAAAATCCGCAGGGTGCGAAACACCACGATCAAGCCAATGGAAAATACAAAGGCCTTCAGTGCGGCAAACGCCAAGATCCCCTCGCCCAGAACCTGAAAGACTATCCACTGCAACCAGAAATACAAAGGTGGCTGCGCCCCATAACCAATCGCCAAATGGCGCGCATGCCAAAAAGCCTCGGCCTCATCCAGTTCCAAGGTTGGTCCGATCGCAACGCGCACGCACATCTGCGCGGCGAAGTAGAAAATGATCGCGGCAAGAACCCAGACATCACGGCTGCGGCTTTGGCGTGTGGATTCGAGGTCATTTTCCATCAAGCGCGCGCTCTATTTCATTTGGGGTGCGGGGCCTTGGTCGCGGGGGCGTAAACCATATAGACACCCGATGCCACCACAACCGCCGCGCCAATAAGGGTCAGATGATCAGGCAGCGTGCCAAACCGCGCCCATCCCAACAGGATCGCAAAAAGCAAGGATGTGTAGCGAAACGGCGCAACAACGGCCAAATCACCCACCCGCATCACTTTGATGGCGGCCAAATAACCCACGATCAAAAACCCCGCCGCAGCCAAGGTTTCGGCCAAATCCTTCAGGGTCAGGGGGTGCCACCCCTCTCCAGCCACACCAACACCACCCATTGCCATCACCGCGACCGACGCCCAAAGCGCGCCCGTGGTCGATGGCAGGTTGGCAGAGAAGTACCGCGTCGACAAATCGCGCAGCACCACACAGGCCACCGAGGCAAGGCCCAGCACTGACCAGCGGTCAAAATCCGCAGCCCCGGGCCGGATGATCAGCATGACACCCGCAAACCCCACAAGGATCGTGGCGAACCTTGACCAGCCGATCGGGGTTTTCAAAAGCACCGCCGCTGCCAAGGTCACGGCAAGGGGCAGAAATTGCATGATGGCCGACAGATTGGCCAAGGGCATATGGGTCAGGGCCACCAGAAAGGTCACGGTGGCCGTAACTTCGCCAATTGTGCGCAGTATCAAATACCAGCGATCTGGCCCCCTTGGCAACAGATGCAAGCCCCCCGGACTGCGCGAGGCTATCACCAAAAGGCCAAGGGTCGCCCCCAATCCGCGAAGAACTATGGCTTGAGCGAGCGGCATCCCATCGGCAGTGACAGCTTTAACAAGCGTATCGTTCAACGTGAAAGCCAACATCGAGACGCACATCAGCCAGATGCCGCGCGTGTTGTCTGAAAAGGTCATCGCGGCACCTTATAGAAAAAAGCCCCCGCCGTTTCCGGCGAGGGGTCAAGGGTGTAGCCAAAGCCGCGCTTACGCGTCGCGGCCTTCGATCGTATCAACCAAGCCAGAGCCCAGATCTTCGTCCAAGTCCATCACACCCATGGGCGCTGCCAAGGCTGCGGCAGTTTCGGCTTCAGACTTGCGAGCTTCGATTACGGTTTGGTCGCGGTCAGTCGCGATCTTCTTCACGCGGCTGGTGGCACCACCGGTGCCAGCCGGGATCAGACGACCCACGATGACGTTCTCTTTCAGGCCGACCAGTTTGTCGCGCTTGCCCTGAACCGAAGCCTCGGTAAGAACCCGCGTGGTTTCCTGGAAGGACGCAGCAGAGATAAAGCTGCGCGTCTGCAAGCTGGCCTTGGTGATGCCCAGCAAGATCGGCTCTGCCACGGCGGGACGCATGCCATGCAGATGCGCCTTGGCGTTGGCTTCATCCAGTTCCGTCTTGTCGACGTTTTCGCCTTTGAGCAGCGTGGTTTCGCCCGAGTCGAGGATCTCGAACTTTTGCAGCATCTGGCGGACGATGACTTCGATGTGCTTGTCGTTGATCTTCACGCCTTGCAGACGGTACACGTCTTGCACTTCGTCGATCATATAGTTCGCCAGCGCTTCGACACCCAAGATCCGCAAGATATCGTGCGGGGCGGGGTTGCCATCCATGATGTAGTCGCCCTTTTGGACAAAATCGCCTTCCTGAACCGGAATGTGCTTGCCCTTGGGGATCATGTATTCAACGGCCGTCAACGTCTCATCCACGGGTTCTACCGTGATGCGGCGCTTGTTCTTATAGTCTTTGCCAAAGCGCACATAGCCATCGGTTTCGGCGATGATCGCGTGGTCTTTCGGGCGGCGGGCTTCGAACAATTCGGCCACGCGGGGGAGACCCCCGGTGATGTCCTTGGTCTTGGCACCTTCGCGCGGAATACGCGCCACAACGTCGCCGGGGCGAATTTCCTGCCCGTCTTCGACGGACAAAATAGCGTCCACCGACATCGGGTAGGTGATCGGCGTGCCGGTTTCTGAACGCATCGGTTCGCCGGTTGCCGGATCCATCACGATCACTTCGGGCTTCAGTTCATTGCCTTTGGGCGCAGAACGCCAGTCCGAGACGATCTTCTGGGTCATGCCCGTCGCTTCGTCGGTATCTTCGCGCACCGAAATGCCCGAGATCAGGTCTTTAAACCGCGCCACACCGGTCTTTTCGGCGATGATCGGCAAGGTGTAGGGGTCCCATTCAAACAGTTTGTTGCCGCGTTTGACCATCTGGCCATCCTTGGCGTGCAGTTTGGCCCCATAGGTCAGCTTGTGAACGGCGCGGTCGGCACCGGCTTCGTCCAAGATGGCGATCGACATGTTCCGGCCGACCACGATCTGCTCGCCCGATACGTTGGACAAGAGGTTGGCGTTGCGGAACTCGATCTTGCCTTCTTGGCTGGCTTCCAAGAACGACTGTTGGCCGCCCTGTGCGATGCCGCCGATGTGGAACGTCCGCATCGTCAGCTGCGTGCCGGGTTCACCGATAGACTGCGCGGCGATGATGCCGACAGCCTCGCCTTGGTTGACCAAGGTGCCACGGGCCAAATCGCGGCCATAGCACATCGCGCAAACGCCTTCTTCCGCATCGCAAGTCAGCGGAGAGCGGATGCGCGCGGTCACGATGCCAGCTTGATGGATCAGGTCGGCACGGCGCTCGTCGATCAACTCGCCACGGCCCACCACCACTTCACCGGTGGCCGGAACCACGATGTCATCCGCCGCCACACGGCCCAGCACACGTTCGGCCAGGCTTTGCACCACTTCGCCGTCATTCACGGCGACATCGGCGGTGATGCCGCGCTCGGTGCCGCAATCATGGCTGCGCACAATGCAGTCTTGCGCCACGTCGACCAAACGGCGGGTCAGATAGCCCGAGTTCGCGGTTTTCAACGCCGTATCCGCAAGGCCCTTACGCGCCCCGTGGGTGGAGTTAAAGTATTCCAGAACCGTCAGACCCTCTTTGAAGTTCGAGATGATCGGCGTTTCGATGATTTCGCCCGAAGGCTTGGCCATCAGACCGCGCATCCCGCCCAACTGCTTCATCTGCGCTGGCGAACCCCGCGCGCCCGAGTGCGACATCATATAAACCGAGTTCGGCTCCATCTCGGCGCCGGCCGCGTCATATTTCACCGCCGAGATCGCCGACATCATGTCAGCTGCGACTTTGTCAGAGCATTTGGACCAAGCGTCGACCACCTTGTTGTACTTTTCGCCTTGGGTGATCAGGCCGTCCATATACTGCTGTTCGAACTCTTTGACCTGATCGCGCACTTCGTTGACGATCGGCCACTTGGTGTCGGGGATCAGCATGTCGTCCTTGCCGAACGAAATGCCGGCACGGAACGCCTCTTTAAAGCCCAGACCCATGATCTGGTCGCAGAAGATCACCGATTCTTTCTGGCCGCAGTAGCGGTAGACAGTATCAATGACGGCCTGCACGTCTTTCTTGCGCAGCAAGCGGTTGACCAGATCGAAGGGCGCCTTGGCGTTAAGCGGCATGATATTGCCCAAGCGCAAACGGCCGGGGGTGGTATCAAACCGCTTCCAGACAATGTTGCCCTCTTCGTCAACCTGACGCAGGCGGGCTTTGATCTTGGCGTGCAGGTGCAAAGCACCGGCGGCCAAGGCGTGTTCCACTTCGTCGATGTCGGTAAAGGCCATGCCTTCGCCAACCATGCCTTTGCGTTCCATCGTGACGTAATAGATGCCCAAGACCATGTCTTGCGACGGCACAATGATCGGCGCGCCGTTTGCGGGCGACAGAACGTTGTTGGTCGACATCATCAAAACGCGAGCTTCCAGCTGGGCTTCCAGCGAAAGCGGCACGTGCACAGCCATCTGGTCGCCGTCAAAGTCAGCGTTGAAGGCCGAGCAGACCAAGGGGTGCAGCTGGATTGCCTTGCCTTCGATCAAGATCGGCTCGAAGGCTTGGATGCCCAAACGGTGCAAAGTCGGCGCGCGGTTCAGCAGCACGGGATGTTCGCGGATGACTTCATCCAAGATATCCCAAACTTCCGGACGCTCTTTTTCCACCAGCTTCTTGGCTTGCTTGACGGTCGAAGACAGACCCTTGGCTTCCAGACGCGAGTAGATGAAGGGCTTGAACAGTTCCAAAGCCATCTTCTTGGGCAGACCGCACTGATGCAGCTTCAACTCCGGGCCGGTCACAATGACCGAACGACCCGAGAAGTCGACGCGCTTGCCCAGCAAGTTCTGACGGAAGCGGCCCTGCTTACCCTTGAGCATGTCGGACAGCGATTTCAGCGGGCGCTTGTTGGTGCCAGTGATCACGCGGCCACGGCGGCCGTTGTCAAACAGCGCGTCCACAGCTTCTTGCAACATGCGCTTTTCGTTGCGCACGATG
>CAIMWI010000016.1 GCA_903845215.1 uncultured Rhodobacterales bacterium | reverse complement strand
GCGATATGGCCAACGCCG
Organism: uncultured Rhodobacterales bacterium; assembly: GCA_903845215.1. Lineage (GTDB taxonomy): Bacteria > Pseudomonadota > Alphaproteobacteria > Rhodobacterales > Rhodobacteraceae > Stagnihabitans. The sequence goes on along the minus strand of CAIMWI010000016.1, from coordinate 22,217 downwards.
CCCAGATGAGCGCCGAGGACCGCCAGAAGATGATTGAAGGCATGGTCGGCGGGCTGGAAAGCCGCCTGATGGCCGAAGGTGGCGCGATCGAGGATTGGGTCAAGCTGATCAACGCTTTGGGTGTTTTAACCGCCGCTGACCGCGCCAAGGCGGCCTATGCCAAGGCGAAAACTGGTTTTGCGGGCCAACCCGCAGAGCTTTCGGCGCTGAAGGCTGCGGCGACAGCGGCAGGGGTTGCCCCGTGATCGTTCAAGACATCTTAGACTTCGTGCCCCTGCTTACCCCCAACAAACCGATCTGTGGGCTTGATCTGGGCGATAAGACGATTGGCGTTGCCATTTCCGACCTGCGCCGTTTGGTGGCGACACCCATCACCGTGATCCGCCGCGAAAAGTTCACGTTGGATGCTGCAGCTTTGTTGCGGCTGCTGACTGAACGGGGGGTTGTGGGAATCATCTTAGGTCTGCCGCTTAACATGGATGGCTCATCCGGCCCGCGTGTGCAAACCACCCAAGCTTTCGCGCGCAACCTGATGAAACTGACAGACCTGCCCATCACCTTTTGGGATGAACGCCTGTCCACGGTTGCGGCCGAACGCGCCCTGCTGGAAGCCGATGCCACGCGCAAGCGGCGCGCCGCCGTCATCGACCAGGTGGCGGCGGGCTATATCTTGCAAGGGGCGTTGGACAGAATGGATACGCTGCGCCGCCAAACGGCAGAGGATGCGCCATGACCGATGAAATCTGGACCCGCGCAGAAATTGAATCTCCGTGCATCAAGATCTGTGTGATCCACCCGCAAGAGCGGCTTTGCGTGGGCTGCTACCGTAGCATCGACGAAATCGGGCGCTGGTCAACCTTAAGCGCGGCCGAACGGCAGGCGATTATGGCCGACCTTTCCAACCGCGCACCCCGCCTGTCCAAACGGCGCGGTGGACGATTGGGGCGGTTAGAGGGCTGACCCAAGGGTTTACACAGTCCCGGCCTGACGACCCAACCGCCCGCCCCGCCGTTTGGGGGCATCGGCCGCCCCCAGTCCTTCGGTTAAGGTTACGCTCATCGGGTGGTCTGGTGCGGCGGTGGCGTATTGTTCCAAAAGGATGGTGATCGCAGCCGATGTATCGGCCCCCACCGGCAAGCTTAACGCCCAATCGACAAAGATTGACCGGCATTCCCACTTGGTGATGCCTTCGATCGCATAGCTTTCGCGCACAAGCCCCTTGGGGTCGGCCTCGGTTCTGGTCACATCAAGTCCTTTCCGCGCAACGTCTTGAAGATCACGGCCGCTGCCGCCTCTGCCGCCTGACGCACGGCGATGGTTAAGGCCGCTTCGTCTGCGGCATCGGTTTCGCGCAACAAGAAGGCCCGCGCCCCTGCCCCCAGATCCTGTGGCGACAAGGCTTGGTCCGATAAAAGGCGCGCGCTGGCGTGCAAGCACCAAAAAAGCCTTGCCGCCTTGGTCAGAACCGTCTCGTCCGTTTGCGACAGGTTGCCGCCAGAACGGCCAGCGGCCAGCTGACGATCAAGGCTGCGGGCGGGGCTTGCCGCTTGCAAGGCCAGCATTTGGGCGCAAAGGTCGATGTCCATCAGCTTGCCGGTGCCGTCTTTGGCCTCCCACAGGCCAGGGCCGGGTTTGGCGCTGGCCAGCCTTGCACGCATATCGGCGACATCGGCCTTAAGCTGCGCGCCAAGCCCTTTGCGCGCCAAAAGAGCGCGGCGGAAATCTTCCACTTCGCCCGCCAAGGCCGCATCTCCGGCCATCACCCGCGCGCGGGTTAAGGCCAGATGCTCCCATGTCCAGGCGTCGTTTTCCTGATAGGCTTTAAAAGCCGAAAGCGCCGTTGCCACCGGCCCCTGACGGCCCGACGGACGCAAGCGCATATCGACCTGATACAGCCGCCCCTCGGCCATTTGCACCGTCAATGCCGTGACCACCGCCTGGGTAAGGCGGGCGTAATAGGTGCGTGTCGCCAAAGGAAGGCGACCGGTAGAGGTGTCTTGATCCAACGGATCATAAATCACGATCAGATCAAGATCAGACGCCGCCGTCAGCCGCCCCGATCCCAAAGACCCCAGCGCCAGTAAGACAGCGCCCCGTCCCGGCGGTGGGCCGTGGCGGCGGACGAATTCGTCCAAAACCAAGGGCCAAAGACCAGTGATCACGGCTTCGGCCAGATCGGCATAGGATTTTCCGGCTTCAAACGCATCCCCAAGGCCGCGCAGGTGATGCACACCGACACGAAAGTGCCATTCCTTCAGCCAAATCCGTGCCAAGCCCAAGACCCGCTCGTAATCGCCAGCCGCCGCCAAACGCTTGTCCAAATCAAGCCGCAGGCCCGCAACACCGGGCCATGGGGCCCAAAACGACCCGCCGATAACCCCGTCAAGCACAGCAGCATTGCGCGACAGGTAAAGCGCAAGCTTTGGGGCGGTGCCTGCGATGTCGATGATCAGATCCACCAAGGGCGGATTGGCCTCAAACAAGCTAAAGATCTGCACGCCCGAAGGCAGGCCCGCCAAGAAGCCGTCAAAGGCCATCAATGCCTCTTGCGGATGGGCGCTTTGCATCAATTTGCGCAGCAATTGCGGCTTTAGGCGCGCGAAAATCGTTTGCGCGCGGTCAGATCGCAGGGCGGGGTAATGCGACCAGCCGTCCAATACGGTGCGCGCTTGGGGGGAAATATCGGGCAGGGTTTCGGCAGCTCTGGGCGAAAAGAATCCTTCGGTCAACTGATCCACACGGCACAGCCGGTCCAGAAAGACACGGCGAAAAGCAGGTTCGTCCTGCCCACAAAAGGCCGCGATTCGGGCGATGGCGCTGGGAGTTTCGGGCATGGTTTGGGTTTGTTCATCCAAAACCATCTGCAAGCGATGTTCTATCAGGCGCAGATCGCGGTAAGCTTGGATCAATTCTTGCACCACATCGGGCGGCAGCCAACCTTTCGCTGCAAGGGCCTGCATGGCAGCTTCGGTGCCAGAACTGCGCAGATCAGGATCGCGGCCCCCGGCAATCAACTGGCGGGTTTGGGTAAAAAACTCGATTTCGCGAATACCACCCGCGCCCAGTTTCACATTATGCCCTTCCACCACCAAAGGCCCGTTCAGGCCACGATGATCGCGAATACGCAGGCGCATATCATGGGCGTCTTGGATCGCCGCAAAGTCCAGATGCCGCCTCCAGACAAACGGGGTCAGGCTGGCCAAAAAGCGGGTGCCCGCCGCTAAATCACCCGCACAGGGCCGCGCCTTGATATAGGCCGCACGCTCCCAAGTGCGTCCCTCGGCCTCGTAATAGGCCGAGGCTGCGGCCATCGACAGGCAAACCGGCGTGACCGAGGCATCCGGGCGCAAACGCAGGTCGGTGCGAAAAACATAGCCTTGGGGCGTCAGATCCGAGAGGAGTGCTGTCATTTTGCGGGTGACGCGAATGAAGGCGGTGCGCGCCTCGTGGGCTGTGTCGGGATAAAGGGTTTCATCAAACAGACAGATCAGATCAATATCTGAGGAATAGTTCAGCTCGCGCGCGCCCATCTTTCCCATGGCCAAAACCACCATGCCCGCCCCCAAAGCAGGATCGCCTTGGGGCAACTTGCCACGCCGAATCTCGTCAGCCACAAGCGAGGTCAGGCACAATTGCACGGCATGGTCAGCCAAGGTGGTCAAAGCCTCGGTCACTTGGGTCAGATCCCAGACACCGCCAAGGTCGCACAAGGCAATCAGCACAGCGGCGCGGCGTTTGGCTTGGCGCAGGGCAGACCCCAGATCTGCCCCCTGTGCCATGTCAATCAGTATTTGAGCAAATGCCTCTTCGGGCGACTGCGTCAGCAACCCTAGCAGCCATGCCCCTTCGGATCGCAAAAGATCGCGCAGATAGGGCGCACAAGAGGCCGTGCTGGCCAAAAGATCGCGCAAGGGCACGGGCAGATCTGCAAAGTCCACAGCAATTTCATTTGCCACGGCACGGTCAAAGACCTTGGGGCAAAGCGTCAGGCGAGAGGCGAAGGATTGGGTCATCGCTCTGTTCTGATCTGACCCTGATCTGGGGTCAACTGGTCAAAAAGGGCGAACATGGCCTTGCGCAAGCCCCTGCAGGGTGGATTATGGCGCAAAAGGAGGCAACGATGAGCAAAAGCCTTGCCCGCGTGCAAAACGCCCTGACCAAGGCGGGGGTCTTGGTACAAATCACACAAACCCCCGCCTCGGCCCGCACCGCAACCGAGGCTGCCATGGCTGTCGGGGTGGGGCTGGACCAGATTGTAAAATCCATTTTGTTTCAGGGACAAGGGCGGGACTTGTATCTTTTTTTAACGGCGGGGGGCCAACAGGTCGATCTTGCCAAAGCCATGGCCCTTGCAGGCCAAACCCTGCTTCGCGCCGATGCGGCCTTGGTGCGCGAGGTGACGGGTTTTGCCATTGGCGGCGTGGCACCGCTGGGCCATTTGACTGCGCTGCCGATCTGGATGGACCCGCATTTGTTCGCCTTTGCGCAGGTCTGGGCGGCTGCGGGCACACCGCATCATGTTTTTGCAATTTCACCTGCGGCCTTGCAGGGCATAACATCGGCTGTGGTCGCCCCGTTTACGCAGACAGTCTAAGCCGAGGCGCACGCGGCGGCGGGCCGGCTGCCCCCCAGCGTTATTTGCACCAAGAGGAACGGCCCAAGCGGGCTTGCTAAGGGCTGCAATCCACGACAGGTAGGGGCGGCATCTGCTGGGAGAGTAACTTGGCCACGATTGACGGACTGCCGCCGCTGCGCGACGTGATCGCAAGCTATGATCTGGTGGCCAAGCGCCAACTGGGTCAGAACTTTCTGCTGGATTTGAACCTGACGGCCAAAATTGCACGATTGGCCGGCGATTTGGCGGGATCGGATGTGTTAGAGATCGGGCCGGGCCCCGGAGGCCTGACGCGCGGGCTTTTGGTTGAAGGCGCGCGGCGCGTGGTGGCGGTGGAAAAAGATCCGCGCTGCATTGCCGCCTTGCAGGAGATTTCAGCCGCTTATCCGGGCCGATTAGAGGTGGTCGAAGGCGATGCGATGCAAATCGACATGGCAGCCCTTCTTTCGCCCCCGGTGCGGATCGCGGCCAACCTGCCCTATAACGTGGGCACCGAATTGCTGATCCGCTGGCTGACGCCCAAAATCTGGCCACCCTTTTGGACATCAATGACCTTGATGTTTCAACGCGAGGTGGCTTTGCGCATCACAGCAAAGCCCGGTGACGATCATTACGGGCGGCTTGCGATCTTGTGCCAATGGCGCTCGGACGCAAAAATTGTCATGCACCTGCCCCCCGAAGCCTTTACCCCTGCCCCCAAGGTACACTCGGCTGTGGTGCATTTGACACGACTGGAAGCGCCACGATTCCCCGCCGACGCCAAAACCCTACAACGCGTGGTCGCTGCGGCCTTTGGCCAAAGGCGCAAGATGCTAAGGTCAAGCCTGAAACCTTTGGGCGGCGATCTGGAAGCCCTGCTGAAGGTGGCTGATATCCCGCCGACAGCACGTGCCGAAGAAATAGACCTACAGCGGTTTTGCGCCCTAGCCCGCGCGGTGGCCGAAAGAGACGCCTAAGCGTCCCTTTCAGATTTTCATTTTCACTCGGCGCTCGGCTCTGACGATCCGTCAGTGCCACCTTCGACCGCTGGCTTTTTGGCGACGGCTTTGGTGCGGGTGGACGGCGCGCGCGTTTTCTTGGGGGCAGCCACGGCTTCCAGCGGCGCTGTGGGCGGCGGGGCGGGCGGCGTTACACCAAAAACAATCGGGGCCAAGGGCTGCGGTTCTGGCTGTGGCGCGTCATAGCGCGGCGCTTCGGCCGGGCGTTCTTGGATCGGCCTGTCATAGACCACGCGCTCTTGCTGCGGCGCGCGCTCTTGATGTTGGACACGATCTTGCTGCTGCCCACGGTCTTGATACGGGCGATCTTGGCGCGGCTGATCATTGCCACGTCCATCCGTGCGATTTTGATCGACCCGCGGTGGATAGGGCCGGCGTTGGCCTTCGTGACGCGACCCGTCAGCGCGCTGGTTGTCAGCGCGTTGGTTGTCGTTGCGTTGGACATCGTTGCGTTGGTTGTCGTTGCGCTGGCCATCGTTGCGCTGGCCATCGTTGCGTTGGCCATCGTTGCGCTGGCCGTTCTGCGGGCGGCGATAATCATCATTGCGCGGTGGGCGTTGATCATGGTTGCGATCATGACGCGGATCGCGCTGCGTTGTTTCGGGCGTTTCAACCAAACCGCCCTCGTCATAGCCAATCATTTCAACCATGTCGTGGCCTGGAACGTCAGGCTGCTCGTCACCGCGATCATCGCGGTAATCGGGGCGGTATTCGCCTTGGCCACGTTCGCGCGGTTGGCCGTTTTGCGGATAGGTTTGCTGGCGGCTTTCCTGTTCGGCGGCCAATTCTCGATTGGCTTCGGCCAGAAGCCTTGTGTAATGTTCAGCATGTTGCAGAAAATTCTCGGCGGCGACGCGGTCGTTGGACAGTTGGGCATCGCGGGCCAGAAACTGATATTTCTCGATCAACTGGGCCGGGGTGCCACGCACCTTGCCATCCGGGCCAGAGCTGTCAAACACCCGATTGATAATGTTACCGAGCGTGCGCGGGCGGTTCGTTTTCGAACGCGAACGGGACTTGGAAGAGCGCATGTTGTCCTTTGATCCACTTGTCCTGCGCCCCATCGCCTTGATCAAAATGACCAGCAGTACCATCAGCGAGAGGCGGGCATCGGCAAGCTTCGTGGCGACCCGAATGGCCTTCCGCGTCAGCTTGCGTGAGAACGACTAATCACAGGCGTGCAAGACGGGCAAGAAGAAAGTGCAGAAATTTTGCCAAGCGCCTTGGAAAGCTAAAGCGCACAAGGGCCGCTGACAGGTTTGTTGGCGCAAACCACCCTGTCGCGGCCATCAAGGTCTGGCAGAATGCGGATGTTTTCCAGCCCTTGGGCCACCAGCAGGCCTGTCACAGCCGCGCCTTGGGTTGGCCCGATCTCTAGCAAGATCCGCCCGCCCGGCACCAACCGCGCCGGGGCGGTTGCGGCAATGCGGCGGTAGGCATCCAAGCCGTCGCCACCTGGGGTGAGGGCGCGGCGGGGCTCCCAATCGCGCACTTCTGGGGCAAGTGCTGCCATTTCGTCTTGCGCGATATAGGGTGGGTTTGAGACGATCAGATCATAGTGACCCGTCACCGCTCGCAGCCAATCTGAGGCAAGAAAGCTTGCACCCGTCGCACCATGGCGGGCGGCATTGCGGGCGGCCACGCGCAAAGCTGCCTGCGAAATATCCACGCCAAGCCCCTTGGCCTTTGGCATGGCCAAAAGGCAGGAAATCAGGATGCAACCCGATCCGGTCCCAAGATCAAGCATATTGGCAAAGGGCTGTTCGATGGCCTGTTGCACCAGAACTTCGGTTTCGGGGCGTGGGTCCAGCGTGTCGCGCGTCACCTCAAAGCTGCGGCCCCAGAACAGGCGTTCGCCCAAGATCTGCGCCATGGGCTGGCGGGTGGCACGGGTGGCGATGAGGGCTGAAAAGTCTTGGTGCGCCTGATGCGAGAGCGGGTCGTGCAGATGCAAAGTCAGCCGGTCAGCGGGCACGCCCATGGCCTTGGCCAGCAACAGGCGGGCATCGCGGGGGGCATCTTCGATCCCTGCCGCGCGCAGGGTAGCAATGGCATCGCGCAGCGTCAGGGTCGCGCTCATTCCGCATCTGCCAAGCGGGCGGCGTGGTCATGCGCGGTCAGGGCATCGATCACTTCGGTCAGGTTGCCTTCCATGATCTGACCGAGGGAATAAAGCGTCAGATTGATGCGGTGATCAGTCATGCGACCTTGGGGAAAGTTATAGGTGCGGATGCGTTCTGATCGGTCGCCCGAGCCGATCTGCGCCTTGCGGTCGGCGGAACGTTCGGAAGATATCCGCTCGCGTTCCAACTCGTACAACCGCGCGCGCAGCACGGCCATGGCATTGGCGCGGTTTTGGTGTTGCGATTTTTCCGACGAGGTCACAATCATTCCGGTTGGCAAATGGGTGATGCGCACGGCGGAATCGGTGGTGTTGACATGCTGCCCGCCCGCGCCGGAAGAACGCATGGTGTCAATGCGAATGTCAGAGGCGGGGATGTCGATATCGACATCTTCCGCCTCGGGCAAGACGGCGACAGTGGCGGCCGAGGTGTGGATGCGCCCGCCCGCCTCGGTTGTGGGCACACGCTGCACACGGTGCACGCCGGATTCGTATTTCAACCGCGCAAAGACGCCTTCGCCTTGAACATGGGCCGTCAGCTCTTTGATGCCGCCAAGGTCGGAAAACTGCTCTTCAAGGATTTCAAACGTCCAACCCATGCGTTCGCAATAGCGCTGGTACATGCGCAAAAGGTCAGCTGCAAACAGGCTGGCCTCGTCACCGCCCGTGCCGGGGCGGATTTCCAAAATGGCAGGGCGGGCATCGGCGGCGTCTTTGGGCAGAAGGGCAAGGCGCAGCGCCTGTTCCATTTCAGGAATGCGCGCTTTAAGTAGCGGCAATTCATCTTCCGCCAAGGCGCGCATTTCAGGATCGGCCAGCATCAATTCGGCCTCGGCCAGATCATCCAAAGCTTGGCGATAGGCGTTGATTTCGGCAATCACGGGGCCAAGGTCGGAATATTCACGGCTAAGCGCTGCAATCTCTGACGGCGCCCCGCCCGCATTCAGCCGCGCCTCGACATAGTCGAAGCGTTGGGTGATTTGGGCGAGTTTGTCTAAGGGCACCATGGGGGCGGTGTGGCGTGGAACGGTGGGTTGGTCAAGGGTCGTTACGCCCTTGGCCTTTGAGTATTTGAGCCAAGATGAAGGGGGGTGCGGGGGGATTAAAGCTGGGACAGCCAGTCTTTGAGCCTTGCGGCGTTGACCCCCAGATCAGATGTGCCAAAGCGTTGGCGCGCAAAAATATCAAGGCGGGTGCCTTGCTGCGTTTGAGAGGTTTCAGCCGTGATATAATCAGGAAAGCCCAACAAAAACGACCGCGCGGTCCAGGTGATGCGCCCTTCGGCGACGCTGCCTGCCAAGTGCTGGGCGCGCGGCGAAGTCAGCGCAATTGATTCCAACCTATCCAGCACCTCGCTTGGGCTCAGTGCCAGCAGACAGGCGGCGCGTGCCCCCTTGGGCGCAAGCACGATACGTTCGGCGCAAGGACCAAAAGCGACAGGGTCAGAAGTTGCGACGGCGATGTGCCAATCTTCGGGGTCGCTGGGGGCAAGGCGGATGTAAGCCATCACCACCACACCCGCCAAAATCACCAGCAAAACGAGGGCCTTCCATGACAAGATCATGGTCTTTGCATCCGCGCCCAATGATACAGGCACACCAGTTCATAAGCCACATGCGCCCCCGCAATCGCCGTGGCCCCCGTGGTGTCATAGGGCGGTGAGACTTCGACCACATCGCCGCCAACCATATTGATCCCCGCCAGATCCCGCAGCATCGCCGCCGCTTGCCAAGACGCCAAACCGCCCCAAACCGGCGTGCCCGTGCCCGGTGCAAAGGCCGGATCAAGCGCGTCAATGTCAAAGGTCACATAGGTGCTGGCATCGCCCACGATGTCCTTTGCCATCGCCACAGCCCAAGCGGTGCCCTTTTCATGCACCTCGCGCGCGGTGATGACGTTGACGCCCAGATAATCCTCGGTCGTGGTGCGAATGCCGATTTGCACGGAACGCTTGGGGTCAACCAGCCCCGATTTCACCGCCTTATAGAACATCGTGCCATGGTCGATGCGGGCATAGTCGTCATCGGGCCAAAGATCGGAATGGGCGTCAAAGTGGATCAGGGAAAGAGGCCCAAAGCGTTCGGCATAGGCGCGCAGGATGGGGAAGGTGATGAAATGATCCCCGCCCAACGTGATCGACCCCGCCCCTGCGGCCAAGATGGTGCGGATATGGTCGGTCAGGGTCTGGGGAAAATCTTGGGTCTTGGCATAGTCAAAGGCCAGATCGCCGTAGTCGATGATGTTCAGATCCTCCAGCGGGTTGGTGGGCCAACCGGTGGGGGGATCGTAGGGCATCAGGGTCGACGCCTCGCGGATGGCGCGGGGGCCAAAGCGCGTGCCCGCACGGTGGGTGACGGCTTGGTCAAAGGGCACGCCGGTGATGGCCAGATCAACACCGCTAAGGTCTTTGGTATAGCTGCGGCGCAAGAATGAGGTCGCCCCGCCAAATGCATTCTCAAACGCATAGCCACGCTGGCTGGTGCGGGTGAAGGCGGTGTCAACTTGGGATTTGGCGTCTTCTAAGGGCATGGGCTTCTCGGGCTAACGCACGCGCGGGTCATTGAGGCCGGAGACGCCGTGGATCCGGTGGGCGCAAGGTAGGTTGTGGGGGGCGGTTGGTCAACGGGGGCTTAGCCCACCCTGACCCCTTCGCGCACCAGATCATCCGTCACCTGCCTGATCGCCACCTCTAACGTCTCGGCGATGAAATCAATTTGGGCCTCAGTGATCACCAAGGGCGGCGACATCACGTTGAGGTGGCCGATCGGGCGGACCAGCAGGCCAAGGCTTTCGCAGACATTCGAGATGCGTTTGGATTCGTTTACCTCATCCGGCAGCAAATCCTTTGTTTCCTTATTCGCCACATTCTCGACACACAGCATCAGCTTGCGGCCGCGCACATCGCCCACCAAGGGCAAGGCTGACAGGGCCGCCATGCGTGTTTCGAAATAGGTGCCAACCTTGGTGGCATGGGCCAAAAGGTCTTCGCGTTCGATGATCTCGATGTTCTTCAAGGCCGCAGCACAGGCGACCGGATGGCCCGAATAGGTCAAGCCAGAGGTGAACCAGCGTTGCCCACCCTGCGCCATCGCCGCCCAGATGCGGTCCGAAAAGATCACCGCGCCAAGGGGTTGGTACCCCGAGGTCAGCCCCTTGGCCGAGGTGATCATATCGGGCTGCACGCCAAACTCTGCCAAGCTGGCGAACCAATGGCCAAGCCGGCCAAAGGCGGTCACCACCTCGTCAGCGATAAACAAGATGTCGTGGCGCTGGCAGACCTGCCACATCCGAAACAGATAGTCTTTTGGCGGAATGATGATCCCGCCCGAGGCTTGGATGGGTTCGGCGATAAAGCCACCGATCCGGTCAGCCCCCACGCGGGCGATCAGGGCCTCGAATTCGCCGATAAGGCTGTCGCAAAACTGCGCCTCACTCAGGTGGGCGGGGCGGCGGTAGGGGTTGGGGACGGACAGGTGGTGGATGCCGTCAAGCTTGTAGCGAAACTCCTCCACCCTGTCGCCGGGGCGTTTGCCCACCGATTGCGACAGATAGGTTGATCCGTGGTAGCTGTATTCGCGCGCCACGATGTCGGTTTTGTCGGGGTTGCCGCGGGCGTGGTGGTAATAGCTGACCATGCGCACGGCGGTATCGACGGCGGTCGATCCGCCCGTGGTGAAATGCACGCGGTTCAGATCGCCCGGGGCCAGTTCGGCGATCTTGGCGGCCAGCAAGGCGGTGGGCTCGTTGGTCATATCGACAAAGGTGTTGGAAAAGGCCAAACGCTCGGCCTGCGCGGCAATCGCCTCGGCCATTTCGCGCCGCCCAAGGCCGATGTTGGTGCACCAAAGCCCCCCCACCGCATCCAGATACTGCCGCCCCTCAGCATCCCACAAATGGCACCCCTGCCCTCGTGAGATCACCAAAGCGCCTTCCTTTTCAAAGGGGCCAAAGTTGGTCCATGGGTGCAAGGAATGGCGGCGGTCCATCTCCCATAGGTTTTGGTTGGTCAGGGGGGCGGGGGTTTGGGCGGGCATTTTGAATCTCCAGTCAATAGCGCAACCCTAGCAGAGCCGGCTTCCCGCGCCAATGACATTTGATCAAATTCGCTGCGCCCGCCCTTTCATCTTGGTCCAAATACTCATAGCTCCGCCCACCCCGCAGGACAACGGTGGCAGATAAGCTCACAAGGTCGCGTTCATCGCCCCGCCGTCCAGCAGGATGTTCTGCCCCACGATATAGCCCGCATGCTGGCTGCACAAAAAGGCACAGGTCGCACCGAACTCGGCCGCGGTGCCATAGCGGCGGGCGGGGATCGTGGCGCAGCGTTCGGCGCGGGCGGCCGCAGCTGTGATACCGCGCGCGGCGATCACGCCCGCATCTAGTGCCGTGGCACGGTCGGTGTCATGGATGCCGGGGAGCAGGTTGTTGATAGTTACACCGTAAGGGGCCACTTGGCGCGAGGTGCCGCCGACAAAACCTGTCAGTCCCGCCCGCGCTGCATTCGACAGGCCCAGTTGAGGGATGGGGGCTTTGACCGATTGGCTGGTGATATTGACCACCCGCCCCCAGCCCTTGGCGATCATCGCAGGCATCAGGGCCGTCATCAAGGCGATGGGGGTCAGCATATTGGCCTCAATGGCTTTCAGGTAATCGGCCTTGGTCCAAGTCTCCCAACTGCCTGGCGGCGGGCCGCCGGCGTTGGTCACCAGAATATCCACCCCCGCAGCCGCCGCCAAAACCGCCTGAAGCCCTGCATCAGATGTTATGTCGCCGCAGATGGTGACAACATTCACCCCAAAGCCGCGCAGATGGGCGGCGGTGGCTTCTAGCGCGTCAGCACCTCTTGCGTTGATCACCAGATCAACCCCCGCCGCGGCCAAAGCCTCGGCACAGCCGCGCCCTAAGCCTTTGGATGCCGCCGTCACCAAAGCGTGTTTGCCTTTGATCCCCAAATCCATGATCTGCCCCTGAATTGCCCTAAGCCCGTGTCAAAGCGGGCCAGCGAGAGGGAGTCAAGCCTGTGGCGGCAGATGGGCCAGAACGGACCGTGCGGCGCGCAGGCCGGGGGCCTCGCCGCCTTGGCCAAGGCGCTGCATCGTCAGGCGCATGGCGGCGCGTTGGTCGGCGGGATTGTCCAGCACTTTGGTCAGGGCAACGGCGATGGCGTCCGGTGTGCAGGCGGGGCCCAAAAGCTCTGGCACGCTGCGGGTGTCGGACACAAGGTTCACCAGCGTCACCGTATCGACCAGCGCCATGCGGCGCATCAGCCAAAAGGTGACGGGGTGCATCTGATAGGCGATCACCATCGGCGTCTGGTTCGCCGCCAGTTCCAGCGACACGGTGCCCGAGGCGGCAAGGGCCACATCTGCCAGCGCAAAGGCCGCGCGCTTTTCGGCCGGATCAAGGATCAGGTGGGGGGGGATGGCCCAATCTTGCGTCAGGCTTAGCACAAGGTCTTTCAGGTGTGGCAGCGTGGGCAAGGCCACGCTTAAGCCCGGATGATGAACCGCCAGCTTGGCCAGTGCTTGCCCGAAGATTGCCGCCAGACGGGTCACTTCCGAACGCCGCGATCCGGGTAGGCACAGGATCATCGGGCGATTTACGGGGGCAAGGGCGTCACGCTCTTGCGCTGTGGCCAAGGGGTCTGCGACAACGGGGTGGCCGACAAAATCGCAAGTCATCCCCGCCGCTGTCATATAGGGCGGCTCAAAGGGCAGCAGGGCCAGCACATGGTCAATCGCCCCCGCCATCTTGGCCGCCCGCCCCGCCCGCCACGCCCAAACCGAGGGGGCGACATAATGGATCGTGCGCAGCGCAGGGTTGGCCGCCTTGACCAACTTGGCCACGCGCAGGCAAAAGTCAGGGCTGTCGATGGTGATCAGCGCGCAAGGCTGCGCCGCCACCGCAGCCTTGGCCGCTTGGGCAATGCGGCGTTTGAGGGGGAAGTATTTCGGCAGCACCTCGGCCAAGCCCATGACCGACAGTTCTTCCATCGGGAACAGCGAGGTCAGGCCCTGCGCTTGCATCAAAGGCCCGCCCACGCCGCCAAAGCGCACATCGGGGTGCATCTGGCGCAAGCCTGCCATAAGCGCTGCGCCAAGCCTATCGCCCGAAGGTTCGCCCGCGATCAGAAAAAAGCTTAACGGGCCCACAAGAACAGGCCCGTTTCTGCGGCGATGGCTTGCATCTGGGCCAAGTCAAGGCAGATCACCGATCCAGCCTGAAAGGCCAAGCCCGCAAGGCCCGCATCCGCCACGCCGCGCATGGTGGCGGGGCCAAGGGTTGGCAGATCAACACGGCGGTCTTGGCCGGGTTTGGCGGCTTTATAGAACAGCCCCTGCCCCTTGAGGCGCAATGATTGCGGCAGGGCGGCGACTTGGGCCAGCATTTGGTCAGTGCCCGGCAGTGCTTCGACCGCCAAGCAAAGACCACCCGCCACCACGCAGCCTTGGCCGACATCGACAGACCCTAGGGCTGCGACAATGGCTGCAGCACGGGCAGCATCGGCTTCGGCTAGGGGCGGCAGAACACCCGCCAACAGGCCCGCTTGCGGCAGCAGGCGCGGGGCGAGGGTTTCGATGCCTTCAACCGCAATGCCGTTGTCTTCGAACAGGGCGATAATGGCGCGCAGCGTGGCATCATCGCCTGCGGCGAAGGCGGCCATCAGATGGGGCACCAATTGAGCGGTGGCGGCATCAAACAGCGAAGGGTCAAGGCGCGGGCGGGTGACGGCCCCCGCAAAGGCCACATGGGTGATGCCTTCATCCGTCAAATGGCGCAAGAACGGCACCAAGCGTTCGATGCGAAAGCTCAGGTCAGGCACCAAGCCATCGGGCGCAAAGCCATCCAAGGCGCAGACATAAGGACGCGCAGGCAGTTCAGCGACCAAAGCCGCCGCCAAAGCCCCCCGCCCTGCGACAAGGGCCAAGCGCATCATGTCGGCGTCAGGAAAGAGCGGTCAGACCCCGACAGGATAAAAGCCGCCATCAGGCGCACCTCGTCTGTCTCGGCGGTTTCGGCCAAGCGTCGGGCGCGGTCTTGAAAAGCGCCGTCGCCTTTGGCCAATGCCTCATAGGCATGCCGTAGCGCCGAGATCGCAGCGCGGTCTAACCCGCGCCGCTTTAAGCCCACAAGGTTCAACCCATCCAACACACCGCGCGGGCCTTGGACAAGGCCGTAGGGGATGACATCATTGGTCACCATGGTGACAGCGCCGATCATGGCCCCCTGCCCCACGCGCACCCATTGGTGAACGCCCGACAGGCCACCCACGATCACATCGTCGCCAATCTGGCAATGGCCCGCAATGGCAACCCCATTGGCCAAGATCACCCGGTTGCCCAAGCGCGCGTCATGGCCGACATGGGCCCCCGTCATCAAAAGGCAATCATCACCCACCGCCGTGATGCCACCACCGCCCTCAGTGCCCGTGTTCAACGTGACACTTTCGCGAATCTTGCAGCGTGCGCCAATGATCAGGCGCGTGCGCTCGCCGCGATATTTCAGGTCTTGGGGCACTTCACCCACCGTGGCGTGGGGAAAGATCACGCTGTCAGCGCCGACATCTGTCCAGCCTGTGACCACGGCATGCGACTTCACCTCGACCCTGTCGCCCAAGGTGACATCGGGGCCAATCACACAGAAAGGCCCAATGCGCACCCCCGCGCCCAAGCGCGCCGCAGGATCGACGACCGATGAAGGATGAATTGACATCTTACGCCTTGGGCAGATCGAACATGGCGGTAAAGGTCGCCTCAGTGGCCAAATCGCCGTCTACTGTGGCACGGCCTTCGAATTTCCAAACCTTGCCACCGCCGCGCAGCGCTTTGACATGCAGTTCCAGCACATCGCCCGGCACAACCTTGCGGCGGAACTTCACATTGTCGACGCCCATAAAGAATACCTTGGCTTGTTTGTCGACCAGATCCATCGACAAACCCACCAGCACACCCGAGGTTTGCGCCATGGCTTCAATGATCATCACACCGGGCATGATGGGCATATCGGGAAAATGGCCCTGAAAATGCGGTTCAGAATTGGTGACGCATTTGATGCCGACACAGCTTTCGTTCAAGATGACATCGCGCACCTTGTCGATCAGCAAGAACGGATAGCGATGCGGAATGATCCGTTTGATCAGCGCAAGATCGGCCTCGTAGACCTGTGTGGGTGTGTCTGTCATATCGTCCCCCTGCGCACCCATTTTGGGAGCAACCTTTCCCCCGTGACTAGCAACTTGGCACGGGCAGGACAAGCAGGCTTGACCTTAAGGTGGCGGGGCTGTGGGGGCTTTGGTGCCCAGCGATATGCCATCGGTGGGGGCGGCAGGACGGGTTTGGGGTGCGGGGACCTGTGCGCTGCCATCCCCCAGTTTTTCGTCCAAAGCCTTGATGGCCCGGTCGGTGACATCAATTGCATCAAAGGCCAGAACAACGGCCGACCTGTTCAAAATCGCAAAGGCGCCAAGTTGCTGCATCACCTCAGCCAGTATCGGATCGAGGCTTGGAAGAAGGCCTTGCGCCCCTCTTCGCGCTGAAGTTTCATCGCTTCGATCTTGGCGGCTTGGTCTTTGCGGACCTGTTCCACCTTGGCGTCAAAGGCATCTGCCAAGGCCTGAAAAGCGCTGGCTGCCATGGTGGGGCGCTTTTGGGTCAAATCGGCCTCTTCTGCGGCCAATCCCTGTTCGATGGTGCGGTTTTCGGCAGCAAGGGCTTGGTTGGCGGCAATGACGCGCGCCTCTAACGCCTTGCCATAAAGCGTTTCTTCGTAAAGGCGATCTTGATCCAGCGTCAGCACAGGAGAGGCCAGTGCCGCAGTTTGCGCCAAAGCCGGTGTGCCACCGACCAGCAGCGCACATACCAAAGCGTTGCGCGCCCATGTTGCCAAAAAACCCAGCCCCGCCAGACGCTTTTGGATTTGCGCCACCAAAGCCACCTTAGAACTTCGTGGCGATGGTAAAGTCGAAGGTCTGCTCTTTGTCATAGTCTTTTTTCGTCCCGGCGCGGGTAAAATCAAACCGCAACGGTCCCAAAGGGGTGGTCCAATACAAAGACAGGCCCGCCACAGTGCGAAGATACATAGAATCGTCGACTGTGCCATCTGGCGGATCGCCCAACAGTTTGGCAGTGCCCGCCGTGTCGTTCAAACCCCAGACAGAGCCCGCCTCGATAAAGGCACCGCCGCTGATGCCATATTCTTCGGGCAGGCCCAGCGGGAAGGCGGCTTCCAAATGCACAGCGGAAAAGTAATTCCCCCCCAAGGCGTCTTTGTTGTCAGCGTTCAAGTCGCGCGGACCGATGCCGTTGGGTTCAAAGCCGTGCAGCGAGCCCGCTGTAAGGTAACGATCGGTGACACGGGTGCTATAGCCGCCAAAGCTGGTGATCGCACCACCTTCGAAACTGGCGCGCAGGCTGACATCGCCGTTCATCACCTTGGTTTCAGCCAGCGCTTTGAGCGAGGTCTGCAGCAATTTCACGTCACCGCCCAATCCGGCAAACTCGTTGCCAAACTGCACCATCAGCCCCCCGTTGGGCCGCAGACCCGACCTGCGATCATCCCAAGTGTAGGTAAGGCCCACCGAAGATCGGGCCGCCGAACCCGATTCTCTGGTCAAAATATCAGACGAACCGCTTGCGCTAGATCCCCCGACGTTCGACAAGGTTTCGCTGGACAACGTATAGTTCACCCGCACACGCGCCAAGTCGCTGACGGCAAAGCCCAATGAGGGCGAAATGCTGATCACAGACTTATCGTAATTGGAATTTTTCTGCGTCGCAGAGGCATAGTCAGCCTCAAACCCGAATGTCAGATCGCGCCCCATGAAGGCGGGTTCGGTGAAGGCGATCTTGCTGTCCAGATTGTCCGTGCCGGTTTGCAGGTTCACGGTCAAAGCCTGACCACGGCCCAGAAAGTTACGCTCGGCAAAACCGATGTTCAGCCCCAAACCTGTGGACGCCCCAAAGCTCGCCCCCAAGCTAAGCGATCCGGTCGGTGCTTCGGTGACAGCAACCTTGACCACGTCTTGGTCGGGGCCAGTGCCGGGCACTTTGTCAACCTGCACATCGCCAAAATAGCCAAGCGCACGAATACGCTCGGCCGCCTGTGCGATTTCACGCGGGTTCAGCGGATCGCCTTCCACGGCGCGGAATTGGCGGCGGATCACGGCATCCAGCGTGGTTGTGTTGCCTTCGATATCAATCCGCTCCACAAAAACGCGCGGGCCTTTGATCAGGGCGAAGGTAACGTCTACCGTCCCGTTGCGGTCATTGCGCGTGATACGCGGTTCAACGGCGACAAAGTTCAAACCCTTTTTCAGGGCCAAGGATTCCATCGCCTGAATGTTGTTTTGAATGAGGGTGGGCGTATAGGTCACACCCGTGCGCAAACGGCGCAACGTGTCATATTCCGCCGGATCAAGGCCTTCGACCTCGGATCTCGTCGAGACGTTTCCAACCGTGAAGCTTTGGCCTTCCGAAACCGTGAAGGTCATAAATGTGGCTTTGCGATCGCGTGCATAGGTCGCGCCCGCGTCTAGGATCTGGAAATCAAGATAGCCGCGCGACAGATAAAAATCTGTCAGCATTTTCTTGTCCGTCTCAAGCCGGTCAACCTGAAACATATCGCGCTGGATGAGATTGTGCAGAATACCTGCTTGCTTGGTGGCAAGAACCTGCCGCAAGCGGTAATCCGAAAAGTCTTTGTTGCCCACAAAGCTAACGCGGGCCACTTCGGCCACGCCACCCTCGATGATTTCAAACACCAGATCGACGCGGTTGTTATCCCGACGGATGATGCGCGGCGTGACTGTGGCCGCCATTCGGCCGTTTTGGCGGTAAGCTTCCGCAAGGATCGCAGCATCCGCCTCGGCCGCGGCGGGGGAATAAATCTGCCCTTGCTTGGCGGTTACGAACTTTTCCAAGACGTCATCTTTGATCAAGGCGTTGCCTTGATAATCAATGGTGCCAATCATCGGGTTTTCGACAACTTTGATCAGCAGGCCATCGGCCCCCGGCACAAATTCGACCCGCGCAAATAGGCCCGATGCCACAATGCGCTGATAAGCGTCGTTCAGGTCAGCATCGGTGACAACTTGGCCCTTGGGCAGGCCAAGAAAGGCCACGATGGTGGGAACATCCACCTGATCGTTCCCCGCAACCTTTATATCGGCAATTGTATAGCCTGCGGGCACAGCCGGCAGCGGCGCGGCGGGGGCGGTTTCGGCCACACCCAAAGACAGGCCGCTTGCATCGGTGGTTTGCGCGGTCACCGTGTTCACGATGATGACGGTACCCGCCAAACCAAAACCTGCCGCAAGCACCAGATTGCCCGCCACTCCAAGCCCGAAACGCTTGCGTGCTGTCGCTTTGCCCAAGTTGTCTTTACCCATGTTCATCTTGCCACAGCCTCACCCAAGTGCTGCAAGGGCGCATTGTGGCCCCTGCTTGAACTTGACTAGCTTTTTGTGGCTGGCTTGTCAAAAGCACCCAAGCCGAACCGCACCGCCCATGCAAGGCTTTGGCCTATTTCCTGTGGATAAGTGGCCCATACCGTGATCGGTGTGGGTCATATGCAACCGATCACATCGTTGAACACCGCAAACAGCATCAGCGCGCCAAGAAGCCCCACGCCAACCATCATCAAAATCTGATGTGCACGGGCGTTGGGGGGGCGGCCGGTGACGGCCTCATAGGCGTAAAACACCAGATGTCCGCCGTCCAAAACCGGAATGGGAAACAGGTTCAACAAACCAATCGACAGCGACACTAAGGCCAGCGTTTGCAAAAAGCTTTCCCAACCCGACCGCGCCGCAGCCCCCACGGCCTTGGCAATGCCGATGGGCGAAGACACGTTGCAAGTGCTAATTTTGCCCGCAATCATATACCCCAAACCCGACAGGTTTACCTTGGCCATATACCAGCCTTGCTGCCATGCCAGACCAGCGGCTTCGGTTACAGAAGGTCTGCGCACCAAAGGATCAAAGATCATGCCGCCGGTCACACCAATCAACCAGCGCGTTTCAAAGCCGCCGTCAGCCGTGGGCAAATCGCGGCTGCGCGGGGTCAGGGCGACATTCAGCACTTCACCGGCACGCCAGACGGTAAGATCAACCGAAGCCCCCCCCGAGGCCTCTATCACCTTTGGCATTTGGCTAAAACTTGCGATATCCTGACCTGCGGCCTTCAAGATAACATCGCCCACACGCAGGCCCGCATCTTCGGCGGCACTGGGGCTTTGAATGCTGGCCGCATAGGCGGGAAAGGGGTTGGGGCCGTCCAAACTGACGGCTTGATCCAGGCGGCTGACCTGATAGCGCACAACAGGCTTGTCAGACAGCGTATCAGCCACGGAAAGAAATGTCGCAAGATCAGGGGTGGCCTGCCCCTCCATCGCGGTGATTGTGTCGCCAAGTTGCAGATGGGGCGTGGCGAAGGGCACCGTTTTTAGCGCGCCGATGGTGGGGATGTCTACCGCCACACCTTTCCACAGAATAACGGCAGCAAATAACACAAAGGCCAGCACGAAATTCGCCAAAGGCCCTGCAACCACCGTGGCAGCCCTTGCCCAAAGTGGTGCTCCGGCCATGGTTTGGCGCGTCTCGGCCGCGGATAGCCCTTTTTGGGCGCCTTGATCAGGGGTCGAAGCGGCATCCCTGTCACCTTTAAAGCGCACAAAACCACCCAAGGGCAAAGCCGCAATCTGCCACCTTGTGCCGCGCTTATCTGTCCAAGCGTAAAGCCTGCGACCAAAGCCCAGCGAAAAAACCTCGGCCTGAATGCCCGTCCAGCGGCCCACGATGTAATGGCCAAATTCATGGACCGTGACGATCACGACGATGGCCACCAAAAAGCTGCCTAAATTCCACAAAGAGGCGACAAGTTCGGCGACGTAATTTGCGAAATCCATAGCCTGCCTTGCCCTAAACTGTTTTGGTCATGCCCGCTGCCAAATCGCGCGCCATGACCCTTGCGAGGTGGTCTATCGCCAAGACATCGTCAAGGCTTGTTGCCACCTGCCCCACCGCCGGATCGGCAAAAAGCCGCCCGAGGGTGGAATCCACAAGATCCGACATTTGCATAAAGCCAATTTTGCCCGCGATAAACTGATCCAGCGCCACCTCTTTGGCGGCATTAAAAACAGCCCCCGCCATGCCGCCGGCCTGCATCACCTCTTGCGCCAAGCGCAGCGCGGGATAGCGGGCAAGGTCGGGCGCGCGAAAGGTCAGTTTGCCAAGCGCTGCAAAATCCAACCGCGCCACGGGCAAGGGCGCGCGGGTGGGCCAGTTCAAAGCATAGCCTATGGCATGGCGCATATCAGGCGCACCCAGATGGGCCATAATGGCCCCATCGTGAAAGGCCACAGCGGAATGGATGATAGATTCGGGGTGGATCACCACTTCGATCTGGGCAGGCGAAACGCCAAAAAACTCTTTGGCTTCAATAACCTCTAAAGCCTTGTTAAACATCGACGCACTGTCGATGGTGATGCGCTGGCCCATGGCCCAGTTGGGATGCGCCAAAGCGTCTTGCAGCGTGGCGCCGGCCAGTTTGTCCACCGGCCAATCGCGCAGCGCCCCGCCTGACGCGGTGAGGATAATGCGTTCAACCGCCGTGATATCTTCACCCGAAAGCGCCTGAAAGATGGCGGAATGTTCCGAATCCACCGGCAAAATGCGCGCGCCGTGCTGGGCAGCGGTTGCCAGCATCAACGGGCCTGCGGTGACCAAACTTTCCTTATTGGCAAGGGCCAAGGTGGCCCCTGTGGTCAAAGCCGCAAGGCCAGGGGCAAGGCCCGCAGCCCCCACAATGGCCGACATCACCCAATCTGCAGGGCGCAAAGCGGCCTCGATCAGGGCGTCAGGGCCGGCACTTGCCTCAACCCCACTGCCTGACAGCGCAGCGCGCAGGTCGGGCAGCAAGGCTACATCGGCCACCACCGCCACCTCGGCGCGCAATTCGCGGGCAAGTTGCGCCAAACGCGCCACATTGCGCCCACCCGAAAGGGCCACAACCTGATAGCCTTGGGCACGACGCAGCAGATCGACCGTGTTTTCGCCGATCGAACCCGTCACGCCAAAAATTGAAATGCGGCGCGTCATGGTTACGCCCCCCCCCAAGCGGCAGCGGCATAATCAACTCCAAAACCCAGACCGCCAAAATTGCCCCGATCAAAGCATCGAATCGATCAATCACCCCGCCATGTCCCGGAATAAGCCGCGATGCGTCTTTTAAACCGGCACGGCGTTTGATCAGACTTTCCAGAATATCGCCCAACTGCCCCGCCAATGCCACCGCAGGCGAGATTGCCAACAAGCCCCACCCGCCCCCTGCGACCAGCACAAACCCAAAGCCCACCAAAGACGCACCTACCCAGCCCGCCACCGTGCCGGACCATGTCTTTTTCGGGCTGATCGAAGGCCAAACCTTGGGCCCGCCCAGCAAACGCCCTGCGAAATAGCCAAAAACATCCGATGCCACCACGATGC
>CAIMWI010000015.1 GCA_903845215.1 uncultured Rhodobacterales bacterium | reverse complement strand
GCGTGATCGTCAGCCAGATGCACCGCTCTCCGGGCGTGTTCTTTGACCACGACAAGGGCAAGACCCATTCGTCGGGCAAACTGCTGTTCGCTTGCAGGATTATTCCGTATCGCGGGTCGTGGCTGGATTTCGAATTCGACGCCAAAGACCTTGTGTTCGCGCGCATCGACCGCCGCCGCAAACTGCCGGTGACAACGCTGCTGTACGCGCTTGGCATGGACCAAGAAGGCATCATGGATGCCTATTACGAAACCGTCATGTTCAACCACGTCAAGAACAAGGGCTGGGTTTCCAAGTTCTTCCCCAAGCGTTTGTCGGGCACCCGTCCGACCTATGACTTGGTTGATGCGGCCACTGGCGAAGTGCTGTTGAAGGCGGGCGAAAAAGTCACGCCGAAGATGGCCAACACTTGGGGCAAAGAAGGCAAGATCACTGATCTGTTGCTGCCCTTTGACCTGATCGTTGGGCGCTACGTGTCCAAGGACATCATCAACGAAGAAACCGGCGAAATCTGGGTTGAAGCCGGTGACGAGTTGACGATGGAATACGACCGTGACGGCAACGTCAAGGGCGGCACCTTGAAGGCTCTGATGGATCAAGGAATTACCGATATTCCGGTTCTGGATATCGACAATGTCAATGTCGGCCCCTACTTGCGCAACACGCTGGCGGTTGACAAGAACATGGGCCGCGACACCGCGCTGATGGATATCTACCGCGTCATGCGCCCCGGCGAACCGCCGACGGTAGAGGCTGCAAGCCAACTGTTCGACACGCTGTTCTTTGATAAAGAACGCTATGACCTGTCGGCCGTTGGTCGCGTAAAGATGAACATGCGTCTGGATCTGGGCAAGCCCGACACCCAGCGCACGCTTGACCGCGAAGACATCGTCTCGTGCATCCAGGCCCTGACCGAACTGCGTGATGGCAAGGGCGAGATTGACGACATCGACCACCTTGGCAACCGCCGCGTGCGCTCGGTTGGCGAGTTGATGGAAAACCAGTACCGCGTCGGTTTGCTGCGGATGGAACGGGCGATCAAGGAACGTATGTCCTCGGTCGAGATTGACACGATCATGCCGCAAGACCTGATCAACGCCAAACCCGCCGCCGCTGCTGTGCGCGAATTCTTTGGTTCGTCGCAGCTGTCGCAGTTCATGGACCAAACCAACCCGCTGTCCGAAGTGACGCACAAGCGCCGCCTGTCGGCCCTTGGGCCGGGCGGTTTGACCCGCGAACGCGCTGGCTTTGAAGTGCGCGACGTGCACCCGACCCACTATGGTCGGATGTGCCCGATTGAAACGCCCGAAGGCCAGAACATCGGCCTAATCAACTCGTTGGCGACCTTTGCCCGCGTGAACAAATACGGCTTCATCGAAACACCGTACCGCAAGGTGATCGACAACAAGGTGACCGACGAGGTCGTCTATATGTCTGCGACCGAGGAAATGCGCCACACCGTGGCACAGGCCAACGCCGCACAGGATGCCGAAGGGCATTTCACCGATGACCTGATTTCCAGCCGGAAAGCGGGCGACTTTATGCTGAACCCGCCCGATGCGATCGACTTGATCGACGTGTCGCCGAAACAGCTTGTGTCAGTCGCAGCCTCGCTGATTCCGTTCTTGGAAAACGACGACGCCAACCGCGCCTTGATGGGCTCGAACATGCAGCGTCAGGCTGTGCCCTTGCTGCAATCTGATGCCCCGTTTGTGGGCACCGGCATTGAAGCCGTGGTCGCCCGCGATTCCGGCGCTGCCATCATGGCGCGTCGGGCTGGCGTGATTGACCAAGTTGACGCCACCCGCATCGTGGTGCGCGCGACGGAAATGCTTGATCCGGGTGAACCGGGCGTCGACATCTACCGTCTGCGCAAATTCAAGCGGTCGAACCAGTCCTCCTGCATCAACCAGCGTCCGTTGGTGAAGGTGGGTGACACGGTGGTGCGCGGCGAAGTGGTGGCTGATGGCCCCTGCACCGACATGGGTGAATTGGCCCTTGGCCGGAACGTCATCGTGGCCTTCATGCCGTGGAATGGCTATAACTACGAAGACTCGATCCTGATTTCGGAACGTATTCTGAAAGACGACGTGTTCACCTCGATCCACATCGAAGAATACGAAGTCGCCGCGCGTGACACGAAACTGGGGCCAGAGGAAATCACCCGCGATATCCCGAACGTGGGCGAAGAAGCCCTGCGCAATCTGGACGAAGCCGGCATTGTCTATATCGGTGCCGAAGTGCAGCCGGGTGACATTCTGGTGGGCAAGATCACGCCCAAGGGCGAAAGCCCGATGACGCCGGAAGAAAAGCTGCTGCGCGCGATCTTTGGTGAAAAAGCCTCTGATGTGCGTGACACCAGCCTGCGCCTGCCACCTGGTGCTTTCGGCACGATCGTCGAAGTGCGGGTGTTCAACCGGCACGGCGTTGATAAAGACGAACGCGCCTTGCAGATCGAGCGTGAGGAAATCGAACGCCTCGCCCGCGACCGCGATGACGAGCTGACCATTCTGGAACGCAACATCTACTCGCGTCTGAAAACCCTGATCACCGGCAAAACCGCTGTC
>CAIMWI010000014.1 GCA_903845215.1 uncultured Rhodobacterales bacterium | reverse complement strand
GGATCATCCGCAAAGCGTAGTCGGTGACGATTTCAGCATCACGAATGGCATACTTGTAGAAAAGATCCCAATCTTTAGCCATCAATCCCTTCATATTTGATTTTATTGCCAACTCACCTTCGGGAGTATCAGCCAAAACAATCTTTTCTAAACCTAAAATATCACCAATATCAGACAGCTTCTTGGAGCCAGTTGGTGACAGTGTGATTGTGTCACGGATTTGCACCTTGAGCAGTAAGGGCTCCCCCTCCCCCAGCAGAGGCACTTCAACAGCGATATCCTCGCTAACATTCATGAAGTTGTTGCGGATGTTCTGAAGGTTCATCTTGGACCGCATCTGCTCATCCTTGAAATTGATGAACCCAGGCAGATCAGCACGTGTGAAGTGCGCAACAAGGTAGACGGCAGTGGGCACGGACATTTCAGGATGTTCAGCCAAACCCTGTTGGACTGCCGCTGAAACAAACTCCTCCAAGGACATGCGATCCTCAACCTTGGGTCCTTTGGGCTTCAACAATCCCTGCCAACGTGTCTCAGGACCACCAGCAACACTTTCAACGATCACACAGCTGAACTGATAGCTCAGCACCTCGTTCTGCTTAGGACCAGTGCCCCTAGGATCAGGGGGTTGAAATTCTGAATCAAACCCTATGATCAGGTAACGATCAGGGTCTTTCTTGGCGGACTTACGGGCTTTGACAGGCAGCATTCACTTCACCACTACAAAAATAGTAAATGTTTATCCCTTACACCCATACCTAACTTTTACCATTTTTTTTTATTTAAGAAGATATCCGCCAACGATCTTAAATTAATCATTTACAACGTTCTTTAAAAAATACCAAATTATCTTGAACGGAAGCACAATTGGTAGAAAAAGAATAAAAATTAGACCACGAAAAAAGCGCTTTTTAAAGGTAATTTCTTTTTCCGTGGTTATCTCAAACTCAAGCGACACCTGAGCACTTCGATTCCCCTCTTCGAAGTTAGCGATGTGAACTCTTGATTTATGCCGCTTGAGCAATCATTACTTCCTGACGATCAATCCCGGAAACTGCCATCAGCCCTTCGTTGATGGAGTGACATTAAGTGCCCACATTGAGGGCATCTTTTTTGGAAAAGACCAATATTCCAGAAAGTCAATAACTTCCAAAGCAACCGAGGCAAACCAAATACTAGACCTTTGATTGGCACTTCGGTACAACGAGCACAGTCCCTACAACTCATTTATCTTCACCTTTCCTCTACCTGATTGTTAGCATACTTAAACACCGGCGGACATTATGGTCACTAACAATTTTTTGCAACGACTCTCTCGAACCGCTACCCCAAAAATCTGTTTATAACTGTTTATAACTTTTCGTGAGACGAAATGAAAACGACGACAACAGGCTAACCCATTGTCGTCGTGAGGAAATTTGGTGCCCCCAACAGGGATCGAACCCGTGACCCCCTGATTACAAATCAGGTGCTCTACCAGCTGAGCTATAGAGGCAGTGGCGTGGTGATAGCCAAGTTCTGCCACGTTTGCAAGGCTTAGGCGCGTGAAGATCGTGCCATAATTGCGACGGCTGTCAGGCTGAAGGCGATAACCAAGAGGGCTGCTGGGGCGGCTTCGGTGATTTTCTCTAGGCTGGCCAGATCATAGGCGCGGGTCGATAGGGTGTTAAAGTTGAATGGGCGCAGCATCAGCGTGGCGGGCAGTTCTTTGACGCAATCGACGAAGACCATCAGCAGGGCTGTGCTGATCGATCCGCGCATCAGCGGCAGGTAAATGCGGCGCAGCACACCGCCGGCGGTTTGGCCCAGTGACCGCGCGGCCATGGGCAAGCTAGGGGCGACCCGTCCAAAGGCCACCTCGACGGCACCTTGGGCGATCCCGAAAAAACGCACCATATAGGCCAGCACCAGTGCCACCGCCGTGCCCGTCAGCAATAGGCCGGGATCATGGCCAGTCATTGCCAAAATGGCATCGGCCAGTCTATGGTCTAGGGCTGCCAAGGGGATCAAAATGCCCACCGCCAGCACGGCGCCTGGTGCGGCATAGCCAAGCGCCGTCAAGGGCAGGATCAGCCTCGCCACACTGGGGCGCGACAGCCTTAGCCCTTGGATCAGACAGGTCGCGGCAACGACTGTCAGAACTGCGGCAATCGCCCCCACGCTTAGGGTGTTGACCACCGCCTGCGCCAAGCCGGGGGCCAGCCATGCCTTTGGTTTTTCCAAAGCATGGGTCAGCATCACCGCCACAGGCAGCACAAATCCCAAGCTCAACGGCACAAGGCAGGCCAGCAGCGCGACCCAAGCAGCGAACCCTTTCAACACCACAGGCACCACGGGCCGGACAGCGCGTGACGGCTTGTGAAACCGTGCGTTGCGCCGACTTGACTGTTCCACAAAGATTAGGCCCAAGATCAATACCAAGATGACGCCCGCCAATTGCGCGGCCCCGCCGGCATTGTCGCCGTTCAGCCAAGTGGAAAACACGCCCGTCGTCAGGGTTTGCACAGCAAAATGCTGCACGGTGCCGAAATCAGCCACAGTCTCCATCAAGACCAGCGCCAAGCCTACAGCAAGCGCGGGGCGCGCCAAGGGCAGGCCTACGCGCCAGAACAGTCCCCAAGGCCCAGCACCCAAGGCCCGCGCAACTTCATAGGTGCCGCCCGACTGTTCGCGAAAGGCGGCGCGGGCCAAAAGGTAGACGTAAGGGTAAAAAGCGGCCGCAAGAACCAGCATGGCAAAGCCCAGAGAACGCACTTCGGGGAAGGCATAATCCTTGGCAGAGGTCCAGCCCATGGCCAGCCGCATAGCGCCCTGCAGGGGGCCAGAATAATCTAGAAAATCAACCAGCGCATAGGCGCCGATATAAGCGGGTATCGCCAAGGGAAAAAGCAGAGCCTGATCTAAAAACCGCGCGAGTGGAAAGCGGTACATCACCACCAGCCAAGCCGCCCCTGTACCCATGGCCACCGACAAGGCCCCCACGCCCGCGGCCAAGATCACCGTATTGATCAAATAGCGCGGCAAGACGGTGGCCATCAGATGAGGCCAGATGTTTTCGGTCGGATGAAAAGCCAGCCAGATCACGGCCAAAACCGGAGCCACGACCACCAAAGCTATGGCCAGCGCACCAAACGGCCACAGGTTGGGGCGGTGCAACTGTCTTAGTTGACTCTTTTGCTGGGTCATATGGCGGTGTTAGCGCAAAGCGCTAGGCGTGTCCACAAAGGCCTGTCCTATGACATCCCAAGGGCAGATTTATACACTTCCAGCACGGCCTCTTCTTCAGCCAATTCGTCGGGCTTGCGCTTACGCATCGCCAGCACTTTGCGCAGAACCTTGGTGTCATAGCCACGACCCTTGGCCTCTGCCATGGCTTCTTTCAGTTGGTCAGCCACGTCTTTCTTTTCCGCTTCCAATTGTTCAAAGCGTTCAATGAACTGGCGCAACTCGTCGGCGGTCACGGAATAGGCGTCGTTCGGGCTGGACATGGGGGCCTCATAAGGAAAAGATCTGGGCAAATCCCTATACTGGGCGGGGCCTGTCCTGCAAGGGTACCTGTGGCCAAGACTCGACAGCGGGTGCGCAAAGCGTTACCTCGCGCCAAATCATGGAGGGACTACGATGGCCGTTTTGATCTGGGGCGGGGCTTTGGTGACGCTGTTGGGCGTGGCGGGCCTGATGTACTGTGCCGCGCAATCCCTAAAGGCCAAATCTATGCCCGAAGATCAGGCGAGGGCCGCGATGAGCCGTGTTGTCGTTTGGAATTTGGCGTCGATCGGCGTGGCCGTGCTGGGCCTGATGGCCGTCGTGGCGGGTCTTTTGCTGCGTTGAGACGGCGTTAATCGGACAAGTTATCAAATCTGGCGTCGGCATCGTCCTTTTCTGGGGGCAAATCTGCTATCGCGGTGTCATGGGGCGCCCCGGCGAACAAAATCGCCAAGCCCTCAAGTTGCAGCTTAAGTGTGGCCAAAAGGCCGCCTTCGCAGATTTCGGGCGTCATGTCGCGGTCATGGTCATAAGGCGCAGTTCTGGCAAAATGGGGTATCGGGCAGGGTATCCAACCGCGCAGAATCGATGGACGTGCCGCAAATCTGACAGTGGCCATAATTGCCGGACTCTATCCGTGCCAACGCGGCTGCGATCGCGCGAAGTTCGATCTGCGCCTCGACCCCGAGAGATTCCAAGACTTCATCTGCCTCGCGCTGGGTGGCCAGGTCTTCCCAATCTTTTTCTTGGTGCGATGTCAGTTCGTCACTGATCCCGCCAACCCGGTGGAGCAAGGTATCTTGTCGCGCCTGAAGCGCGGCCTTGCGCTGTAAGGTGGTTGTCATGGCAAACTCCCCGTTAATTACCCCTTTCTTACCTTTTCAACCCGCACCGAACCTTGACGCAGATCAAGGGTGCAATTCCGGCTTACATATTCTAAAAAATAAATGTATAAAGCATCCTTGTCCCTTAACCCCGCAGGTTCACCATGCATCCGCGCGTTCACGCCTTTTTTGATGAAGCAACCAACACCGCCACCTATGTTGTCGCCGAACCGGAAGGATCGGCCTGCGCCATTATCGATTCGGTTTTGGATTTCGACTATGCCTCGGGGGCGACCGACACACGCTCTGCCGATGCGGTGATAGATTTTGTGCGCGCCCAAGGTTTGCAGTTGGCGTGGATATTGGAAACCCATGTGCATGCTGACCACCTGTCTGCAGCCCCCTATTTGCAAGAGGCCTTGGGCGGCCGCCTTGCGATCGGGGAAAACATCACCTTGGTGCAAGACACGTTTGGCAAAGTCTTCAACGAAGGCACCAAATTTGCCCGCGACGGATCGCAGTTTGATCGTCTGTTGACCGAGGGTGACAGCGTGATGATTGGCCAGATGAGGGCACAAGCGTTGCATACCCCCGGCCATACGCCGGCCTGCATGACCTTTGTGATCGGTGATGCCGCCTTTGTGGGCGATACGCTGTTTATGCCCGACTATGGCACGGCGCGCTGCGACTTTCCGGGCGGATCGGCGGCGGTGATGTATGACAGCATTCAGCGCATTCTGGCCCTGCCGGATGAGACGCGCATTTTCGTTTGCCATGATTACAAGGCCCCCGGCCGCGATGCCTATGCTTGGGAAACCACAGTGGGGGCGCAGAAAGCCTTGAACAAACATGTGGGCGGCGGGCAGTCGAAAGACACCTTTGTGGCCATGCGCGAATCCCGCGATGCAACCTTGGCCATGCCACGGCTGATCATTCCCTCCTTGCAAATCAACATGCGCGCGGGCCAAATGCCCGAACCCGAGGGCAACGGCCTGTCCTATCTGAAAGTTCCACTGAACGGGTTTTAGGTGGCGAGATATCATCAAAGGGGGGGGCTGGAATGATCAATCCAGATTGGATTTGGGGCCTTTTGGGCGGGCTTATGATCGGGTTTGCGGCATCGGCCTATTTGCTGATGAACGGCAAGATCATGGGTATCTCTGGTATCTTTGGAGGCTTGGTTGATGCCACGGGTTGGGGAACTTGGGGTGACCGTGTGGCCTTTATCGCCGGACTTGTGGGCCTGCCTTGGCTGATGACCAAAGCCATACCCGCACAAACCCATTTGACAGAAAACTGGCTGATCATCGTGGCGGGTGGCCTGTTGGTGGGTTTGGGCACAAGACTTGCCAATGGCTGCACATCGGGACACGGGGTCTGCGGCATCTCGCGCCTGTCGTTGCGCGGCATTGTGGCCACGGTGTTTTATCTGGTGGCGGGGGGCCTGACGATGGCCTTGGCGCGCCACGTGCTGGGGATAATCTGATGACGCGGCTTTGGGTTGGGTTGCTGTGCGGGGCGCTGTTTGGGGCAGGCTTGGTGCTATCGGGGATGACTGATACGTTAAAGGTCCAAGGTTGGCTGGATGTCTTCGGCGATTGGGATGCCACCTTGGCCTTTGTGCTGGGCGGGGCCATTGCGCCGATGGCTGTGGCATGGCGGGTTGCTGCCCGGCGCTCCGTCTCGGTTCTTGGGTTTGGCTTACCCAAAAAACCTAAGGCAGAGGTCGATTCCAAGCTGGTGATTGGATCGGTTTTGTTCGGCATGGGCTGGGCCTTGGCGGGGCTGTGCCCGGGGCCTGCTTTGGCGTCTTTAAGCTTTGGTGGCTGGGGCGGTGTGGTCTTTCTTCTGGCGATGGCCGCGGGTATGCTGGCAGCACCCGCCGTCAGCACCCGTTTTGACGGCCCGCCACCCGTAAGGAGCAAAATGGACATTCGCGCCCTGACCCCAGATTACGCCGTCTCGCCCCAAATTGATCTGGCCGATCTGGCCGTGATTAAGGCTGCGGGCTACACCACGGTGATCAACAACCGCCCCGATGGCGAGATACCACCGCCGTGGCAGGCATCTGCCATGCAAAGCGCGGCCGAAGCTTTGGGCCTGACATTTGTCGATAATCCCGTGCTTCCGGGCGACTTTTCGGAAAAAGTCATCAGCACCCAACGCGCGGCGGTTGCAGGATCACGCGGGCCGGTGTTTGCCTATTGCGCCTCGGGCAACCGGTCGTCTTGCGTTTGGGCTTTGATGCAAGGTGGGCAGCGCCCGACAGATGAGTTGATCGCCACGGCCGCACGCTTTGGTTACAATCTGGAAGGTCTGCGCGACCTTATCGAAGCCCAAGGGCGCTAAGGCGGCACATCGTCATCGGTACCTGCGGCAAACTCTAAGTCAAAGTTGGTTTCATCGGTCAGGGGCTAATGCGTGCCCGTTCCGCGTAGATCGTACAGATCGGCGGCCTCTTGGCTGCCGGCCTGCTCTTGGGCCAAAATGTCGCCAAAAGGCATTGTCGGTTGAACCAAGGGTGTATCCCTTCGCTCTGCGCCAAGAACCGGATGATCCGCACCACCACCGCTGTGCGCCCTGTTCGTTTCGGTCGGCCCAGAAAGAAGGCGGCCGAGATGGATCATCTGGCGCGGCATGGCGGGCTGGGTATCAAGCAGCCGCAAAGCCCGCATGCCCCTGTTTTGCCCCAGTTTTCCAGTTGCTAAACCGCGGCCATCTGCCCCTTCAAGGCTAACCAAGTCCAAAACTGCATCCTGCAAGGGCAAAATCATGCCCTCGGCCATTCTTAACACATCGACCATCGGCAGCGATACACGCGCCAAGATGGCGTTCAATTTGACACTCGCCCCCTCCACCCGATTTTGCAGTGCTTGGCCAAAAGCATGCCTTTCTTCATCATTTGTGTCTTGATCCTCTGCTTTGGGCGGGGGCAAATGCATCTCTGAGGGCAGCGCCAAGAAGATTTGGCCCTTGCGCAAGCCGCCGGCCAAAGTGACATCTGCTGTAAACAGTTGCAGCGGCACATCCTCTAGGACAACGGGCAAGGGTCTGGGATCGGGTAGAAAGCTGGCGCAGCGATAGCCGGCTGTCCAATTGCCAAGGGTTGTATCACCGAGCGACTGCTCTAGAATCGCTAAGACGCCATCCATTAGCCCTGTCACCATCGCGCCATCTGTGCGGGTTGGTTTGCGTGGCGCCAAGCCTTGTCCGCGCACGCGCCCAATGGTTTGCGCCTCGATCACACCTGCGACGATTGCTTGCGACAGGATCATCACCCCCATCTCAGGCGAAGGGCCATCCAAGACCGCGATTAACGCAAAATCTGGCACAACCTCGACCAATTCCGAAGCCGTGCGCTGGTCGATAGACAGTTTTTCCACTTCAAGCTGCAGGTTCAACACATCGCGCGCAGCTTTGCCAAGCCCCATGCGAAACGCGCGACCTGCGCCCGTCATTCCCTCACTCGCCTGCGGGCGTGGGATGGCAGCTTTGCGGCGGATGATGTCGGCGGTGGTCATGGGCCATCCTGCAGTGGTTTTTGCAAGCATGGCGCGAAAAGGTGAACAAAGGGTTTGTGAAGGTCATCATGAAAAGAAAAGAGTGTCGCTAAAGAAAAGGGCGGCCAAATCTGGCCGCCCTAGTCGCAAAGTTTACTGCAGCGCCAGATCACTGATCGCGTGCGTCCAGGCACCTTCCGGCTCTTTGGTGATAACCGGATCAGACCCGCCCGACATCAGTGTTGCCACAGTGCGCTTGTAATCGGCCTCATCCATGGCGCCATTCGACCCTGCGGTCAACTTGGCGACTTCGCCCATCATGAACTTTTGATGTTCTTCTGTCTGTGCGCCGGTTTGATCGGCTTCCATCACGATGGCTGCTGCAGCATCGGGATTGGCTTCCGCGTCTTTCCAGCCCTTCATCGAGGCGCGGACAAACTTGACCATCTTTTCCGAAAAAGCCGCATCTTTCAGATTGTCTTCCAGAACGTAAAGACCGTCTTCCAGCGTGGCCACGCCCATGTCTTCGTATTTGAACGTCACCAGATCATCGGCTTTAATGCCAGCTTCCAAGACCTGACCATATTCATTGTACGTCATGGTCGAGATGCAGGCCGCTTGTTTTTGTAGCAGCGGATCAACGTTAAAACCTTGCTTCAGCACGGTTACACCGCCTGCCGAACCATCCGTTTTAAGACCCAACTGGCTCATCCAAGACAGGAAAGGATATTCATTGCCATAGAACCACACGCCCAGTGTTTTATCGGCAAAATCTGCCGGGGCAGCAATGCCAGATTCTTTCAAGCACGTCAGCATCAGGCCAGAATGCTTGAAAGGTTGGGCGATGTTGACCAAAGCAAGGCCTTTTTCCCGCGCAGCCAAAGCGGCAGGCAGCCAGTCAACGATGACGTCAGCCCCGCCGCCCGCAATAACCTGCTCAGGCGCGATATCGGGGCCACCTGGAAGGATAGTCACATCCAAACCTTCGTCGGTGTAATAGCCCTTGGCTGCGGCCACATAATAGCCGGCGAATTGGGCCTGCGTCACCCATTTCAACTGCAATGTCACCGTGTCATTGGCAAACGCAGCGCCCGCAGCCACAGCAAAAGCCGCAGCCGTGATCAGAAGTTTTTTCATTTTGTAGACCTCCATGTTGAATTACCTCCCCCTTTGAGAGGGATGCCAGAACGTGACGACGCGTTCCATCGCCGACACAAACCCGTAAAGCACCGACCCGGCCAAAGCCGCAACGGCAATTTCCGCCCACACCAAAGGCAAAGCCAGCTGCCCCACTGCGGTAGAAATCCGAAACCCCATACCCACCGTAGGCGACCCAAAATTTTCCGCCACAATAGCGCCAATCAGCGCTAAAGTTGCAGAAATTTTAAGACCATTGAACAAAAATGGCATGGCAGCAGGCAGGCGCAGTTTTACCAAAGCCTGCAAGTAGCTTGCCCCCCATGTCGCCATCAGATCGCGCTGCATCCGTTCGCTGGCGGCAAGCCCCGCCACCATATTGACAAGGACAGGGAAGAAAACCATGACAAAAACAACGGCTGCTTTTGATTGCCAATCAAATCCAAACCACATCACCATAATCGGCGCGATCCCAACGATCGGCAAAGCTGCAACGAAATTGCCAATCGGCAAAAGGCCTGCACGCAAAAATGGCACGCGATCGACCAGAACCGCCACAGCACAGGCTGCCCCCACCCCAAGCAGATAGCCCGACAATGCACCTTTCAGTATAGTTTGGATGAAATCGGCCCAAAGTGTGGGCAAATTGGCGATTATGGCCACGCCAATCACGCTGGGGGCTGGTAAAATCACCTCTGGCACCGAAAGCCCAACGACGATCCCCTGCCACAGGCCCAAGACGGCCAAACCAAACAGCACCGGAATGGCAATGCGGACAGCCCTTCTTTGTGCAAAGCGAGATCGCGCGAGGCCAGTGTTCAGCGCCCAACACACCAGCCAAAATCCAAGGGCTGCCCAAACGCTCATGCGCGCACCCCCATGCGCAACGTCACAAGGTTTTCGATGGCCCGCACAATCAAGATCAAAACCCCAGCCAGAATAGCCGCCGCAAACAAAGCGGCCCAAACGATGATGGGCGAACCGAATTGACTTCCAATCAGCATGCGCGCGCCCAAACCTTCAATTGCCCCCGTGGGCAATTCACCGACAATAGCCCCCACCAGGCTGGCGGCAATGCCGACTTTCAGGCTGGTAAAAAGATAGGGAACCGACGCAGGAAACCGCAGCTTCAAAAATCCCTGCGTTTCGGTCGCATTGTAGGTTTTAAGCTGATCCAACTGCATCTGATCTGGGCTGCGCAACCCTTTGACCATGCCAATCAGCACAGGAAAATAGCTAAGATAAGCGGCGATGATTGTTTTTGATACCAAAGCATTCGAAAGACCCAAATAGTCGCCAAAGCCCAACGAGTTGGACAAAACCACAATCATCGGTGCAATCGCCACCACCGGAACCGTTTGGCTGATCACAGCCCAAGGCATGAAACCCAACTCCATCGTGCGGCTTTGAACAATGCCGACAGCCAAAAATATCCCCAAAAAGCTGCCAAGCAAAAATCCAGAAAACGTTGATACCAGCGTCACATAGCCATGATAGACAAGGCTTTTCTTTGAAGTGACTGGAAAAGCCGTCAGCCCTTTCCAAAGTTCTGCCGCAACTTGATGTGGGGGCGGCAGGACGGGGCGTTGTTGCGCCATTGTGTCTGATATCAGCAAGGCGAACGTGATGTCGCCACCATCCCGCGCCGCCTGATCAAATGTCCATGCGGCATTCAACCACACGGCCGCGCCATACCAAAGCACCAAGGTCGCCAATAAAACCGTAAGCACCGGCCCCAATTTCACGATGCGCCCCCTTGCGGCCAAGCGATCATGGAAATGGATACAATTCCCAGTATAACCCCCGCCACTTGCAAACCGCTGGGGCGTTCGCCAAAGATCACGAAGGCGATGATGGTAATCGCCACCAATTGAAAAACCAATGAAAGCGCCAAGGCCAAGCCCAGACCGTTTTCGCGCATCACCCGTACCATCAGGTAGTTACCCAGGCAAAAACACGCCAGTGAGGCCAGAAGAATAGGTGATTGCTCTTTGGCCGCGTAGATTTTTAGCAGCGAATTGGCCACCATAAAAACCCCAGTCGAGGCCGCAAGATAGAATAGCACCACGGGGTTCATCGCCTTGTCCCAATACAACGCTGCCTATTCATCGGAATGCCCCGCCCGCAACCCTTCGCGCACGCGGTGGGCGATGTCGATAAAGGCCTTGGTATCGCGAATGTCCAAAGGCCGTTCGCGCGGCAAGGGACTGTCGATGATATCCGTGATCCGACCCGGCCGGGGCGACATAACGACGATCTTGGTGGACAGATAAACCGCCTCGGGGATGGAATGGGTGACAAAACAGATTGTCTTGCCCGTTCTATTCCACAGCTTTAAAAGCTCTTCATTCAGCCTGTCGCGGACAATCTCATCCAAAGCGCCAAAAGGTTCATCCATCAGCAAAATATCGGCATCAAAAGCCAAGGCCCGCGCGATAGACGCACGTTGCTGCATGCCGCCCGACAATTGCCAGGGAAACTTGTTGCCAAAACCTGAAAGTTCGACCAATTCCAGCACCCGATCTACGCGGGCCTGTTGTTCACCTTTGGAAAACCCCATGATTTCCAATGGAAGCGCTATGTTTTTAGCGATTGTCCGCCAAGGATATAAACCCGCCGCTTGAAACACATAGCCATAGGCACGTTTGCGCCGCGCTTCATCGGGTGTCATGCCGTTGATCGTTAACTGACCAGCGGTTGGATGCTCTAATGCGGCAATGGTGCGCAGCAAAGTTGTTTTTCCACAGCCACTTGGCCCGATGAAAGACACAAACTCGCCCTTGCCGACCGTCAGGTTGACGTCTTTAAGCGCCTGAACCGGCCCGTCACCGGTTTGGAAGACCAAGTTAACGCCTTTGGCGTCGATCACCGCTGCGCTCATGGCCGCACCTTTTGCTTGCCCAAACCCATCACACCCCCGTGGCCGGCACGCCGGTGCGCTGCACGGGGCGTGGTGAGGTTAAGTCTTTCCAAGCACTTAGGGCGCGGTTCACCGCAGGGCGCGGGGCGCGGGCGATGAATTTTCCGTGGCCTTCCTGGGTTTGCACGACGCCGTCCTTCACCGCCACTTGCCCCCGAGTCAGGGTAAAGCGCGGCAGGCCCTTGACCTTGTGGCCCTCGAAGACGTTGTAGTCAATTTTCGACTGCTGGGTCACGGCACGGATGGTTTTTTCCTTGTTCGGGTCCAAAACCACCAGATCGGCATCAGCGCCGACAAGAACGGCACCCTTTTGCGGGTAACAGTTCAAAATCTTGGCGATGTTGGTTGAGGTAACGGCCACAAATTCGTTTGGCGTCAGGCGACCGGTTTCAACGCCCGTGGTCCACAGCATGGGCATACGGTCTTCCAAACCGCCGGTTCCATTAGGTATTTTGGCGAAGTTGTCCAAGCCAAAACGCTTTTGCGCGGTGGTAAAGGCGCAATGGTCAGTCGCCACGCACGACAGGCTGCCCGCTTGCAGGCCCGCCCACAGGCTATCTTGATGCACCTTGGCACGGAAGGGTGGCGACATGACGCGCCGCGCGGCGTGGTCCCAATCGGGGTGGAAATACTCGCTTTCGTCCAGCGTCAGGTGCTGGATCAAGGGTTCGCCCCACACCCGCTTGCCCTGTTGGCGCGCACGGCGAATGGCTTCATGCGCCTCCTCGCACGAGGTGTGCACCACATACAGCGGCACGCCTGCCATGTCGGCGATCATGATGGCGCGGTTGGTCGCCTCGCCCTCCACCTGTGGGGGGCGAGAATAGGCATGGGCTTCGGGGCCGGTGTTGCCTTCGGCCAGCAGCTTGGCTGTCAGTTCGGCCACAAGATCGCCGTTTTCGGCATGCACCATGGCCAAGCCGCCCAAATCGCCAACTCGTTTGAAAGATTGGTACATTTCATCATCGTTGACCATCAACGCGCCTTTATAGGCCATGAAATGCTTGAAAGAGGTCATGCCGGCTTTGACCGAGTCCTCCATATCCTCCCACACCTTTTGGCCCCACCATGTGATGGCCATGTGATAGGAATAGTCGCACGAGGCGCGGCCCGCTTTGTTGTGCCACATCTGGGCGGCATCCATCAGGCCTTGACCCTGCCCAGGCAGAACAAAATCCACCACCATGGTCGTGCCACCCGACAGCGCCGCGCGGGTGCCGGATTCGAAATCGTCGGTGGAATAGGTACCCATGAAGGGCATTTCCAAATGGGTATGCGGATCAATCCCGCCGGGCATCACATAGCAACCCGTGGCGTCGAGCGCGTCACTGCCTTTCAGGTTCGGCCCGATTTCGGTGATGATGCCGCCTTCAATGCGAACATCGGCTTTATAGGTCAGGTCGGCGGTGACGATGGTGCCGTTTTTGATGAGGGTCATGTGCCAAATTCCTATTGAAGACGCGCCGTTACGGGCAATGGGGAACCAAAGGTTGCGCGGTCATGCAAGGCAGACCATGTGTCGGGGCATTTGTGGTCAAGATCGCTCATCCCACCACCTCTGCTACGTCCAGCACGGCGTGCAGCATCACATCTGTGCCTGCCGCCGCCCATTCGGGCGAGATTTCTTCGGCCTCGTTATGGCTTAACCCGCCGACACAGGGGCACATGATCATTACGGTCGGGGCGACGCGGTTGATCCAGCAGGCGTCATGGCCCGCGCCCGAGACGATGTCTTGATGCGAATGGCCCAGTTTTTCAGCAGCTTGGCGTACAACCGCCACAAGGCGCGGATCGAAGGTGACAGGGTCAAAGTGCCCCACGTCTTCAATGCCAATCCCCAAGCCCAACTCTGTCGCCACGGCATGGGCTGCGCGGATCACTTCGGCTTTCATCGCCTCTAGCTTGGGCAATTCGGGGCTGCGGATGTCAACTGTAAAGACCACTTTGCCTGGGATCACGTTGCGCGAATTGGGATAAACCTTTACCTGCCCCACGGCCCCCACAGCATTGGGCTGATGGCTCATGGCGATTTGATGCACCCGTTCGGTGATGCGCGCCATGCCAAGCCCCGCATTTACCCGCATATTCATCGGCGTTGATCCGGTATGGGCGTCTTTGCCGGTCAGGGTGATTTCCAGCCACCACAGGCCTTGGCCATGGGTGACGACCCCAATCGTCTTTCCTTCAGCCTCTAAGATCGGCCCTTGTTCGATATGCAGTTCGAACATCGCGTGGATTTTGCGCGCGCCCACCTTTTCATCGCCCACCCAACCGATCCGCGCCAGTTCCTCGCCAAAAACTTTGCCGTCCAGATCGCGGCGGGATTTGGCGTAATCTTCGGTATGTAAACCTGCAAACACGCCGGATGCCAGCATCGCAGGGGCGAATCTTGCGCCCTCTTCATTCGTCCAGTTGGTCACAACGATGGGATGTTTGGTTTGAATGCCCAGATCGTTCAGGCTGCGCACCACTTCCAAAGCGCCCAAAACGCCCAGAACGCCATCATAGCGCCCGCCGGTGGGTTGGGTGTCCAGATGGCTGCCCATATAGACGGGCAGGGCGCTTGGGTCGGTACCGGCACGGGTGGCAAACATATTGCCCATCGTGTCCACGCCCATCGTCATGCCCGCATCTTTGCACCAGTGCGCGAACAGATGGCGGCCCTCGCTGTCGGCATCGGTCAAGGTCTGGCGGTTGTTGCCGCCGGCAAGGCCGGGGCCGATTTGGGCCATTTGGTCCAAGCTGTCCCAAAGGCGCGCCGCATTGATGCGCAGGTTTTCACCGGGTGCGGGCAT
>CAIMWI010000013.1 GCA_903845215.1 uncultured Rhodobacterales bacterium | reverse complement strand
CTGCGCAGTTGGGCTGCGCAATCCCCAAAGGTGCGGTCATTGATCATCATCCGGCCCACCGTGGTTTTTGGGCCCGGCAACCGCGGCAATGTTTATAACCTGTTTCGCCAAATTGCCTTGGGAAGATTTGTGATGGTGGGTTGCGGGGAAAACCGCAAATCCTTAGCCTATATCGACAATCTTGTGGCCTTTTTACGCCACGCCGCCAAGGCTGGGCCAGGCGTGCATCTTTTCAACTATGTGGACGGGCCAGATTTCACGATGCAGGAATTGGTCAGCCTTGTGCGTCAGACCCTGCACAAGGCTTCTGGCGTAGGCCCCCGC
Source organism: uncultured Rhodobacterales bacterium (assembly GCA_903845215.1). Classification (GTDB taxonomy): domain Bacteria; phylum Pseudomonadota; class Alphaproteobacteria; order Rhodobacterales; family Rhodobacteraceae; genus Stagnihabitans. The sequence goes on along the minus strand of CAIMWI010000013.1, from coordinate 63,685 downwards.
CTGCCCTTTGCGCTTGGCATGGCCTTGGGCCATATGGCGGATGCGGTTGCACAGGTGACGGGGCGTTCTTTGCCAATCAGCGCCCTGCGTATACACAAATTCACCAGCAATTCCGCCTTCACCTCACGGTCGCACAAGGACACGGACTTTGTGGCCGCCGTATCCCTGCACGAAGGCCTTCGCATCACTTTGCAAAAAGAATTTTTAAGTCCGCAGGCTCATCCGGTGTTTTATACCGAATAGGCCAAACCTTAAAAATCGGTCGGCGCGCCGCCTTCTTGCTTACGCTTGGCCACAAAGCGGCGCAGGTCTTCTTGGTGATCGCCGTTCATGTCGGGCGGCACGAATTCAGCCATGATCGCCTTGTACATCTTATGGGCGCGTTCGGCCGTCCACATCGCGCCGTCAATATTCCACGCCTCGTAATTGCGCCAATCGGCAAGGAAGGGCGCGTAAAAGGCCGTGGTATAGCGCGATTGCGTGTGCGGCGTGCCAAAGTAATGGCCCGAAGGCCCCACATCGCGGATCGCCTCGATCGCAATATCGTCTTCGGTCGTCGCATAAGTCGCCGCTTCGAAATAGCGCTGGATCATTTGCAGCACTTCGCAGTCCATAATGAACTTTTCGGGGCTGGCAATCAGCCCGCCTTCCAGCCAACCCGCCGCGTGGTACACCATATTGGTGCCGCTTTGCACCGAGGCCCACAGGCTGTTTGACGTTTCCCACATCGCCTGCCCATCGGGCACATTGGCCGCACAAACCCCTGACGAGCGCAGCGGCAGTTTATAAAACCGCACCAATTGCCCCGTCATTTGTGTGGCGCGCATATATTCCGGCGTCCCGAACGCGGGCGCGCCCGATTTCATATCGACGTTCGAGGTAAAGGTGCCAATCGCCACCGGACAGCCCGGGGCAATAAACTGCAACAGCGCCACCGCCGCCAGCGCCTCGGCCAGCGACAGGGTCACAGCGCCTGCCATCGTCACCGGTGCCATAGCCCCCGCCAAGGTAAAGGGCGTGATCACCACAGGCTGACCGCGCTTGGCCAGACGCATCGCGCCGTCCAGCATCGGATAGTCGTGCTTCAGGGGCGAGACAGAGTTGATATTGGTGTACATCCGCGGCTTGGCTTGGAACTCTTCCTCGCTCAATCCCCCTGCAAGGCGAACCATTTCCATCACGTCTTCAACGCGTTCCGCCCCCAGAGAATAGGCATGCACCACCTTGTCGGTGATGGTCAGCTTTTCGTACAAACAATCCAGGTGGCGCACCGAAGGGTGGATGTCGATGGGTTCGACCGGATAGCCGCCCGCAATATGGATGCAGTTGAAATACTGCGTGAGCTTCATGAAATCCTTAAAGGTTTCAAAATCGCCCGAGCGTTTGCCACGCTCCATATCCCAAGAATTCGGCGGCGACGAGACGTTGACAAACAACATATGCTTGCCACCCATAATCACCTCACGCTCCACATTGCGTGGGGTGATGGTGAAGGTTTCGGGTGCGCGGGCCAGCATTTCCATGACGAAATCTTCGTCCATGCGCACATTGGTGCCGTTCACCAAACAGCCCGCCCGCTTTAGATGTTCCACGGCATCGGGGTTCAGGAATTCAATCCCGATGTCGCGCAAAATCTTCATCGCACCACGGTGAATGGCCTGCACACCGTCGGCATCCAAAGGCTCTGTCGGGCGATCGGGGTTGACCGGAATGCGCCATGGCATCTGGTCAATGACAGAAGATCCCGCACGTTCCTTGTTGCCGGCACGACCCCCCGCCCTGCGGCGCTTGGTGGCTTCTTCGGTCATGCGGATACCCTCCTGTCGCGGGGATTTCGCCCCGTTGTTCGCTTGGAACAGAATGACGGAAAGCGCCACTTGGCGCTGACTTTGTTTCCGACATGAAAGCGTCGTTTTTGGATGCGGGCCGTGTCAGGCTCTGTTGAACCCATCAATCCAAGCGCCAAGTTCGGCGATTGTGGCCAAGACCACATCGGCCTGCGGGGCCAGATCTGCGCGCGTGGCAGGGCCTGTCAGCACGCCCACCGCCTTCATCCCCGCGCGGCGCGCCGCCTCTAGATCGTGCAAGCTGTCACCCACCATGGCGATCTGGGCGGGGGCAAGTTGGATATGCGCGGCAAAGGCCAACAACTGCCCCGGCTCCGGTTTGCCACCAAATCCCGAATCGCAGCCCGCGACAAAATCGAACAGATGCGTCACCCCTGCCCCGCCCAGATGGGCGCGGGCCGGCCCTTCGGTGTCATTGGTGGCCAAGCCCAGCGCCAAGCCTTTGGCCTTAAGGCCTGCCAGCACCAAAGGCAGGTCCACCGCTGGCACCATCGGGGCCGAGGTGCCAAGGTCGTTCATGATCTGCAACAGCGTCGGCATGGAAACACCGTCCAGATGCGGCAGGATCAAGTCGGCGATTTCAAAGCTGGTATGGGCGATGATGGCACTGTCGCGGGCAAAGGAAAACCCCACCGGATCAAATCCCAAAACTTGCCCCAAATCGCCCCGCGTCACCGGAGCAAGCCGGTCCAGCAGCGCCAAGGTCCAAGCCCCCCAGCTTTGCCGAAAGTCAAACAGGGTGCCGTCCTTGTCGAAGATAACCGCTTTGATCATTCTGTCAGGTCCAATGATAAATCTCGCCACCGGGCAAAGAGGCCCGCGCCCTTTGCGGCACCGTATAGGCCAAAGAGGCCGCATCGCAAAAGCCTATCACCAAGCGGTCGTCGGTAAGAATAAAGTCCAAGACAGCACCCAAGGTGCGCGGCTCGGCGGCTTGATCCATCAATTCGCGCGGCGATAGGCCACTCAGGGCCAGAAATCCGTTAAGATTTTCTGGGTCACCCGCCAGCCAAGCTAAGGCCTGCGCTGCAATGGTTTCGGCCATTTCTTGCCCGATTTTGCTGTTATCCTTAGGGTTATGCACAGGTTCCCTCAAACTTTCCGGATTTGGTCAAGGCGGTGGAAAGGATTTCTTAACGATTTGACGCCAAGAATGACAGGCAAGCAGTCAGCAATTGGGTCTACTTTAGATGATCGGCAAAATCCTTATCGTTGATGATGTGTCGTCAAACCGCATCGTCTTCAAGGTCAAACTTACGGCAGCCGGATATCAAACCACCGCCACCACCGATGGCGAGGTGGCGCTGCGCTTGGCCGTGGTTGAGCGGCCCGATATCATTTTGCTGAACTTCACCTTGGGGATGCAGACGCTGAAGGCCCTAAAGGCACATCCACAAACGCGCCGCATTCCGGTGATTGTGGTGGCCCCACAGGCGCAAGCCAGCTTCAGGCTGCAAGCTTTGCGCGCGGGTGCGGAAGATTTTCTGACCCGCCCGATTGAAGACCAAACCCTGCAGGCGCGGTTGCGGGCTGTCATGCGGATGCGGCAGGCTTTGGCGGGGTTGGGCGGCGCTGCGGGGCATGGCTTGGGCCTATTAGGATTGGCCGAACCGGCGCAGCCTTTCGCACTGCCCGGCCAGATTGCCTTAGTTCTGCCCCAAGCCGACAAGGCGCTGCGCCTGCGGCGTGACCTGTCCGCGATGGGGCAAGACCGTTTTGTCATCATGGCCCCAGAAGATGTGCATACAAACCCCGCCGGTTCTGCCGCCGATGTCTATTTGCTGCACGCCGATCTGGGCGGGCTCGGCGGTGGTTTGCGCGTGATGTCAGAGCTTTTGTCACGCAACAGCACGCGCACCGCGTCTTTTTGCATCTGGGTGCCAGAGCCAGCGGCGGGCCTGTCAGCCACAGCCTTTGACCTTGGCGCACATGAAGTGGTGGATGAAACCATGTCCGTGGCGGAATTGGCGCTGCGCCTGCACCGTTTGGTCGCGCGCAAGCGCGACGGCGATCGCCTGCGCGCCTCGGTCGAGGATGGGCTGCGCATGGCGGTTTATGACCCTTTGACGGGCCTGCACAACCGCCGCTATGGCCTGGCGCAATTGGCCGCGATCGCTGACCGCGCGGCTGTCAGCGTCAACGAGTTTGCAGTTCTTGTGGTGGATATTGATCGGTTCAAATCGGTCAACGACCGTTGGGGCCATGCTGCAGGTGACGGCGTCTTGGTGGAAGTGGCCCGACGCCTGAACCATTGCCTGCGCCCCTTGGACCTGATTGCGCGGATCGGCGGGGAAGAGTTCTTGATTGCCTTGCCCGCCACGCCCTTAGCGGATGCACAAAAAGTGGCCGAGGGCCTTTGCCGCGCGGTGGATGGCTGCGCCGTGGCCCTGGCCGATGGGACGCAGGTGGATGTGACCATTTCCATCGGCATGACCACAGGCGGCGGCAGCTTGGATGATCCGGTTCAGGCCAGCGATCTGGTCGCACAGGCTGATCGGGCCTTGATGCATTCCAAGGCGCATGGCCGCAATCAAGTCACCATTGTGCGCCGCGCGGCTTAAAGGGCAGGTGTTACGGCTTGGGCGGTTCTGGCCGATCTTTCGGGCCATGCAGCAGCCGATCTTCCAAGCGATCGGCAAAGGCCAACCGCTCTTGCGGGGTGAGGCTGGTCAAAAACGCATGCATGGCATCGGTGCCTAATTTCATCCGTTCGGCCAGATGATCTTGCTGCGCCGTCATCGCAGCATCTAAGGCCGCTGGATCAAACGGCGTGGCGCGCAAACTGTTGACAACGGCCACCAGATCCGCCCCTGCCATGGCGCGGTTGGATCTAAGATCGCGAGATTTTGTCCGCAAGGCCGCCCGCAACGCATCGCGGTCTTGCGCAAGCAAAGCGGCATCATAAGGGCCAAAGCCCATATCACGCGCCATATCGCGCCCCTCTGGCCCGCCCCGAAGAAAAGACCCAAGCATCACCCCCCCCACCGCGAAGTTAAGCGCAAGCGAAGCAACCAAGACCCAGCGCAGGGACTTGGGCTTTGCAGATGACAGCGGCGTATCGGGCGATTGGGTCATCTTAATTCTCCGTCCAAAGGATATCGGTGGCGGGAAGCAGATCCATCTGCTCAACAACCGTCAGATCGGCGGCAATCAGCCCTGCCAAAGAGTTCAGCGCGCTTGGGTCAGCCACCCCCAAAAACACACCAGCCACCCCGGCGAGCGACAAGCCCGCCACAGCACGCCCACCGCCCAAGCCTTCGACAAGGTCGACAAGCCAAGCCATGACGCCACGGCGCGGGCGAACCTGTGCGACTTGCGCCGGCCGGTTTGGCTGCAAGGCGTCAGCATCTGCCAAAATCCGCGCGGTCAGCACCGCAGAGGGCACGACAGGCGTCGCCGCGGCCTTGGCCAGCCAGTCGTCAAGATCCATGTCATCGTTCATCCCACAGCCTCACTTTCATCGGCGTCATCATCATAGCCCAAGTCTGCCTTACGTCCTGCCAAAATTGCAGCCAAGGCGCGTTTGCCCCGCGCGGTCAGGCTTTCCACGGCTTCGATGCCCAAATCCATAATCTGGGCAATCTCGGGATTGGCCAGCCCCTCGATATGGCGCAACACCACGGCTTGGCGCTGGCGGTCGGGCAATTGGCCGAGTGCGGCGTGTAGGGCTGTCATCCGATCGGCCTGCATCAGGCTGGATACGGCCGAGCCTGTGCCGCCAGCCACTTCGGGCGCATCGTCCAGCGAAACGACGGGCCGCTTACCCCGCGCCCGCCTTGAATCGGTACAAAGGTTTGTCACCACGCGGTAAAGCCAGGTGGAAATCTGCGCCTCGCCGTTGCGCCACTGCGGGGCAATTTTCCACAGGCGCAGCATCGCTTCTTGTGTGATATCTTCGGCCTCAGCGCGGTCGGCCAGAAGGCGGGTGGCATAGCCCAAAACGCGCGGTGCCAAGCGCGCTGTCAACAAACGCGCTGCCGCCGGATCGCCATTGGCGTAAAGCACCAAAAGCGTCTCGTCTGAAAGCACGTCCAACGTATCGCGGGGCATATCCATCCTTTTGGGATAACGGGTTGGATCAAGCAGGGCAATCGGTGCCGCGCGGCAAAAGTTCTGCCGCGCGGCGGTTTCAAAGAAGGATCAGTTTCCGCCTTGATCGTTGCCGCCACGGTGCTTGCCGTGATGGCGGTGCTTGCCATGTTGGCCGTTCTCGCCTTCGGGCCCGTGCATCATGGCCTTCATAGCGGCCTCAGCCTCGGCCTGATCAATCACGCCGTCGTTAGAGGTATCGGCCGCTTCAAAAGCATCCGGCGGCACGGGCATCGCAATCATCTCGGCCACCGAAAGCTTGCCATCGCCGTCGGCATCCAGATCCTGCACCATCCGCGACGACTGCTCTTTGGCACGATCAGCCGCACGCTTTGTATGCAGGGCAACCAATTCTTCGGCCGACAGCAAACCATCCTTGTCGGTGTCAATTTCCGCCACCATCCCGGCGCGGTAGGCAGAAAATTCCGCTGTCGTCACTTTGCCATCTTTATCCGTGTCAGCCGCCACGAAATCAAAGCTTGGCCCCATGCGCCCCATCGGACCACCCTTGCCACCGTCATGTGCCTTGTCTGCAATCGCGGCCGAACCCATCAAAGCCACAGCCAAAGCCACCACACCCAGACCCAATTTTTTGCTCGAAACGCGCATCTTATGCTCCTATCCCAGACCCGCCCTGTGCTGGTCTTGATACAGGTGATACGGGCAGCGCATAGCTTTCCGTCGCGGCGCAGAAATAAAAGTGAAACTTTCTGCTGCCAGCATCGCCGGCCTCTCAACTTCTCGATCGATTTGCGCTAGATCAGGCATTGGAAGGACATATCATGACCCATTCTGACCCCGCTTACCTAACCGAAGACCCCGTCACCGCCGAGCGCCCCACTTGGCCCGCTATCCGTCGCGGATTTGCCTGTCGCTGCCCAAAATGTGGCAAAGGGGCGCTGTTGCACAGCTATCTGAAGGTGAACGATGCCTGCCCCAACTGTGGCGAGGATTATTCCCATCAGCGCGCCGATGATGGCCCCGCTTACCTGACGATTTTGATCGTCGGCCATCTGATGGCGCCGCTGATGATGTATGTCTTTGTCGAATGGCGGCCCGAACCGGCCGTGATGGCGACCTTTTTTACGATCGGCACCGCCCTTTTGTCGTTGGTGCTGCTGCCGCGCCTTAAGGGCGCGATGGTGGCCCTGCAATGGGCCAAGCGGATGCACGGCTTTTCCGCCGATCCGGCCGATGACCCAGCGGTTTTACACCATGTCTGAGGTGCCCATAACCCCTGCCGCCAGCGTCGTTCTCGTCCGGCGCGGCGGGGCGGGGCGGGTATTGATGGGTCAACGCGGGGCGGGGGCGGTGTTTATGCCGTCAAAATACGTCTTTCCGGGCGGTCGGGTGGACAGCGGCGATCATACCGATGCGGTCAGTCTGTCGGCTGTGTGCGCGGCACGTTTGGGCCAGCATCTTCTGCCTGCCGCCCCGCCGCCTGCGGCCCTTGTCGCCTGCGTGCGGCGGGAATTGCGCGAGGAAACCAGCCTTTGCCTGCCCCCCGCAGCCCCCCTGCGGTTTATCTTTCGCGCCATCACCCCACCCGGCAGCCCCCGCCGGTTTGACGCGCGCTTTTTTCTGGCCGACGCAGACGATATCGACGGCCCGTTGGAAGATTTTTCAGGGGCCGAGGATGAACTGTCGCACCTGCATTGGGTGTCGCTGGATGAAACCCGCACGCTTGATCTGCCCTTCATCACAGAGATTGTCTTGGCAGAACTGCGCGCCCTTCTGGCCGGACATGAACAACCCGGCGTGCCCTTCTTTGACAATTCAGGCCCCGTGCCCACCTTTCGGCGGATCAGCTAACCTAGTCGCGCGCGTCCTTGTGCACCGGCCAAACCGGATGCGGCACGGGGTCTTTGGCGCGCAGCAGATATTGGGCGAAAACCTGCGCGTAACTGCGGTAAACATAGCCGTCGTTGCGCCGCAGATAATGGGCTTTACGCTCGGCATAAAGCTTGGGCAGTTTGTACCACGCCACAGCCGGGTGCATATGGTGGACCACATGGAAGTTGTTGTTAAGGTACAACAAAGCCAGCGGCCCACGGTCTTCGACAATCACCGTGCGTGCACGGTGGGCTTCATGGGCGCGGTGTTCCAGAAAGGTGCGGATCTTCAGCAGCGCCATGGCCACATAGATCGCCAAGCCGTAGCCCCATGCCGGCATTGCAGCCCACGAAAGCCATACAATAACCGGCACCATGCCGATAAAATTCATCCCCCAATCGTGCAAAACCGTGCGATTGCCGCCCAAAATCAGCCTTACATCGCCAGCAACAAAGGACCATGTACCTAAGAGCGGCCCCACAACGATCCGCCCCAAAAGCGTGTTGTTCACCCGCAGCAAAAGGCGACGGACGGGCGATAAAGTGGCCCAAACCTGCGGGTCAACATAGTTTGATTCTGGATCGTCATAGGGGTCGGTCAGGGCGGGGTCGTGGTGGTGTTGCAAATGGGTGGTGCGAAAGCGCCGATAGGGCACAAAGACGGCAAGGGCGGGAAAGACCAGCGCCTCGTTCAGATGGCGGTTGGCAAAGGGGTGATCGTGCAGCGCCTCGTGCTGAAGCGATAGGAATTGGGCGATGGCCACGCCGGTCAGCAGCACCGACAAAACAGCGCTTTGCCCCCAAACAAGGGTGCCCACGGCCCATACGGCATAGGTGGCCGCCAGCATCAAGACGGTCGGAATTTCAACGTCGCGGCGGTCAGTCGGCATGTGAACCTCTGCTTACACCCCTAAGGTTGCGGAATTTTGCGCCCTTCGCAAGGTGCCATTCCAAGCGTTTTCAATAGACCTGCAACTGGGCCACATCATAGCCATTAAATCCCAAGATATCCCGCGCCGCCGCAAATCGGTCGGCAGGCAAATCGGGCCCACGGTTCAAGATCAGGCCATATTGGCCAGAGGGTGCGCCCAAGACCACTGTGCGATTGTCGGCATCGGCCCAAAGCACCCAAAGCGGGCCAATCCCTTGCAGATCAAAGCGGCCCGGTTGTTGGGATACCATTGCCCCCCTGCCCCGCTTTTGCCCCTCAGGCAGGCAAAGGGCATAGCGCGCCTCGGAACCGATTTCGATCGTGCCTCCACGGCAGGCGGTACCGAACCCCGCCACCTGCTGCCAATCGCCCGAAAGCCGTGCCGGATCAAAACCGGCCAGCGAATAGATCGGGCGGGCAGCGTCACGAAAGCTGGCCTGAGGGGCGGGTTTATGGCTGCAAGCCGCCAAAAGAACAGCGGCGAGGGTCAGGCGGATCAAGGGGTGCAAAGGCAAAGGTCCAATCGCGCTTAATAGGGTTGCGGATGGGCTTTGTGGGCCACAGCGATGTCGCGCAACACCGCATCTGACAGAGTGATGGGGGCTATGTTCACCGCCAATTGGGCCAAGCTGGTGGCCCCCACGATCGGGATCGTGGCAAATGGGCGGGTTTGGGTGAAGGCGATGGCCATCTGGCACGGGTTCAATCCATGGCGGGCGGCGATGTCCAGATAGGCTTGGGCGGCGGGCAAGACGCGCGGTGTCATACGTCCGCTTAAGATCGGGTTCAGCGACCGGCGCGAGCCTTGGGGGGTGACATCGCCTTGGTACTTGCCCGACAAAATCCCGCAAGCCAGAGGAGAGAAGGCCAAAAGCGGCATCTCCTCCATCACGGACAATTCGGCCCAATCGGTGTCAAACTGCCGACACAGCAGCGAATATTCGTTCTGCACGCTGGCCATGCGCGGCAAGCCGTGCTGGTCGGCCAAGGCCAGCCATTTGGCCGCCCCCCAAACCGTTTCATTCGACAAGGCCAAGGCGCGGATCTTGCCTTCGGCGATCAGCTTGGCCCCCTCTCGCAGCACATCCAGCATCAAGGCTTCGGTCTGGGCGCGGTCGTTGGGGCGCGGGTCATAGGCCCAGTTGTCGCGAAAGTGGTAATGTTTGCGGGCCGGCCAGTGGATTTGATACAGGTCGATCCAATCGGTCTGCAACCGCTGCAAGCTGCCCTCGACCGCTTGGCGCAGCACGCTGGCCGATGGCACGATGCCGTCGCGGATGGCAGTTTGCCCGCCGCCTGCGATCTTGCTGGCCAAAACCACACGGCCGCGCCCGCCGCGCGTGGCAAACCATGTGCCGATGATAGATTCGGTGCGCCCTGCGGTTTCTTTGGACACGGGGTTGACGGGATACATCTCGGCGGTGTCCCAGAAATTCACGCCCGCCTCTAGCGCCATGTCCATCTGCGCATGGCCTTCGGCTTCGCTGTTCTGCGTGCCCCATGTCATCGTGCCAAGGCACAGTTGCGATACTTTTATCCCGGTCCGTCCCAAATCAATCTGGCGCATCGCATCCCCCTGCTGTGCGGCCAAGCTAGGGCGACAGGGCGATAAAGGAAAGCCACGGGATTGAGAACGTATCAAGAACACGCTAGCCTGCCTGCATGGTCTTAGCGATTCTTCATAGCGCCGAGGGGCGCAAACCTTGGCCCGCCCAAGCCCTGCCGGGGGGCTTGGGCCTAAGCTTGGCACGCGGGCGGGTGCATGAGGTGTGCGGGCCTGCGCGCACGGCTTTGGCGGCCCTGATCTTGGGCGAAAGTCAGGGGCCGGTTTTGTGGATCAGCCCGGGCTGGCTGCCAGAACGGCTTTATCCGCCGGGGCTGGCCGAATTGGCCGACCCCGGCCGCATTTTGTTTGCCCGCGCGCGGCGCCCCGAAGACCTGCTTTGGTCGCTGGAAGAGGCGCTGCGTTCCGGCGCTGTGCCCTTGGTGCTGGCCGATCTGCCCAGCCCTCCAGCACTGACACCGGTGCGCCGCTTGCATCTGGCCGCCGAAACCGGGGCCGAGGCCGCCCGCCACGCCGGTCGCCTGCCCCCCCTTGGCCTGCTGCTGACCCCTGACATGGGCGGCGCGCAGGGCATCGAAAGCCGCTGGCATATGGCCGCCGCCCCCAGCGCATCCACCCTGATCCAGCGCCACAGCGCTTGGGTCTTGCAACGCCTGCGTGCCCGCATGGCGCCCGAGGCGCGCTTTCACCTCTCACGCCGCGCCGCCGATGCCAGTGGCCCCGCCGTTTTAGAGGCCAAGCTTTGGCCCGATCACAGCCCATCCTAACGCAAGCATATGGCCCTTGGCCGCGCCTTGCGCTAAACGATGGCAAAACTGGATTAAGGGGCGCGACATGGCACGGATTCTGATCACCTCGGCCATTCCTTATATCAACGGAATCAAGCATTTGGGCAATCTGGTGGGCAGCCAGCTGCCCGCTGACCTGTTTGCGCGCTACTCCCGCGCCCGCGGGCACGAGGTGATGTTCATCTGCGCCACCGACGAACACGGAACACCTGCCGAACTCGCCGCTGCCAAAGCGGGCAAGCCGGTCGATCAATATTGCGCCGAAATGCATGAGGTGCAGGCCGAAATCGCACGCGGGTTCCGGCTGTCGTTTGACCATTTCGGCCGCTCTTCCAGCCAGCGCAACCACAGGCTGACCCAGCATTTTGCCGGCGTTCTGGCCGACAACGGCCTGATCCGCGAGGTGTCCGAAAGCCAAGTCTATTCCATCGACGATGGCCGCTTTCTGCCTGACCGCTATATCGAAGGCACCTGCCCCAACTGCGGCTATACCTCGGCACGGGGCGATCAATGCGACAATTGCACCAAGCAGTTAGACCCGACCGACCTGATCAACCCCCATTCCACCGTGTCAGGGTCAACCAACCTAGAGGTGCGCGAAACCAAGCACTTGTATCTGATGCAGCGGTCTTTGCGCGATAAGCTGGAAGCGTGGATCGAATCCAAACACGATTGGCCGATCCTGACGACCTCGATCGCCAAGAAATGGCTTAATGACGGCGACGGGTTGCAAGATCGCGGCATCACGCGCGATTTGCATTGGGGCATTCCGGTCAAGCGCGGCGACCAGCCTTGGCCGGGGATGGAGGGCAAGGTGTTTTACGTCTGGTTCGATGCCCCCATCGAATATATCGCAGGCACCGCCGAATGGGCCGATGCCAACGGCTTGGGCGATGACGCGTGGGAACGCTGGTGGCGCACCGACAAGGGGGCCGCGGACGTGACCTATTACCAGTTCATGGGCAAAGACAACGTGCCCTTCCACACCCTGTCTTTCCCCGCCACGATCTTAGGCTCGGGCGAGCCGTGGAAGATGGTCGATTACCTGAAGTCGTTCAATTACCTCAACTATGACGGCGGCCAGTTTTCCACCTCGCGCGGGCGCGGGGTGTTTATGGATCAGGCCCTGTCGATCCTGCCGTCGGATTATTGGCGCTGGTGGCTGCTGTCGCACGCCCCCGAAAGCTCTGACGCCGAGTTTACTTGGGAGAATTTCCAAGCCTCGGTCAACAAAGACTTGGCGGATGTCTTGGGCAATCTGGTCAGCCGAGTCACCAAGTTTGCCAAGTCGAAATTCGGCGATACCATCCCCGCAGGTGGGGCCTTTGGTGCGCAGGAAACCGCCCTGATCGCCGATCTGGGCGCGCGCATTCGCACCTATGAAACCCTGATGGCCGAGATGGAGGTGCGCAAAGCCGCCGCCGAATTGCGCGGCATCTGGGTGGTGGGCAACGAATACCTGCAATCCGCCGCCCCGTGGAGCGTGGTGAAAACCGATCCAGACCAAGCCCAAGCCATGATCCGCTTGGCGCTGAACCTGATCCGCATCTATGCGATCCTGTCGGCCCCCTTCATCCCCGACGCGGCGGCAGCCATGATGACAGCACTGAACTCCACCGACTGGACTTGGCCAAACGACGTGCCCGAAGCCATCCGCGCCCTGCCCTCGGGGCATGAATTTGCCGTGCCCGAAAACCTGTTTCGCAAGATCACCGATGAAGAACGCGCCGACTGGCAGGTCAAATTCGCCGGCGTGCGCACCTAAAGCCAAACCGCTTTGCCCCGATGCAATGCTGTCCAACCTGTGTTAGCTTAAGCACCGCAGGGGGGGCCTATGCAAGAAACGGTCAAATTCATCTCTAAGGGCGCAGCCCATGTCAGTGTTGCCGCCCAAGAGCGCGCGCTGAACGTGACCTTCGTCTTGCTGCCCAAGTTCACCATGCTGGCCTTTGCCGCCGCCCTTGAACCTTTGCGCATGGCCAATCAATTGACAGGTCAGGTGCTGTTTCGCTGGCAAATCCTGTCCGATGACGGCCAGCCAGTGGCCTGTTCCAACGGCGTGCCGATTGTGGTGGACGCGCCCTGGTCAACCGCCCAGCCCGAGGGGATCATCTTTGTCGTCTCGGGCGTGGAACCCGAAGGCAAAGCCTCGCAAGCCTTGGGTGATTGGCTGCGTGCACTGTGGCGGCGCGGGCGGATTGTGGGCGGACTTTGCACGGGGGCCTATGCGTTGGCCGCGGCAGGCATTCTGAAAGGCCGCAAATTCACCCTGCATTGGGACAATATCCCCGCCTTTGCCGAGCTTCACCCCGATATGGCCCCCGCCCGCCAAGTTTTTTGCATCGACGACCGCGTGATGACCTGTGCTGGCGGGGTCGCCGCCGCCGATCTGATGCTGAAGCTGATTGCCGATCGCCATGGCGCGGCCTTGGGGCAAGAGGTGATGAATATGTGCCTGTTGACCCAAAAGCGCGACGAGGCCGATCAGCAAACCACCTCATTGGCAGCGCGTTTGGGCACAAGGCACGAAAAACTCTTACAGGCCGCAGCTTTCTTAGAAGCGCGGATTGAAGAAGATTTCGATCTTGACGCCTGTGCCGCCCATCTGGCCCTGTCGCGCCGCCAGATCGAACGGTTGTTCTCTGCGCATCTGGGCATCACACCTGTGCGCTATATGAACGACCTGCGCCTTGCACGCGGCCGCGCCCTTCTGGCCGAAACCGATATGAAAGTCACCGAAGTTGCCGTGGCCTGCGGCTTTGCCAGTGCGTCACATTTTTCCAAAAGCTTTCGCAAGAAATACGGGCTGTCACCCCACCGCTTTTCGCATTTCGGCAGTGTGACCTAAGGGCGCCGCCTTGCAGCACAGCCTTGGTGCCGCTAAGGAACCCCAAAGCAAAAGGTTGTGCCATGCCCGTGTTCCTGTCCACCCAAGACCCCGATTTCGAACCCCGTTTTCAAGCCCTGCTGGGCCTGAAACGCGAAGAGGCCGAGGATGTGGATCAGGCGGTCGCTGCCATCATCGCCGATGTGCGCGCGCGCGGCGATGCGGCGGTGATCGACTTGACCACGAAGTTTGACCGCACGGCCCTGACCCCGCAAACCCTCGCCTTTTCACCCGACGAGATCGCGCAAGAATGTGCCAAAGTCTCGTCCGACGACCGCGCGGCGCTGGAACTGGCGGCAGACCGCATCCGCGCCTATCACGCCCGCCAGATGCCGCAGGATGCGCGCTGGACAGATGACGTGGGTGCCGAACTTGGCTGGCGCTGGACGCCGGTGTCAGCGGCGGGGCTTTATGTGCCCGGCGGGCTGGCCTCTTATCCCTCTTCGGTGCTGATGAACGCCATTCCGGCCAAGGTGGCAGGCGTGCAGCGGCTGGTGGTGGCTTGCCCGACACCGGGTGGCGTGGTTAACCCCTTGGTCTTACTGGCCGCCCAAATTGCGGGCGTCGATCTGGTCTACCGCATCGGCGGGGCGCAGGCGATTGCGGCTTTGGCTTATGGCACGGCGTCGATTGCGGCGGTGGATAAGATCACGGGCCCGGGCAATGCCTATGTGGCGGCGGCCAAACGGCGGGTGTTCGGGCGCGTGGGCATTGATATGATCGCGGGGCCGTCTGAGATTTTGGTCATCGCTGATGCCGACAACAGCCCCGATTGGCTGGCGCTGGATTTGCTGAGCCAAGCCGAACATGACGAAAGCGCGCAGTCGATCTTGATCACCACCGACGCCGCCTTTGGCCGTGCTGTGGCGGCAGCCGTAGAAGCGCGCCTGCAAACCCTGCAGCGCCGCGCCATTGCCGGCGCGTCTTGGGCGCACAACGGTGCTGTCATCACCGTGCGCGATCTGGACGAGGCGGCCGCCCTGTCCAACCGCATCGCCCCCGAACATCTGGAACTGTGCGTGGCCGATCCGGACGCGTTAAGCCAAAAGATCACCCATGCGGGGGCGATCTTCTTGGGGGCATGGACTCCGGAAGCCATCGGCGATTACGTGGGCGGGCCGAACCATGTGCTGCCCACCGCACGCTCGGCACGGTTTTCCAGCGGACTGTCAGTGATGGACTTTCTTAAACGCACCACCCTCGCCAAGATGACGCCAGCCGCGCTTGCAGCCATTGGCCCTGCCGCCGAACGCTTGGCGCAATCGGAAAGCCTTGAAGCCCACGGTCTTTCCGTGCGCGCACGCCTTGATGCGCTGAATGGGGGGCGGGAATGACCAACCGCATCTATGCCATTGACCTAGACGACCGCGGCCTTGCCGCCCCCACGGCCGAAATTGACCAAGAACGCAAAGTGGCGATCTTTGATCTGTTGGAAGACAACAGCTTTGCCATCCCCCGCGCTGCCGAATACCCCGGCCCCTACCATCTGGGCCTTGCCATCCGCGAGGGGCGACTGGTCTTTGCCATATCCAACCAAGCCGCGCAAAAAGTGGCCGAGTTTCATTTATCGCTTGGCCCTTTTCGCCAAGTGGTGAAAGACTATTTCCAAATCTGCGAAAGCTATTTCGAGGCCGTCAAACGCCTGCCGCCTTCCCAAATCGAGGCGATCGACATGGCACGGCGCGGCATTCACAACGAGGGGGCACGGGTCTTGCAAGAGCGTTTGGATGGCAAGGCGTTGGTCGATAGTGCAACAGCGCGCAGGCTTTTCACCCTGATCTGCGTGATGCACTGGGGCTGATATGGGCAACCTTCCCTCCTCTGTCTTGTTTTGCTGCGACCACAATGCTGTGCGCTCGCCCATGGCCGAAGGGATTATGAAAAAGTTTTACGGCCAGAAGGTTTATGTGCAATCGGCTGGCGTGAAAAACGATATGGAGATTGACGGCTTTTCCATCGCGGTGTGTCAGGAACTGGGCGTGGAACTGGCCCGCCACAGGTCACGCTCGTTCCAAGAAATGCAAGCTTGGGGCGATGATCTGGGGCAATATGACGTGGTCATCGCCCTGTCCCCCGCCAGCCAGCGTTTGGCGCTGGAATTGACGCGGCACTATCACCTCAGCGTGGAATATTGGCCGATCCTTGACCCCACAGGCCTTGGCGAAAGCCGCGATGCCAAGCTTTCCGCCTATCGCCAGGCCCGCGACCAGATTGTCGAGCGTATGTCGGCCCGCTTTGGCCCCCCTGACATGGAAGCCAACCCAGACTAACGCCCGTGCGTGCGGTCATACCCATTGGCCAGCGGCGGCGCCCAACCGACAGGCAGGGCCAAAGGCGCAAAGACTTCCACCAGCAGCGGGTGGCAGGCGGCTTGGTCGGACGAATGCAAGGTCGAACAATCTCCACCGGGGCAGGCCGACAGGCCGCCGACCAAATCAATCTCGGCAAAAAATTCCAGATAATCGCCGGGGCGCACAGGGCTGGCTTTCATGAAATACTGGCCCGTGTCACGGGTAAAGCCAGTGCACATGAACACATTGAGCACATCATGCACGGCAAATTCCGCCGCATGCACGGGCAGGCCAAAGCGGTCGGCCACCGCACGCGATAGGTTGGAATGGCAGCAATGGTGATACTGCCCGCCCGCCAACAGATTATGCGTGTAAGGATCGCATCGCGTGCCGATCACATCATGCACCGATCCGCCAAAGCCATCAAAGCCATACCAATCCAAACTGTCATCGGTGATCAGCGCCATGGGCCGCAGGTAGGGCAGGCACGACCACATCCGATCTCCCGAAGACAGATGCGTGCCGTGCAACGCACGGGTCTTGCCCGAAAAGAACCGCTCGCTTAAATCGCCCGCCGCCCACAGGTTCAAATCGCCGACTTGCGGCCCTTCCACACTGGTGATGCGAAAGAAATGCCCCGCAGGCACATCAAAACACCGCGCCTCACGCGCAGGAACAAGGGTTTCGCTAACCCGCCGCCACCCCGCCCGCGCCGCATGGAAGGGTGCAAGATCAGGGCGGGCAAGGCCATCGACCGGATAGCAGATGACAGGTTCCACCGCTTGGCGCGCCACGGCATCGGCGGGGGCAAGATGGGATGGGGTGTCAGACTTCATGGCGGTGCTCCTTAGGTTTGATCAGATCATGCCCAAGATCGCCGCCCAACCACAAGTGCGTGGTCAAACCGCCGGACAGGAAAACAACGCGCCCCCGTCAAACCCCTGCACGCTGATCGGGATCGGGTACCAATCCATTGTGCTATAACTCCACCCCAGACGATCGTCGGGCAAAGTGGCGTGCAGCGTCACTTGAACCTCTCGGGGTGCGTTGGAAAGACTTGTTAAAAACGAATGGCGCTGAAAGCTTGCCACACCGTGCAAGGCCGCTGTCTGGCACATGGCGCCTTGCGCCACACGGTCGCCCACAAAAACCGCTGCCCCCAAACTGCCCAGCAGCGTCACACCCAGCGCCCAAACCCGCAGCGGCCGCCAGATCAGGCAAATCAGCAAAATCACAGCGCTATACGGCAAAACACCCCAGGCGAGTGCCCTCAAAAAGGTGTCAAAACGGGCAAATCCTGCCAGATCAACCAGTGCCAAGGGCGGAAAACTTGCCAAAAACACCCCGTTGATCGGCTGGCCCCGCACAAAGCCATAAACCAGACCCAAGGCCGAGAGTTGCAGCGCCCCGTACCCCAGCGCACCACGCAATCCCCCCGCACGAAAGCCCGCACATAGCCAAAGCCAGCCGAAAATGCCAAGGCAGGTCAGGGCCAACCCAAGCAGGATCCACCCGACCACGGGGTCACACCACCCGATCGACCATCATATGCTTGATCTCGGCAATGGCTTTGGCCGGGTTAAGGCCTTTGGGGCAGGTCTTGGTGCAGTTCATGATCGTGTGGCAGCGGTACAGCTTGAAAGGATCTTCCAGCGCGTCCAACCGCTCGCCCGTCGCCTCGTCTCGGCTGTCGACGATCCAGCGATAGGCGTGCAACAGGGCGGCAGGCCCAAGATATTTGTCGCTGTTCCACCAATAGCTTGGGCAAGAGGTCGAGCAGCACGCGCACATCACGCATTCATACACCCCGTCCAGCTTTTCGCGATCCTCGATCGACTGACGCCATTCTTTGGCGGGGGCGTTGGTTTTGGTTTCCAGCCAAGGCATGATCGAGGCGTGCTGGGCGTAAAAATGCGTCAAGTCAGGGATCAGGTCTTTGACCACAGGCATATGGGGCAAAGGGTAAATCTTCACATCGCCGCGCACCTCATCCAGACCATAGATGCAAGCCAAGGTATTGATCCCGCCGATGTTCATCGCACAAGATCCGCAGATCCCCTCGCGGCACGACCGGCGGAAGGTCAGGGTCGGATCAATCTCGTTTTTGATCTTGATCAGCGCGTCCAGAACCATCGGGCCGCAGGTGTCCATATCGACGAAATAGGTGTCGACCCGCGGGTTTTCGCCGTCATCTGGGCTCCACCGGTAGATCTGGAACTTGCGCACGTTCTTGGCCGCAGGGCGCGGCCAAGTCTTGCCGGTGCGGACTTTGGAATTCTTGGGCAAAGTGAACTGGACCATTTTTCAGCCTTTCAGATCGTGCGCCATCACATCCGCGATTCGGGCATGGCAGAGAAGGGACGCGTGGGCGCTTGGCCTGCACGCCGTTGAACACAGGCCGCAAAGACATCGTCAGGATTGCGGTTTTGTAGATAATCGCTGGAAATTCCAAGCGTAAACGACGCGCCCACCTGCCCGTCCGACCCCATGCCAAACGCCGCAGAGCCGCGCGGACGCTGGGCAAGTTGGGCATCCGCCACGCAAGATTTTTCGGCCTGCGCCAGCGAAACAGGCCCGCATGCGGCCAACAGGCCTAGGCCGAAAAGGGCGGCATAAGGGCGGATCACGGCAGCACAGGGGCCGTCAGATGCGCCCGCGACAGGCAGGTTTGCGTATCGGGCCGATCCAGAATGCCGCGAATGATCGCTGTCGTGCGCGTACCGGCCCGAACACCCACATCGCGGGCCAGAACCTCTAGCTCGACCGTTTCGGCGTGATCGACCACACAGCGCGCCACATCGGCACCGGTGACCGCCGAAATCACACTTTCAGCGGTGCGCGCGACGACATCGTCCACCACCTCTTGCGGGCTACAAGCCGTCAAAGCCAAAAGGGATAGTCCCAAAAAGATAAAGCGTTTCATGTCATGCCCTTGATTTTTGGAAAACAGACAGGCCCTTAGGGGGGGGTGAACCAGCCACACCCATAGTCAATACACCCGCGCTTTTGGTGCGATCTTCTTCATGTCAATCCCACCCTGCGCTTCGGTCGTCAGCGGGTCTAGATGCACGGCGCGGTAATCCATGCGCACCTTGGCCCCATCGACATAGGCCAACGAATGTTTGCGCCATGTGGCGTCATCGCGGTTCGGATAATCCTCATGCGCATGGGCCCCGCGCGATTCTTTACGTGCTTCGGCGGCAACGATCGTGGCCATGGCGTTTGGCATCAGGTTGGTCAGTTCCAGCGTTTCCATCAGGTCGGAATTCCACACCAAGCTGCGGTCGGTGACCTTGATGTCAGCCATCTTGCCCGCCACAGCTTCCATCTTGGCCACACCTTCGGCCAAGGTCTTGTCGGTGCGGAATACGGCCGCATCGGCCTGCATGGTCTTTTGCATCTCCATCCGCAGATCGGCGGTGGGGATGGAGCCCTTGGCATGGCGCAGCGCATCAAAGCGCGACAGGGCGCGGTCGACTTCGACCTTGTTGACGGGGCAAACCGCTTCTTTGGGGTTCACAATCTCACCCGCGCGGATAGCGGCGGCGCGGCCAAATACCACAAGGTCGATCAGCGAGTTTGACCCCAACCGGTTCGCCCCATGCACCGAGGCACAGCCCGCCTCGCCCACAGCCATAAGGCCGGGGAATGTGGCATCGGGGTTGTCGGCGGTGGGGTTCAGAACCTCGCCCCAATAGTTCGTCGGCACACCGCCCATGTTGTAATGCACGGTGGGCAGAACGGGGATCGGTTCCTTGGTCAGGTCAACCCCCGCAAAGATCCGTGCCGATTCCGAAATGCCCGGCAGGCGCAGGTCCAGTGTGGCCTTGGGCAGGTGCGAGAGGTTTAGGTGGATATGGTCCTTGTTCGGCCCCACCCCGCGCCCTTCGCGGATTTCAATCGTCATGCAGCGGCTGACCACATCGCGAGAGGCCAAATCTTTGTAATGGGGCGCATACCGCTCCATAAAGCGTTCGCCGTTCGAGTTGGTCAAGAACCCGCCCTCGCCCCGCGCGCCTTCGGTGATCAGGCAGCCAGAGCCGTAGATACCGGTCGGGTGAAACTGCACAAATTCCATATCCTGCAGTGGCAATCCCGCCCGCGCCACCATGCCGCCACCATCGCCGGTGCAGGTATGGGCCGAGGTTGCGCTGAAATAGGCGCGGCCATAGCCGCCAGTCGCCAGCACCACCATCTTGGCGTTGAACACATGGATCGTGCCATCGTCCAGCTTCCACGCCACCACGCCGGTGCAGCGGCCATCGGTCATGATCAGGTCAATGGCGAAATATTCGATGAAGAATTCAGCGTTGTTCTTCAGGCTTTGGCCATAAAGCGTGTGCAAAATGGCATGGCCGGTGCGGTCAGCCGCCGCGCAGGTGCGCTGCACGGGCGGGCCTTCGCCGTATTCGGTGGTGTGGCCGCCAAAGGGGCGCTGGTAGATCTTGCCCTCTTCGGTGCGCGAAAAGGGCACGCCGTAGTGTTCCAGCTCGTACACGGCCTTGGGTGCTTCGCGCGCAAGGTATTCCATCGCATCGGTATCGCCCAGCCAATCCGACCCTTTGACCGTGTCATACATATGCCACTGCCACGAATCCGGCCCCATATTGCCCAGTGAGGCCGCAATCCCCCCCTGTGCCGCCACGGTATGCGAGCGGGTTGGGAAAACCTTGGTCACGCAGGCCGTGCGCAAGCCCTGTTCGGCCATGCCCAAGGTGGCGCGCAGGCCTGCTCCGCCGGCCCCCACAACCACCACGTCATAATCATGCGCTTCATAGGCGTAAGCGTTCATTTTAACCTCACAACGCGATGCGGATCAGGGCGTAAAGCCCGGTGGTCGCAATCACGGCGGCCAGCGACGAAACAAAGATCAAGCCAGCCTTGCGGGCTGTCCCGTGGGCATAGTCTTCCACCATCACGGCAGAGCCTTTGGCAAAGTGACGCATGGAAACCACCAGCACCAAGGCGGTCAGGATGGCGGTAAAGGGGTTGGCAAAGGCGGCAACCACTTGGTCACGGGTGCCGCCGATGGCCGCACCGAACAGATACAGCCACACCGGCAGCATCACCGCCAGCACGACGGACGAGACGGTCATGAACCAGTGGTGCGCCGTGCCAGAGTGGGCGGCCCCTGCGCCAACGGCGCGTTTGCGGTCGGTCAAATATTGCATAACAGCCTCACACGATCACGATGGTCAGCACGGTCAATCCGACCGAACCAAGGATACAGGCCCAGCCCAAACGTTCGGCTGTCTTAATCTCTAGCCCAAGTCTTGCGTCAAACAGCAAATGCCGCAGGCCTGCCAGATAATGATACCACACCGCCCAAAGCGACCCTGTCATCACCAGTTTGCCAAACCAAGACGTCATCACCGCATTGGCCAGCGCAAAATACGGCTCTGACACCGCGGCCGCCAGCAGCCACCATACGCCCAAAATCACGCCCGCCATCAACGCATGTCCGGTGATCCGCGTCAGGATCGACGACACCGAAGTCATCTGGATGCGGTAGATTTGCAGGTGCGGCGACAAAGGCCGCTCGACCCGTTTGGAAGACCCCGTTGCTTCGGCCATTGGGCGCCCTTTCCTTAAGTGTCCATTCATTTGCACGGCTGTGCCGCAGTGCAGAGTACATCCTACAAATAGCGCCGATTATGGCGCTGTCACGCCCTGATATGGGGGAAAAGCAATTCCGTTTGCGCAATCAGGCGAAAATTTTCAGCTTGTGATCACAGGTATCACATCAAAGGCTTGACTGAAAGGCAGCGATGAACCCGTGGGGCTTGCACCGCGAATACAGCTGAAAGTCCAAGGAATGCACATCGGCCTAAACACTTGGGACGGGCGCGGTGGTCCGCTCATCCGCACGCAAGGCATCCGTCACAGCGTTGCTGATCAAAATCGCTGCGGCAGAGCTTTCGTCCCAACGATCATGCCTGAAGATAACCAACAGCGTATCGGCCCCAGCCTCTTTCTTGCCCAAGACGGGGCTCGCGCACTCACAAAGGGATCAAAGCCCAGTAATCCCAATCCAGCAAGACATCCGGGGCATATTTGCCCGCCGCATCGCGCAATTCAAACGGGGTAGCCCCTTGCCGCACAGCCACCAACCGCAGGCGCAAGGCGCCAACGCCCGGGGCAGAGGTTTCGGCCTTATCCAGCACCTCTGACCACGCCCGCACGGTATCACCCGCAAAACAGGGGTTCGCATGGGCCCCGCCGTTCAGGGCCACGATCAGTTGCGCATTGGCCAGCCCGTTAAACGACAGCGCGCGCGCCAAACTGATGACATGGCCGCCATAGATCAGCCGTTTGCCATCCGGCCTTTGTGTCGCATCAAAATGCACCTTTGCGGTGTTCTGCCAAAGGCGCGTGGCCAGCATATGCTCGGCCTCTTCGATCGTAACGCCATCGACATGGTCGATCACCTCGCCCACGGCATAATCCCCAAAGCGGTGCGGCTCACCGGCACGGACAAAATCATAGCTGGTGAAATCCAAGCCCTGCGGCACGATCAAATCCGATGCCGCCACAGACTTGGCGAGGTCTGGCACCACAGCCTCGGGCGCAGGCCCTTGTGCGCGCGTCTTGACCATCACCCAGCGCACATATTCCAGCACTTTGACCCCGTGTTGGTTCACCCCCGTCGTGCGCACCCAAACCACGCCCGACGCCCCATTTGAATTCATCTTGACCCCGATCACCCTGCTTTGCGCTTGCAGCGTGTCGCCCGGCCAAACCGGGGCCAGCCAGCGCCCCTCGGCATAGCCAAGATTGGCCACGGCGTTCAGGCTGATATCGGGCACGGTTTTGCCAAAGACAGTGTGAAAGGTGATCAAATCATCCATCGGGCTTTGCGCCAGCCCACAGGCCCACGCGAATGCGTCTGACGAATGCAAGGCCCCGCGTGCCGGATAAAGCGCGTGGTACAAGGCACGCTCTCCGCCCGATAAGGTGCGCGGAACGGCGTGCAAGATCTCTTCGCCCACATGGTAGTCTTCAAAGAAACGGCCCGGATTTGTCTTCATGGCTTACCCTGTTTTGAGAGGTGGGCAAAGCTGCCCACCCTTATTGCGCACCCAGTTTCAGATCGGGGTGATAGGTCCCCGGCACGTCTTTGACCACCGCTTGTCCGCAGCGCATCACGCCACGCGCCGCATCAAAAGCATAAGTCGGCCCGCCATGCAGCACCCATCCCTTCGCCAAAGCCTCCGAGACGCGGTGACAAAAAGCCGAAGTGTCATCGTCACTTAGAAATCGATAGAGATGCATCTTTTACCCCAAAACCGGATAACCAAGCCATTTGTGCAACTCGGATATGGCGAAAAAGACCACAAGGCAGATCACGACATAGATCACATCGTTCACCACCGGACCCTTGGCAGGCCGTGGACCGCGCACTTCCATCTTATTGATGAAAATCACATCCACCACCGCCCAAGCCAGCAGCCCCCCAAACAAGACGATCGAGGCCAGATCCCCATTCACCAGCAAATGCGCCAAGGCCCAGGTCTTCACCGCCGTCAGCATCGGATGGCGAAGATAGCTGCGCAAAGCGCCGCGGTTGGCCTGCATGAACACCAAGATTACCGCGATCACCATCAGCAGGTTGTTGAGGTGCTTGAAAAAATCAGGCGGTGACCAAACCACGATAACATCGGCCGCGCGGTAGCCTGTGATCATCAAATACAAGGCCAGTGCTGTCAGCAGCGTTGCCACCCCCTTGCCCGGCCCGTCACCCAACTTGGCACGAAAGCCGGGGGTGATGCGTTTCATCAAATGCGAATAGGCCCAAATCAGGACCCCTAAGATCAAAGACAGCATGCGCGCTCCTTCAGGGTTGCAATTGCGGGGACTTTGGCAGTCAAAGTCGCTGTGGGTATGATATGCAGGTTCTCGACGATCTTTCCATCCAGAACCGCAACGCCCATCCCATTTGCCTTGGCCCGATCAAAAGACCAAGCTTCCGCTTACTGACATAGCCTGCCCAAAAGCGTGACCGCCCAAGCCGCGGCGCATCCCAACAGATCAGACCATCCGCAAAATCAGCCGATTGCAGCACGCCAAGGGCCTTGGGCACCGCCGCGCGCGCCCTTAACCCCGCCTTTGGTCTTAGGGTGTCAGATCGCGTCCATAACCCACTTTTCAGGAAAGATCGCCCATGCACCTTCCCCTCTGCGCCCTTTTTTTTGGCATCACAGCGCTGATCTTGGTCACCGGCCTAGGCCAAAGCCACAGCCTGATGCCCTTCAGCCTTAGCCAAACTGCGCAAACAACGCCATGATGGGTTCGACCCCCGTCAACCCACGCCCCATCAAATCTGCGCCAATGATCAAAAGTGACCATGTCACGATGCGAAAGAACAAGGCTTCGGGCAAACGCCGCACAGCCCAAACGCCAAGGTAAACCGACCCTGCGGCCACCGGCATCAAAACCGCTGCTGTCTTTAGACTGCTCAGGGTGATTTGGCCCAAAAAGTAATAGGGCACCAGTTTGACCGCGTTGATATAGGCAAAGGCGATGGTTGAAGTGCCGGCAAAGACTGCCTTGCGCAACCCCAAAGGCAAGGTCCAAACTTGATAGGGTGGGCCGCCGGTGTGGCTGACGAAACTGGTAAATCCCGCGATCGTGCACCAAAACATGCCCTTGGCCACGGTGGCCCTTTGCTCGGATGCCGCCTTGGGCTTGCGCAGTAAGGTGTTCAGCGAAAAGGCCACGGCAATCGTGCCGACCAGCGCTGTCACCCAATCTTCCGAGATGTAATGCGCAATCGACCAGCCCACCCCGACCCCAATGGTCATCCCCGCACAGGCGATGGCCAAGACCCGTCTGTCGAATTCCTTGCGGTACGCATAAAGCCCGAACCAGTCCGACACGACATAAACCGGCAACATCAACCCCGCAGCCGCCACCGGCGAAATGGCCAGTGACATGACGGGCACGACCAAGGCCCCCACCAAAGGCAAACCACCTTTGCTGACCCCGGTTAAGAAGGCCGCAATCACCGCAACAGTCCAAAATTCCCAGCCTTGCATCTCGCCTGCTCCTTTATCTTGGCCCAAATATTCGCGGGGGGTCCGGGGGGCAGCAGCCCCTTGGCCTTGGATATTGGCGCGCTTTTTGCGTTGCTAGCGCAATCATCCACGTCTTACCATCCCGCAGGCCATTGCTGCGCTGCAGCACTCTTGTGCTGTGCGAAGATTTGGGATTAAGCCACCCCATCCATTTTCGCTTGCAACCCAAAAGGGGATTCGCACATGGCCAGACCGAAGATCGCGCTGATCGGCGCCGGGCAAATCGGGGGCACGCTTGCCCACCTTGTCGCTCTTAAGGAATTGGGCGACGTCATTTTGTTTGACATCGCCGAAGGCACACCGCAGGGCAAAGCGCTTGATATCGCGCAATCTGGCCCGATCGAAGGCTTTGACGCCGTGCTTAAAGGCGCCAATTCCTATGCCGATATCGCGGGGGCTGATGTCTGCATCGTCACCGCCGGCGTGCCGCGCAAACCCGGGATGAGCCGCGATGACCTTCTGGGGATCAACCTGAAGGTGATGAAAGCCGTGGGCGAGGGGCTGAAAGCCCATGCACCAAAGGCTTTTGTGATTTGTATCACAAACCCACTGGACGCCATGGTCTGGGCGCTGCGCGAATTTTCCGGCCTGCCCCATCACATGGTGGTGGGCATGGCAGGCGTGCTGGATGCCGGCCGCTTCCGCCATTTCCTAAGCCTTGAGTTCAATGTTTCCATGCGCGATGTCACGGCCTTTGTGCTGGGCGGCCACGGCGACACGATGGTGCCTTTGGCGCGCTATTCCACCGTGGCTGGTATTCCCTTGCCCGATCTGGTCAAGATGGGCTGGACAACGCAAGACAAGCTGGACGCCATCATCCAGCGCACCCGCGATGGCGGGGCTGAGATTGTGGGCCTGTTGAAAACCGGTTCGGCCTTTTACGCCCCTGCGGCTTCGGCGATCGAGATGGCCGAAGCTTACCTCAAAGACCAAAAGCGCCTGCTGCCCTGTGCGGCCTATGTTGACGGGGCCTTTGGCTTGGCTGGCATGTATGTCGGCGTCCCTGTCATTCTGGGCGCAGGCGGGGTCGAGCGTCTGGTGGAAATCCAGATGACCGAGGACGAGAACGCGATGTTCCAAAAGTCGGTCGATGCCGTCAAAGGCCTTGTGGCGGCGTGCAAAGCCATCGACCCGACGCTGGCTTAAGCCTGAACCATCGGCGCTGCGCCCTGTGCTCAGCGCCGATTTTTCTGCGAAAAATCGTTTCCACCAACCTGCCATGACGCCAGCCTCATCGGTGCGAACCCTCGCCAAGCAAACCGATTTTTCGCAGAAAAATCGTTCTTTGCGCGAAACATTACACTGCGTTGACTTCCCCGCGCCCCCCCGCGACATTTGGCCTTGATCCGGAGGCCCAATGACCCAATTTGATACCGAACTTGAAACCCGCTTGACCCGCTATGCCGCAATAGACAGCCAAAGCGACGAAGATAGCCCCACGTCCCCCTCGACCCAAGCTCAATTTGGCATGCTGACGCTGCTGCGCGATGAACTCACCGCCATGGGCGCGCAAGATGTCACCCTCACCGACTATGGCGTGGTTTTAGCCACCATCCCCGCCACAGCCCAAGGCCCGACCCTTGGCTTTCTAGCCCATGTCGACACTGCCCCCGCCTTTGCGGCCAGCGGTGTCAAACCCCGCGTCCATCGCGGCTATAACGGCGGGGCCATCAGCTTTCCCGATGCCCCCGCTTTGATCCTGTCGCCCGAAACCTCGCCCGAACTGGGCAAAAAGCTGGGCCATACGATCATCACCGCCTCGGGCACCACGTTGCTTGGCGGCGATGACAAGGCAGGTGTGGCGATTTTGATGACCGCCGCGGGCCATATGCTGACCCACCCTGATATCAAACACCCCAAAATCCGCCTCGCCTTCACCCCAGACGAGGAAATCGGCCGCGGCGTCGACAAACGCCTGCCCGCCGCTATCGGGGCCGATTTTGCCTATACCTTCGATGGGTCCAGTTTGGGCGAGATTGAATACGAAAGCTTCTCGGCCGACGGCGCACAGGTCAAGATCACCGGCGTGTCGGCCCATCCGGGCTGGGCCAAGGGCAAACTGGTCAACGCGTTGCATCTGGCCGCAGGCCTGATCACCGCCCTGCCCCTGACCAAGATGAGCCCCGAAGTGACCGAAGGCCGCGAAGGGTTTATCCACTTAACCGACATGTCCGGCACCGCCGCCGAAGCCACGCTGCGCTTTATCCTGCGCGATTTTGAACGCCAAGGTCTGGCCGAAAAGGGCGCGCTCTTGCGCCAGATCTGCGCCAGTATTGCCGCAACAGAACCGCGTGCCAAGGTCGAGGTCACGATCCGCCCGCAATACCGCAACATGCGCTATTGGCTGGAAAATGATATGCGCCCCGTCACATTGGCGCAAAAAGCCTGCCGCACCTTGGGGATCGACCCTGTTTCAAAACCCATTCGTGGCGGCACAGATGGGTCGCGGTTGACCGAAATGGGCCTGCCCACACCCAATCTGTTCACCGGCATGCAGGAAATTCATGGGCCTTTGGAATGGGTCTCGGTCCAGGATATGGCCGTCGCCACCACGCTGTGCCTGACCATCGCCGAACTGGCCGCACAGTGACACGTCCAATATCCCCCTACCACGCGCCGGGCTTTTACGACCAAGCCTTGGCACAGGGCCGCCACCGCGACATCGTGGGCGGGCGGTGGGAGGAGACGGGGCTTGTCCAGATGCAACTTCTTCTCGCCGCAGGGCTTGATCCGCACCACCGCTTGCTGGACATAGGTGCCGGATCACTGCGCCTTGGCTGCCGCGTCGTGCCCTATCTGTTGCCCGATCACTATTGGGCCACCGACCTGTCTGGCGCCTTGATGCGGCGCGGGTATGCAGAAGAACTGTCTGACAAGGCGCGCCTCAGCCCCGATCATCTGATCGAAGATGCCGATTTTGACTTTACAGGCCTGCCCGCCGACATCGACTATGCCATCGCCTTCGCTGTCTTCACCCACCTGCCCCTGACGTTTTTGCAACAAGCCCTGCCCAAAATCCGCCGCAGGTTCCCAAGCCTGCAAAAACTGCTTTTCACTGTTTTTTTAGCCCCCGATGCCGCCCAAGCCAGCGCAGCCCTGCGCCAGCCTGACGGTGTGGTCACCCACCCAAACCGCGCGCCCTATCACCATCTGGCCAAGGATGTGCTGGCCGCGACCCATGCCGCAGGCTTTGCGGCCCAGCTTTCCGACCCTTACCTGCCGCGCGGCCAGCGGCTTTGCATCGCCCTGCCCTGTTAAACCTTCTCTTATTTCTTACAGAATTATGAATTGTGATCACAGATTTTTTTCTTGTGATCACAAATGTCGCTTTTCCTGCCGCCTTTTGTTTTTGGTGATTTGCCCTTGCGAAAATCTGTGCCAAAAGCTGGCAAAACCACCACAAGCGGGGCGCAAGATGAACATTCACGAATATCAGGCCAAGGCCCTGTTGCGCAGTTACGGCATTCCGGTGTCGGACGGGCGTTTTGTGACACGCGCCGAAGATGCCAAAACCGCCGCAGGCGAATTGGATGGGCCTTTGTGGGTCGTCAAGGCGCAAATCCATGCCGGTGGCCGTGGCAAGGGCCATTTTCTTGAGTCCGAGGCCGGCGAAAAAGGCGGCGTGCGGCTGGCGCGCTCGGTCGAAGAGGCGGCGGAATTCTCCCGTCAGATGCTGGGGCGCACCCTTGTGACGCTGCAAACCGGACCGCAGGGCAAACAAGTCAACCGTATTTATATCGAAGACGGTTCCGACATTGCCCGCGAATTCTATCTGGCCTTGCTGATCGACCGTTCCACCTCGCGCATTTCCATCGTCTGCTCGACCGAAGGCGGGATGAGCATTGAAGAGGTGGCGCATAACACCCCCGAAAAGATCCTGTCCTTCTCGGTCGACCCCGCCGCTGGTTTTTCTGAATACCACGGCCGCCGCGTGGCCTTTGCGCTGGGGCTAAGAGGGGGCCAAGTCAAGCAATGCGTCGGCATTGTGAAAAACCTGTACCGGCTGTTTGTCGAAAAAGACATGGATATGCTAGAAATCAACCCCTTCGTCGTGCTCAAAGACGGCGGGTTGAAGCTGCTTGATGCCAAGATCAGCTTTGACGGCAACGCCATGTTCCGCCACCCCGAAATCGCCGCCCTGCGCGACGAGACGGAAGAAGACGCCAAAGAACTCGCCGCCTCGAAGTTCGACCTGAACTATATCGCGCTGGATGGCGAGATTGGCTGCATGGTCAACGGGGCGGGTCTGGCCATGGCCACGATGGATATCATCAAACTGTACGGCGCAGAACCGGCCAACTTTCTGGATGTAGGCGGCGGGGCGACCAAAGAAAAAGTCACCGAGGCGTTCAAGATCATCACCTCTGACCCCAATGTCAAAGGCATCTTGGTCAATATCTTTGGCGGCATCATGCGCTGTGACATCATCGCCGAAGGCGTGATTGCTGCGGTCAAAGAAGTTGGCCTAAAAGTGCCGCTGGTGGTGCGGT
The DNA here is from genome assembly GCA_903845215.1 of uncultured Rhodobacterales bacterium. Classification (GTDB taxonomy): domain Bacteria; phylum Pseudomonadota; class Alphaproteobacteria; order Rhodobacterales; family Rhodobacteraceae; genus Stagnihabitans. The sequence continues at coordinate 33,892 of CAIMWI010000013.1, read as the reverse complement.
TGGAAGGCACCAATGTGGAACTGGGCAAAGACATCATCCGCAACTCTGGCCTGAACGTCATCGCGGCGGACAACCTGTCAGATGCGGCACAAAAGATCGTCAAGGCCGTGAAGGGATGACACGCGGGATGTGCGCTTTGCCCATCCTCTCCGCAATCGAAACCGGCCATCGGCCGATCCACCCCAAGGATCTTAAATGACCGCCCCGCACCGCCCCTGCCCCGCCTGCCAAGCCGACCGCTCCAGTCGGTTGGAGGCCTATGCACCGGCGGACTGGGACGTGGTGGCATGCGGCAACTGCGGCTTTGTCTTCCTGCGCAATCCCCCGCCCTACGCGGCGCTAGAGGAAGATTTCGCCTGGGAAAAGACCTATGCCGAAAAGAAAAAGCAAGGTGGCTCCACGGGCCTTTCCGGCCTAAACCGCCGTCTGCGTGCGGCATTAGGGTTGACAGGCGGTAAGCGCGGTGATGCCAAATTCGCAGCATGGTTTGGAGCAGGCAAAGTTCTAGACATAGGCTGCGGCGACCGCATCAGGACCGCGATCCCGATCACGCCCTATGGTATTGAACTTTCCACGGCCCTTCATGCCCGCAGCGATGCGGCGATGCGGGCGCGGGGTGGCTATTGTTTAAAGGCTGCGGGTGCCGATGGCGTCTGGCAGTTTGAACCGGCCTTTTTCGATGGCGTGATCTTGCATTCCTATCTAGAGCATGAAGCCAACCCGATGCGGGTGCTGGAAGGCATTCATCGCGTGCTGAAACCTGATTGCAAAGTCTATGTCCGCGTGCCGAACTACGGCTCGCTGAACCGGCGGGTGGTGGGGGCCAAATGGTGTGGTTTTCGCCATCCCGACCACGTCAACTACTTCACCTTCGCCTCCTTGCGCGCCATGGCGGCCAAAGCGGGCTTTTCGACCAAACTCGTCAACCATGCCAACCTTTGGGTGGATGACAACATCCATGCCCTGCTGCAACGCCTCTCCTGAAAGGGCTGCGACTTATGTCCGTACTCGTCCACAAAACCACCCGCGTCATCTGCCAAGGCTTCACCGGCTCGCAGGGCACCTTCCACTCAGAACAGGCGATTGCCTATGGCACGCAAATGGTCGGCGGTGTGACGCCCGGCAAAGGCGGCACCAGCCACCTGAACCTGCCGGTGTTTGACAGCGTGCACGAGGCCCGTCAGGCCACGCAGGCCAATGCCTCGGTCATCTATGTGCCCCCGCCCTTCGCGGCTGACTCGATCCTGGAAGCCATCGACGCCGAGATGGAGCTGATCGTGTGCATCACCGAAGGCATTCCGGTGCTGGATATGATGAAGGTCAAGCGCGCGTTGATCAATTCCAAATCCCGCCTGATCGGCCCGAACTGCCCCGGTGTCATGACTCCGGGCGAATGCAAGATCGGCATCATGCCCGGCTCGATCTTCTCGCGCGGGTCGGTCGGGGTTGTTTCTCGTTCCGGCACGCTGACGTATGAGGCGGTCAAGCAAACCACCGACGTGGGGCTGGGCCAATCTTCAGCCGTGGGCATTGGCGGCGACCCGATCAAGGGCAGCGAGCATATCGACATCCTAGAAATGTTCTTGGCCGACCCTGACACCCATTCGATCATCATGATCGGCGAAATCGGCGGTGCTGCCGAAGAAGACGCCGCCCAGTTCCTGAAAGACGAAAAAAAGCGCGGCCGCTGGAAACCCACGGCAGGCTTTATCGCGGGGCGCACCGCGCCAACCGGTCGGCGCATGGGCCATGCCGGTGCCATCGTGGCCGGCGGCAAAGGCGATGCCGACAGCAAGATCGAGGCGATGAAATCCGCCGGCATCATCGTGGCCGACAGCCCTGCGACCTTGGGCGAAGCTGTGATGAAAGCCTTGGGACACTAACCTTTTCACAAGGGGGGGTCCGCCCCCCTTGTGCGCATTTTCAAAAGGCCCTGATCATGACCGAACAGACCCCGAACGCCGCCTTCCACGCCTCGTCCTTTTTGCAAGGGACCAATGCCGATTACGTCGACCAACTGGCCGCGCGGTATGCGACGGACCCTGCCTTGGTCGATGGTCAATGGGCCGAATTCTTCCGGCTTTTGGGCGATTCCGGGCTGGAACAAAAGCGCCAAGCGGCGGGGCCTTCCTGGGCGCGCGCCGATTGGCCGCCGCAGCCCACTGATGATCTGACCGTGGCCATGACGGGTGAATACCCCGCCGAAGCCAAATCTGCGGGCAAGAAAATCACCGAAAAAGCGGCGGAAAAGGGCATTTCCCTGACCGACGCGCAAGTGCGCCGCGCTGTGCTGGATTCTGTGCGCGCCATCATGCTGATCCGCGCCTACCGCATTCGCGGCCACCTTGCCGCTGACCTTGACCCCTTGGGCATTGTCGAGCGGGGCCACCACCCCGAACTTGACCCCGCCTCTTACGGCTTCACCGATGCCGATATGGACCGCCCGATTTTTATCGACATGGTTTTGGGGCTGGAAATGGCGTCAATGCGCCAGATTGTTGAAATCGTAAAGCGCACCTACTGCGGCACCTTTGCGTTGCAATATATGCACATTTCAGACCCCGATCAGGCGGGATGGCTGAAAGAGCGTATCGAAGGCTACGGCAAGGAAATCGGCTTTACCCGCGAAGGGCGCAAAGCCATCCTTAACAAGCTGGTCGAAGCGGAAGGTTACGAAAAGTTTCTGCAAATCAAATACATGGGCACCAAGCGTTTCGGACTTGACGGGGCCGAGGCCTTGATCCCCGCGATGGAGCAGATCATTAAGCGCGGCGGCAGTTTGGGCCTGCGCGAGATCAATTTTGGCATGCCCCACCGGGGCCGTCTGAACGTTTTGGCCAATGTGCTGCAAAAGCCTTACAAGGCGATCTTCCACGAATTCCAAGGCGGCAGCTATAAGCCCGAAGACGTCGACGGGTCGGGGGATGTGAAATATCACCTTGGCGCGTCCTCTGACCGGATCTTTGATGGCAATTCGGTGCACCTGTCGCTGACCGCCAACCCCTCGCACCTTGAAGCGGTCAATCCGGTGGTGTTGGGCAAGGTGCGCGCCAAGCAAGACCAGATCGGCGATGCCGAACGCCATCAGGCCATGCCCGTGCTGTTGCACGGCGATGCAGCCTTTGCCGGGCAAGGCGTTGTGGCCGAATGTTTCGGCCTGTCGGGGCTGAAAGGCCACCGCACGGGTGGCACGATTCACATCGTGGTCAACAACCAGATCGGCTTTACCACCGCGCCGTCCTATTCGCGCTCGTCACCCTATCCGACCGACATCGCTTTGATGGTCGAAGCACCGATTTTCCACGTCAACGGCGATGATCCCGAAGCGGTCGTGCACGCCGCCAAAGTCGCCACCGAATTCCGCCAGAAATTCCACAAAGACGTGGTCATCGACATCTTCTGCTACCGCCGCTTTGGCCATAACGAGGGCGACGAGCCCATGTTCACCAATCCGGCGATGTACACCCGCATTCGCAAGCAAAAGACCACCTTGCAACTCTACGCCGAGCGTCTGGTTAAAGATGGCCTGATGCCCGAAGGCGAGATCGAAGATATGAAGGCCGCCTTTCAGGCCAAGTTGAACGCAGAATTCGAAGCCGGCAAATCCTATAAACCCAACAAGGCCGATTGGCTGGACGGGCGCTGGAAGAATATGCAGCCCAAGGATCTAGAGCATTACCAACGCGGTGAAACCTGGATCAAACCCGAAACCATGGCTGAAATCGGCGCCGCCCTCACCCGCGTGCCCGACGCCTTTGATCTGCATAAAACCGTCGCCCGCCAGTTGGACGCCAAGAAAGACATGTTCGCCAAAGGCCAAGGCTTTGATTGGGCCACCGCCGAAGCGCTGGCCTTTGGCAGCCTGGTGACCGAAGGTTTCCCTGTGCGTCTGTCGGGCCAAGATTGCACGCGCGGCACCTTTAGCCAGCGCCACTCGGCCTTTATCGACCAAGTGACCGAGGCGCGGCATTACCCGTTAAACCACATCCGCCCGGGCCAAGCGCGCTATGAAGTCATCGATTCCATGCTGTCGGAATATGCGGTCTTGGGCTTTGAATACGGCTATTCCTTGGCCGAACCCAACGCTTTGACCATGTGGGAAGCGCAGTTTGGCGATTTTGCCAATGGCGCGCAGATCATGTTCGACCAGTTCGTGTGTTCGGGGGAAAGCAAATGGCTGCGCATGTCGGGGCTTGTTTGCCTGCTGCCGCACGGCTTTGAAGGCCAAGGGCCAGAGCATTCCTCGGCACGTCTGGAACGCTTCTTGCAATCCTCGGCGCATGACAACTGGATCGTGGCCAATTGCACCACACCGGCCAACTATTTCCACATCCTGCGCCGCCAGATGCACCGCGATTTCCGCAAGCCGCTGATCTTGATGACACCCAAGTCGCTGCTGCGCCATCCGATGTGCATCTCGGATGCCGCCGATTTCACCGATGGCTCAACCTTCCACCGCCTGCTGTGGGATGATGCGCAAAAGGGCCATTCGGCCCTGAAACTCGCCGCCGATGACAAGATAAAGCGCGTGGTCATGTGCTCGGGCAAGGTGTACTTCGACCTTCTGGCCGAACGTGATGCGCGCGGGCTGTCGGACGTGTATCTGATGCGCATCGAACAGCTTTACCCCGTGCCGACCGTACCTTTGACCGAAGAACTGGGCCGCTTTAAAAACGCCGAATTCGTCTGGTGTCAGGAAGAACCCAAAAACGCCGGCGCTTGGTCCTTTATCGAACCCGAGATCGAAGCCCTGCTTGTCAAGGTTGGCGCGAAATTCAGCCGCCCGCGCTATGCCGGGCGCATCGCCTCGGCCTCACCCGCGACGGGTCTGGCCAGCAAACACAAAGCCGAACAAACAGCCCTCGTCAACGACGCGTTGGCCTGAGGAGGAGATGGTTATGACCGATGTAATGGTACCCGCCTTGGGCGAAAGCGTGACCGAAGCCACCGTTTCGACCTGGTTCAAAAAGCCCGGCGATGTGGTCAAGGTTGACGAAATGCTGTGCGAGTTGGAAACCGATAAGGTTTCCGTCGAAGTGCCAAGCCCCGTTGCCGGCGTTTTGCTAGAAATCATAGCACCAGAAGGCACCACCGTGCCCGCAGGCGCGCGTCTGGCCATTGTGACCGAAGGTGCAACCGCCGCGGCCGTGGCCCCCAAAGCCGCCGCGCCCGCAGTGGCGGCCCCCGTGGCCCCCGCCGACAAAGACGTCGAAGACGCCCCCGCCGCCAAAAAAGCCATGGTCGAAGCCGGCCTGACTGCCGCCCAAGTCACCGGTACCGGCCGCGATGGTCGCATCATGAAAGAAGACGTGGCCAAGGCCGCCGCCGCCCCCGCCGCTGCCGCAGCATCGGCCCCCGCGCCCGCCGCCATCCCCCGCGCGCCCATTCCGGCAGACGATGCCGCGCGCGAAGAGCGCGTCAAGATGACCCGCCTGCGCGCCACCATCGCCAAACGCCTGAAAGACGCGCAAAACACCGCAGCCATGCTGACCACCTATAACGAGGTCGACATGTCCGGCGTGATGGAACTGCGCAACACCTACAAAGATGTGTTCGAGAAAAAGCACGGTGTGAAGCTGGGCTTTATGTCGTTCTTCGTCAAAGCCTGTATCCACGCGCTCAAAGAAATCCCCGAGGTGAATGCCGAAATCGACGGGCAAGATGTGGTGTATAAAAACTACGTCCACATGGGTGTGGCCGTGGGCACGCCCAATGGTCTGGTCGTGCCCGTGCTGCGCGATGCCGATCAGATGAGCTTTGCGGGCATCGAAAAGAAAATCGCCGAAATGGGGGCGCGGGCGCGCGACAACAAGCTGACCATGGCCGATATGCAGGGCGGGTCTTTCACCATTTCCAACGGCGGTGTCTACGGCTCGCTGATGTCCTCGCCCATCTTGAACCCGCCGCAATCGGGCATCTTGGGGATGCACAAGATCCAAGACCGTCCTGTTGTCGTCGGGGGCCAGATTGTGATCCGCCCGATGATGTATCTGGCGCTGTCGTATGACCACCGCATTGTTGATGGCAAAGGCGCTGTGACCTTCCTTGTGCGCGTCAAGGAAGCGCTGGAAGACCCCCGCCGCTTGTTGATGGATTTGTAACATTTTTAGATAGATAGGTAGGATTATGACCCCCGAACTTACCGCCCTAACCCTTGCCGCTTTGGTGCAAGTGGCGCAGTTCACGCTGTTCGCCGTTCCGGCCAATAACGACCTGACGGTGAATTACACCCTCAGCCCGCGCGACACGCCGCCGCCCAAGCCCCTGTCCAAGATCACCGCCCGCTTGGGCCGCGCGCTGAACAACCATTTCGAGGCGCTGGTGCTTTTCACCATCGCGGTTGTGGCCGTGACCTTGGGCGGAAACTCCAGCCCCGTGACCGTCACCTGTGGCTGGGCCTATCTTGCCGCCCGCATCTTGTATGTGCCTGCCTATGCCCTTGGCTGGCAGCCGTGGCGGTCGCTGATCTGGACTGTTGGCTTGATCGCCACCACCGTTATGCTTGTGGCAGCACTGGTCTAAGGGCCGCGCGCGCCTCGTTCAAAGGAAAAGACTATGGCAGAGTTTGATGTAATCGTGATCGGCGCCGGCCCCGGCGGCTATGTCTGCGCCATCCGTGCGGCGCAACTGGGCCTAAAAGTCGCCGTGGTCGAAGGCCGCGACACTTTGGGCGGCACCTGCCTGAACGTGGGCTGCATCCCGTCCAAGGCGCTGCTGAATGCCACGCATCAGCTGCACGAAGTGCATGAAAACTTTGAAAAGATGGGTCTGATGGGGGCCGCCCCCCGTGTCGACTGGTCAAAGATGCAGGCCTATAAAGACGACGTGGTGGGGGGCAATACCAAGGGCATCGAGTTTTTGTTCAAGAAAAACAAGGTGACGTGGCTGAAAGGCTGGGGGGCGATCCCCGCCGTAGGTCAGGTCAAAGTGGGCGATGATCTGCACCAAGCCAAGCATATCATCCTTGCCACAGGCTCTGAACCTGCCAGCCTGCCCGGGGTGACGGTGGATGAGGTGAATGTTGTCACCTCGACCGGTGCCCTAACCCTGCCCCAAATCCCCGCCACGATGACGGTGATCGGCGCTGGCGTGATCGGGCTAGAACTCGGCTCGGTCTATGCCCGCTTGGGCACCAAGGTGACGGTGATCGAATACCTTGACGCCATCACCCCCGGCCAAGACGGCGAAGTGCAAAAGACTTTCCAAAAGATCCTGACCAAGCAGGGCCTGACCTTTGTTCTGGGGGCCGCCGTGCAAGGGGTTACAGGCACCACCACCACCTACAAACGCCGCACCGACGGGGTCGAGGCGTCTGTCTGCGCCGATGTCGTCTTGCTTGCCACTGGGCGCAAACCCTATAGCGCAGGCCTTGGGCTTGAAGCTTTGGGGGTTGAAATGGGCCCGCGCGGTACGATCAAAACCAATGCCCATTACGCCACCAATATCGCAGGCCTTTACGCCATCGGCGACGCTATTGCAGGCCCGATGCTGGCCCATAAGGCCGAAGACGAAGGCATGGCGGTGGCCGAAATTGTCGCGGGCAAACATGGCCATGTGAATTACAACGTCATCCCCGGCGTGATCTATACCACGCCCGAAGTCGCCTCGGTCGGGGCCACCGAAGAGCAACTGAAAGACCAAGGCCGCGCCTATAAGGTTGGCAAGTTTTCCTTCATGGGCAATGCCCGCGCCAAAGCGGTGTTTCAAGCCGACGGCTTTGTCAAAATTCTGGCTGACGCCGCCACCGACCGCATCTTGGGGGCCCATATCATCGGGCCTGCCGCCGGCGATCTGATCCACGAGGTCTGCGTTGCGATGGAATTTGGCGCCTCGGCCCAGGATTTGGCCCTGACCTGCCATGCCCATCCCACCTATTCCGAAGCCGTGCGCGAAGCCGCCCTCGCCTGCGGTGACGGCGCGATCCACGCCTAAAATCCCCCCCGCACCCCCCTATTTCATATGTGCCCAAATATCCCACGGGGGTGCGGGGGTGTGAAACCCCCGCTCTTGCGGCGGGTGCGGGGGTGTGAAACCCCCGTTCTTGCGACGGGTGCGGGGGTGTGAAACCCCCGCTCTCGCGACGACGCACCCTAACGCTCGGTCAGTTTCAACTCAATCCGGCGGTTCAAGGCGCGGGCCTCTGCCGTATTTCCCGCAGCCACAGGTTGGTACTGCCCAAAGCCCGCAGCGGCCAAGCGGTCGGGGGCAAAGCCCAAGACATCTGTCATATACTGCACGACGGACAAAGCGCGGGCTTGGCTTAACTCCCAATTGTCGTGAAAATCACCCGTGCCTGACAGCGGCACATTGTCGGTATGCCCGTCAACCCGAATGATCCAGTTCAACCCCGCCGGAATATCGGGCACCACGCGCTGCAGCGTTTCAACCACTTTGGCAATCTGGGCCTGACCCTCGGGGGCCAGATCGGCGGCCCCTTGTTGAAACAGCACTTCAGATGAAAACACAAACCGATCGCCCACCACCCGCACGCCGGGTTGGCCTGCCAGCAGCTTGGACAATTGGCCAAAGAATTCCGACCGATACTTGGTCAAATCCTGATTTTCCGCCTTAAGCCGCTCAGCCTCGGCCGCTTCCAGTTCGGCGCGCTTTCTTTGCTCTGCCGCCACCTGTGCCAAGGCTTGGTTCAACTGGCTGCCAAGAGCCGAGATTTGCACATTGTTGTCACTGTCCTTGGCAGCCGAGGCGTCCAGCATCCCCTGCAACTGCGCCAATTGCGTGCGCAGCGCGGTCAATTGCTGATTCAGCAGCGCAACGTTACGGGCCTGTTCGGCCAGTTGGGCCGTCTTTTGCGACAAGATGTTTTGCGCCGCAGCCAGCAGCGCGTCTTTTTGGGTCTTGGCACTGGCAAGGTCTTTTTGGGCTGCATCCGCAGCCGCCAGCAGGGTCAACGTATCTTCGGCCTTCTTGCGCTGCGCTTCCAAGGCCAAGGTCATAGCCGTCAGCTCTGCATCTGACGATTGCAGCTTGTCCCGCAGGGCCTGTGCTGCCGCAGCATCGACAAGGCGTTGCTTTTCGGCGTCACTGAGTTGCTGTTGCAGGGTGCTTGCATTGCCCGTTAGGGCTGCCAAGGACTGCGCCTTTTGCGCGTCTTGAGCCTTTAGATTGTCGATCATCGCCTGCAACGCCGCCGTGCGGGCGGCAGCAAGGCGGGCGGCTTGGGTGCCCGCATCAATTTCATCGCGCGCCTTGGCAAGGGCCAAGGCCACGGCGTCTTTTTCTAAGATCACCTTGGTCTGCGCCGCTTGCAAATCGGCAACCGAAGCTGTCAGCACCCCGATTTGGTCTTTTTGCCCTGCGGTTTGCGCCAAAAGCCCGGCCACTTGGGTTTCAAAGCTAACAATCTTGCCCTGTGCTGCGGCAAGTTCGCCTTCTTTGGCGGAAAGCTGGCTGGTCAGCGTGGCAATCAGGGTAGATTGCTGGTCGCCCTTGGTCTTGGCAGCATCCAGTTGGGCATTCAGCGCCGTCACTTGATCAGACAGGCCCGAGGCCTTGGTCTTTTCCAAGCCCAAAGCATCCGCCAGCTGGGCGACTTGGTCGTTCAACTGGCTTAACTCAGAGCTTTGGGTGTTGATCGTATCGCGCAGCACCGATTGCGCGACCGTCAAAATCGTCAGTACAAACATCATCACCATCAACAATGTGGTGACGGCATCGACAAAGCCTGCCCAGATATTGGGTTGTTCGCGCCTTCTGCGGCTTAGGCCCATGGTTAGCTGCGCCCCGTTGCGCCGCGCGCCAAAGATTTGATGGCCGTCGATAGTGCCGCCAAATCGCCCCGCAGGTCGGCCAAAGTCTCTTGCCGCCCTGCGGAAAGTTCTTCCAAGATGCGCAGCAATTGCACATCAATCGACCGCAGGCGCATGCGGCTTTCGGCATCGGTATAGCCCTGCGCGGCCCCTTCGGATGCCGCGAGGGCCGCGATGATCTTGTCTTGCCCAGCCACCAACCGGTTCAGCGCTGCGACTTGCCCGCTTTCTGCCTCCATGCCCTTGGCCAAGCGCCGAACGGCGGTGGCCAGATCGGCGATTTGCTGGTCACTTTGGGCGCGGCTGGCTTCCGATTGCAGGTAGATCGTTTGCAAAACTTCGATCTGGCCTGACACATGGTCCAAAATCTGCGCCATCACCGCCTGATCGGAGGATTCGCCTTCGGTGCCAGAAAACCCCAGCTTTGTGATGGAAGACACCCATTCTTCCAATTCGCGGTAAAAGCGGTTCTGGCCGTGGCTGGCAAACAGTTCCAGCAGACCCACAATCAAAGACCCTGCCAAGCCCATCAAAGAAGAGGAGAATGCCGTACTCATGCCCCCCAACTGCTCTTGCAAGCCGTTCATAAGTTTGGCAAAAATCGCGACGCCTGTTTCCCCTTCTTGCGGGGCCAGCGATTTGATTGTGCCCACGATGGCAGGAATGGTGACGGCAAGGCCGTAGAACGTACCCAAAAGTCCAAGGAAAATCAGCAAATTGGTAAGATAGCGCGTGATATCGCGGGCTTCGTCGATGCGGGTGGCGACCGAATCCAGAATGGAATGCGCGTTTGATGACGTGATCTGCCGCTTGGCTTCTCGCCCGCGCAGCAGGGCTGCCAATGGGGCCAAAAGGCGCGGCGGGCGAACCCCCTCGCTGCCATCGGCATCATTGGCAAAGTTTTCAATCCAGCGAACGGATTGGATCAAAATCAGCACCTGCCAGAAACAGGTGACAATGCCCAAAGCAAAGACGCCGATGATAAACCCGTTCAGCCATGGGTTTGTGTGAATGATGGCCAAAACTTCGGCGCTGATCAGCCAAAGGCCTGCGGCCAGCAAGGCACAGGCCAAAAGCATGCTGGCAATCTGCCGGATCGGCTGGGTGAAAGAGATTTGTGACAAGCCCTGCTGTTTCATGCGCCTACTTCAGCCCGATCTTAAAGGTTGCCCCGTTAATAGCAGACATGGTGCGCTTGCGCCAAGCGAAACAGGTTTAACCCAGCAATTGTGCGACCCGTATCACCAAAGCGTCCAAATCTGCATCCGCGATGCCCAAATCGGCCAGATGAGCGGCCGTTGCCTCTAGATAGGCACGGTTCGTCCCGCGACCCCCCACCGCATGGGCGATGATGCCCGCCTGTTCCTCCAAACTTAGCCCGCCGCAGTATTGCGTATGATAGGGGTCGATCACATAGGCCAGTGCTGTCACGTCGCGATCATCTTTGGTGCGCAGTGCCAGCCAATCTTCCAGATAGGCCGAAGAAATCAACTCACGCGCGCGCAAGGTCGCCAAGGTTTCCGCCTCGGCACCCGGTGTCACGCGAAAGGCCACGCCGTCGCAAAAGGCACCCGGCGCACGATCAAGGGCCAGCACCAGCCCCATGCGTTCGGGCGTGCCACGATGGTGGACCGATCGCATGCAAAAACTGCGGCGCCAGCCGATCAATCGGGCCACCTGCGCCTCAGCCACGGCAAAGCCCGGATCCCAGATCAGCGATCCATAGCCAAAGACCCAAAGCGGTTGCGACATAAACTGGCCCTTTCTTTTGACTGCTTGTAAACAGGACTGCGGGCAAAGGAAAAGGGAAGATCGAATGCGGTGGGTGCGGTTTTTGCTTTGGTTCGTTTTGGGGCTTGGCGTGCTTTGGGGCGGCTATTGGTTTGTGGGCGCGCAAGCGCTGGAACGCACCACACAGGCCGTATTTGCCGATCAACGGGCCGCGGGGCTTGTGGCTGAGAACAGCGCCGTATCTGTTGCTGGCTTTGCCGACCGATTTGACCTGACGATCAGCGATCCGCATCTGGCCGACCCTATCAGCGGTTGGGGCTGGCAGGCGCCTTTTGTGCAAATCTTGGCCATGACATGGAAGCCATGGCACGTGATCTTGGCCCTGCCACCCACCCAAACGATCCAATTGCCCGATGGGCAAGATGTTACGCTCACCTCGTCTCGGCTCATGGCCAGCGTTTTGATGCAGCCCAGCGCGACCCTGCCTCTCAACCGGGCGGTGATCGAGGGCGAGAGGCTGACCCTTTCGTCCGCGCAAGGCTGGCGCATCGGGGTGGATAAGGCTGTGCTGGCGGCGGAAAGGTCACCGACACAGGCCAACACCTTGCGCTTGGGCGCAGACCTTGGCGCGCTGACCCTGCCGCAGGCCTATGCCAATATTCCAGACCTTGGCCCAGCCCTGACGGCCGTGCATCTGGATGCAAGCGTCACCCTATCACAGCCCGTCGATCGCACCCTACGCGACCCACATCTTTTGGACCTGTCACTCACCCAGTTTCACATCACTTGGGGCGCGGTGGATTTGACGGCAACCGGACAGATCAAAGCCGATGCCAAGGGCATGGCCTCTGGCCAGATTGATCTGCGCCTGAAGGGATGGGAAAGCCTGCCTGCGGCGGCGGTGGCTTTGGGATTGGTGCCACCCTCGAACGAAATCAGTGTCCAACGCGGCCTTGAGTTTCTGGCCAAGGCCAGCCCCGACCCCGAGGTGATCTCGCTGCCGCTGAAACTGGCAGAGGGGATGATGACTTTGGGGTTCATCCCCTTGGGCCCCGCACCGCTTATGCCCTAAGTTAAAGGTAATAATCCCTGCCGCCCTGTCGGACCACGGCACATAGCCTTTGCAAGGCGCACAGCGCGGAAGACCAAGGTATAGGGCGCGGCATCGGGCGGATAGTCCCTCGTCACACTTGAGCGCGCGAAAGCCCAGTGGCAAGGCGAGCCGCCAGTTACGGGGTCAAGAGTGATGGGGCCAAGTGCGTTTATGCGTCTTGCGTCTTACTTGTGCCAAACCGGCCAAAGTCGGGGGCAGAGGTGTCTTGTCCGGCCTCGATAATCCCCCGACGAATGGCGCGGGTGCGGGTGAAATAGTCAAACAACTGATCGCCATCGCCCATCCGGATGGCCCGTTGCAGCACGAACAACTCTTCGGCAAAGCGGCCAAGAATATCCAAAACCGCGTCTTTGTTGGTCAAGAACACGTCGCGCCACATGGTAGGGTCGCTTGAGGCGATCCGCGTGAAATCGCGAAAGCCTGTGGCCGAGTACTGGATGACTTCGCTGTTGGACACTTGGGCCAAGTGATCGGCGACGCCCACCATCGTGTAGGCGATCAGATGGGGCGTGTGGCTGACCACGGCCAGCACCAGATCGTGATGGGCGGGATCCATCGTATCAACCTTGGCCCCCATCGCCTGCACAAGATCGCGCAGGCGGTTCAAGGCTTGGTTGTCTGTATCGGCCACAGGCGTCAGCAACCACCAGCGGTTGTCAAACAAGGTGGCAAAGCCGGAACGCGGGCCAGAATACTCGGTTCCTGCCATCGGATGGCCGGGAATGAAATGCACGCCCATCGGGATATGCGGTTGCACCGCGGCAATCACCGCCTGCTTGACCGATCCCACATCCGTCACCGTGGCCCCTGCCGCCAAATACGGGCCAATTTCGGCGGCAATCGCTGCCATCGCCCCGACAGGCACAGCCAGCACAACAAGATCAGCGTCGACAACAGCCTCGGCCGCCGTGGCATAGACATGGTCGCATAGGCCAATTTCCAGCGCCACGGCGCGGGTTTCGGTGGATTTGGCATGGCCCACAATCTGCCCCGCCAAACCCTTGGCCCTCATGGCATGCGCCATCGACGAGGCAATCAGCCCCAAGCCGATCAGCGCCACTTTTTGATAGATCACCGTCATTTCATGCCCTTAAACTGGCCAATCGCATGGGCCACCCTGCGGCACGAAGACTCGTCACCAATCGTGATGCGCAAGCATTGTGGCAGTTTATAGCCCGACACCCGCCGCACCAGCAGACCCTGCGCTTGCAAATGGGCATCGCAGGCCTCGGCCTCGGCCGGATTGGCAAAGCGGGCGAGGATGAAATTGCCCATCGACGTATCCGACGGCACGCCCAATTCTGCCAAGGCCAAGGCCAGCCACTGGCGCATTTTGGCGTTTTCAGCCCGACAGCGGATGACATAATCTTGATCGCGCACCGCCGCCTCGGCCGCCTCTTGCTGGGTGCTGGACAGATTAAACGGGCCGCGAATGCGGTTGAGCACATCAATGATACTGCGGGGGCCATAGCCCCAACCCACCCTTAACCCGCCCAAGCCATAAATCTTGGAAAAACTGCGCGTCATCACCACATTCTGGCGACGCTCTACCAAGCCCGCGCCGCCATCATAGCCTTCGACAAATTCGGCATAGGCCCCATCCAGAACCAAAATCGCCTGCGATGGCAGGCCTTCGGCCAAACGCTCTACCTCGGATGGCGAGATCATCGTGCCGGTTGGGTTGTTGGGATTGGCGATGAAGACCAGTTTGGTGCGACGGTTACAGGCCTTTAAAATTGCATCGACGTCGGTTGTGCGGTCGCGCTCGGCCACTTCCACAGGCGTGGCCCCGGCGGCCATGGCCGAGATGCGGTACATCAAGAACCCGTGTTCGGTAAAGACCACCTCGTCCTTGGGGCCAGCATAGGCTTGGCATAGAAAATGAATAATCTCATCAGACCCTGCGCCGCAAATCACACGGCCAGCATCCAGCCCATGCGTCTCGGCAATGGCATGGCGCAGGCTGGCATGGTCGGTCGAAGGATAGCGGTGGATCTGGTGGACCGAGCGTAAAAACGCCTCTTTGGCCTTATCAGACGGGCCCGCAGGATTTTCGTTCGATGACAGCTTGACCACATTGGCCACGCCCGCCACGACAGCCTTGCCACCCTCGTAAAGGGCGATGTCCAAAATGCCGGGTTGCGGGCGGATGGGGTCGGTCATGCGCTTTCCTTAGAACTTGCAGACAGTTTTAACCACAGGGGCGGGCAAGTTCCACCGCCAATTCGTTTGGATGTGGAGTGAAGCGCGCCCAAAGCAAAGGGCCCACCAATGGCGGGCCCTGCTTGGCCCCCCATGAGGGCGCCATGATCCCAAAAAGGATTAGTTCTTAGCGTAGTATTCGACGATCAGGTTCGGTTCCATCTTGACCGGATAGGGCACATCGCCCAGCGCAGGGGTGCGCACGAATTTCGCGGTCAGCTTGGATTGATCCACTTCGATATAGTCGGGGATGTCACGCTCGGCCAAAGCCAAGGCCTCGGTGATCGCGGCCATTTGCTTGGATTTCTGGCGCACTTCGATGATGTCGCCTTCGTTCACACGGTACGAGGCGATGTTCACCGGCTTGCCGTTCACATGGACGTGGCCATGGTTCACAAACTGGCGGGCCGCGAAAACTGTCGGAACAAACTTGGCGCGGTAGACAACGGCGTCCAAGCGGCGTTCCAGCAGACCCACCAGCGCTTCGCCGGTATCGCCACGCTGGCGTTCTGCGTCAGCATAGATCTTGCGGAACTGCTTTTCGGTCAAATCGCCGTAGTAGCCCTTCAGCTTTTGCTTGGCGCGCAACTGCGTGCCAAAGTCAGACAGCTTGTTCTTGCGGCGTTGGCCGTGTTGGCCGGGGCCGTATTCGCGCTTGTTCACCGGGGATTTCGGACGGCCCCAGATGTTTTCGCCCATACGGCGGTCAATTTTATACTTGGCAGACGTGCGTTTGGTCACGGCTGATCTCCTTCGTTACAGGTTTTGGATTTGCCGAAAACCGGTTCGCATCGGGGTCAGACCATCTTGCGATGAACCCAGCCCGCTTTTGCTATCCCGACCCCGGAAAACCCAAAGGGAAGGGCGTTGTCCTTTGATCTTGCGATCCGACAGGCATCTTCTTGCGAAGGCCACCAACACCAATGAAAGCCACAAGACATATCTTGCAACTCGGCGGCTTATACAGGCCAAACCGGCAGAGTCAACACGGCACGCCTGTCCTATTTCGCGACAAAGTCCTGCCCCGTGGCAAGCGCTAAGCCGTCAACGACGGCGGTGAAGGCGTCAGAGCTTTGCACCGTGGCCTTGGGGCATAGGGCCTGCGCCTCCTCAGTCACCAACCCCATCAGGCTTGACCCGCCCACCAAGATCACCGTGCCGATCTGGTCCGCGCCCACCCCCGCCATGGCCAAAGTCTCGTCCGCAGCCTTGCGCAACCCCTCGCGGTAGCGCGCAAGTGCGCCGTCCAGCGAGGCACGGGTGATCGGCGCGCTTAACCCCGCCTCGACCCGCTCCATCAAAATGCGCGCGCCCTCTTGTCCGCGATTGGCGCTGATCTTGCCGCGTTCCACCGCAAAGGCCAGATCATGGCCCAATTCATCCTTTAGCACCGTCGCCAACCGCCGCATAAGGCGCGGTTTGACAGCCAGCTTGACCATCTCGGCCACCAGCGATTTGGTTTCGGGGGTGTACAGAAAGGGGATCTTGGCCCAAGTCGACAATTCGACATACAAATGGTTGGGCACGGGCAAGACGCCCTCGCCCATCTGGCGGCGCAGGGTGCTGGTGCTGCCCAAATGCGGCATGGCATGGGCCATAGACACGGCATGGTCAAAATCCGTCCCGCCCAGTCGGATGCCGTGGCTGGCCAAGATGCGCACATGGCCATCTTCGACCCGAAACACCGAAAAGTCCGACGTGCCACCGCCGATGTCATAGATCAACCCGATCTCGCCCGCCCGCCCCAAGCCGTGGGTGGCCAGCGCCGCAGCCTCGGGTTCAAAGACAAAGCGCACGTCGGCAAAGCCTGCGGCCACATAACAGCCGCGCAGATCGGCCTCGGCCCTTGCATCGCGGGCGGGGTCGGCGGTGTGAAAATGCACCGGACGGCCAGACACCACGCGGTCAAAAGGGCGTTCTGCCGCAGCTTCGGCGCGGGTTCTTACAGTGACCAGAAAGGCCGTCACAATCTCGGCCAAAGTGCGCCGTTTGCCGCCGATCAGCCGCGTTTCGTGAAACAGCGCCGTGCCCAGCACGGATTTCAGCGCGCGCATGTAGCGCCCCTCTTCGCCGCTGATCAGCGCCTCGGCGGCCTGAACGCCGATCTGCATCGCACCCTTGTCGGCAGGAAAGAACACTGCCGTCGGCACGGTGTCTGAACCGGTTTCAATCGCCAAACGGCGCACCTTGCCCCCTTCCAGCACTGCCGCGGCAGAGTTCGAGGTGCCAAAGTCTATCGCAAGCGTGGTTTGGGTCATGTGCGGCCTATTGGGGAACAAAGGCCGTGCAGCTATCCAATCCGCCCCGCGCCCGCAAGATGCGGCCTACATCTGGCCCAAGGGCGGGCGGGGGATATAGGGCGCTTCAAGGTCTGCCATCTGGCCTTGGGTCAGAACAAGATCCAAACCTGCAATCGCCTCGGCTAACTGATCGGGCTTGGTCACCCCGACAATCGGCGCGCTTACCCCCGGCTTTTGGCGCACCCATGCCATGGCCACTTGCGCCATGGGGCGGCCAAGTTGGGCGGCAAGGGCTTGCACGGCACTGATCACCCGCGCATCGGCTTCAGCGGTTTTGTCGAACAGAAACTTCATATAGCCGTCTTGCGCCGTCCGCTCGGTCGCAGCGCCGACCGGACGGGCCAGTTTGCCACGGGCAATCGGGCTCCACGGGATCAGGCCCACGCCTTGGTCGCGGCACAGGGGGATCATCTCGTGCTCTTCCTCGCGGTACAGCAGGTTGATCTGGTTTTGCATCGAGATAAAGCGCGTCCAACCATTGGCGCGGGCGGTTTCTTGCGCTTTGGCGAATTGCCACGCCCACATGGTCGAAGCCCCCAGATACCGTGCCTTGCCCGCTTTGACGACATCGTGCAGCGCCTCCATCGTTTCTTCGATGGGGGTGGCATTGTCCCAGCGGTGGATCTGGTACAGATCGACATGGTCCGTGCGCAGCCGCTTAAGGCTGGCGTCGATGTTGTGCATAATGGAACGCCGCGAAAGGCCTGCCATCTGCGGTTCGTTCAGCATGACACCTTGCACTTTGGTCGCCAGAACCACCTCGTCACGCCGCGCGATGTGCCAAAGCACCTCGCCCACGATCTCTTCCGACGAGCCGTCGGAATAGACATTGGCGGTATCCAGAAAGTTGATCCCTGCCTCAATCGCCTGCCGGATCAGATCGCGGCTTTCGTCTTTGGGCAGTGTCCACGGATGACCACCCCGCAAAGGGTCGCCAAAGCTCATGCAGCCCAGACACAGTTCAGACACCTGCAACCCCGAATGTCCCAAGCGATGCATCTTCATGGCAATCTCCTTCATTTTGGGGGCAGGATAAGAGCTGATCGGGGCAAGCGCCACCCGATAGGGCGTGATTTATCAGCAGATCTCGCCCACACTCGCCGCCAACTCCCTGACCCAATCCGCCGGCGGCACAATCGCCCCGCGCTGTTGCACAACGGCGCGCGCAAAAGCGTGGCCGGCCAAGGCGGCGGCTTTTGGCCCTTGGCCCGACACCAGCGCGCCCAGATACCCGCCGTTGAAACTATCGCCTGCGGCCGTTGTATCCACCACGCGGGGGGCCTTGGTAAAGGTGACACCCGCCCCCCAGCCCTGCCCCAAGGCAACAGGCCCCAAAGCGCCGCATTTCAACGCGCCCTGCGCCACGCCCCACCCTGCCAGACGCGCTTGCACCTGCGCGGGGCCAGTATCGCCAAACAGCGCCATCTCGTCGTCCAGCGAGGGCAGGCCGATATCGCAGCACCGCCAAGCCTGTTCCACCACGCGCTGTGCTGTGGCCAGATCATGCCACAGGCGTGGGCGGTGGTTGGAATCAAAGACCACTTGGCCGCCTTTGGCGCGCAGTTGGGTCAAGATGGCAAAAAGACCTTGGCGAGCCGGTTCGGGCAAAATCGCTAGCGTTATGGCCGAAAGATAGACAAGGTCAAACCCCAGCAAGGGCACCAGTGCGGCAGGATCGTCAAACATCGCCCGAGCGGCCGAGGTGTCGCGCCAATAGGCAAAACTGCGTTCGCCCACGGCATCGGTGGCGATGGTATACAGGCCGGGCATTCGGGTGGGGTGGCGGGCAAGATGGGCTGTCGCAATGCCCTGCTCGGCGATAAACGCTGCCATTTGGTCAGACAGGCTATCGCGCCCGATCATCGAGACAAAGGCCACCTCATGCCCCTCACCCAAGGCACGGCGCAGGTAGATGGCGGTGTTGAGCACATCGCCCGCAAAACCCACCTTGGCCGCGCCGTTCGGGCCGCTCAGGGCGACTTCGACCATGGCCTCTCCGATACAGGCGATTTTCATGCGGGGGCCTTGCGGTTAGGGTCAGCATGGCGAAGCTAGCAAGCTTGGCGGGGCCTTGGCAACGCCGCGGGCGGCGGTTTTTCCACTTCCCCCTTTCAGGCCCACCACCTTGCGTGCAAACTGCCCCCAAACGCCCCAAACCGGATAAGCCCATGCCCATCACCCTGACCGTTGGCAGCCTGCATTACGACATCATGGTCGAGGCCGACCACCTGCCCCGCCCTGATGAAACCGCAATCGGGTCGCGCTGGTATCCCAAATTCGGCGGCAAGGGTGGCAATCAGGCGGTGGCGGCGGGCAAGGCGGGGGCGCACAGCCGGATGATCGGGGCCGTGGGCGATGATGACTTTGGGCGCTTTTTGCGGGCAAATCTGACGCAGGGTGGGGTCGAGGATCGGTTTATTGCAACCATCCCCAACGTGGGGTCGGGCATGAGTGTGGCGATTGTCGACGGGGCGGGCGATTATGCCGCAACGATTGTGTCGGGGGCGAACCTGCACCTGACGGTGGCGCACCTGTCGGATGATGCGGCTTGGGCGGATGTGGCCCTGCTGATCTTGCAAAACGAAGTGCCCGAGGCGATCAACCTGAAAGCCGCCCAAGAAGCGCACAAGCGCGGCATCCCCACCCTGCTGAACGCCGCCCCTTTTCGCGCCTTGGGGGCAGAGTTTCGCAAGCTGATCGACATTCTGGTCGTGAACGCGGTCGAGGCCGAGATGATGGGCACCCCCCCCGTCACCGATTTGCAAAGTGCGGCCCTTGCCGCAAAACACCTGTCAGCGCAGGTCAAAACCGCCATCGTCACCGCAGGCGGCGCAGGGCTTGCGGCGGTGGGGCCAGACGGGGATGTGATCCAAATCGCAGCGGATAAGGTCAAAGTGGTCAGCAGCCACGGCGCGGGGGATGCGTTCATCGGCACTTTGGCCGCCCAATTGGCCGCAGGGACGGGGTTGCAGGCTGCCTGCCGTGCAGCCTCTAGCGCAGCAGCGCGGCATGTGGCGGGGCTTTAATCGGCGTTTTCTTCGATCAATTCAGGGCCTTGGGCGCGGTTGGAATTGACTGCGCGCCCGACCCGATGCGCCGTTAAGCTACCCGCTGGGGTGGGCCGCATCAAACGCGCTGCGCCTAGGCCCGCCTCTCCCAGCCAAAGGGGCCATTGGTCGGGATTTAAAATCAAAGGCTCGCGGTCGTGGATGGGTTCCAAATTGGGGCCGGCCGGCAAAGTCACGACAGCGCAGGTGACGATTTCGCCCCATGCTTGCCACAATCCACCCAAAGCCATGGGCGCGCCATCGGTGCGGGTGATATGCCAAGGCAGCCGTGCGCCATCTGGCCCCGCACTCCATTCATAAAACCCCGAAGCCAGCACCAGACAGCGTCGGTGCCGGATCGCCTCGCGGAAAGCAGGTTTTTCTGCCACGGTTTCCGAGCGTGCGTTTAAGATCAACGGGCCATCGGTTGGCGTCTTGTACCAACTTGGCACCAAGCCCCAGCGCATCGGGGCCAAACGCCTTATGCCCGAGGCGGCCGTGACCACCGGCACAACTTGGGTCGGGCAAATGTTGAAACGCGGGCTTTCGGGCAGGTCATTGGCCATGACAGCATCAAACAAGGCGGCCAAAGCCGTGTTGGGATGGGTTAAGGTCAAGCGTCCACACATGGGGTGAGCTTACCAAATCACGCGCCAAGGGCAAATGGCCCCACCGCCTATGTGAATCGCCGCCCCGCCTGACGTCTGAGGTCTTGAACTTCGCGGCCCAAGCTTGTATCCACCACTGTCCCGTCTAGATTGGCTCACTTAGGGCCACAGCGGCTATTTCGGAGTTTTGCCCATGTCCTGGACCGATGAGCGCGTTGAAACGCTCAAAAAGATGTGGGCCGAAGGCCAGTCGGCCAGCCAGATCGCCAAAGAATTGGGTGGCGTCACACGCAATGCCGTGATTGGCAAAGTGCACCGCTTGGGCTTGTCGAACCGCGTCAGCCCGGGCACCCCCGCCGAGGACGAGGCGGCCCCCGTGGCCGCAGCGGCCCCGCAACCAAGCCCTGCGGCCCCCGCCAAACCCGCGGCCGCTCCGCCCCGTGCGGCAACGGTAGAAACCGCACCACGCCCTGTCCCCGTGGCGCCCGCACCGCAGCCCGTCGTGGCCCAGCCTGTTGCGCCATCGGCAAACGACTCGTCGACCATCACCTTTTCGCCCCAAGCGCCGATCCCGCTGCGCAAAGCGATTATTCCAGCAGGCCAGCCCCTACCACCGCAACCTTCGGCCACTGAGATCAGCCCCGAGGCTCTGGCCTCGGTGCGCGAGGTTGAAAAGCGCGCCAAAAAACTGACCCTGATGGAATTGACCGAACGCACCTGCAAATGGCCGATCGGCGACCCTGCGACGGAAGATTTCTGGTTCTGCGGCCTGCCGTCGGTGGCGGGCAAGCCTTACTGCGAAGCCCATGTCGGCGTGGCCTTCCAACCGATGAGCGCGCGGCGCGACCGGCGGCGTTAATCGCCTTGGGGGCCATCAGGCCCCTGTGATCTGACCCAAAAGCCCCGTCAGGCCCTGCCAGATGGGGCTTTCCCATTCAAAGTTGACCCGATGACCCAAAACCCGCCCAGCCTTCGCCCCGACCTAGCCCGCGCCCTTGTGCCTGATGAACGGCGCGCAGGGCAGCCGACGATTGGCATGGTGTCTTTGGGCTGCCCCAAGGCGCTGGTCGATTCTGAACGCATCCTGACAAGACTGCGCGCCGAGGGCTATGCCATCTCGCCTGATTACGAAGGCGCGGATGCCGTGATCGTCAACACCTGCGGCTTTCTTGATTCGGCCAAGGCCGAAAGCCTGTCGGCCATTGGCGAAGCATTGGTGCAAAACGGGCGGGTGATTGTGACCGGCTGTCTGGGGGCGGACCCCGCCTATATCACAGGGGCACATCCCAAGGTGCTGGCCGTAACAGGCCCGCATCAATACGAGGCGGTGCTAGATGCCGTGCACGCCGCCGTACCGCCCCAGCCCAACCCCTTTGTCGACCTGTTGCCGGCCACAGGGGTCACCCTGACGCCGCGCCATTACAGCTATCTGAAAATCTCGGAAGGCTGCAACCACGCCTGCAAGTTCTGCATCATCCCCGATATGCGCGGCAAACTGGTGTCGCGCCCCGCCCATGCCGTGCTGCGCGAGGCCGAAAAGCTGGTCGAGGCGGGGGTGCGCGAGTTGTTGGTGATCAGCCAGGACACCTCGGCTTACGGAGTAGACCGCAAGCATGACCTTTCCCCTTGGAAGGGGGGCGAGGTGCGCGCCCATATCACCGATCTGGCGCGCGAGATGGGCAAGCTGGGCGCTTGGGTGCGGTTGCATTATGTCTACCCCTACCCCCATGTGCGCGACCTGATCCCTTTGATGGCCGAGGGGCTGGTGCTGCCCTATCTGGATATCCCTTTCCAACACGCCCACCCCGACACGCTGCGCCGCATGGCGCGCCCCGCAGCATCCGCCCGCACGCTGGACGAGATTGCAGCCTGGCGAAAGGCTTGCCCCGACATCACCCTGCGCTCCACCTTTATCGTGGGCTACCCGGGCGAGACCGAGGCCGAGTTTCAAACCCTGCTGGATTGGATGGACGAAGCGCAATTAGACCGTGTGGGCTGTTTTCAATATGAAAACGTGGCCGGTGCAAGGTCAAACGCCCTGCCCGACCATGTGCCGGCCGAGGTCAAGCAAGACCGCTTTGAACGGTTCATGCAAAAGGCCCAAGGCATATCGCAGGCCAAGCTTGCCACCAAAGTGGGCGCGACCCTGCAAGTGATCGTCGACGAGGTCGACGAAGACGGAGCCACCTGCCGCACCAAAGCCGATGCGCCCGAAATCGACGGCAACCTGTTCATCGACGAAGATTTCGACGGCCTGTCGCCGGGCGACATCGTCACCGTCGAGGTGGAAGAGGCCGGCGATTACGATCTTTGGGGGCGCATTGTGACACGGGGTTAGGCTTCAACCGCCCACCTTAGGAAAATGCTGCGCGCCGATCCAGCCGGATTAAGCTTGATTAGGCCCACAAAAAGCGCATGGTGACGGCCTAACCCGGAGATCACTATGTCAGACACCCCCCATATCGCCCAAAAAGCCCCCTTCGCCATGCCGGTCGAGGCGGGCAAAACCTATTTCTGGTGCTCTTGCGGCCAATCCAAAAAGCAACCCTATTGCGATGGCAGCCACAAGGGATCGACCTTCTCGCCCTTGGCTTTTACGGCCGCCGAAAGCAAAACTGCTTATCTGTGCGGCTGCAAACAGTCCAAGAACGCCCCCTATTGCGACGGCGCGCACAAAGCCCTGTGATCGTGTCAGGATGGCGGGCTGACGCCATCCTGCCTTGCCTTTTTGATGCGGCGGCAGGGGCGATTCTTTTTGCATGGGATTTGCCAAAAGATGCCCAGAAAACCATGGCTTTGCAGCGGTCTTGCTGCAAAGATCCGTGCATAAACCCGCAAGCTTAGCCGATTTATTGCAACAATAATGAATCTATCCTGCGCGGCCACTAGACAAGTTGCAAAGCAGTCCAAAACCGCCTTGTTGTTGATTATAAATGTTTTTCTTGAAATTCACGCCCAAGAATCCTTAGATATGTTACACAATCGTTACATAAACTTATATTTTTCGTCACAAATAGTTTAGCTCAGCGTTACATTGGGTGCCTAGGCCGTGCTTCATGTCGCAATCTGCGACGATAGCCATGCTCAGGAGCCTTCATGCGCATTTCCAATTTCGCCGCCGCAGCCGTTGCTGCCGCTTTGACCCTGCCGGGCGCTGCTTTCGCCCGCGACCAGATCATGATGACCGGTTCCTCGACCGTTCTTCCCTTCGCAAACATCGTGGCAGAAGCTTTCGGCCAAAACTCCGACTTCAAGACCCCCGTGGTTGAAGGCGGCGGTTCGGGTGCTGGTATCGCAAAGTTCTGCGAAAGCGCTGATGAAAATTCGGCCGACATCGCCAACTCTTCGCGTAAAATCAAGTCGGGCGAACTTGCGACTTGCGTCAAGAATGGCGTGAAGAACGTGAAAGAAGTGCGCATCGGCTACGATGGCATTGTTTTTGCTTCGGACGTCAATGGCCCGGCCTTTGCCTTCACCCCGTCTGACTGGTTCCGCGCGCTTGCCGCTGAAGTTGTGATTGATGGCAAACTGGTTGCCAACCCCTACACCAAGTGGTCGGAAGTCGACGCAAAGCTTCCCGATCAGGAAATCTTGGCTTTCGTCCCGGGTTCCAAGCACGGCACCCGCGAAGTGTTCGACTTGAACGTGATCACCAAGGGCTGCTCTGTTTTCGGCGACGAGAAAGCTTTCAAGGCGCGTGATCCCAAGACGAACGGCTGCATCGCCCTGCGCACCGATGGCCGCGTTGTGGAAATTGACGGCGACTACACCGAAACACTGTCGCGCCTGAAGGCGAACCCGACCGCTGTTGGCGTGTTTGGCCTTTCGTTCTACGAAAACAACACCGACACACTGCAAGTCGGAACCTTCCAAGGCGTAACGCCTTCGAAAGAAACCATTGCAAACGGCAAGTACCGCGTGTCGCGTCCGCTGTTCATCTATGTCAAGACCCAGCACATCGGCGTGGTGCCTGGCCTGCAAGAGTTCGTCCAGTTCTTCTTGTCGGATGACATGGCAGGCGACGGCGGTTCGTTGGATGAGGCAGGCTTGGTGGTTGACCCTGATTTGGCCAAGACCCAAGCTGCTTGGCAGTAAGCCTAAGCTTTTAGCGACCAAGGCCCGGTGGCGATGCCACCGGGCCTTTTTCGTTTGTAATCCTAACCGCCCCCCAATTCGGCCAAATAGGCCCGCACCGAGGTGACCACATGGGCAAAGCGGTCACCACCCAGATTGACCCCGCCGTACCATCGCGTCACCACCACGATATGGCTGCGCAGTTCGGCCCGTTCGATCATCCGCGCAATCACGGCCCCCGCCCCGCTTTCGCCATCATCATCTTTGATCAGGCTGCCATCAGCCAGAACTGCCGCCCAAGAATTATGCGTGGCCTTGGCGAATTTCTTTTCGGATTTGAGCGTGGCGATAAAGGCCTTGCATGCCACTGCATCCACCACCACCCCGCCCGAGGCCGCATAGCGACTGCCCCGGTCGCGCACAGTGTCAAGGATCTGCAACATGGCACCAGCCTAGCCGCTTGCAGCGCGCCGCGAAAGCCGGAATGCGTGAAGCGACGTTAGGGCTGCAGGGCCTCGATCCTGAGTTTGTTGTCGCAGTACATCGGCAGGCTTTCGGCGCGGGATGTGACGGCAAGAAACGCCGTACAGCGGCGCGCCTCACCACATGCTTCGCAGGTGTTCACCATTTCGGCCAGATCATGGCGGGAAAACCAGCCTTCGGTTACAGCTTCTACCAGGTTGATGCCCAAAACCCGCGCCATCCCGCGTGTCAGCCCCCATGCAAAAGGGGCCTCGATATATGTCATCTGGATACCTCGTGCAGACAGGTTGGTCGTAGTTTTGTCTGGCCGCAGCGGGCCTGCCATGATCCAGATCAAGCGACGATCGTCTGCGTTGGTTTGGATGCCGTCTATGCTTGATCGGGGGCCATTGTCCGCTTAGTGTCGAGATATGTTTACCATAGAGCATCAGTTTGACGCGACCGTGATCACCCTGATTGACGAGGGCAGTGCGCCCTTGGCGCAAGATGTGATTGTCGAGGCCTATGAGGATTGCGTTGTGATCGAACAGCTCGACGAAGACAGCGACATTCCCCTGCGCCTGACCCTGTCGCTGCGACAGGTGCAAGATTTGGCCGCAGCCTTGAACCTGCCCGAGGGCAGCTATCGCCACAAATAAGCCCTGCAGCCTTGCCCTGTAGTCAGGCGCCCAAGGGCAAAGCTTTGCGTTCAAAGGCCTGATCTGGCAGGGCTAAACGCACCTGAAGGGCCTGACGCAAGCCTTCTAGTTGCGCGCGCCGTGCCACTTCGGCCAAGGGCGTGTCGTGGGATTGCTGTGCCACGCCGCCTAAAAACCCGGCAACATAAAGGCGCGTGGGCGCATCTGGGTCATGGTCCAGCAAACCGGCCGCATAGGCCAGATCATCCCGCAGCGCCAAAGGATCGGCGACAAAAGCCAGATCCGGCCGGGGCAAAGCAGCGACCGCACGGTCTGGCAAAAGCGCCAGAATTTTGTCTTGCAACGTGGTCAAGCTTTCCAACGGCTTTTCTAAATAGCCGTCTGCCCCTGCGGCCAAAGCATCCACGCGCCCCCTGCTGTCACCCGATAGGCCCAAAACCACCGGACGCTGGGCTTTGGCCAAAAGCGCATGGATCAAGCCCTCGCCCCGCCCATCGGGCAGGCCAAGATCCACAATCACCACATCGGGCCGATACAATCGCAAATGCGCATCGGCGGCGCGCAGCGATTCGGCCCGGCGAAACCGCGCGCCCAACCTGCGCAACATCAGCCGCAAACCATCGCAGGCAAATCGGCTGTCATCCACCACCAACACCGTCACCCCGCATAGTGGCAGATCGGTAGACTGTGGCACGCGGGGTGTCATTGTAACGGTCAAGCGGTCAGGCATCGGATCCTCCTTTCATTCTCACGCACAGTTCACCACATCTTCCCTAACTGCCGGTTAACCGCTCTGGACGGCCCCCGGATCTGCGGCCATAACAGCCCAAACCTGCGGAGCATGCCATGATCGGTCGCCTGAACCATGTTGCCATTGCCGTCCCCGATCTTGCGGCTGCGGCCCTATTGTATCAGGGCACGCTTGGGGCCATTGTCGGCCCCGCGCAAGACGAACCCGCCCATGGGGTGACGGTGGTGTTTGTCACCTTGCCAAATACCAAAATTGAACTGCTCGCCCCCTTGGGCGCGGGTTCCCCCATAACGGGTTTTTTGGAAAAGAACCCCGCAGGCGGCATTCATCACATCTGCTACGAGGTGGATGATATCCTTGCGGCCCGCGATCATCTGAAATCTCAAGGCGCGCGCGTGTTGGGCGAACCCAAGATCGGCGCGCATGGCAAGCCTGTGCTGTTCTTGCACCCTAAAGACTTTACCGGCACTTTGATTGAACTGGAACAAGCATGACAATCACCGGCGCATTGATCCTGTTTTCGGTCACATGGTTTGTGGTGTTCTTATGCATTTTGCCCATGCGGCAAATCTCGCAGGTTGAATCTGGGCAGATCGTGCCGGGCAGCGCCTCTTCCGCGCCCGTTGATCCCCAAATTGGCCGCAAAGCTTGGATCACCACGCTGATCACGTTGATTGTGTGGATGATCATGTGTGGGATCATCCTGTCAGGCTGGATTAGCATCCGCGACACGGATGTGTTCCATCTGCTTGATCGGGTCTAAACCTCGCGCCATTCCACCACGCGGGTCAGGTCGGGGCGCGGACGATCGGGCGCCTCGGCCGCCACGGTGCCGATGTGGACAATTCCCGCCACCCGTTCGTGGGGCGTGCAGCCAAAGGCCTCTGCCGCCCAGACCGGATGATGGGCGGGCCACCCTGTCAACCAGCACGCCCCCCAACCCTGCGCCTCGGCGGCATTGACCAAATTCATGCACAAGGCATGAGCCGAAGCGCGCTGTTCCACCTCGGGCACCTTGGGCTGCTCTTTGGGCGACGAGATCACCGCCACTGCAAGGGCGGTCGTGTCATAAATCGCACGCCCCTTGGCAGCCATTTCGGCATCTACCCCCAGTTTCGCCGCCAGATCCCCCAACCGCCGCAGCGCAGCCCCGCGCAGCACAATCAGCCGCCACGGTTCCAGCTTGCCATGGTCTGGCACGCGCAGGGCGGCGGTCAAAATCGGCTCTAACGCCGCGCGGTCGGGCGTGGGGCCGCCTTGGGCAAAGGCTTTGGCCGGATGCGACCTGCGGGTGGATAGAAAGGCAAAAGCCTCGGGATGGGCGACAGGCATCGATTTCTTCCCTTTTTTCCAAGCCGGTTTGGGCCAAACGCTAGCCTAACTCCAGACACAAGCCTATACCATACCAACGCTTCAGAAGGCCGCTCATGTCCAAACCCACCAAAGGCCAATGGTCTGCCCGCGCCCTGCCGGGGGCGCGTTTTGCGGTGCAGGTCACCCCGCGCGCCCGCCACGCCAGCCTGACGGATGCGCCGGAAGGGATGATCAAAGCCAGCATCACAGCGCCCCCTGAAGACGGCCGCGCCACCGCCGCCGTGGCAGAGCTTTTGGCCCATGCGCTGGGCGTGGCCAAAACTCGGCTGACCTTGGTGCAAGGGGCAACGTCGCGCCACAAACTGTTCCGGCTCGACGAATAGCCCCCCGCGCCCCCCTTCATCTTGGCCCAAATACTCATTCTTAAAGGGCCACGCAGAGCAAGGGAGGGGACGTCAAAGGGTTGGATCAGACGCCCCCCCGCAGCGACCCTGTCAAAGCCGCCAAACTCACCTTCTGCCGCTGCGTAGCGTCAAAATTCGCAGGGTTTAGCCATGTCTGATAGGCCGCCCGCAGGCTTGGCCATTCGGCGTCAATGATGGAAAACCACGCCGTATCACGGTTGCGCTGGCGGTAGACGGTGGCTTGGCGAAAGATCCCCTCAAACGAAAAGCCCAAGCGCTGCGCGGCCCTGCGGCTGGGCAGGTTCAGCGCATCGCATTTCCACTCGTATCGTCTGTAGCCCGCGCCAAAGGCCCAATCCATCATCAAAAACATCGCCTCGGTCGCCATGCGCGACCCTGCGATTTCGGGCGACAGGTTGATATGCCCCACTTCGATCGACCCCGAAGCAGGCGTGATGCGCAGATAAGACGCCACACCGCCACAAAGCCCCGTGGCGCGGTTGCGCAAGACATAGAACAATGGGTCGTCGCCGCAAGCCGTACCTTGTGCCCAGCGGATATAGTCGGCAGGCGTGGCAAAGGGGCCATAGGGCAGGTAATCCCACAGCCCGTCATGGCCCAGATAAGCGCGGTGCAGATCTGCCCCGTGGCGGGCGGGGTTCATGCGTTCTAGCTGCACAAAGGCCCCCGTCAGCACCTCGCCCAAGGGCAGTTGCGGCGGGGTCCAATGGGGCAAAGGCGCACCAAACTGCTTTGGCATCAAGACCCCCTGCCCTCGCTTAATCCTTGGGCACAACGCGCAGCCGCAATTCGCGCAGCTGTTCGTTCATCGGTTCAGACGGCGCGCCCATCAGCAAATCTTCGGCCCGCTGGTTCATCGGGAACATGATGACTTCGCGGATATTCGCCTCGTCCGCCAAAAGCATCACGGCGCGGTCGATCCCCATGGCACAGCCGCCATGCGGCGGTGCGCCGTATTTGAAGGCCTTGACCATGCCGCCAAAGCGTTTGTCGACTTCGCTGTTGGGATAGCCTGCCAGCTCGAAGGCCTTATACATGATTTCTGGCTTGTGGTTGCGAATGCCGCCCGAGATCAGTTCATAGCCATTGCAGGCAAGGTCGTATTGATAGGCGTAAACGCTCAGCGGATCGCCCTGCAACGCAGCAAGCCCGCCTTGCGGCATCGAGAAGGGGTTGTGGGAAAAGTCGATCTTGCCGTCATCGGTCTTTTCATACATCGGAAAGTCGACGATCCATGCAAAGCGGAAGCTGTCAGTTTCCGATAGGCCCAATTCGCGGCCAATCTCGTTGCGGGCCTTGCCTGCGAAAGACTGGAAGGCGTCAGGCTTGCCGCCCAAGAAAAAGGCCGCATCGCCAAGGCCAAGGCCCAGTTGCAACCGGATCGCCTCGGTCCGCTCCGGACCGATGTTTTTGGCCAAGGGACCAGCGGCTTCCATGCCTGACCCATCTTCTGCCTCGCGCCAGAAGATATAGCCCATGCCGGGCAGACCCTCTTTTTGGGCAAAGGCGTTCATGCGGTCGCAGAACTTGCGACTGCCGCCCTTGGGGGCGGGGATGGCGCGCACTTCGGTGCCGTCTTGTTCCAGCAGTTTGGCGAAGACGGCAAAGCCTGATCCGGCGAAATGCTCGGTCACGATCTGCATCTTGATCGGGTTGCGCAGGTCGGGCTTGTCTGACCCGTACCACAGCAAGCTGTCGCGGTAGGCGATCAGCGGCCAGTCGGTGGGCACGTTCATCTCGGGGCGGAAGTGCTGGAACAGGCCTTGGATCACGGGTTGCACGGCGGCAAAGACATCGGCTTGTTCGACAAAAGACATCTCGACATCCAACTGGTAAAAGTCGGTGGGCGAGCGGTCGGCGCGCGGGTCTTCATCGCGAAAACACGGCGCGATTTGGAAATAGCGGTCAAAGCCCGCCACCATGATCAACTGCTTAAACTGCTGGGGCGCTTGGGGCAGGGCGTAAAACTTGCCCGGATGCAGGCGTGACGGCACCAGAAAATCGCGCGCGCCTTCGGGCGACGATGCGGTGATGATCGGCGTTTGGAATTCGTTAAATCCCTGATCCCACATCGCGTTGCGCAAATGCCGCACCACGTTAGACCGCAGCATCATGTTCTTGTGCAGCTTTTCGCGGCGCAGGTCCAAGAAGCGATAGGTCAGGCGGGTTTCTTCGGGATAATCCACCTCGCCAAAGACCGGCATCGGCAGTTCGGCAGCCTCGCCCAGAACGGTCAGGCCGGTGGCGTAAACCTCGATCTCGCCGGTGGGCAGCTTGGGGTTGACCAAAGCGGCATCACGCTGCTTCACGCGCCCGTCAATCTGCACGACCCATTCCGAGCGCACCTTTTCAATCTCTCCAAAGGCCGCCGAATCGCTGTCGGCCAGCACTTGGGTGATGCCGTAATGATCGCGCAGGTCGATGAACAACACCCCGCCATGATCGCGCACGCGGTGCACCCAGCCCGACAGGCGGACCGTCTCTCCGACGTTGGATGTGTTAAGTGCGGCACAGGTGTGGCTGCGGTAAGCGTGCATCGGCGTCCCCTTTGCGAGGCTGAATTGAACTGATCGCGATAGAACGCCGCCAACCCGCGAAGTCAACCCCGCGCCCTTTCATACTTGTCTAAATATCCCCGCCGGAGGCACGCGATCTCTCGGTTGTCGCCATGGGTCGGGATATTTGCGCCGTCATCCCTTACAAAGCTTGGCCGGTCATCAGTTTGGGCTGCGTGCCGCTTAAGCCTGCCGCTTGGCGCATAAAGCCGCGGCGCAGGCCGGGGGCGGCGTTGACCAGCCCCAGCCCAAGATCGCGCACCCCGCGCAAGAAGGGGTTGTCGTTGGAGAAAAGCCGGTTGATCCCATCCATCCCCAAGGCCATGGTGGTCGTATCGAACCGCCGCCAGGTTTGATAGCGTTCCAGCACATCCAAGGCGCCAATATCCTCGCCGCGCCGATGGGCTTGCACCAGCACCTCTGCCAAGGCCGCAACATCGCGCAAACCAAGGTTCAGGCCCTGCCCCGCCAAAGGATGCACGCCATGGGCCGCGTCGCCAACCAGCGCCAGTCTTGGGGTGACATAGGTTTGCGCCAGTGACAGGCGCAAAGGATAGGTAAAGCGCGCACCCGCAAGTTCGATCTCTCCCAGAAAATCGCCAAAACGCGGGCGCAGTTCTTCCAAAAAAGCCACATCGTCCAAGGCGGCGAAACGGGCCGCCGCCCCATCCTGCTCGCTCCACACGATCGAGGCGTGATGCCCGCCGGCCAAGGGCAAGATCGCCAAGGGCCCCCCCGGCATAAAGAACTGATGCGCCACGCCGCCATGGGGGCGTGTGTGGCGCACGGCTGTCACAAGTGCGGTTTGGCCATAAGACCAACCTTGCCGCTCTATCCCCGCCCGCGCCGCCGTGCCCGAATTGCGCCCGTCACATCCCACCACCAACCGCGCCGGCAATACGGCGCCCGAAGCCAGCGTGACCTGACCCAGATCTTGCGCCACCACGGTTTGGCCCGACATAAGCGTGATGGCGGGCTGCGCTGCCATGGCCGCCAGAAAGCCCGCATAAAGATGGCGGTCTTCGACCATATAGCCCATCGGGCCGTCTTCGATCTCGGCCGCATCAAACTGCAAGGCAAAGGGGGAAGCCCCCTCTCCGGCGCGGCCATCGCTGGCGACGACCTGTAAGATGGGTTGCGCGGTTACAGGCCAAACCCCTACCGCGGCCAAAAGCCGCTGCGAGGCGAGCGCCAGCGCATAGGCCCGCCCGTCAAACCCCACCTCGGCCCGTGCCGGGGCTGGACGCGCATCGACGACGGTTACCCGCAAACCTGCCCGCGCCAAGGCCAAGGCCAAGGCAGGCCCATTCAGCCCGCCGCCCACGATCACGACATCTGTGTTGAATGCTTTGCTCATGCGCCATCCTCCTTCAAACGGGCGATAAAGTCCACCATGCGCAAAGGGCAAACCATCTGTGCTTTCCCTTTCGCGCACCGCGCTTTAGGCTAGATATAGACCGGTCTCGCCAAAGGAATAGCCCATGTCCACCCCTTGGAACCAGATGTCCGCCGCAGCCCTTGGCCGCGCAATCGCGGCGGGCCAGATCCACCCGGTCGACTTGGCAGAGCATTTTCTTGATGCCGCAGCCCAGCACCCGATGGGTGCGCGCATCTACGCCCGCCTCACCCCCGCCCGTGCGCGTGGCGAGGCACTGGCCGCGGCCGGGCGTGCCAAATCAGGTCTGCGTCGCCATCAGCTCGACGGGGTGCCCTTGTCGTGGAAAGACCTGTTTGACAGTGCGGGTGTTGCGACCGAGGCGGGCTCGGCCCTGTTGAAAGGCCGCGTGCCGCGCGCGGATGCGCAGGTGCTGCAAACGGCCACCCTTCAGGGCGCAGTTTGCTTGGGAAAAACCCATATGTCGGAACTGGCCTTCTCTGGGCTTGGGCTTAACCCGGTGACGGCAACGCCGCCCTGTCGCCACGATGACCAAGCGGTGGCAGGCGGCTCCTCGTCAGGTGCTGCGGCCTCTGTGGCTTTTGGGCTGGCCCCAGCGGCGATTGGGTCTGACACCGGCGGATCGGTGCGCATCCCTGCGGCATGGAACGACCTTGTTGGCCTGAAAACCTCACATGGGCTGCTGTCCACCCAAGGGGTCGTCCCGCTTTGCGACAGTTTTGACACGGTGGGCCCTTTGGCGCACAGCGTCGAGGATTGCGCCCTGCTGCTGTCGCTGCTGGCCGGAGCGCCGCCCGCCGACCTCATCGGTGCCAGCCTGTCGGGGGCGCGTTTGGCCGTGCTGCACACCACAGCGCTGGATGATCTGCGCCCTGCCCCGGCGCGTGCCTTTGAAACCGCCCTGCCCCGCCTCTCGGCGGCAGGGGCCCAGATCACCCAAATCACCGCCCCCGAAGTGGCCGAAGCCTTCGCGCTTGCGGCCATGCTTTTCCCCGCCGAAGCCTATGCCAACTGGGCCGCTACGATAGAGCCGGCACCGCACAAGATGTTTGCCCGAATCCTAGACCGCTTTCGCGCGGGCGCGCAGGTTGCGGCCACAGACTACATCGCCGCCCGCCACCGCCTGACAGAACTGCGCGCCATCTTTGCCGAGCGGACCCGTGGCTTTGACGCCATCGTTTTGCCGACCTCTGCCATCTTGCCGCCAAATGCCCAACGTCTGATGACGGATGATGCCTATTATGTCAGCGAAAACCTTTTGGCGCTGCGCAACACACGGATCGGCAACCTGATGGATCAGTGCGTTTTGACTTTGCCCACAGGCCACGCCTCTTGCGGCCTTTCGCTTATGTCAGCCCCCCACACCGAAGCGCGCCTGCTGCGCCTCGGCCAAGCGGCTGAACAGGCCTTAGCCTGACCCCCAGCCCCAGCCCCAGCCCGCCCCCACCCCTTTCATATGTGCCCAAATATCCCGGGGTCCGGGGCAG